>DATCBU010000133.1:0-21705 GCA_036511675.1 Acidimicrobiales bacterium | reverse complement strand
GTCGCCCTCGTGAACACCCCCAACTCCGGGTCGGTGAAATTCGATGGGACCGAGCTCACCTCCCTGTCACGTTCGGAGATGCGCCGGGCCCGCACCAAGATCCAGATGGTCTTCCAGGACCCCATCTCGTCGCTCAACCCGCGCCGACGGGTGCTCGACGCCGTGGTCGAGCCGCTGTCGGTGTGGGGCATCGGCACCAAGGACGAACGCAAGGCCAAGGCCCGAGCGACCCTCGAGTCCGTGGGGATCGACCCCGGCGACGCCGGGGGCCGTCGACCCACCGAGATGTCAGGCGGCCAGTGCCAGCGGGTGAGCATCGCCCGCGCCCTCATGCTCGAGCCCACGGTGCTCGTCTGCGACGAGCCCGTCTCCGCCCTCGACGTGTCGGTCCAGGCCCAGATCCTCAATCTCCTCGACGACCTCAAGCGCGATCGCGGTCTCACCATGGTGTTCATCGCCCACGACCTCGCCGTGGTGAAGAACGTGAGCGACCGGGTGGCAGTCATGTACCTCGGGAAGCTGTGCGAGGTGGCGCGCCCTGACGACCTGTACCACCGGCCCGAGCACCCCTATACCGAGGCCTTGCTCACGTCGATCCCCGAACCCGACCCCGGTGCCTCGCGCAACGGCAAGGCGGCGCTGGCCGGTGACCTCCCGTCGCCCATCAACCCCCCGTCGGGGTGCCGGTTCCGGACGCGCTGTCCCTTCGCGCAAGAGATATGCGCCGAGGAAGAGCCGCAGATGCGCGCCATCGCTCCCGATCACTTCGTGGCTTGTCACTTCCCGCTCGGCTCGCATCCGGCCGCCGCCTTTGCGGCATCGGTCACGAGCCCGGGGCCGGACCCCGGGTCGGACCAACCGCCGGCGTGGAGCGTGCAGGCGCCCGACCCGCCGTCGATGACCTCCCCACCGATCCCAGCCGCGCCGACACCCACGGCCCCGCCGGTGTCATCCCCGGGCCCAACGACCCAGCGGTCGCCGTTGTGGGTCGACCCCAAGGACTGACCGCAAGCCGAACGACGGACTCTGAAGACGCAGGGTTCCCGGGCGCCGGATCACGACGCCAGGGCTCAGCTCCCGGCCGGCGCGGCGCTGTCGGGAGCTTCGGTCTCGGTCGATGCGTCGGCCGCCACCGGCGCATCGGCACCGGCCCCCTCTGGCGCGGGAACGTCTGGTGGGGGTGGCTCCGCCGCGGGCGCCTCGGGTGCTGACGCCTCGGGAGCTGACGCCTCGGGAGCTGACGCCTCGGGAACACTGCCGTTGCCGTCTCCCGTAGGAGGAGCGGGAGGAGGACCGCCCTCGGCCCCTTCGGGCGGGGTGCCGTGCTCGGCCACGTACTCGGCCCAGGCCGCCTGGGCCTCGGTCTCGGGGGTGAACTCGGTGCCGCCGTAGTCGAAGCCGATGTAGTTGCCCTGCTCGTCGTAGGCGTGTTCGCCGAAGGCCTCGCGGTACTCCTCGGAGACTTCGCCGCCCTCGGCGGCCTGCTTGATCGAGAGGCTGATGCGGCGCCGTTGGAGGTCGATGTCGATGATCTTCACCCACAGCTCCTCACCCGGGGTGACGACCTGCTCGGGGAGATCGACGTGGTGGCCGGCCATCTCCGAGATGTGCACCAGGCCCTCGATGCCGTCGCCCACCTGGACGAAGGATCCGAAGGGCACCAGTTTGGTGATGCGGCCATAGACCAGCTCGCCCACCTGGTGGGTGTTGGCGAACTCCTGCCAGGGATCGGTCTGGGTGGCTTTGAGCGACAGGCTGATGCGCTCTTTGTCGAGGTCGACGTCGAGCACCTCGACCTCCACCTCGTCCCCCACCGAGACGACCGACGAGGGATGGTCGACGTGCTTCCACGAGAGCTCCGACACGTGGATGAGCCCGTCCATACCCCCGAGGTCGACGAAGGCACCGAAGTTCACCACCGAGGACACCACGCCACGACGGCGCTCGCCGGGCTTCAGGTTGACGAGGAATTCGCCGCGCTGTTCCTTCTGGGTCTCCTCGAGCCAGGCCCGGCGAGACAGCACCACGTTGTTGCGGTTGCGGTCGAGCTCGATGATCTTGGCCTCGATGCTGCGCCCGACATAGGGCTGCAGCTCCCGCACCCGCCGCAGCTCCACCAGCGAAGCGGGTAGGAAGCCCCGCAATCCGATGTCGACGATCAGGCCGCCCTTGACCACTTCGATGACCGGCCCCTTGACGATGCCGTCGGAGTCCTTGATCTTCTCGATGGTGCCCCAGGCGCGTTCATACTGCGCCCGCTTCTTCGACAGGACCAGCCGGCCCTCTTTGTCTTCCTTCTGGAGCACCAACGCTTCGATCTGGTCTCCCAGGCTGACGATCTCCGAAGGGTCGATGTCGTTGCGGATCGAGAGCTCGCGGGAAGGGATGACACCTTCTGATTTGAACCCGATGTCGAGGAGGACCTCGTCCTTGTCGATCTTGACGACCGTGCCCTCGACGATGTCACCGTCGTCGAACTCGACGATGGTGGCGTCGATGGCATCTTCGAGTGAGGCGCCGCCCAGGTCGTCCTCGACGATGGCACGGGGGACGTACTTCCCCGTCTCGTCGAAGGTGCCCATGGGGGCATTGGAGAGAAGGGCGAGGGCGCCGGGGACTTCACCGGCCGCCGCGGCGGGACTAGCCGCCGGGTCAGCTACGCCGGAGGAACCGGCTGCTTCGTCGGGCATGAACTTCAGAACTCGCTTTCGGGATTGGGCACCGAGCTCATCGAGAGTGAGCACGGCGCGGTCGTCGGTGACGACCGGTGCACAATGGTAGCAAACGCCTCCTGTGAGCTGCCCTGGGGGGTGTTTCTATCCCTTGGCGTCGGCCCAGGTGTCACCCCACGCGGCGGAGACTTCCAGCGGCACGGCGAGGTGGACGGCGTCGGCCACGCTCCCCATGACGGTCGAGACGAGGTCCCCGGTGAGCGCCTCCTCGTTTCCCGGCACCTCCACCAGCACCTCGTCGTGGACCTGGAGGACCACCCGGGAGGCGAGCTGTTTCTCCTCGAGCGCGGCGTCGAGGCGGACCAGAGCCACCTTGAACAGATCGGCGGCGAGGCCCTGGATGCCGGCGTTCATGGCTTGGCGCTCGGCCGCCATGCGCAGGTTGTGATTGGGCGAGTGCAGGTCCGGCAGCGGGCGGCGCCGGCCGAAGAGCGTCTCGGTGTAGCCCCGGGACCGGGCTTCGACCACGGTCCGGTCCATGTAGGCCCGCACGGCGGGAAAGGCCACGAAATAGGCGTCGAGGATCTGCGCCGCCTCGGGCGGCTCGATCGACAGGCGTTGGGCGAGGCCGTAGGCCTCCATGCCGTAGGCGAGGCCGTACGAGACCATCTTGGCCCGGTTGCGCTGCGCCGAGGTCACGTCCTCGGGTGCCACCCCGAACACGCTGGAGGCGGTGGCACGGTGGATGTCGCGTCCCTCGGCGAAGGCGGCCACGAGCCCCGGGTCATGAGACAGGTGCGCGATGACCCGCAGTTCGATCTGGTCGTAGTCGGCCACCAGCAGGCGACATCCCTCGGCCGGGATGAAGGCCTTGCGCAGACGCCGACCCTCCTCGCTGCGGACGGGGATGTTGTGGAGGTTGGGCCGGTCCGACGACAGTCGCCCCGTACGCGCCACGGTCTGGCCGAAGGTGGCATGGATGCGCCCGTCGGCGCCGACCTCGGCCAGGAGGGTCTCGCCGTAGGTCGAGCGCAGCTTCTCCACTTCCCGGTACCGGAGCAAGGTGTCGATGATGGGGTGCTGGCCGCGCAGCTTCTCGAGGGTGGATGCGTCGGTGGAGAACCCCGTCTTGGTCTTGCGACCCGGTGTGAGACCCAGACGGTCGTAGAGCACGGTGCGGAGCTGCGGTGTGGAGTTGACGTTGAAGCTCTCCCCCGCCAGCTCGTGGATCTCGGCTTCGAGGCGGGCGCACTCGGCCACGAGCCCGTCGGCGATGCGGCGCAGCTCCTGGGTGTCGACGCGCACCCCGGCGACCTCCATGCGGGCCAGGACGCGTACGAGGGGACGCTCCACCTCGTCATGGAGCCGCTCGAGTCCGGCCCGCACGAGCGCCTCGCGCATGGGGGCGAACAGGAGGCCCAGCGCCACGGCGTTGCGCGCCGCCAGGGTGGACACCTCGAGGTCCGGGGGGCCGTCGAGCGCGAGCTGGCCCGCCGCCTCTGCCTCCACGTCGGCGTCGAGGGCCAGACCCAGCTGCACTTCGACCACGTCCTCGAGTCGGTAGCGACCCGAGGACGGGTCGAGCAGGTATGCCACCACGGCGGTGTCGAGTGCCAGCGAGGTGATGTCGATCCCGAGCGGGAGCAGGCTCCGCATGAGCTCTTTCGACCCGTGCGCCACCAGCGGAGCACCGCCCGGGCCCATCAGGGCGCCGAGCGCCGCCAGGACGCCAGGGGAGCCCAGCAACCCCTCGTCCAGCCACATCGGCGACGCACCCGGGTCGCTCACCGGCTCCTGGTCACCCCCCGGCGGGGCGGCCACGACGGCCATGCCCACCAAGGGGCTCCGGCCCGCATCCCCCGACCACACCGGGGCCACGGCGACGGGGTCCTTGGCCCTGGCCGCGGCCAGGAGGGCGGTGGCCGCGGCATCGGCATCGGCGGGGACGGTGGCGGTAATCGATCCCAGGTCGATGGCGGGCGGCCCCCGGGTGCCCGCGGCGCGTGGCAGCGCCTCGTCGGCGTCCCCGCCCAACAACGGCGCCAGGCGCTGCCAGGCCGAGCGCATCTCGAGCTCGCCGAACACCCGCTTGACCTCGGCCGGGTCCCATTTCCCCAGGGCGAGGTCGTCGAGTGTCACGTCGAGCCCCACGTCGCGCACCAGCGGGATCACCGCGGCGTTGCGCCGCACCTGCTCCTCGTGCTCAGCCAGGTTCTGGCGCAGCTTGGGTGTCTGGTCCGCGACGTGCTCGAAGATGCTGTCGAGGTCGCCGTAGGTGCTCACCAGCTTGGCGGCGGTCTTCTCCCCCACCCCGGGCACGCCCAGCAGGTTGTCGGAGGTATCGCCGCGCAACGCCGCCAGCGTGGGGTACGCCCGGGGGGAGACGCCGTGGCGCTCCATGATGCCGGCCTCGTCGTAGACCACGGTGTCGGAGATACCCCGGCGCGTGTACATGACCTTGACGAGCGGGTCTTCGACGAGTTGGAAGGTGTCTCGGTCGCCGCTCACCACCACCACGTTGCGCCCTGCGTCACGCGCCTGGGTGGCGAGGGTGGCGAGGATGTCGTCGGCCTCGTACCCGGCCTTCTCCACCATCACGATGCCAAGGGCGCCCAGCACGTGGCGCACCAGCGAGAACTGGGGGATGAGGAGGTCGGGGGTGTCGGGGCGGTTGCCCTTGTAGTCCTCGACGATGTCGTCACGGAAGGTCGGCTCCGGGCGGTCGAAAGCGACGGCCATGCCGCCGGGCTCGCTGTCACGCAGCAGCATCACCAGCATCGAGGTGAACCCGTGCACGGCGTTGGTGACCTGACCGGCTTTGGTGGCCAGGTCGATGGGGAGGGCGAAGAACGCCCGGAAGACGAGGGAATTGCCGTCCAGCAGGTACAGATCGCCGGTGTCGGGCTTCGAGGTTGGCACCGCCCCGGATCCTATGTGGCGCCGGCGCGTCCCGACCCGGCCCGGTGGTCGCCCTCGTCAGGCCGTCGAGGCCCGGTTCAGGGGGTGAGGTCCCCGTCGATGATCTCTTGGGCCACCCGCTCCATCCGGACACGGCGGTCCATCGCCGTGCGCTGGATGAAGGCGAACGCGACCTCCTCGGCCATGCCGTGGCCGTCCATCAGCACGGCCTTGGCCCGGTCCACCATCTGGCGGGTGCGGAGCTTGTCCTCGTGGGTGGGCACGTCCTCCGACAGGCGGGTGTGCTCGTCCTCGATGGCCCGGTACTCCTCGAAGCGGGCCGTGGCGACAGCGATGGCAGGGACCAGCTCACCGCGCTGGAACGGCTTCACCAGATACGCGGCCACCCCGGCGTCACGCGCCTCCTCGATCAGGTTTCGCTGGCTGAAGGCGGTGAGGATCAGCACCGCCACACGGTGGTTGGCCGAGATCCGTCGGGCGGCCTCGATGCCGTCGATACCGGGCATCTTGATATCGAGGATGGCGATATCAGGCTGGTGCGTCGCCACCAGATCCACAGCCTCGTCGCCGCGGCCGGTCTCCCCCACGACCGAGTATCCCTCGGCTTCGAGGATCTCTTTCAGGTCCAGACGGATGATGGCCTCGTCCTCAGCGATGACGACGCGTTTGCCCATGCGGGGGGTCTCTCTCTTCTTCTGGGTGCGCGGTCCGGTGCCCGGCTACCTGGGCTCGACGACCAGCTTGCCGAGCAGCTCGTCCTGACGACGCTCCAACTCGGTGATCATGGCCGACAGCGCGGTCCGGCCCCGGTTGGCGGCGTCGGCGGAGCGTTGTGCGTCGGCGTAGTCGTGCCCGGCGATCGGCGTCTCCGACACGAGCGACCGGATGCGGGCGTCATCGGCGGCATCGTTGAGCACGGCCAGCTGCTCGTCCAGGACCGCCAGTTCCTCGCGGACCCGCACGAGGCGTCCGTGGACATCCCGAAGGGATCGTTCGACCAAGGAGCGGCGCATGTACCGGGAATTCTAGGTGACCCGCGGCCCTGTCGAGTGCGGCCCGTGCCCAAACACCTGTTCGCTACGGTGCGCCAGCCCCGCCCATCGTGCCCGAGGCGGGACTCGAACCCGCACGTCCTTGCGAACAAAGGCTTTTGAGGCCTTCGGGTCTGCCTATTCCCCCACTCGGGCGCGTCTTTGGATGCTACCGGGCAGAAGGGAGCGGGCGTATCTCTCGCATAGGGTCTCTCACGGTCGACGATCACGTGTGACGCCGCGTCTCGGTCGCTCGTCGCCTGTTGCGCAGACCCTCGATCGATCATCGGTCCCAAGTGTTAGCTGGGCGCGAGCGGACTCGTCATGACCTGCCGGTAACGTGACCTGGCGCTCCGATCGTGTCACCCTGGGGCCACCCCCGTTCGATCGGTACGCGAAGAAGAGGAGTCCGAGTGCTGGCGTTCACCTTCCCGGGTCAGGGATCCCAGCGACCCGGCATGGGTCGCGCCTGGCGGGAACACCCCTCGTGGGAGGTCGTCGAAGAGGCCTCGGCCATCGCCGGCCGCGACGTCGCCCGTCTGCTGCTCGAGGTCGATCAGGACGAGCTCACCCTCAGCGCCAACGCGCAGCTGGCCACGTTCGTCCTCAGCCTCGTGGTCCTCGACGCCATCGAGCGGGTCGGTATCGAGCCCCGCTTGTGCGCGGGCCACAGCCTGGGCGAGTACACCGCCCTGGCCGCCAGCGGCGCCCTGGGCTTCGAGGAAGGCGTGCGCCTCGTGATCGAACGGGGCGAAGCCATGCACAACGCGGCGGAGGAGCACCCCGGGACGATGGCGGCGGTGATGGGCGCGGACGACGACGCCGTCGAGGCCGCGTGCCAGCGGGCCGAAGGCGAGGTGTGGGTGGCCAACTACAACGCGCCCGGCCAGGTCGTAATCGCCGGCACGGCCGAAGCCGTAGCGCGCGCCGGCGCCATCGCCAAGGAGCTCGGCGCCCGCAAAGTGATCGCCATCCCCGTGGCCGGGGCCTTCCACACCACGCTGATGGCCCCGGCACGATCGTGGCTCCGGAAGTCCCTGGCCAGCGCGGCCTTCACCGTGCCCGAGATCCCCGTCGTTGCCAACGTCGACGCCCGCGCCCACACTACGGCGGAGGAGTGGCCCGGATTGTTGTCGGCGCAGCTGTGCAGCCCGGTGCGCTGGCGTCAGAGCCTCGAGACCCTCGAGGGGCTCGGTGCCACCCGGTTCGTCGAAGTCGGGACCGGCGGGGTGCTCACGGGCCTCGCCCGGCGCACCCTCCCCGACGCCCTGGCCAGCTCGGTGGCCACCCCCGACGATCTCGACACCCTCGTCAACGCCATCGCCGGGAGCGAGACGTGGAACGCCTATGCCGCCGCCCATCAGGGGGAGCACCTCTACACCTCTGAGCGGGTGGTCATCTCGCCCGCGGCCGGTGTGTTCGAGCCCGTCGCCGGTCTGGCCGCGCCAGGACCGGGCGGGCTCGCTCCCGACGGCAGCGACGTCCCGGGCACCGACGGCGCTCCGGTGTCGGTGGGCGATCTGCTGGGCACGGTGGGTGCCGTCGAGGTCCGCACCCCCTTCGCGGGGATGGTGGTCGGCTTCCTGGCCCATCCCGGCGAGCGCGTCGCCGCGGGCGAGCCCATCGCCTGGCTACGCGTGCAGGCCGGCGGCGCGTGAGCCCCACCGGGGCGGTGATCACCGGGTGGGGCAGTGCCCTGCCCGACACCGTCGTCACCAACGCCCAGCTCGAAGCGCGCCTCGACACCACCGACGAATGGATCGTCACGCGTTCGGGCATTCGCGAGCGACGCATCGGGGGCACGGTGTCGTCTTTGGCCACCGACGCCGGACGCCGGGCCCTCGAGTGCGCAGGGTTGGCGCCAGACCAGGTCGACCTGCTCGTGCTCGCCACCTGCACCCCCGACCTGGCCGTGCCGGCCACGTCGGCGGCGGTGCACTACGCCCTGGGCCTGTCGGGCGGGGCCTTCGATGTCAACGCCGCGTGCGCCGGGTTCGTGTACGCGCTGGTGGCCGCCCACGGAGCCGTCAGCTCCGGAGCGGCCCATCGGGTGCTGCTCGTCGGTGCGGATTGCGTCTCGCTGCTCACCGATCCCGATGACCGGGCCACGGCCGTGCTCTTCGCCGACGGGGCCGCAGCGGTGGTGCTCGAGGCCAGCGACCTCGACGGTCTGCTGGCGGTCGACCTCGGAGTCGACGGGAGCGCCCACGATCTTCTGACGTGTGCCCACGGCGGGTACATGCAGATGGAGGGCAAGGAGGTCTTCCGTCGCGCCGTGCGGATCACCGTCGACTCGGCCACCAACGCGCTCGAGCGCGCCAAGCTCACCCCCGATGACGTCGCCCTGTTCGTCCCCCATCAAGCCAACCTGCGCATCATCGAGGCCGCCGCGTCGCGTCTGGGCATCCCCATGGAGCGCGTGGCCGTCGTCGTGGACCGGATGGGCAACACCTCGAGCGCCTCGATCCCTCTCGCCCTCGCTGATGCTGCCGACGCCGGACGCCTGGGCCCGGGAGACCGCGTCCTCATGTCGGGCTTCGGGGCTGGGATGGCGTGGGCCAGCACGCTGGTGCGCTGGACCGTCGACACCGGCGGACGATGAGCACCACGGCCACGCCGGCCCAGGCGGCTCCCGGACGGGTGGTCTTGGTCACCGGTGGTTCACGAGGCATCGGCCTCGGGTGCGCACGGCGCTTCCAGGCACTCGGCGACCAGGTGGTGATCACCTACAAGACCTCGCCCCCTCCGGACCCGACGGGGCCCGCGGCCCATTGCACCGACCTCTTGGCCGTGCCGTGCGACGTCCGCGACCCCGCCCAGGTCGAATCGGCCTTCGTGGCCGTGGAACAGGCCTTCGGCCCCGTCGAGGTCCTCGTGGCCAACGCCGGGGTGACCAAGGACACCTTGCTCCTGCGCATGAAGGAGGAGGCGTGGGACGAGGTCCTCGACACCAATCTTTCGGGTGTCTACCGGGTCGTGCGCCGAGCCATCGGGCCCATGGTGCGGGCCCATCGGGGTCGGATCGTCCTGGTGTCGTCGATCGTCGCCTTCTTCGGATCCCCCGGCCAGGTCAACTACGGCGCCGCCAAAGCGGGGCTCGTGGGCCTGGCCCGTTCCCTGGCGCGCGAGGTCGGGAGTCGCGGGATCACGGTGAACGTTGTCGCGCCCGGTGTGGTCGACACGGATATGATCGCCAGCCTGGGAGAAGAGCGCGTGGAGCAGCTCCTGGCGTTGGTGCCGTTGGGCCGCAGGGCGAGCCCCGCCGATGTTGCGGGGGCAGTGGCTTTTCTCGCCTCCGAGGACGCCGCCTACATCACCGGGGCGGTCCTCCCGGTGGACGGTGGCCTGGCCATGGGGATGTGATGTGAGGTGCTCATGGGCTCACGGACGGCACCGTCGTGACGGGAGCCCCCAGATCATGGAAACGACCGACAAGGCCCGGGCGACCGGGACGCGACGCGATTAGGAGGAAGCAGTGCCCGACGCCGCCAGCTTCGACAAGTTCAAGGCGTGTGCGATCGACGTGTTGCAGGTACCGGCGGACAAAGTCGTGCCCGAGGCCCGCTTCGGCGACGACCTCGATGCCGACAGCCTCGACCTCGTGGAGCTCGTCATGGCTCTCGAGGAGGCCTTCGACGTCACCGTCGACGAGTCCGAGCTCGAAGGCATCGAGACCGTCGGCCAAGCCTACGATCTGATCTCCGCCAAGCTCTGATGCTCTTGGGCGTCGGGCCCGACGGGCCCGTCGAGGGGCGGCGGGTCGTCGTCACCGGCATGGGCGTGGTCTCGTGCTGCGGGATCGGCCTCGACGCTTTTTGGGACGGCCTGCAGAAGCCGGCGCCCGACGGGGAACGCCGGGTGGAGGGATTCGACCCCACCGCCTGGTTCGGCCCCAAAGAGGTCCGTCGCGTCGACCGCTTCGCCCAGTTCTCGGTGGCGGCCGCCGACATGGCCCTTGTCGACGCGGGCGAGATCGGTGCAGATCCGGATCGCTCCGGTGTCGTCTTCGCCACAGGCGTGGGCGGCCTCGAGACGCTGCAGGAGCAGATCGGCGTGTTCCACGAGAAGGGGCCGCGCCGGGTGTCGCCGTTTCTGATCCCCATGATGATGGTGAACGCGGGGGCGGCCCACGTCTCGATGCACGCCGGATTCCACGGCCCGTGCGAGACCATCGCCACGGCGTGCGCGGCGGGAACTCACGCCATCGCGGCCGCGGCTCGTCTGGTGGCGACGGGCCGCTGTGACGTCACCATCGGCGGAGGGGCCGAGGCCGCCATGGTGGGGATCGGCATGGCGGCCTTCGGGAACATGACGGCGCTGTCGAGCGCGGGGATGTCCCGACCTTTCGATGTCCGACGGGACGGTTTCGTGTGTGCCGAAGGTGGGGCCGCCCTCGTGCTCGAGGACCTCGACCACGCCCGCCGCCGCGGGGCGCGCATCTACGCCGAGCTCTTGGGGGCGGGATCGACCGCCGACGCCCACCACATCACCGCGCCCGCCCCCGGGGGAAACGGGGCCGCGGCCTGCATGGAGCTGGCGCTCGCCGACGCCGGGGTGTCGGCCGCCGACGTCGGCCACATCAACGCCCACGGCACCTCCACCCCCCTCAACGACCTGGCCGAGTCCCAGGCCATCGAGAAGGTTTTCGGCGCAACGGCGCCTCCCGTCACCTCCATCAAGGGTGTCACCGGGCACGCGTTGGGTGGAGCCGGGGCGATCGAGGCCGTGGCCACCACACTCAGCATCGACCGCCGTCTCATCCCGCCCACCGCCGGCTACGAGCAGCCCGACCCCGAGATCCATCTCGACGTGGTCCACGGCCAGGCACGGCCCTGGGAACCGGCTCCGGCGCTGTCGAACTCCTTCGGGTTCGGCGGTCACAACGGCTGCCTCGTCATCGGCCCTCCCCCCGCCTGAGCGGACCGAATGCCCCCTGGGGCACGGTACGGTCGACACGATGACCATTCCCGCCGGCGGGTCGACCGCGGGGCCTGACCCTGCGGACCTGGCCTTCGGGGCCTTCTCCTCGCATCCGCCCTGGGTCCTCGACCTCGACCGGCTGTCGTGGAACGCGGGGATCGACGGGCTCCGGGAGCGGACCCGGGCCGAGGCGCCGCGACTCACCCGCAAGCGCCGGCTCCCCCCGGGGTCACGCGTCGTCCGGGTGGGGGCCATCCTGGGCACCGCGTTAGCGGGCTGGTATCTCGGCGACCGCCGGCACGGACAGCACCGGTCACGGGCCGGGCTGTCGCGCCGCTTGCGCGTGGCCTTCGAACGCCTGGGGCCCACCTACATCAAGTTGGGCCAGATCCTGTCCTCGGGCGAGGGCCTCTTCCCCGAGGAGCTCGTCGCCGAGTTCCGCCTGTGCCGCGACCGGGTGCCCGCCGAGCCCTTCGCCGTGGTCCGCCGCATCGTCGAAGCCGACCTCGGCATGCCCCTGGAGCAGCAGTTCAGCGAATTCGACCGCACCCCCATCGCGGCGGCGTCGGTGGCCCAGGTCCACGCCGCGCGCCTCCAGAGCGGGGAAGCCGTCGTCGTCAAGGTGCAGCGTCCCGACGTGGCCACGCTGGTGCGCCGTGACCTCGCCGCCATGAGTTGGATCGCACCGCTCTTGGTGGGACGCATCCCAGTGGCCGCCCTGGCCAACCCTCCCGCGCTGGTGGAGCTGTTCGGCGAGACCATCGTGGAGGAGCTCGACTTCCGCCTCGAGGCCCAGAACATGCTCGACGTGGCGCGCGTGCTCGCCGACACCGATCAGCACGCCATCGTCGTCCCCCGACCGCACCCGTCGCTCGTCACCCGCCGGGTGCTCGTCATGGAGCGCCTCGACGGTTTCGCCTGGGGCGACGCCGAAGCCATGCGCGACGCGGGCATCGACACCGAGGCGGTCCTGCACGCGGCGTTGATCGCCTTCCTCGAGGGGGCGTTGCTCTACGGCGTGTTCCACGGGGACCTGCACGGCGGCAACCTCCTCGTGCAATCCGACGGCCGTGTGGCCCTCCTCGACTTCGGCATCACGGGCCGGTTCGACGAGCCGCGACGACTGGCCTTCCTCCGCCTCGTGATGACGGCCTCGGCCAACGACGTCCCCGGACAGATCGCGGCCATGCGCGACCTCGGGGCCCTGCCCGTCGGCGTGGACATCGACGCCGTGATCCGCGACCTCGGACTCGATCGCCCGCCCATCGACCCCACCACCCTCACCGCCGAGGAGCTCACCGCCGAGATCCGCAACCTCACCAAAGGCCTCCTCGGCTACGGGGCCCGTATGCCCAAGGAGCTCATGCTCTACGTGAAGGACATGCTCTTCCTCGACGGCGCGCTGGCGGTGATGGCGCCCAACGTGGACGTAATCGGCGAGATCGTCAAGGTCGTGCTGTACTTCCACGAGCGCCACGGTGATCGCATCGCCATGGAGATGGGGGTCGAGCCTGGGACCATCCCCGCCCTCGACGTGGCCGGCATCCGGGCCTCACTGGGTGTCGGTGAAACGGTCGACGCCATCACCTACCGCGAGCTCCAGGAACGACGCGAGCTCATACGGCGTCGCCTCGAGCACCACCAACGCGGTCGGCGCCGAGGACGCCGCTCTTCGTAGAGCGCGGGGCTGGGACCTGCGGGGCCTCTGACCGGGGGCCCTCAGACGGGGGGTGTCAGCGACGCCGAGGGCGTGCCCGACCCGGTGTTGGAGCCCGCCGACGGACCCATGGGCCGCCACGTGCCGCCGTTGGCCTTGAGCACGGTCTGGTCCGTGACCTGCTTGGCGGTGTCGGTGTCGCCCGACACCACCGCCGTGACGAGCACGGTGTCCCCGGTCTTGACGCTGCCGATGCCCATCTCGCCGCCGTTCACACTGGTGCCCGAGTCGACGGTGAAGGTGCCCGAGGTGCCGTCCGCGCTCTTCACCGTGAGCGACCACGTGCTCCCCGACGTGTCGGTGGCCGACGAGACGGTCCCCGTGCGCTCGGCCAGGGTCTCGTAGCCATTGGGGCCCTTGATCGTGAACTGGCCGTCGATCAACGGCCCACCTCCGAACGCACCGCCGCCGAAGCCGCCGAGGCCGCCGAAGCCGATGCCGCCCCGCATTCGCCCGGGGCCGCTGAAGCCGCGGGGCCCACCCGGCATGGTCGTGGTGGTCGACGTCGACGCCGCCACACTGGCGGCGTTGTCCGACGAAGGGCTACCCGGAGCGGTGGCCGCCTGGGCCAGGGCGGTGGCCCCCACCGCCACACCGGCGGCGGCGCCGACGCCCACGGCCAGCTTGAGCCAGCGCGGCGTGCGGCTCGGTCGGGTCTCGGGGGCGGAGGCCCAGGGGGGAACCCCGGCCACGGGTGGCGTACCTGGCATCTCGTGCATGGCGCAGCCTCTCCGTCTCGTGTCGGCAGGGGGGCCGTTCTCGAGGCGAAGGTACGCCTCGATCCTGTGGCGACACTGTGGATCTGGCTCTGTCTTCATCAACGAGGCCCGGCCCCCCGGGATCAACCGGGGGTTCGGGGTCACCGCCACCACGAGGTCGTCCACCGTGAACGAAACCCCCCACCCAGCCGTACCAGGGCCGTCGGCGCCACGCCGACCGAGGAGAGGATGACTCGGGCCATGCGAGCAAGACAGATCACCCGGCGGACGCTTGTGGCCGTGGCTGGAGTGGCCACTGTGGTCGCCGTGGCGGTGGCGCCGGCCACGGCGTTCGCCGCCGGAGCCACCGTGGGCGTGGCCACCAATGCGAAATTCGGCACCGTGCTCACCGACGCCCAGGGCTTCGCCCTGTACACGTTGCCCAGCGATCACAACGGAATGAGCACCTGCACGGGGCCGTGCATCCCGGTATGGCCCGCCCTCACGGTGTCGGCGGCGACGACACCCACCGCCGGCACGGGCGTGCCCGGCACGGTGGCCTCGGTCCTCCAGGCCAACGGCACCTACCAGGTGACCTACAACGGCGCCCCGCTCTACACCTTCGTGGGCGACACGACACCGGGCGAGGTCTCGGGGAACCTCATCGGTGGGTTCACCGTGGTCGAGGTGTCGGGCGCCACCCCCACCACCTCTGCCCCCGCTCCGACGGGAACGACATCGCCGCCCACGCCCACCACTACGCCGCAAGCGTCGGGCAGCCCCACCACCGCACCGGTGAGAGCCACACCGGCTCCCGCCACTGCGGCCGGCGGCGGTGCGTCATCCTCGACCGCGTCGCCCTCCGCCCCGGTGTCGGCCGCGGCTCCCACCTCCCTGGCCTTCACCGGGCCCTCCCCCGGGCTCGTCTGGATGGGCATCGTGGGCGCCCTCCTGCTGGTGATCAGCGCCGTGATGCTTCTGCTCCTCGGCGACAGAGGCGGCCTGGCGCGCCACGCGCTCGACCGGGCCGTACAGGCCGGCGGGTGGCTGCTGGGTCGCTGAGCACCACCACCGCCGGCTGCAACCGGGCCCGGCGCACGACGCGTCAGTGGGCGGTGTGGTCGATGCCGGCCCGCAGCGACGCCACGAACCCTCCCGCCGCCTCGGGGCCGTCCCCGTCGAGCAACCTGCGCACGATGGCCGAGCCCACCACCACGCCGTCGGCGTGGGCACACGCCTGGGCCGCCTGTTCGGGCGTGGACACGCCGATCCCGATGCACACCGGGCGGTCGCTCACGGCCCGCACCATCTGGGCCACGCCGCTGGCCGTCGAGGCCAAGGCCGCACGCTCCCCGGTGACCCCCATGACGCCGACGCCGTAGACGAAGCCCCGCGAGCGTTCGCAGATCGCCGCGGCGCGCGCCCGCGGTGTGGACGGGGCGACCAAGAGCACGGTGGCGACGCCGGCGTCATCGGCCTCGGCGCACCACTCTTCTCCCTCTTCGAGGGGGAGGTCGGGGATGATCGCACCCGCCACGCCGGCCTCGGCGAGGGAACGGGCGAATCGGCGTAGGCCGGCGCGGAACACGATGTTGTAATACGTCATCACGCACAGCGGGACGGCGAGGTCCGACCGGGCCAGCGCGTCCAGGACCGTCGTCGGCGTGGTGCCCCGTTGCAGGGCCCGCAGCGACGCCTCTTGGATGGTGGGACCGTCGATCATGGGATCCGAGAAGGGGATGCCGATCTCCACGGCGTCGGCCCCGGCCTCGGCGACGGCGTGGACCGCCTCGATCCAGTCCGGGCCCATCCCGCCCGTGACGTAGGGGACGAGCAGCTTGCGGCCCGCGTCGCGCCTCGACCGCAGGTGTGATTCGAGCGGGCCCGTGCGCGCTGTGCGGGCCGCGGCGGGCCCACCCGGAGCGGGACTGGTCAACGCAGCATGTCGCGGACCTGGGCGACGTCCTTGTCGCCGCGCCCCGACAGGGTGACCAGGACGGTGGCGCCGATCGGCACCGATCTGCCTGCCTCGCGTGCCAACCAGGCCAGGGCATGGGCAGGTTCGAGGGCGGGGATGATGCCCTCGGTCTCCGAGAGGAGGCGGAAGGCGGCCAACACCTCGTCGTCACCGGCCTGCTCGTAGCGCGTCCGCCCTATCGCCGACAGATGGGCATGCTCGGGACCGATCCCGGGATAGTCGAGGCCGGCCGAGATCGAATAGGCCTCGGCGATCTGTCCCACCTCGTCCTGCAGGACATAGGACTTCATGCCGTGGACCACACCCGGGACGCCCCGGCCCACCGCCGCCCCCCCGGCGGCTTCGACCCCCACCAGCACAGCGTCGGTGTCCACGAACCCGGCGAAGGTCCCCGCCGCGTTCGACCCGCCCCCGATGCAGGCCACCACCCAATCCGGGTCACCGCCGCCGAGCAGGGCCCGGCACTGCTCCCGGGCCTCGTCGCCCACCACCCGCTGGAGCTCGCGCACCATCCACGGATAGGGATGGGGCCCCATCACCGACCCAAGGCAGTAATGGGTGTCGGCCACGTTCGCCACCCAGTCCCGCAGCGCTTCGTTCACGGCGTCTTTGAGCGTGCGGCTCCCGGCCCGCACCGTTCGGACCTCGGCCCCGAGCAGCTCCATGCGAAAGACATTGAGCTCCTGGCGCTCGGTGTCGACCTCGCCCATGTAGACGACGCAGTCCATACCGAACAACGCCGCGGCGGTGGCCGCCGCCACACCGTGCTGCCCGGCGCCGGTCTCGGCGATCAGACGGGACTTGCCCATGCGTCGGGCCAGCAACGCCTGGCCGATCACATTGTTGAGCTTGTGCGATCCGGTGTGGGCCAGGTCTTCGCGCTTGAGCAGCACCCGCACGCCCAGACGCTGCGACAATCGATGGCACTCGGTCACCGGGGTGGGCCGGCCACCGTAGTGGCGCAAGATGCCGGACAACTCGTCGTGAAATCCCGGATCGGCCCACGCGGCACGAAAGGCCGTTTCGAGCTCGAGGCATGCCGGCATGAGCGATTCGGGGACGAAGCGTCCGCCGAACTCGCCGAAGCGACCGCTCGACGACGGCTCGCCCATCAGCCCCCCGGTGCGGGGCCCCGCGCTCACCCGTCCTCCTGCCAGTCGAAGGGGCCCCCGAGCTCCTCGTCGTCGTCCATGGCTCGCACCCCGGCGGCGTCGCCCCCCTTCTCCCCCGAGGCGGCGCGCGCCGCCAGCACGAAGGCCCGCACCTTGTGGGGATCCTTGCGACCCGGCTCGGACTCGACCCCCGACGACACGTCGACGCCGAAGGGGTGCAGATGGGCGATGGCATCGGCCACGTTGTCGGCATGGAGCCCACCCGACACGATGAGTCGGGCCGGGTCCACGACTCCCTCGGCCAACCGCCAGTCGAACACCTCGCCCGACCCCGGCGATTCGGCGTCCACCAGGACCGTCTCCACGCCGTAGTCGTCGATGTGGGCGATGTTGCGATGCCCGGCGGGAAAGGCCTTGATGGTGAAGGCGATGCGCTCGGACACCCAGCGCGTGTCCTCGGCCGTCTCGTCCCCGTGCAATTGCGCGGCGCGCAGACCGATGCCGTTCACGATGTCCACCACCCTGGTGCGCGCCTCGTTGCGGAACACCCCCACGGTGAGGATCTCGGGCGGGACGCGTTCGATGATGCGCCGCACCGCCTGGGGCGCCACCTGGCGCGGCGAGGGAGCGAAGACGAAGCCGATGGCATCCGCACCGAGCCCGACCGCCAGCAGGGCGTCGGCCTCCGAGGTGATCCCGCAGATCTTCACCAACATGCGGTCACCTCCCCGCCCTGCCGGCCTGGGGCACTGCGGTCGGGGGCGTCGCCCTCGGAGGCGGACCGGACCGCTGTCCCACGCGATGCCCGGTGAGCGCCCGCACCGCGGCGCCGCGATCGGGGGCGCGGATGAGCGACTCCCCGACGAGCACGGCCTGGTACCCGACATCGCCCAGGACTCGGACGTCGTCTCTGCCCCGGATCCCCGACTCGGCCACGGCCACGACCTCGGGCGGGATTTGTCCCACCATCCGGGCGGCCCGGTCGGGATCGACCGAGAAGGTGGTGAGGTCGCGCTGGTTCACCCCGACGAGCTCGGCCCCGGCGTCGAGGGCCCGGTGGAGCTCGGCGTCGTCATGCACCTCGACCAGGGCGTCGAGCGTGAGCTCGTGGGCCAGGCTGAGCAACATCACGAGCTCCGCGTCCGAGAGCGCGGCCACGATGAGCAGCACGGCGTCGGCACCCATGAGCCGCGCGTCGGCGAGGTCCGCCGGGCTCACGGTGAAGTCCTTGCGCAGGACGGGGAGCCCGCAGGCGGAGCGCGCCGCGGTCAGATCGGCGGCGGACCCAGAGAAGAACTCCTCGTCGGTGAGCACCGAGACACACGAGGCCCCGCCGGCCTCGTAGTCGCGGGCCAGCTGGGCGGGGTCGAGCCCGGCGTCGAGGGGGCCCTTCGAGGGTGAGCGCCGCTTCACCTCGGCGATGACCGCCAGCTCACCCCCGGCCGGGACCGACAGAGCTCCGCCGAAGGGCCGGGTGGCAGGTGAGGACAGGGCCCGGTCCACGAGCTCGTCGAGGGCCCGGTCGTCGTCGGCGGCCCGGGCGCGGTGCGCGGCGAGGATCCCCGTCAGGTAGGTGTCGGGAGGCACCGGACCGAGCCTACTGGGCGGCGCCGGCTGCTCAGCGGTCTCCGGGACCGCACCGCCGTTGCCGGAACCGGGCAGCGGAGCTGCGACATCACACGTTCCTCATCAATGCTTCATGGTCCTTTGACCCCGCCGTTGTGTGATGGGTGGCATGCCCGCCCGCCCCGAGGGTCCCCGTGCGCCGCACTCCAGTGGTGTCAAGCTGGGACCGATGGCAGGAGACGGGGAGACCATCGTCGTCATCGAGGACGACCAGAACATCTCCGACCTGGTGGCGTTGTACCTTCGACGAGAGGGCTTCCGGGTGCTCCAGGCCCGTGACGGGGCGCAGGGCCTGGCCTACGCCGAGCGGGACCGGCCCAAGCTCGTGGTGGTGGACGTCGGCCTCCCCGGCGAGCTCGACGGATTCGACGTCTGCCGTCGCCTGCGCGCCGCCGGGGACGTCCCCATCGTGATGCTCACGGCCCGAGACGACGAGGTGGACCGCGTCGTGGGGCTCGAGTTCGGAGCCGACGACTACGTCACCAAGCCCTTCTCGCCGCGCGAGCTCGTGGCCCGGGTGCGCGCCATCTTGCGCCGCGCCGGATCGCCGGCGCGCCTGGAGCCCTCGATCCTCGAGGTCGGCCAGGTGGCGATCGACACGGGGCGGCGCGAGGTGCGTCGGGGCGAGAGCGTGGTCGCGCTCACCAGCCGCGAGTTCGACCTGCTCACCTACCTGGCCCTCAACACCGGACTGGCCCTGTCACGGCGCCAGCTCCTCGACGGGGTGTGGGGTGAGGGGTGGTACGGCGACGAACGGACCGTCGACGTCCACGTGCGGCAATTGCGCAAGAAGCTCGGCGACGACCTGCCCCTCACCACGGTGTGGGGGGTCGGATACCGGCTGGGCTGACCCCGACACGTGCGCCGACGCATCACCGTCGCCATACTCGGGGTGGTCATCGGGACCCTGGTCCTGACCGTGGTCGGCAGCGTCCTCCTGGTGCGGCGGGCCGCCATCTCGACGGCGGAGAACGAGCTCACCACCGAGGCCCGGGCCATCGGGGGGCTCATGTCCTTGGACCCGACCTTCACGCGCCACAAAGTCGAGGACGTGCTCCGGCGGGCCGGCGCCTTCGACCGTCTGACGGTGGCGTGGCTGAGCCCGACGGGCGAGCTCGGGGCCGTGCCCGCCCCTCTCGGTGGCCCGGTGATGGACACCGCCGCCCTGCGATCCGGAGACACCGTGGCCGGCAACGTGGGCCACGTCGTGTTCGTGGCACAGCCCCTCGCCCTGTCACCGGCGCAACGCGCTGCGCTCGACGACGGGCTGCCGGTGTCGGACGTGCGCGTCCTCGTCGTCACGCGCCATGTCGCCAGCCCCGTCAACGGTGTCGGGTACTTCTTGCTCGTGGCCGGGGTGGTGCTCCTGGCCGGTGTGGTGGTGGCGGCGGTGCTTGCCCGTCGCATCAGCGCCCCCATCGTCCGAGCCGTCGGGGCCACCCGCCAGATCGCCGGCGGCAACCTGGCCGCCACCGTCCCGGTGAACCAGCGGGAGTACCCGGAGTTGGCCGATCTGGCCGAAGCCATCAACACCCTGGGCGAGAACCTCAGCCGGGCCCAGGGCCTCGAACGGGAATTCCTGCTGTCGGTCTCCCACGAGCTGCGCACGCCGCTCACGTCGATCCGCGGCTATGCCGATGCCATCACCGACGGTGCCACTGACGACGTTCCTGGCGCCGTGCACATCATCGGCAGCGAGGCCCGGCGACTCGAACGGCTGGTCCAGGACCTCCTCGACCTCGCCCGCCTCCAGGCCCGCCAATTCTCTTTGCACACCCAGCGCATCGACTGTGGCGCCGTGACCAGGACCGTGGCCGAGGGTTTCCAACCCGAAGCCACCGGCATCGGCATCGAGCTCGTGACCGTGCCCGGTGACGCATCGTTGTGGGCCGACGCCGATCCGGACCGGGTGGGTCAGGTGATCGCCAACCTCATCGAGAACGCGCTCAAGTTCGCCTCGAGCACGGTGGAGATCGGCATGCAGGGCGATGGCGACTGGATCGCCATCTGGGTCTCCGACGACGGCCCGGGCATCAGCGCCGACGATCTCCCCCACATCTTCGAGCGGCACTACAGCTCCGACCGGGTCCCAGGTCGAAAGCTCGGCGTCGGGCTCGGCCTCGCCATCGTGGCCGAGCTGGCCTCCGCCATGGACGCCGTGGTCGACGCGCAGTCCCCGGTCGAGCACGACCGTGGCGCCCGCATGGTGCTGTGGCTACGGCACCGGCAACCACCCGACGGGCACGACCACCCGCGTCGCTCCGCGGCATGGGTGATGCCAACGCCGGCGCTCCCCCTCCACCCCCCCGTGTAGGGGGAGCGCCGCTGGCGTCAGTCCCGGTTGCGGCCCTGAGGCTCCCAACCGTCGAACCACAGCCCCGGTGATCCCCCGGCCTTGGGATAGGCCGGCTTGGCACTCGGTGGCTCGGACCACACGCTTCGGTCGACCATCGGGCTGGCCTCGGCGGCATCGGCCACCGTGGCCGGGACCGGCATGGCCGGCGGCGCCAACCGCAGGACCCGCCGCAGCAGGCTCCGGGGCCGCTCCACCAGGGCCAGGACTACCGAGCCCAGGTACAAGACGATGAAGCCGATCAGGGCCACCAGCCACAGGTGTGGGCCGGGGCCGGTCGAGGCCAGCGACGACGTCACCGGGGCAGGTGTAGTGGCCGCCGGTGCCGGTGTAGTGGCCGCCGGTGCCGGTGTGGTGGGCGTCGGTGCCGCCCCCCCCGAGGTGGCGGTGGCGATCACCGGAGACGCCTTGGCCGCCGTGGGGGCAGCGGGGACGATCCCGGTGGTGGCGCTGTTGTTCGGATACGGCGTGCACGTCAGGTTGAGGTTGCTCCCCGACACGACCAGCGTGAGGCTGACCACAGGGTCGACCGTCAGGCTGATGGCGCCGCCGGTGGCGGTGAAGGGACCGACACTTTGCGGCGTCGCCGGCAGGTTCAGCGTGAGCCCCGAGGCCGGGACCGGGCTGGGGATCGGTGCGTTGATCGTGATCGGAGGCGCAGCCAGCGATGCCGGGGTGG
>DATCBU010000132.1:0-20322 GCA_036511675.1 Acidimicrobiales bacterium | reverse complement strand
CCGGGTGGAAGAGCGCGACGTGTACCAGGGGATCGAGGAGCGCGACCTCGATCGTGTCGTGCTCGACCTACCCGAGCCATGGCGCGCGCTGGGCCCTGCGTCCGAGGCGATGCGACCGGGCGGGATCCTTCTGGCATATCTCCCGTCGATCACCCAGGTGGCCAGTCTGCGCGCCGCCATGGCGTCGAGGTCGTTCGGGATGGCAGAGACCTTCGAGGTGTTGCGGCGCACGTGGCACGTCGAGGAGCGGTCGGTGCGCCCCGACCATCGCATGGTGGCCCACACCGGGTTCATCACGACGGCGAGACTGCTCGTGGCGATACCTGAACCCGAGCTGTGAGGCGCGTTCAGCCCTGCTCGATGAAGATGCACTCCCCGGGGCATTCCTCGGCCGCCTCGGTGACAGCGTCCTCGAGGTCGTCGGGGACGAGGGCGAGACCGGCCGAACCGCCTGGCTCGTTCTTGACCTGGTCACCCTCTTTGACGTAGGCGAGGCCGTCGTCGAGCAACGTGAAGACGGCCGGCGCGATCTCCTCGCACAGGCCGTCGCCGGTGCACAGATCCTGGTCGATCCAGACCTTCATGAGCTCGCTCTCGCCTTTTCTCGGGTCTCGTTCTCGGGTACTCGGTCGACGCCTTCGGAAAGTAACGATGCCCGGTTCGCGGTGTCAATTGACCGATCACCGAACAGGCCACCTCCCCGGCCGGCATTGCTGCCCTGATCGCCACCGGACGTGGCCGTCCGCCTCGTTGTTACTCAGACCAAGAGTGTACCGGGGCGTCGACCTGAATCCCCCGTTGCTTGAGCGCCAATTTGGCCCCAGGCCCGGTGTATGGTCGCAAGAGGCGCCCGGAGACAAGCCCAGGAGGTGGTTCCGACGGCCGAGCCGGAAGAGGAACGACAGCTGGCGCTGCGCGAAGAGCTCGAACGACTGCGCGAACGCTGCCTGCAGGCCGACGAGGAAGTCGCCGTCCTGCGCCGACGCCTGTCGGAGGGGCCCGGCCGGGTCCAGTCGCTCGAGGAGCGGCTGCTCGAGACCAAGGGCCAGCTGGCCCAGGCGGTGTCGCAGAACGAGAAGCTGACCTACACCCTGCAACAGGCGAAGGAACACATCGCCGCGCTGCGAGAGGAGGTCGACAAGCTCACCCAACCCCCGAGCGCGTATGGGACGTTCCTGCACGCCAATGACGACGGGACCGTCGACGTCTTCTCGGGCGGACGCAAGATGCGAGTGGCCGTGCATCCCGAGATCGACGGGGTCGAGCTGCGCCGGGGACAAGAGGTCGTCCTCAACGAGTCGTTGAATGTCATCCTGGCGCGCGAGGGCGAGGACTCCGGTGAGGTCGTCACGTTGAAGGATCTCCTCGACGACGGTCGGCGTGCCATCGTCTACGCCCGCGCCGACGAGGAGCGCGTGGTCGAGCTCTCCCACGACCTGCTCGGTGTGCACCTGCGCGCCGGCGACGCCGTGCTCATGGAGACGCGCTCGGGGCTGCTCGTGGAGAAGCTACCCCGGCCCGAGGTCGAAGAGCTCGTCCTCGAGGAGGTCCCCGACGTCACGTATGCGGACGTAGGTGGCCTCGACAGCCAGATCGAGGACATCACCGACGCCGTCGAGCTTCCCTATCTGCACCGGGCGCTGTTCAAGGAGTACAAGCTGCCCGCGCCCAAGGGCATCTTGTTGTACGGGCCGCCGGGGTGCGGCAAGACCCTCATCGCCAAGGCGGTCGCCAACTCGCTCGCCAAGAAGGTGGCCCAGGTGACGGGGAACTCCAACATCCGGAGCTACTTCTTGAACATCAAGGGGCCCGAGCTGCTCAACAAGTACGTGGGGGAGACCGAGCGCCAGATCCGGCTCGTGTTCCAGCGGGCCCGGGAGAAGGCGGAAGAGGGCGTCCCGGTCATCGTGTTCTTCGACGAGATGGACTCGTTGTTCCGCACCCGGGGCACGGGCATCAGCTCCGACATGGAGTCGACCATCGTGCCGCAGTTACTGGCCGAGATCGACGGCGTGGAAGCACTGCGCGACGTCATCGTCATCGGCGCATCGAACCGTGAGGACCTCATCGACCCTGCCATCCTCCGTCCTGGGCGCCTCGACGTGAAGATCAAGATCGAGCGGCCCGACGAGGAAGCAGCGTCGCAGATCTTCTCGCGCTACCTCACCGCGGACCTTCCCATCGACGCCAAGGAGGTGGAACGCCTCGGCGGCGGGGACGCCGCGAAGTCGGTGCAGGCCATGATCGAGGACACGGTGGCGGAGATGTACCGCGCTGACGACGAGAACAAGTTCCTCGAGGTGACGTACCAAAACGGCGACAAAGAGGTGCTGTACTACCGGGACTTCGCGTCGGGGGCGATGATCGAGAACATCGTCCGCCGGGCCAAGAAGCTGGCCATCAAGCGGGCCATCGCGGGAGAGGGGAAGGGTGTCCGCACCTCCGACCTCCTGGAGTCGATCCGGCGGGAGTACAAAGAGAACGAGGACCTGCCCAACACCACCAACCCCGACGACTGGGCCCGGATCTCGGGCAAGAAGGGCGAGCGCATCGTGTACGTGCGCACCCTCCTGGCCGACACCGAGGAGACCCGGGGTGGTCGTTCCATCGAGCGGGTTGGTACCGGCCAGTACCTGTGAGCTCACTGAAGGGCTGCACAGTGGCAACGGGCCCGGGTCGCGCCGCCATAGCCGCCACGCACTAGGGTCGGTTTCATGGTCGTCGCGAAGGTATGCGGGATCGAGACCGAGTACGGAATCCACCACGTCGGCGGCGACGGCAACCCGGTCGCGTCGTCGTCGCTCCTCGTCAACGCATACGTCTCGGACCTGGCCCGCGCCGGATGGGACTTCGAGGACGAGTCACCGGGCAACGACGCCCGGGGGTACGCCCGTGAGGGGTCGATGCCCCCCGAGATCGAGACCCATCTCGTCAACGCCGTGCTCACCAACGGCGCCCGGTATTACGTCGACCACGCCCATCCCGAGTTCTCGACGCCCGAGTGTGCCGATCCCCTCGAGGTCGTGCTCTACGACAAGGCGGGGGAGGAGGTGCTGCGTCGATCGATGGCGGCGGTGCGCCGGACCCTGCCCGAGGGACAGTCCATCGTCGTCTACAAGAACAACTCCGACAGTAAGGGCAACTCGTACGGCACCCACGAGAACTACCTCATGGACCGCGCCGTCCCCTTCGCCCGCATCGCGCATCTGATCACTCCGCACTTCGTCACGCGCCAGATCTTCGCCGGCGCGGGCAAGGTGGGGAGCGAGACCGCCGGCAACGCCGGGCGCGACATCACCTTCCAGATCTCGCAGCGGGCCGAGTTCTTCGAGGAGGAGATCGGCCTCGAGACCACTCTGAAGCGTCCCATCGTCAACACCCGGGACGAGCCCCACGCCGATCCCCAGCGGTACCGCCGGCTGCACGTGATCGTGGGGGACGCCAACATGTGCGAGGTGGCCACCTTCTTGAAGGTGGGGACCACCGCCCTCGTCCTGGCCCTCATCGAGGACGACGCCTTCGACGGGCGCGAGCTGACCCTGGCCAACCCCGTGAAGGCCATCCGCCAGGTCTCGCTCGACCTCAGCCTGTCGGCCCCGCTCGACCTCGCCGACGGGCGCACCACCACGGCCCTGGCTCTGCAGTGGGAGCTGTTCGGGTTGGCCCGCAAGTACGCCGAGGACCGCGGACTGCAGTGCCTCGGGGACGAGGCCGTGGGCCAGCAGGTGCTGGCGCGCTGGGAAGACGTCCTGCACGGCCTCGAGACCGACCCCAGCGTCGTGGCCGACAAGGTGGACTGGGCCGCCAAGCTGGGACTGCTCGAGGCGTATCGCGATCGCCACGGCCTCGACTGGGACGACCACCGGCTCGCCGCGGTGGACCTGCAATACCACGACCTGCGCCCCGAGCGTTCGTTGTTCGCCCGGCTCGACACCGAGCACCTGGTGACGCACCAGGACGTGCTCGACGCCGTGACCGAGCCGCCCCGGCGCACCCGTGCCTATTTCCGCGGCCAGTGCCTGAAGCGGTGGGCGTCGTCGGTGGCCAGTGCCAACTGGGACTCCCTGGTATTCGATTTGGGTACCGATCCCCTGCGACGCGTCCCTATGATGGATCCGCTACGTGGAACGGCCGAATTCGTCGAGGAGCTCCTGGACTCGAGCTCGTCCCCGGCGGAGCTGTTGGCACGGTTGAGCGCCTAGGAGTGGGTTGATGGCAGAGCAAGAGAAGAAGCGCCGACCGGCGGCGACGACTCGTGAGGAGACCACGACCGAGGAGGTCGAGGCCCCCGCGCCGTCCCCGCAGGGCGAGAAGCTCAAGGCCGAGCTCGACGACCTGCTCGACGAGATCGACGAGGTCCTCGAGGAAAACGCCGAGGAGTTCGTCCGCAACTACGTACAGAAGGGTGGGGAGTAGCCGGGTGGGTCTGCCCCTCTTTCCGCCCGGGGAGGACCCGGGCCCCAGCTTCGCCGCCTTCATCCGCCAGCACCACCCCAGCCTGACGTTGCCCCGGTCGATGGACCCGGGCCGGGGCGCGGTCCCGGCGGTGGCGCACGGCACCACGGTGGTGGCACTGCGGTTCGCCCCCGGCGTGGTGATGGCAGGAGACCGGCGCGCCACCGAGGGCAACATCATTGCGCACCGCGCCATGGAGAAGGTCTTCCCCGCCGACCGGCACTCCGCCGTGGCCATCGCCGGGGCGGCGGGTCCGGCGGTGGAGATGGTGAAGCTCTTCCAGACCCAGCTCGAGCACTACGAGAAGGTGGAGGGTGTGGCCCTCAGCCTCGAGGGCAAGGCCAACCAGCTGGGCCAGATGGTGCGCGAGCACCTCCCCATGGCCATGCAGGGGCTGGTGGTGGTGCCGCTGTTCTGCGGCTACGACCTGCGCCTGGGCGAGGGGCGCATCTTCACCTACGACGTCACCGGCGGGCACTTCGAAGAGGCCGACTACGCGGCCACGGGGTCGGGGGGCCGCGACGCCCGCACCACCATCAAGCTGGGGTGGCGCCCCGATCTGGGACGCGAGGACGCCGTCGAGCTGGCCGTGCGGGCCCTGTACGAGGCGGCCGACGAGGACTCCGCCACGGGCGGGCCCGACCTGGTGCGGGGGATCTTCCCCGTGGTGGCGACGGTGACGGCCGAGGGCTATGCCCGCCTCGCCGACGCCGAAGTGGCCGAGAGCTTCACGGCCCTGGTGCAGCGCCGCAGTCTCGGGGGCAACAGCGGAGGTGGCGTCTCGTGACGATGCCCTTCTACGTGGCGCCCGAGCAGGTGATGAAGGACCGGGCCGAGTACGCCCAGAAGGGCATCGCCCGGGGCCGGTCGCTGGTGGCGTGCGTGTACGCCGACGGCATCTTGATCGTGGCCGAGAACCCGTCGCGCTCGTTGCACAAGGTGAGCGAGATCTACGACCGGATCGCCTTCGCCGGCGTAGGCAAGTACAACGAGTTCGACCAGCTGCGGGTGTCAGGGGTGCGCCACGCCGACACCAAGGGCTTCGCCTTCAGCCGCGAGGACGTGGACGCCCGGTCGCTCGCCAACCTCTACGCCCAGTACCTGGGCCAGGTGTTCACCCACGAGATGAAGCCGCTCGAGGTGGAGATCCTGGTGGCCGAGCTCGGGGTGGACGGCAAGCCCGACCAGCTGTACCACATCGCCTACGAAGGCACGATCACCGACGAGGACCGGTTCGCGGTGCTGGGCGGGGAGACCGAGTCCATCTCGGACCGCGTGGCGGAGTCGTACCAGAGTGACTGGGCCCTCGACGCCGCCCTGCGGGCCACGGTCTCGGGGTTGGGGGGTCCTGAGCGGACCCTCGAGCCCGGCGACCTCGAGGTGGCCGTGCTGGCCCGGGCCAACGGACGCCGGGCCTTTCGCCGGCTGGCCAACGAGGAGTTGGCCGATCTCATGGGCGGCCGCAAAGGCGGGGCCCGGGGGTCGCGCACCTCGGGCGCCGGGTCGGGAGACGGGTCCGGTTCGGGCGGTGCCGGTTCGGGAGACAGTGCCGTGAGCGACGGGGGACCCCTGCGCTCGGAGTGAGACCTCCGCCGGCTACTGCTCGCCGGGGAAATCTCCCTCCACCGTCTCGAAGAGCGCCTCGACCTGGTCGGCGAGCATGAGCTCGCGCGCTTCACGGGCCTGGTCGACCACGACGAGCACCTCGACGGGCCCGGGCAAGGGATAAGGGCCTTCGCCCGCGCCGCCCAACTGGGTGAGGATGCCGTCGGCGCCGAGGCGTGCCATCACGACGCGTGCCTCGAACATCGACCCCACCGTCGTCAGGTGGACCATCAGCGGCGAAGCCACCCGCCCAGGGTATCGAGCGCCGCCGGGTCGTGCCCGGAGAGGAGACGCCGCCCACGCACACCCGGCACTACCGTGGATGAGGTGGACAGGCGGATCTTCGGGCTCGAGAACGAGTACGGCGTCACCTGCACCCTGCGCGGCCAACGACGGCTGTCGCCCGACGAGGTGGCCCGGTACCTGTTCCGGCGCGTGGTCAGCTGGGGCCGCTCCTCCAACGTCTTCCTCGAGAACGGCGCCCGGTTGTACCTCGACGTGGGCAGCCACCCCGAGTACGCCACCCCCGAGTGCGATTCGATCACCGACCTCGTGGCCCATGACAAGGCGGGGGAGCGGATCCTGGACCATCTCGTCACCGGGGCCGAGGCCAGGCTGCGCGAGGAGGGCATCCGCGGCGTCATCTACCTGTTCAAGAACAACACCGACTCGGCGGGGAATTCCTACGGATGTCACGAGAATTACCTCACCAGTCGGCGAGACGACTTCGCGCACTACACCGAGGTGCTGATCCCGTTCCTCGTGAGCCGCCAGATCTTCGCCGGAGCCGGCAAGGTCCTGCAGACGGCCCGGGGGGCGGTGTTCTGCCTGTCGCAACGGGCCGAGCACATCTGGGAGGGGGTGTCGTCGGCGACGACCCGGAGCCGGCCCATCATCAACACGCGCGACGAGCCCCACGCCGATGCCGAGCGCTTCCGCCGCCTCCACGTCATCGTGGGCGACTCCAACATGAGCGAGTACGCCACGTACCTCAAGGTGGGAACGACCAGCATCCTGTTGCGCATGCTCGAGGACCCCGGCACGGTGCTGCGCGACCTCACCCTCGAGAACCCCATTCGGGCCATCCGCGAGATCAGCCACGACCTCACGTGCCGCCGCAAGGTGCGCCTCGCCAACGGGCGCGAGGTCAGCGCGCTGGACATCCAGTCCGAGTACCTGAACCGGGCGCTGCGCTATCGCGACACCCACGGGCTGTCTCCGCAGGAGGACCGGGCCCTCGACATGTGGGAGCACTGTCTGAAGGCCCTCGAGTCCGACCCCTTGACCCTGGGGCGCGAGTGCGACTGGGTGGCCAAGTACCAGCTGATCGAGGCGTATCGCGACCGGCACTCGTTGCCGCTCGGGCATCCCAAGGTGGCCCTGCTCGACCTCCAGTACCACGACGTCAACCGCAGCCGGGGCCTCTACTACCGGATGGAGGCGCGCGATCGGGTGGACCGCCTCGTCGAGGACAGTGCCATCACCGAGGCCATGACCCGCCCGCCCCAAACCACCCGGGCCCGGCTCCGGGGGGAGTTCATCCGTCGGGCCAAGGAGCGTCGCCGTGATTTCACCGTCGACTGGGTGCACCTCAAGCTCAACGACCAGGCCCAGCGCACGGTGTTGCTGAAGGACCCCTTCCGGTCCCACGACGAGCGGGTGGAGAAGCTGATCGCCAGCCTTTGAGCGCCGCCGGGGGTCAATAACGAGGTGTGGTCCACTAGCCTCGTAATGTCGTGACCCCTGACCGGCCGGAGGCGGCACCACCATCGAGTTCGCTCGACGCCCTCTGGTTGCGCGGCCCCGCCCCGGCCCCGGCGGCGGTCAATTCCTGGGCGGCGGTGGCCCCCAGCACCCCCGTGCACACGCCGGTCATGGCGGCGCCCGACCCGTCGACGCTGCTGGCTCCGGCCGACTGGGGGACCCCGCCCGACCGGGTCCCCGCTCCCCGGCCCCCGGCCGCCCCCCGGGTGAGGCGCGGCGGCCGCTGGATCATCGAGTGGGCGGTCGTGCTGGTGGTGGCCGTGGTGGTGGCGGTCGGGATCCGGACCTTCGTGGTCCAGACCTTCTTCATCCCCTCCGCCTCGATGGAGCCCACCCTCATGATCGGCGACCGGATCCTGGTCGACAAGGTCAGCTACCACCTCCATGCCGTGCACCGAAGCGACATCGTGGTCTTCGCCACCCCCCCGGGCGAGGACGCCGGGCCCGATGTGAAGGACCTGGTCAAGCGCGTCATCGGTCTGCCCGGTGAGACGATCTCGTCGGCGGGGGGCCAGGTCGTGATCAACGGCAAGCCCCTCAAAGAGCCCTGGCTCGTCTCGGGCACCGTGACCACCGGGATCACCACGCAGAAGGTCCCCCCGGGCGAGTACTTCGTCATGGGGGACAACCGGTCGGACTCCCAAGACAGCCGGTTCTTCGGGCCGATCCACGGCAACCTCATCGTGGGCCGGGTGGTGGTCAAGATCTGGCCGCTCACCTCGTTCCACTTCTATTGATCAGCGTCTGGTGCCCGACGCCCGTTGCTCTCAAGCCCGGCGTCGTAGACTCGGCTCGAAATGCTGTCGCTCAGCCCGGCGAAACTGCTGGTCATCCTCGTCATCGCGCTCATCGTCCTGGGGCCCGAGAAGCTCCCGCAGATGGCGCGTCAGATCGGCGCGGCGTGGCACGACCTGCGCCAGTGGCGGGCGCGTATCGAGACCGAGGTCCGGGGCACCTTTCCCAACCTGCCCCCCACCCACGAAGTCGCCCAAGCCGTGCGCTCGCCCCTGGCCTTCCTCGACCGCCTGGCCGATGAGCATGAACGGGCCCTGACCGACGAGCCGGGCGCCGACGCGGGCGCGGCGCCGGATGCCGACGCCCCACCCGCCGACGGCACCCCCCTCGCCTCAGGCAACGGGACTGTGCCCGCCAACGGGACCGTGCCTTCAAACGGGACCGTGCCGGCCAACGGGACCGGACCCTCGAACGGGACGGGGGAGCAGCGGGGGGCTGTCGCGCACAACGGCGCCGGCGCGGGTGCCCCGCGCCCGGACGCCGGGGCCGAACGGGCCGGCACGGTGGTGCCCGGTGCCTTCCCGGCCGTGCCCGACGACCCCAGCATGAACTGACCGGCCCCGCTCCGCCCCGCCATGGCCACCCGACTGCGACTGCCGTTCCGAGGCGGGTCGACGCGACCCTCGGCGCAAGCTATGACGCTCGGGGAGCATCTGGCGGAGCTGCGGCGTCGCGTCGTCATCTGCGCCTTCGCCTTCGCCATCGGCTCCACCGTGGCCTTCATCATCTACCCCCACATCCTGCATTTCCTGCAGGCGCCCTATTGCCGGGTGGCCGGGCCTCGCAACTGCAAGCTCTATGTCACGGGCCCCCTCGACGGCCTGTCGCTGCGCATCAAGTTGGCGACGTACGGGGGCCTGTTCCTGGGGTCGCCCGTGATCCTGTGGGAGCTGTGGCGGTTCATCACCCCGGGCCTGCACCGCAACGAGAAGCGCTACGCCATACCCTTCGTCGTCTCGTCGATCGTGCTGTTCGCGTTCGGGGCGTTCCTGGCCTTCGTGTCGTTCCCCCATGCGCTGCAGTTCCTGCAGAGCATCGGTGGTCCTACCCTGCGGCAGATCTACGACCCCAACAAGTACCTGGGTTTGATCGTGGCGCTCATGGCGGTGTTCGGGCTCACCTTCGAGTTCCCGGTCATCTTGGTGTCGCTCGAGCTCGTGGGCGTGGTGTCGCCGCGGAAGCTGTCGTCGTGGCGGCGGTGGGCCATCGTGCTGATCGTGGTGTTCGCGGCGGTCATCACGCCCAGCGGGGACCCGTTCTCCATGCTGGCGCTGGCGCTGCCGATGTACGTCTTCTACGAGGTGTCGATCGTGATCGGCAAGTTCCTGCGCCGTTGAGTCCACGCATTCGGTGACGGCCGGTCCGGGAGTCGGCGACGCGCTACGGGCCCAGGTGGTGTCGCGGCTCGGGTTTGCGCTGGACCGGTTCCAAGAGACCGCCTTCGACGCCCTGGACGAGGGCCGCTCGGTGTTGGTGTCGGCCCCGACGGGCTCGGGCAAGACGGTCGTGGCCGATTACGGGGTGGCGCGGGCACTGGCCCGGGGCCAGCGCGCTTTCTACACCACGCCGCTCAAGGCCCTGTCCAACCAGAAATTCTCGGAGCTGGCCGAGGTGTACGGGCCCGACGCCGTGGGGCTGCTCACCGGTGACGTGTCGCACCGCGCCGACGCCTCGGTGGTGGTCATGACCACCGAGGTTCTGCGCAACATGCTCTTCGCCCGCTCCCCCCAACTGGCGGGCCTGGGGCTGGTCGTGCTGGACGAGGTGCACTACCTCCAAGACCCCTACCGCGGGTCAGTGTGGGAAGAGGTGATCATCCTGAGCCCCCCCGAGGTGGTGTTCGTGTGCCTGTCGGCCACGGTGTCCAACGCCGCGCAGTTCGGGCAGTGGCTGACCACGGCGCGCGGGCCCACCGACGTGGTGGTGGAGACACACCGTCCGGTCGAGTTGCGCAATCACGTGGCGGTGGCCGAGAAGGGGAGCCGACGCGTCGACGTGGTGCCGCTGCTGCACCACCGCACGATCCACCCCAAGGCCCTGGCCCTGGACCAGCGCGTGGCGCGCCTGGCCCGGCGCCCCGGTGGACTGCGGCACTCGCGCCTGGTGGGCCCCCGGCGCAGCCAGCTCATCGAAGCGCTCGACGACCTGAGCATGTTGCCGGCCATCGTCTTCATCTTCTCGAGAGCGGCATGCGACGATGCTGTGGCCCAGTGCCTGTCGGACGGGATGCACCTCACGAGCTCCGAAGAGCGAGCCGAGATCCGACGGCGCTGCGAGGAACACACCGAGGGGCTCCCCGAGGAGGAGTTGCGCGTCCTCGGGTACGGGCCGTGGGCGGCGGGCCTCGAGGCGGGGCTGGGATCGCATCACGCCGGCCTGATCCCCGCCTTTCGTGAGGCCGTGGAGGACTGCTTCTCCTCCAACTTGCTGCGCGTGGTGTTCGCCACCGAGACCCTGTCGCTCGGCATCAACATGCCGGCCCGCACCGTGGTCATCGAACGGCTCACGAAGATCCGCGAGCACGGCCGCAGCGGGTTGTCGTCGGGGGAGTACGCCCAGATGACGGGTCGGGCCGGCCGGCGCGGTCTGGACTCGGTGGGCCATGCCGTGGTGGTGTGGTCCCCGCAGGTGTCGATGGGGGCGGTGGCGGCGCTGGCGACCTCACCCCCACCCGATCTCCGGTCGTCGTTCCGGGCCAGTTACAACCTGGCGGTCAACCTGGTGCGCCGCTACCGCGTGGAGCAGGCGCACTACATCCTGGACCGCTCCTTCGCCCAGTTCCTCGACAGCGCCCATCACCACGCCCTGTCGCGTCGTCTCGACCGGACCCTGGGATTGCTCGAACGCTTCGGGTATCTCGACATGGCGGCGTGGCACCTGACGGCGCGCGGGGTGGTCCTGGCGGGGATCTACCACGAGTCGGATCTCCTCGTGGCCGAAGCTCTCGCCGAGGGGCTCTTCGACGGGCTCGACGCGCCCGAGCTGGCCGCGGTGGTGTCGTCGTGCACCTTCGAGACACGGCGGGGGCGCACCCCGGTCCTGTCGAACCCGCCCCAGGCGCTTCGCCCCCGACTCGCCGCGCTGTCGGCGGTGGGGGAGCGGTTGAGCGTCGAGGAGCACGCCTCGCATCTGCCGCGTACCCGTGCGCCCGACGACGGGTTCGCCGATGTGGCCTGGCGCTGGGCGCGTGGGCAACGCCTCGACCGCGTCCTGGAACGGTCGGAGCTCGCACCCGGTGACTTCGTGCGCAACGTGAAGCAGCTCATCGACCTGTTGCGGCAGCTGGCCGTGGTGGGCGGGCCCGACACCGCGGCGGCGGCCCGGGGCGCCGCCCAATTGCTCCAGCGCGGGGTTGTGGCCTCGTCGGCGGGCCCGGGCCTGGCTCCCGACGATCTCGACCACGGTCCGTCCTTCCCGGGCCTGGCGGTGGCGCCGCCGGCCGCCGCCGGCGGCCCGCCACCACCGCGCCGGGCGGCCTCCGACGAGGGTGGGCCCGGGTCTCGGGGCAGGTAACCGGGGGTCCGCCACCCCGTCGTGGCGCCGGTCGTAGTGTTGCCGGGGCCATGTTCCCCTACGCCGAGGAGACGTTCAGCGCCGACGAGATCGAGGTGCTGCGCCGATACGTCACCAACGTCGAGGGCCCCGTCTTTGCCCTGGTGAACCTGCCCGAAGTGGTCAAGGGGGCACTGTTCGCCCGGTACTCCCGCTCGGCCAAGAGCCTGCGCCGGCTGTTCCTCGACGAATTCGTGGGCGAGCTCGACGTGACCGGCGACGCCGGGGTCGACGCCACCATGGGATTGCGGCGCGCCGAAGAGCTCTATGACCGCGTCTTCCTCGAGTACGGCGACGACTCGGTGGCACAGCTCGGCGGCGTCCACCTCGCCTGCGAGCAGGCGTCGAACATCCTCACCAAGGTGCTCGAGTGGGGCCGCCTCATGGCGTACCTCGAGCAGTCCACCCGCTATGTGCCCTACGACAGCCGCCTCACCACGGGCCATTACCGCTACCACCGCGATCCCGAGGTGCTCGAGTCGTCGGTGGGGGCGCGGTACGTGGGCGACATGGATCGCATGTTCGACACCTACGGCACGTCGCTCCCCGAGCTCCAGGCCTGGTTGTCGAAGCGCTTCCCCCAGGGCGCCGGGGACTCCGACTTCGTGTACCGCCAGTCCATCCGGGCCAAGGCCCTCGACGCGCTGCGGGGCTTGCTTCCCGCCGCGTCGCTGTCGAACGTCGGCGTGTACGGCACGGGCCAGTCCTACGAGATGTTGTTGTTGCGCATGCGCGCCCACCCCCTTCCCGAAGCGCGGCGGTACGCGCAGCTCATGCTCGAGGAGCTGCGCAAGGTCATCCCGTCGTTCCTCCAGCGCGTCGACATTCCCGAACGCGGGGGAGTGTGGACCGAGTACCTGGCCGACACGGCATCTCGGACCGACGAGGTGGTGGCGCGCCTGTGGCCCGACGCCCAGGGCGCTCCTCCCGAGCAGGCGTCGGGCGTGGCCCTGGTGGACTGGGACCCCGAAGGCGAGGACAAGGTCGTGGCGGCCATGTGCTACCCGCGCACGTCGCTGTCCGACCATGAGGTGCTGCGGCGGGTGCGGGCCCTCGGGCCCGAGGACCGGCGCTCGATCATGCGGGCGTACGTGGGGGAGCGCATCAACCGTCGGCATCGCCCGGGACGCGCCTTCGAGCGCACCGGGTATCGGTTCGATGTCGTCTCGGACTACGGGGCGTTTCGCGACCTGCAGCGCCACCGCATGCTCACCATCGAATGGCAGGACCTCGGTCCGGGGTTCGGATACGAGATGCCCGACACCGTCGAAGAGGCCGGCCTGGCGGAGCGCTACGCGCGCTCCATGACGCGCTCGGCCGATCTCTACGACGTCATGACGCGCACGTGCCCGACCCAGGCGCCTTATGCCGTGGCCCTCGCTTTTCGCGTCCGCTACGCCATGCAGATGAACGCCCGCGAGGCGATGCACATGCTGGAGCTGCGTTCGGGAGAACAGGGCCACCCCGCCTACCGGGTCGTGGCGCAGGACATGCACCGGCTCATCGCCGAGCACGCCGGGCACCGTCTCATCGCCGAGGCCATGACGTTTGTGGACCATCAATCTTATGACCTCGAGCGCCTCGGTTCCGAGAAGCGCGCCGAGGCCCGTCGCTCCGCCGCCGTCCCGACCTGAGGACGGAGCTCGCGGGTCGACTGATCGCGCCCCGGTGAGAAAAGACTCCGTCGTCTTGACCAGGGGGGACGCGCAAAGTTCCTGGTCGGCTCGTACAAGAGCCGCTTGAGTCCTCGAAGGCGCGGAGCCTATTGTGCGGCCCAGTCCCAGACGCCCCTACCGCTGCTCCTCCGGTCCTTCCGGCTGAGCGGGTGGCGAGGGGGGGATTACTGTGAGAGGCGGAGGGTGGCCCGGGGAACCGAGTAGAGAACGTCCCCACCATGAGCCCGGCGGGTGTCGCCGGTCTGGTGGAGATGGCACCAAAGGTTCCCGGGCCCTGCCGCCCTCGGCGCATGTGTGACACCGAGATCTTTCCGGTGACCCCGTCGCGATGATCTGCTTGACGGATCGGAGCCGATATGCTCCCGCGGCGTCCGACGACCTCAAGGGACCTAAAGGGCAGAAGTGGCCGACGACCTGGATGATGTGGCAGAACCCGAGGAGCTCGACACCGAGCTTGAAGAGCCCGCGGACGAGGAGATGCTCGAAGAGGTCCTCGACGAAGAGGACCTCGAGGTCGCCCTTGTGGACGATGACGACGTTGTCGCCGACATCGACGTGGTCGAGGAGGACGAGCCTGAGGTGGTCGTGGTCCCCGTGGCCGCCGTCACCACCGCCGAAGAGGGCGACGAGGACGAAGAAGAGGTCGACGACGAGGACGTCGAGGCCAGCCTGGACGAGATCCTGAAGGAGCGGCTGGTCGTCGAGGAGCAGGAGGCCGAGGACGAGGAGGTCGTCGAGCCCGACGACCGCACCGAGGGCTCGGAACGGGTTCTGCCCAAGCAACCCGACGAATTCGTGTGCCGGTCGTGCTTCTTGGTCAAGCACTCCAGCCAGCTCGCCGATCCCGAAAAGGGGCTGTGCCGGGACTGCGTGTGAGATCCGTCGTCGTGGCCCGCCACGAGGAGGAGGGTGCGAGGTGACCGACAACAAGTCTCCCGGGGACCGGTTGCTCGAGCTCGTGGTATTCGGGCCCACCGGCTTGGCCGTGACCCTGGTCGAGGAGTTCCCCAAGTTCGTGGAGAAGGGTCGTCACCGCGTCGAGGGCCAGGTGCATACGGCCCGGCTCGTCGGGCAGTTCGCCTTCCAGATGGGCCGCCGCCAGCTCGAGCAGTCGCTCGGCCATCTCGGGGCCCAACCCGAGGCCCCTACCTCGGGCCACGACGTCGGCGCCGACACCGAGGATGCGGCTGTCGATCTCGAGGGCAGTGGCGATGTCGAGGCCGCCCCCGAGAAGAAGGGGGCTGCCCTCGTCCCGCCCGCCGGGGACGCCGGTGCCGCGGCCCACGAGCCGGCGGCGCCGCCGTGGCGCCCGTCGGTGTGGCTGGGAAGCGGGGGGCCCAACGGCGCCGGGGCACCGACATCGCTCGCCATCCCCGGCTACGACAGCTTGTCGGCCTCGCAGGTGGTGCAGCGTCTCGAAGGGTTGTCACCGCCCGAGCTCGAGGAGGTGCGTGCCCACGAGGCTGCCCACCGCCAGCGACGCACCATTCTCCACCGGGTCGAGCAGCTGCTCTCCGGCGGGGACAGCGTGCCGACCTAGCGGACCGCGGACCGGGATCGAAGGGGTCCCGTGGAGGGCACGCGTCCGGCACGGCGCGAGGATGCCGAGCGGTGCGGCCAGCTGTGTCGCGCCGCGCTGGACGAGATCCAGCGGGCCCGGGGCGGGGCCCTGTTCGTGCGTCGAGAGTCGGGCCTGATCGCCAAGGCCCTCCTGCGCCCCGGAGGGCTCGACCGGCTGCTGGCCGACCCCCGGCGTCGCACCCTCTTGGGGACGGTCGACGACGCGGTGGTGGGAATGGCCATGGGCCGCCTCGACGAGGTGGGCGAGACCAGGCTGGGGATCATCGACGCCTGCTACGTGGAGGGCGCGGCCCGCGGTGTGGGGGTGGGCGGGGCGCTGCTCGAGGGGTTGGTGACCTGGTTCAGCACCGCCGGGTGTCGCGGGGTCGACATCGGGGCGCTGCCCGGTGACCGCTCCACCAAGAACCTTCTCGAGGCGTCGGGGTTCAAGGCGCGCCTCATCACCATGCACCGCACCTTGGAATGACGGCGTCGCCGCCCCCGGTAGTTCCCCCCGCGCCGCCCGTCGTGGCGGTGGGAGCGGTCGCCGTGCGCGACGGCGCGCTCCTCCTGGTGCAGCGGGCGGCCGAACCCCAGTCGGGACGGTGGAGCGTGCCGGGGGGTCGTGTGGAGCCGAGGGAGGCCCTGGCCCACGCCGTGGAGCGCGAGGTGTGGGAAGAGACCGGACTCGTGCTGGGATGCGGCGCCCTGTTGGGCTGGGCGGAGCGCATGGGCCCGGGTTATCACTTCGTGATTCTCGACTTCACCATGGAGGTGCCCGACGACTGCCCCGATCCGGTGGCACGCAGTGACGCCGCCGCCGCAGCCTGGGTGGCGCTGGAGGAGGTGTCGACGCTGGCGCTGGTCGACGGGCTCGAGGCGTTCCTCCGAGCCCACGGTGTGATGGGCTGACGGTCCGAGGGTCGCCGGCGCGCGTCGGGGGAGTCAGGCGCCGCGGGCGCCCGAGGGGGTTGGCCGGCGAGGACCGGGCGGCGGGGGGATGGGCAGGCCCAAAATGCGGGCCAGCTCCGGGACCTGCCCCGCGGCGCGCCGCACCAAGGAGCGCAGCTCTTCCCCGGCGGGGCTGGGGAGCCCGGCCGGCTTGACCGTCCGGCGCACCGGGGAGTCCACCACCGCTTCGAGCAGTGTCTTCCAGTCTGCCTCGGCCAGGTCCGAGGACATGGCGGTCCCGGCCGCCTCGGCGAGGCGCACGGCCATGTCGGCCGGCACCCGGGCCGCGGGCTCGGGTGCACGGGCCGAGACGCGCAGGGCATCGGCCACCCGGCCGTCGTCGAGGGCGGCGGTGATGCGGGCCAACCACCCGTCGCGCAGCGCCGTCACCCGAGCCTGCAGGGCGTCGCGCAACGTGGTGACCATCTCGCGACCCTCGTCGTCGAGGCTCACGGTGGAGGCCGACGCCACCACCGAGCGGACCTCGCGCAACGGCGCGTCCTTCCCGGCGTTGCGCGCCGCCACGGCGCGGTCCTTCCATCCCGCCAGGTTCATGCGGGGCAGAAGCTCCTCGGCCATGGTGAGCAGGGGGTCCGGCGACACCTCGGGCCGTCCCTCGGCCCGCGCCCGCGCGTTCTGCTCCTCGATGGCGGTGCGGACGGCGGGGATCCCACCGCGCAGCAGCTGCTCGGCCACGGGGAGCTGCTCGGGACGCAACTCCGCCAGTGCGGCATTCCGGTGCGTCGACACCGTCTGGAGGCGGCGGGGCCTCTCGGATCGGTCGGGACGACCCGCACGCGGCCCTGGCGCGTCGCGACCGGCACGCTCGGGTCGGGCACCGGGGGCACCGCGCTCGGGTCGGGCACCGGGGGCACCGCGCTCCGGTCGGGCACCGGGGGCACCGCGCTCGGGTCGTCCGTCGCGTCCATCGCGTCCGTCACGGGACGGGCGCGCCTCGCGGCCGGGTCGGGCGGTCCGTGCGCCGCGCTCGTCGCTGGGGCCGGCGCCGTTGCGGCGTGGGGGAGCGCCCCGTCCCGGCGCCCCCCGTCGGGGGCGGTCCCCGCGGCCGTCCTCGTCGCGCCGACGCCCCCCGGGGACCAGGACCACCGACACGCCTCCGGGGCCGCTGTCGCGGCCCGAACCGACGATCTCGATGCGGGCCACCTTCTCGGTGCGCGGATCTTCTCGCGGCGCCAGGACCGAGGTCACCACGATGCCCTCGAGGTCGAACTCGGCGTCGGCGCGCAGGATGTCACCGACCTTGGCGCCGTCGGGGAGGAGGGTGCCCTCGAGCGAGCCGCGGGGCTGGCGTGCCCCGGGGGCGCGCCACGTCCACGTGCCGTCGTCGCGGCTGCTGGTCAGCTCGATGTCGATTCTTCGCGTCATTGGGGTCGGACCACGCTACCGTCGGCGCCGACACGGTGAGAACACGTCGCTCGTCCCGTCCCATCCGCCCTTGTGCAGCTTTTCTGTGGAGGGTCTGAGAATACGGGGGAAACGCGCCCGGGAGCCATGGGCGTTCCCTAATCTGACAGGCGTCGGGAACACTCGATGGGGTGGATCTCTCCCGATGGAACAGGAGCACAAGCGGTGGACGAGATGCGTCAGGACCATGCGGCCGACGACGCCGAGCCGACGCCCGCTGTGCCTCCGGCGCTGGGGGGCACGTCGCCCCCCTCCGACCTGGCCGCCGCCACCGCGCCGCCGCCGACGACGCCGACTCCGACTCCGACTCCGACGGGCCTCGCACCGGGATCCGTGCCGCCACCCAATCTTGCCTATGGTGCCGGGCCGCTGGTGGCGCCCCCGGCGCCGGGGGCTCCGGTGTGGAGAGGTGCCGAGCCCCCCGTGGTGCCGGGATGGCCACCCTCGGGGTTCCCGGGCCCAACGCCGCCTCTAGGTGCGGTGGCGACACCCCCCGGGGCGATGGCGCCGGGACCGGACCCAAGACCGGGACGGCGCGGTGCCCGGGGCTGGATCGGGGTGGCGGTGGTCGCTGCCCTCATCGGTGGTGGCGCTGGGGCGGGCATTGCCGAGGCCCTCGGAACCGGGAACACCGTCAGCTCAGCCCCGCCCGTGCGGGTCGGCGAGGAGACGCCGGGGCCGGCCCTGGCCGGTGGCGCGCAGATCCCCACCATCGTGAAGAGCGTCCTGCCCGAGGTGGTGTCGGTCGACGCCAAAGGACCGGGCGCGGCCGTGGGGGGTGTCTTCGGCGCGCCCACCGAGGATCAGGGCACCGGGATGATCATCTCGGGCGCCGGGGAGGTGGTCACCAACAACCACGTGATCTCGGGCGCCACCACCATCACCGTGACCCTCTACGGGCAGACCGCGGCGTTGCCGGCCACGTTGGTGGGAGCCGACCCCTCCAGCGACGCCGCGCTGCTCAAGATCAATTCCCCTCCCGCCAACCTGCAGCCGGTGACGTTCGGGGACTCGACCAAGCTCCAGGTCGGTGACGCCGTCATCGCCATCGGCAACGCCCTGGGCCTGTCGGCGGGCACGCCCACGGTGACGTCGGGGATCGTCTCGGCCACGGGCCGGACGGTGCAGGCCGGGGATTCGGGAGGCGGCGCGGGCGAGACCCTGCAGAACCTGATCCAGACCGACGCGGCCATCAACTCGGGCAACTCGGGAGGTCCCCTCGTCGACTCGGCCGGCCAGGTGGTGGGGATGGACACCGCTGTGGCGTCGTCGAGCACGGGCAACGCGCCGGCGCAGAACATCGGCTTCGCCATCCCGTCGTCGACTATCCAGGGACTGGTGGCCACCCTGCGCGCCGGAGGGACGGCGGGCAAGGCCAAGACCTATCTCGGCGTGGAGGTCACCGACGAGACGTCGCAACAGCAGCAGGCCTATGGGCTCGTGCCCGCGGCGGGGGCATTGGTGGTCTCGGTGGTGACCGGGTCGCCCGCCAATATCGCCGGCATCCACACCGGTGACGTCATCGTGAGCTTCAACGGCAAGGCGGTGACCTCCGCACAGGGCCTCACCAATGACGTCCAGGCGCTGGCATCGGGCACGAGCGTCCGGCTCACCCTGTACCGGGGGCAGGGGAAGCTCTCGCTCACCGCCAACCTGGCTCTGGCGCCGGCGGGCTGAGCGCGCCGGGCTCAGCGACCGGTCCGGCCGTCCACCAGCTCGCGCAGAATGTCGACGTGGCCGGCGTGGCGCGCCGTCTCTTCGACCAGATGCGCCAGCATCCACCGCAGGGTGAGGCCGTGCCGACCCCGGGCGAGCGGTCGGTCGAGGTCGGGACAGGCCGTGACGATCTCGTCGGTGCGTCGCCCCGCGTGGGCATAGCCACGTCGCACCGAGGCCACGGTGTCGACGGGGTCGAGCCCGAAGCCGTCGCCCTCGAGCACCACCTCCGACCCGGCGAAGCGCCGTTGCGCCCAGTAGACCTCGACGAAGGCCAGGTGCTTCACCAGCCCGAGGAGCGTGGTACCCGAGGACACGAGCGGACGCCGGGCGTCGTCGTCGGACAGATGGTCGAGCTTGCGGTCGACACTGCGACGCAGGTAGCCGAGGAAGGCCACCAGGGTGTCGCGCTCTCCGGCGATGATGGCCGGCACGTTCTCGTCGGCTGACTCCTGCGGGCTCATGGCGAGGCGAGCAGCGAGTCCTCGAAGGCGTCGGCCCCGTCGGCCCCGACGCGGATGTACCACTCGGTGCCCCACACCGCCTCGAAGGCCTCGGGGGGCATCATGAGGAAGAACGAGGTGTCGGTGATCTGGCTGGCGTGGACCTCCATGGCCCGGCGCTTGGCGGCGAGGTGGTCGTGCACGTCCACGGCGGTGGTGATGCGATCGGCGGGGACGCCCAGGGTGTCGAGCATGGCTCGCTGCTCGTCGGGCATGGCCAGGCCGAGATCGCCGGCCCGGTCGGCCAGCGACAGCATGTAGTCCCGGTTCATGGTGGCCATGAACACCCGCGGCGTGGCGGCGCGCGCCGCGGCGCGCAG
>DATCBU010000131.1:0-36185 GCA_036511675.1 Acidimicrobiales bacterium | reverse complement strand
CTGCACCACAGGACCCCGGTCAGCGTCGCCCCCACTTCGCTGCACCCCCAACGGGATTCGAACCCGTGTTACCGCCTTGAAAGGGCGGCGTCCTCGGCCACTAGACGATGGGGGCTGGACCGATCAGGGCTTTGGCAGGTTATCAGGGTCCCTCGCGCGGCTCAGTCCGAGCTGTCACCGTGGCGAAGTTGCCAGGCCGAGCCGCCCGGGGTGTCGTTGATCTCGACCCCGAGGGCCACGAGGCCGTCGCGCACGGCATCGGCCTCGTCGAATCGGCGGTCCCGACGGGCCGAGTCCCGCAGGGACAGGGCCAGCTCGACGAAAGGCCCCACCACGTCGGCGGGGTGGCGCGCCCCGATCCGGGCCAGTACCCCGAGCTCGGCCACCATGGCCCGCAGGCTGGCTCGCCCGCGGTCGAGAGCGTCGGACTGCAGCGTGTCCGCGCTCCACGCCCACAACTCGTCGTCGAGGGCTAGGACCGCCCCCACCATCGCTTCGGTGTCCCCGGCGCGCCGCGCGGCGCGAAACGTCTCTTCGAGACGGCGGATGGCGCCGAGCAGCGGGGGCCCGTCGGCGGTTGCCGTTGCCACCCCCACCGGGGCAGCTGCGTCGCCGGGCTGGGTCGATCCGGGCTGGGTCGATCCGGGCCCGGGGGTGTCGGCGGCGACCGACCGGCCCGAGGCCGGCTCGGCGGCCAACTGCGCGGCCAGTTCGGCGATGTGGCCCAGGCCCATGGTCTGCCCTGCTTCGAGGCGGACCGATCGCCCCCGGACCCGCACGGTCATCCCTCCGTGGCCCGCCACCTCGGCCCGCTGGGCGTCGAGGTCGATGCACAACGCCGTGTGCTCGTCGACCCCCACGACGAAGGCACCGTCGGGAAGCTCGTGCTCGAGCTTGGCCAGCCGTTCCTCCCCGAGATAGCAGAACCGGGTGTCGTGGGTGCCGCCCTCGGCGTTGTCGTAGTGGGGGATGAGCGCCACCCGCAGCCCGATGGCGCTCAACAGGTCGAGGCCGGGCACCCAGCGCGGGTCCTCGCCCACCTTGTAGACCTCGTACACCGGCACCGTCACACACCCCAGGGTCAGCGCCGCGGCCGAGGCGAAGGTGAGCGCGCCTCCCAGGGCCAGCTTCTCCCCCAGGACCCCGGGGACGAGGGTGTCCTGCCACTGGCGCAGCGCGTAGGTGGGGCTCCCGGGGCCGGCGAAGACCAACGGCGCCGCGGCCAGCTTGGCGATGATGGCGTCACCGCCGGGCCCGTCGAGATCCGCCCTCCGGCGCAGGCCGGCCACCTCGATGGTCGATCCCACGCTGTCTCGGAAGTAGGTCACGGCCCGCGAGGCGATCTCGGGGGCATTGGTCTGGAAGCCGAAGGGAGTGTCGAGGAGCAGGCCCGGGGGGGTGTCGGGCCCGAGCCGCTCCACCACGGCCCGGTGCACCTTGACCATGGTGGGGGCGGTCTCACCCGATCCCATGATGGTCAGCAGCCTCGGGGTCACGTCGAGGTCCCGTCCCGGGGCAACGCCGCCGCCAGGGTGTCGACGATCTCGTTCTGGAGCATGCTCAGGTACTGGTAGACGGTGAACTGGTCCACCCGCGGGTCGGCCGGGTCGACCTCGGTGAAGTCCTCGCTCACGTCGAGCTGGGTGCCGAGCAGCAGGCGCAGCACCTCGACCGCCCCCAACCACCCGTTGAGCTCATCGGCGTCGATGGTGGGCGAGTCGATGGTCGACACCAGGGTGTCGAGCGCATGCTGGTGGTGCTCGAGGAGCGAGCCCCCCATCATCTGGTGGTAGTCGGACTGCGCCGCCGCGTCGTCGGGGTAGGCGACGGGGAACAGGCGCTGGGAGCTGCGGTCGTCGGTCTCGACGAGCTCCCTGGCCTGCTGGGGCAGCATGCGCAACAGGTCGCGCTCGGGGTCTTCCAGCCCGGGCCGGATACGGCCCTGGCGGTCGCGGGCGAAACGCCGGCGGCCGATCACGACGACCGCTCCATGGTGGCCCACAGCCCGTGCTCGTGCAGTCGGAAGACGTCGAGCTCGGCCCGTTCGCGGGGCCCCGAGGTGACCACCGCCCGGCCCTTGTGGTGCACGTCGAGCATGAGCTTGGTGGCCTTGTCGCGGCTGAAGCCGAACAGCTTCTGGAACACGAAGGTGACGTAGGACATCAGGTTGATGGGGTCGTTCCACACGATCACGAGCCAGGGCCGGTCGGGGCGGACGTCCTCGCCGCCGACGGGCTCGTCGACCTCGACCGGTTGGACCTCGGTGCCGGGCCCCGTCATGGGCTGACCGGCGTGGCGGGGCTGACCGGGGTGACGGTGTCGATGCGGGTCGGATCGGCCCGGACCGCGCCCTCGGTCTCGGCGATCACCGGTGCGGGTACGACGCGGTGGGTGAGGCCGTCGTAGAAGCACAGCATCGCCATCCACACCACCGTGGCCCCGAAGACGTGCACGCCCACGAGGAGGGCGGGCAGATGGGTGAAGTACTGCACGTAGCCGATGCCCCCCTGGAGGACCATGGCGCCCAGGAGGATGCGGGCCCGTTCCAGCACCGACGCCGGGGCCGCGGTGTGGTCGAGGAGATACAGGAGCGCGATGGTCAGCGCCACCAGGCCCAGCACGATGCCCGAGTGGATCCTGGCCATCTCCTCCAGGGCGATGGGCAGGCGCTTGGCCCCGGGACCCCCGGCGTGCGGGCCCGCCCCGGTCGTGGCCGTGCCGGCGGCGACGACCACGGCCAGCAGGCCCACCATGACCTGGCTGATGCGGCGCTCCCGGGGGTTGACCTTCGAGACCGGCGCCCCGCTACCGACACCGGCACGTGCGCCGGCTCGGCCCGGGTCGGGGCGACCGGCCCGCAGGGCCAGGACGAAGGCGTCGGTGAGCAGGGCGATGCCGACCATGAAATGGGTCATGACGGCGTACGGGTTGAGCTTGGTGTAGACGACCACCGCACCCAGCACGGCTTCTCCGAGCACCCCACCCAGCAGGCCGGCCGACAGCCACACGAGGTCCCGGCGCCGGGGCGTGCGCAGCACGGCCGCCACCAGCGCCATGGCGGTGGCGATGCACAGGACCACCACCACCATGCGGTTGCCGAATTCGATGGCGGGGTGCAGCGACAGGGCGGGTGTGAGCCGGTGCTGCGAGCAGTTGGGCCAGTCGGGACAGCCCAGCCCGGAGTCGCTCAGGCGCACGGCTGCGCCCGTGACGATGTTGAGCACCACGATCACCACCGTGACCTGGGTGATGCGCAGGAAGGCCCGAGAGGTGACGCCGGGGATCTGCACCGGGAGACCATCGTAGTTGTGGGCCGACACCAGCTCCCGGGCCACGTTGTCTGGCGGACGGCCCCGCCGTAGGCTCCGCCTCGATGTCCTCGCTGACTCCCGCGGTCCCCCGCGCCATCCGTGTCGGCGGGGCCAGAGCCCGCAGCTACCTGGCGTTGACCAAGCCGCGCATCATCGAGCTGCTGCTCGTGACCACGCTGCCGACGATGCTGGTGGCCAAACGGGGGGTGCCGTCGGTGGGCCTCATGGCTCTCGTCCTGCTGGGCGGGTCGCTCGCCGCGGGCGGGGCCAACGCCCTGAACATGGTGCTGGACCGGGACATCGACAAGGTCATGCACCGCACCCGCAACCGCCCCCTCGTGACCGGGGAGGTCACGCCCCTGGCCGCCACGGTGTTCGCCGTCGTGCTCGAGGTGGCGGCCTTCGCCGAGCTGTGGGCGTGGGTCAACCTGCTCTCCGCCGTGTTGGCGGTGGCCGCCACGGCTTTCTACATCGTGGTCTACACGCTGTGGCTCAAGCGCACCTCGACCCAGAACATCGTGATCGGTGGGGCGGCGGGAGCGGTGCCCGTGCTCGTCGGATGGGCATCGGTGACCGACCGCCTGGGGTGGGCGCCGGTGGTGCTCTTCGCCGTCATCGTCATCTGGACCCCGCCGCACTTCTGGGCGCTGGCCATCCGCTACCGCGAGGACTACGCGGCGGCGAACGTGCCCATGCTCCCGGTCGTCGCCACCCTGCGCCGCACCGCCCAGCAGATCCTGCTCTACACCGTGCTGCTGGTGGCGGTGACCGTGGTGTTCGCCGTGGTGGGGCACATGGGCGCCACCTACCTGGCCGGGGCGCTGGTGCTCGGAGCGTTGTTCATCGTGTTCGCCCTGCGCCTACGGCGCGAGCAGAGCCCGCGCGCCGCCATGGCCCTGTTCCGCTACTCGATCACGTACCTGACACTGCTCTTCGTCGCCATGGCGGGCGACGTGCTCATCCGGTTCCATTGACAGCACGGGACCCGGCCGACCCGGTTCCTGCGGCCGACGGGGCCGACACGGCCCGGGGCGGAGGGCGTCGCCGCTGGGTGTCGATGGGCATCGGGGTGGTGGTGGCCGTGGCGCTCGTGATCGGGTTGACCGTGGGCAGTGGGGGTGGCTCGCAGCGCGCCCCGGCGTTCTCCCTCCCTCGCCTGGGCGGTGGCCAACCCGTGGCGTATCCGCTCACCGGTGCCCAGGCGCACAAACCGGTGGTGCTCACGTTCTTCGCGTCGTGGTGCCCTCCGTGTCGCGCCGAGCTGCCCATGGTGGCCCGGGTGGCCCGTCAGGAGCAGTCCGCCGGTGACGGGGTGGTCTTCGTCGGTGTCGACGGCAACGACAACCCCGCCAGCGGCCTGTCCTTCGCCCGCAAGAGCGGCGTGTCGTTCGCAGTGGGGGCTAACGCCGACAGCGCCTTGGCCCCGAGGTTCACCCTGGTCGGGTATCCCGGCACCGTGTTCATCGATGCCTCGGGCACGATCATCAAGACGGTGCACGGCCCGGTGAGCCACGCCACCCTCGAGAGCACCCTGGCGCGCCTGGCCCGTACCTGACGCGTCGCCCACGCGCCGTCTTGGAAGCGGGCCCGGAGTGTCAGGTGGCGACCACGGCGAAGCGGGGGCCCACCCCCAGGAGCCGCTCGGGAAGGCGCTGCTCCATCGTGGACGCCCATTCCACGTCGCGCAGGCGGACCAGGCGCGGCGCCGCCCATCCCGCCTCGGCCACGAGTTGGGCCACGGCGCGGGGATGGGTACCGGTCCCCAGGGGCAGGGCTCCCCGCACGGTGCCGGGATACGGCCCGTGGTGATCGGGGGCGGTGCCGCGTCGGCGCTTCACGAAGTCCCAGGCGCGTCCCCGCAGCGCTTCGAGGGGGTCGGCATCGCCCCACAGCGACTCGATGGCGACGAGCCTCCCGCTCGGGGCCGCTGCCCGCCATGCCACCAGCGCGGCGACGGGGTCGGGGAGGGTCCACAGCAGGTGGCGCTCCATAACGGCGTCGAAGCCGGCGTCGGGCCCCGAGGGGGGTTCGTGGGCGGGCGCCACCACCACGGCGATGTCGAGGCTCTCGGCCTCCGCCGCGGCGCGCAGCTTGGCCAGCATCTGGGGCGAGAGGTCGAGGGCGGTGACGCGGTGGCCGAGGCGCGCCGCGATGAGGCTCAGGAACCCCGTCCCCGCCCCGCAGTCGAGAACGCGCGCCGGGGCAGGGGGCAGCAGCGCTTCGAGGGCGGCCGTCCACGCCGCCTGCACGGCCGGGCTGGTGGGGTGGTGGCCGGGGGCGTTGTCGTAGGTGGCGGCGTCGTCGTCCCAGAAGCGGCGGATGTCGTCGAGGATGGCCATGGTCGTTGTTCTACTCCCGTGCTGTACTGGCTCCGACCCGAGGAGGCTCAGATGAAGATCCAAGGATCGCGCGTGCTGGTGACCGGGGCGTCGTCGGGCATCGGCGCCGCCCTGGCCCGGATCCTGGCCCGGCGGGGGGCCACGGTGGGCCTGGTGGCCCGGCGTGAGGCGCGCCTGGCCGAGGTCCTGGCCGAGTGCCGGGTGGATGCTCCTGACTCACGGATGTGGGTGGCGGACCTGGCCGATGTCGAGCTGGCCGGGCGCGTGGCCCTCGAGGCGTGGGACGCCTTCGGCCACCTCGACTGCCTCGTGAACAACGCCGGGGTGCCCATGCGCCGCCACGCCGCCGAGCTCGACCTCGCCACGCTGGAGTGGGTCATGCGGGTGAACTTCTTCGCCCCCGCCCACATGGGGATGGTGCTGGTGCCGCGCCTGACGGCGCGCGGTGCGGGGATGATCGTCAACGTGTCGAGCGTGGCGGGCCGGCTGGGCAACGCCAACGAATCCGCCTACTCGGCCAGCAAGTTCGCGTTGTGCGGGTGGAGCGAGGCCATCGCCGTGGACCTGTACGACTCGGGCGTCCAGATCCGGCTCGTGAACCCCGGGCCCATCGACACCGAGATCTGGGACCTCCCCGACAACGACGACCCGCTGTACACGGGGCCCAAGATCTCCCCCGAGGAGATGGCCGAGGGGATCGTGACCGCCATGGAGGGCGAGTCCTTCGAGCACTACGTGCCCGACATGCGCGCCATCGTGGAGTCGAAGACCGCCGATCCCGACCCCTTCATCAAGGGGATGGCGGCCATGATGCGCTCGGCTGCGAAGTAGGCGCGCCGGTTCAGGTGCGCTGGGCCGCTTCGAGGAAGGCCTCGAGGCCGTCGGCGATGCCCTGGGCCGCGCTCTGGCGCCACGCCGGGCTCTGGACCGCGGCGGCGTCTGCGGCGTTGCGCATGTTGGCGCACTCGATGAGCACCTTGGGCACCGTCGACAGGTCGAGACCACCGAGGTCGCCCCGGTCGACGATGCCGTTCTGGCCGGTGTAGTTCGAGGGCGGCTCACCGGTGGCCGAGGCAAAGGCGTTGCGCAGGTCGACCGAGAGCTGGTCCGAGGGCCCGATGATGGCGCGGTTGTCGGAGATGGAGCTCACCACCGGCACGGGGGTGTCCACCGCGAACCCGCTCCCGCCCGGTGGGCCGCCGTCGGCGTGGATCGACACCGCCACATCCGCGTGAAGAGCGTCGGCGATGGCGGCGCGCACGTTCACACAGGGCCCCACGCCCGTGTCGGTGCTGCGGGTGAGCACCACCCGGGCCCCGTCGGCCTCAAGCAGCGCCTGGGCCCGCAGGGCCACGTCGAAGTTGAAGGCGTGCTCGGTGTAGCCGTTGTCGGTCTCGGTGCCGGTGGTGTCGCAGGGCTCGGTGAACCCGCCCCCGTCGATGGGCCGGTCGATGAAGGAGGGGTCGGCGCCGTTGCCACCGTCGTGGCCGGGGTCGATGACCGCGGTGAGCCCGGCCAGGGGGAGGACCGACACCGACCCCTGGTAGCGGGCGTCGCCCAGGGCGTACACACCGCCGTCCGCGCCCACCATCCAGTAGCCACCGCCGTCGGGTGTGGCCGCCATCCCCACCACGCCCCGGTCGAGCACGAGGGCACCGGTCGAGCCCTCATACGGTGCCCCGAAGGAGAAGATGCCGCCGTCTGCGCCCACCAGCCAGTAGCCGCCGCCGGGATGCGCCGCCATCCCCACCACGAGTCGGGTGAGGTGGACCGCTCCCATCGAGCCGGCGAAGCGGGCGTCGCCGTAGGCGAACACCCCGCCGTCGGATGCCACCAGCCAGTAGCCGCCCCCGTCGGCCGTGGCCGCCATGCCGACCACCGGGGACGTGAGCGCCAGGTTCCCCGCCGACCCTTCGAAGGGCGCGTCGAAGGTGAACACCCCGCCGTCGGATGCCACCAGCCAATATCCCCCCGTGGCGCGGTCCGCCGCCATCCCCACCACGGGTCGGGTGAGGTGGACCGCTCCCATCGAGCCGGCGAAGCGGGCGTCGCCGTAGGCGAACACCCCACCGTCGGATGCGGTGAGCCAGTACCCACCGTCGTCGGGGGTGGCCGCCATGCCCACCACCGGGGACGTGAGCGCCAGGTTCCCCGCCGATCCCAGGTCGGGGGCGTTGACTCCGAACACCGCGCCGTTCGAGGCCACCAGCCAGTACCCCCCGGTGGCGGCGTCGGCGGCGACGTCGACGATGGGGGCGTCGCTGAGGGGGAGCGAGGTGGTGCTCGCCCCGTGATCGGCCTGCACGCTGTGATCAGGAACGCTGTGATCAGGAACGCTGTGATCAGCAACGGGCGAGGTGAGCAGGGCGGTCACGAGCACGGCGCCGGTGAGCAGAGCCGCGCTCGAGACATGCCGCATCGTCCCCATCATGACGAAACGGTCAGCGGCGTGCCGAGCGGGCCAGGTCGATGGCCAGGGCCACGGCCCCGGCGGGATCGGCGGCGCGCACCACGGCACGGTCGGGCTCGCCGGCGCGCCCGAGCTCCCAGGTGTCGAGCCCGACGACGGGGATCCCCGCCTGCAGGGCCAGGGCGATCTCCGACAGCGTGCCGTACTCGCCGGCCACGGCCACCACGGCGTCGGCGGCGCGCACTACCAGTGCGTTGCGGGCCTCGCCCAACCCGGTGGGGACGGCGATGTCGACATACGGGTTGGCATCGCCGCGGGCCCCACCGGGGAGGATCCCGACGGTGAGCCCGCCCCCGGCGCGCGCCCCGCGGCAGGCCGCCTCCATGGCGCCACCGAGCCCGCCGCACACGAGCACGGCCCCGGACTGAGCCACGGCCCGTCCCACCGCTTCCGCCACCTCCCGCTGTCGGCGGGGCAGGTCCCCGCCTCCGCCCACCACGGCGATGTACAGCGTGTCGGGCCCGGGGGGCGCGCTCACTCCCATCGGAACGTCGCCGCCGCGGCGACGGGAGCGGCGACGGCCCACACCACGAGCACGATCCACGCCCATCCCGGCACCGACAGGCCCAGGCCCAGGGCGCGGTGCAGCGCGTCGGCGAGGGCGGCGGCGGGGAGGGCCTTCGCCACGGCTTGGAGCCCCCCGGGCAGCTTGGACAGTGGGGCCAGCATCCCGCTCACCAGGAGGAGCAGGAGCCACAACCCGTTGGCCGCCGCCAGGTTGACTTCGGCGCGCAGCACACCGGCCAGCAACAGGCCAATGCCCCCGAACCCGGCGGTGGCGAGGACCACCACCACCACGGCGCGTCCCGCCCCCCCGACGGTCGGGTGCCAGCCCAGGCCGAGGGCTACCGGGACGAGGACGACGGCCTGGAAGGCTTCGACCACGAGGATGGCGACGATCTTGGCGCCGAGCAATGACGGGCGGCCCAAGGGCGTGGCCCCGAGGCGCTTCAGCACGCCGTACCCGCGCTCGAATCCCGTGGCGATGCTGAGGTTCACCAGGGCCGTGCCCATGACGGCCAGGGCCAGGATGCCCGGTGCCAGAAACGACACGGGGTGGGCGGTGCCGGTGGGGAGCAGGTGCACCTCGGAGAAGAAGACGAGAAGGATGACGGGGATACCGATGGTGAGCAGCAGCGACTCGCCCCGACGCATCGTCATGCCGACCTCTGCCGCGCACTGTGCCACCAGCCGGCGTATCGCCGGACGGGCCACCAGCCGGCGTATCGCCGGACGGGCCACCAACCGGCTCGGCGCCGTGTTCATCGCTCGTCGTCCCCCCGGGTCACGCGCAGGTAGATCTCCTCGAGCGAGCGCCGTCCGGCGCGCAGCTCGGTGAGGGGGAGGTCGCGGTCTTTCATCCACCCCGCCAACAGGGCCAGCCGGGCGGCGGTGGCGGGGCCGTCCACGCGGTACTCGCCGGGCCGCTCCTCGATCACCGTGCCGGTCCCACCCCCCAGGGCGGTGCTGAGCGCGGCCAGGTCGAGCGCGGTGGGGCCCTCGAACCGGATCCCCCCCTCGCCGCCCGCGGCGGCGAGCTCGGCCACGGTGCCGTGCGCCACGGTGCGGCCTTTGGCGATGATGACGACGTCGTCGGCCACGCGCTCGGCCTCGGGCAGCTCGTGGGTGGTGAGCACCACACACGCTCCTCGGTCCCGCAGCCCGGTGATGACCCGGCGCACGGCGATGCGGCCCTCGGGGTCGACCCCGGCGGTGGGCTCGTCGAGGAAGACCACCTCGGGTCGGCCCACCACCGCCAGCGCCAGCGACAGACGCTGCTGTTCCCCGCCCGACAGCCGTCGCCACGGGGTGCGGGCCACCTGGCGCAGGCCCACGACGTCCAGCAGTGCCTCGGGGTCCTCGGGGTCCTCGTAGTACTGCGCGAACAACGCCAGCACGCGCCGCGGCCCCATGACGGGGTACACACCGCTGCGCTGGAGCATGACGCCCATGCGGGCCACCACCCGGCGGTGATCGGCCACCGGATCGAGGCCGAGCACGCGCACCGATCCCTCAGTGGCGCGCCGGTATCCCTCGAGGGTCTCGACGGTCGAGGTCTTTCCCGCCCCGTTCGGCCCCAGCAACGCCAGCACCTGGCCGCGCCCGGCCGACAGCGACAGGCCGTCCACCGCCACGGTGGCGCCGTAGCGCACGACGAGGTCGCGGCACTGCACCGCGGGACCGTCGTGGGAAGCCGGGATGGACATCGCGGCGAGGCTACCGTTGCGCCCCATGATCGACATCCGCCTGGCCAGGGAGAACCACGATGCCGTGAAGACCGCCCTGGCCCGCAAGGGGGTCGATCCCGCCGAGGTCGACCGGCTGCTCGAAGCCGATGGTCGGGCGCGCCAGGCGATGGGCGCACGCGACGAGCTGCGGGGCCGGGTGAAGGAATTGTCGCGTCAGGTGGGCGAGGCCCGCCGCACCGGCGATGCGGCGCTGGCCGCCGACACCGCAGACCTGAGCCGGGCGGTCGGTGAGGAGGAGGCCGCCCTCGACGCCGAGGCCACCGCATTCCAGGCCGAGGTGCGCGAGCTGCTCCTGTGGCTGCCCAACCTCCCCGCCCCCGATGCGCCGGACGGGGCGGGAGTCGAGGACAACGTCGAGGTGAGGCGGTGGCCCGGCGAACCGCGTGCCTACGGCGATCACCAACGCGTGCCGCACTGGGATGTGGGGGCCGCCCTCGGCATCCTCGACCTGGAACGTGGTGCGAAGTTGTCGGGCTCGATGTTCCCGCTGTACCGCGGTCTCGGGGCCCGGCTCATCCGGGGCCTCACCGCCTTGGCGTTGGACCACCACGCCGAGCTCTACGAGGAGATCCGCCCTCCCACGCTGGTGCGTACCGACACCATGGTGTCGACGGGGCACCTGCCCAAGTTCGCCGACGACGCCTATCACCTCGAGCGCGACGACCTGTGGGCCATCCCCACCGCCGAGGTCCCGCTCACCTCCATGTTCCGCGACGAGATCCTCGACCTGGCCGCCCTGCCCCTGCGTCTGACGGCGGGCACGGCCTGCTTCCGGCGCGAAGCGGGCTCGGCCGGGCGCGACACCCGGGGTCTGCTGCGCGTCCACGAGTTCGACAAGGTGGAGCTCTTCGCCTACGCCACCGCCGAGCAGTCACCGGCCGAGCACGCCGCCATGGTGGGGCGCGCCGAAGTGCTCCTGCAGGCGCTCGACCTCGAGTACCGCGTCCTCGACCTGTGCACCGGGGAGCTCGGCAACGCCGCCGCCCGGACCTTCGACATCGAGGTGTATGCGCCGGGGTGCGACATGTGGCTCGAGGTGTCGTCGGTCAGCTGGTGCACCGACTACCAGTCGCGCCGGGCCAACATCCGCTACCGGGCCGGTGCCGGGCGCGGTGGAGGCGGCCAGCCCGTGTTCGTCCACACCCTCAACGGCTCGGCCATCGCCTGGGCGCGGGTGTGGGCGGCGTTGGTGGAAACCGGACGGCAGCCCGACGGCTCCGTGGTGCTGCCGGCGGCACTCGGCCCCTATCTCGGGGGCCGTACCGTCATCAAGCCCGGGGAGTGATCCCGGCGCCCTTGAGCATCCGGCGCAGATCGATGACTTGCTGTTCGTCGATGTCGTGATGGCGCGGCGCGTCGAACGTCTCGGTCTCAGCCCCCAAGGTCACCGCGAACCTGCCGTCGTGCTCTTCGCTGACGGTGGCCACGCGCTGTAGCAGCGACAAGACGTCGTGCCACTGGATGTTGTGGCTGACGGGATGGTTGAAGATCTTCTCCACCGTGGCCCGATGATGCGCGTCGAGCTCTCTGCCTTGTGCCATGTCACACTCCTCGCCCTTGCAGGGTAGTCCCGGAGCAGGACGGGAGAATCGGTGGTAGGTGGGCCCTACGGAGTGGTCGTCTGGGACTGCAGGGTGAAGGGGACGGGCAACGGCCCGCTCGCCAGCACCGCGGCGATGGTCTTGGCAATCGTGGGCGTGAAGTTGCCCGAGATCTCCATCTGGGTTCCGAAGGAAGAGAACGTCGAGTTTTGCGGTTCGATCAACGGCGCCGAGATCACCTGTTCGTCGAGGACGAACGCAAGGTAGGCGTGGAAATTCAGGAGCGCCACCGCGTTCCACGTCGTCGCCCCCGCCGGCGAGAGCGTGACATCGATGACCGGGGGTGCGAAGTTCCGATTGGTGTGGGCCTGTACCTGGGCGATCTCGGCATTGCCGAACTGCGACGCCCCCAGGACGAAGCGCGGGTACTGCTGGGCCCCCGCCAAGGGATCGGCGGGAAGCAGCACTGAGGTGGCGGGCTCGTCGTCCTGGGGCGGTGTGGAGGCGACGGTGGCGAAGATGGGATCGGGCCCGATGTGGTTGGCGGGTTGGCCCGTCATCGTGTTCACGTCCAGGTTGGACGGCGTGGTGGCGTACTGGGTCTCGCACGGCGGAGACGATGCCGCCGGTTGCGGCGCCCCCGTGGTGGCTGCCGGGGCCCCGCACAGCACCGGCCTGACCTCCAGCGTTCCCATCGACCCGATCAGTTGCATCTGCGCCCCTGAGAACTTCGGGCTCGTGATCACGATCGAGTTGCCGCTGACCTTGGCCCGGGCGTTGGTGTCGCCCATGGTGTGCAGGCGCGTCGCCATCGTGGCGGCGGCCTCCTCGAGCATCGCCGACGATGTCGGCGCGGTGGGAGCGAACACGACGCGCAGCGTGGCACTCGGGGCGCCGCCCAGACCGGGCTGTGTCGTGGGGGTGACGCGGGCGCTGCGCGGTCCGTAGGTCACGCCGAGGACGACGAGCACCAGGACCACCACGATGGCGAGTCCGCCCCCGAGCATCGGCCCCCGCCGGCGTGACGGTGACCCGACCGTCTCGTGGCGCCACGGCTCGCTGTTGCCCACGGGTGTGACGGGTTGCTCGGCGACCACTTGAAAGGTGCGTCGCAGGCGTTGCTCGATGAAGTCGGTGTCGGTCATGTCAGCTCGTCTCGCAGCTTGGCCAGGCCCCGGTGCAGGCTCGACTTGACGGTGCCGATCCGGCATCCCAGGAGCCGGGCGATCTCGGCTTCGGGAAGGTCTTCGTAGAAGCGCAGGGCCAGCACGGCTCGCTGGCGGAACGGCAGCCGGCGCACCGCCGCCCAGGTCTCGTCGATCACCGGGTCGTCGAAGGACACGCGCTCGGCCGCGGGCATGCGCCGCTCCAGGCGCAGCCGTCTCATGTGGCTCTTGGAGATGTTGGCCACCGTGGTGCGGAGATACCCGGCGGGGTTGTCCGGCGGCGTGCCCCGCTGATGCATGCGGAGAAACGCCTCTTGGACGACCTCCTCTGCCACCGCCATGGAGCCGGTGAGCAGGCGGGCGAGACGGACCATGGCCTCACGGTGACGGAGGTACAAGGTGGCCAGGTCCGAGGAGGCCACGGGGCCCGCCGCCGCGGGGCCCCACGCCGTGTGCCCCGAAGTCATGTGCACACCCTCCTCGACGGCGACCCTTTCCACATTGACATGACGCCTGAGGGCGGGAAAAGGTTCCATCCCCATGGACGGTCGCACCATCTCGCCCATGCCGCCTGTGGCGGCGACAGTGGGGCTCCCGTGGGACGTCGCCGTGGACGACCCCATCGCGGCGCTGTCCCAGGCACGCCACGACCTGGGCGACACGTTCGTGGTGGACAGCGGCGATGAGCGCTACCTGTTCACCTTCTCTCCGGTGGGCGTGGCCTCGTTCTACGGGTTGCCCGAGGATCGGGCCAGCAAGGGCGTCGCCGACTGGCGGATGTTGCGGCGCAAACTCCCCGACGAGATCTTCGTGGGCAGGCGCACGCTTCCGCACCAGTTGTTCGGGCGCGACGACGTCGCCACCTATCTCGCCAACGTCGAGGACGCCCTCGAAAGCACCGTGGACGAACTGGGTGACGCCGGCGAGTTCGACGTGTTCGAGCTCACCCGGCGACTGGGCCACCGGGTCGGGTTGGCGTCGTGGGGTGGCCCGGGCTGCGCCCGTGGGGCGCGCTTCGACCGGCTGGCTCCGGCGTTCGACGCGCTGGACGGCTCGGAGTCCTTCGTCCACCCCGATGCCATGGCGGCGGTGGCGGCCACGGGGAAATCGACGGAGCGCGCCGCATTGGCCGTGGTGGTCGAGGAGCTCGGCCTGGCCTGGCGCGAGCTTCCGGGAGCCGAGCCGGACCATGCCCTGTTCGCCCGGGTGGCCGCCGCCTGGGAGGACGTCTCCGGCAACGAACGCGCCGTCGGGGTGGCGTCGGACGTGGCGCTGATCCACGTGGCGTCGATGTCCAACCTCTTCGCCGCGCTGGGATGGATGCTCATCGACCTCCTCGAGCATCCCGACGAGTCGGCACGCGTCGGAGCCGGGGACCGGGCCCGGGCCGAGGTGTGTGCGCTCGAGTCGACGCGTCTGGCGCAACGCTCGATCATGGCCCGCTACGTGGTGCAGCCCGTCACCATCGACGTGGGAAACGCGGTGCACGACGTCGGCGTCGGTGCCACTATCGCCACCCTTCTCCCCCTGACGAACACCAGTGCGGCCCCCGGGCTCGAGTCCTGGGATCCCGATCGATGGAACCGCCGCCGTCTGGCCGATGCCTCATCGCTCGCCGCGGTGGAATTGGTAACGGCCTTCGGGCATGGCCGCCACAGCTGTCCGGCCCAGCCCTTCTCGTTGGCGACGATGTGTGTCGCCTCCACCCGGCTCCTCGCCGCCTTCGACATGGAGCCGGGTTGGGTGGGCCACCCCCGACCGGTGCGCAACCAGATCGGCGGCGTGGCGCGTGCCGCAGGTCGCTGTCCGGTTCGCTACCGCCGTCGTTGACGTCGCCCCGGGCCGGGTGCGCTCAACTCAGGGAACGCCAGTTGCTCAGCGCCCGAGGAACCAGACCCCAACTCTCTTGAGGTCGAGGAAGTAGAGGGCGAGCCCGAACAGCACGAGGAGGGCGCCGACAATCGCCAGGATCTTCTCGGGCAGCCCCAAGCCGGTGAAGGCCAGGGAGCCTGAGCCGGCGGACACGGTGCCGGCTGCCGTCGACGGTGGCACCGCACCTCCCACCGTGCCTGCTCCTCCGGCTCCCCCGGATGCCCCGCCCGTGCTCGTACCGGTGCTCCCCGGCGCCCCGCCCGTGCTCCCGCCCGGTGTTGTGTGTGGCGTCGTGCCGGGCGAGGTGTGCGGGACCGTGCCCGGTGTGGTCGGCGGCACCGTGAGCGGTGTGGTCGGCGGCACGGTGACCGGCGGCGGGGCGGCCGCGCCTAGGAAGGTGATCGGTGCCGACACCTGATCTTGGCCGGTGTCGATGAAGACGAGGGCACACCTCACGCCCACGACCTGCTGGATCGGTGAAGGTGGGCATGGATAGTTCTGCGCGTCGGCATGTGGTCGCTTGCCGGCAGTGTCGGCACGGCCGCATCCGGCGATCACGGGGAACACTCCGCACGGTGGCCCGAGTTTCCTCCCCTCGTGGACGATGGTGATCGTCGCCAGCGTTCCGTCTGAAGTCGTGGCGGTGATGCGCCGGAGCGAAGGAGCGCTGCACCCGATCGGAAGCGACTCGTCAAAGGGCGGCCCGATGTGAATAGTGGGCTCGCCGGGCGCTTCGTTGCACTCGAGCACGTAGCCCTTCGCACTGGCGGCGAGCCCGGAGCCCGAGACCGTCACCTTCTTCCCACCCGTGAGGCCGGTGGCGGGGCGCACCGAGATCGAGGGCGACGCCGCGACCGCCGTGGCCGTCTTGAAGAGGACGAAGCCTCCCGCCACCAGCACAATGGCGACCAACCGGGGCATGAGATGCCGTTGGCGAACGCTGTGAACGAGTCCCATCGAGTTCCGCCACTCTGGGTTGGTCATGGAATCAATGCGTCTTCTTGTCCGTCCCTCGACATAGGAGAGATTGAGACTGACGTCTCTTGCAACTGGTGATACCTGTTGCCCCAACGATACGGGGTGTTCCGACCAGGGAGAATTATCAATTGTGACGATCCCGAACCCGGGACCTCTCCTTCTGACCCATTGAGGCCCGACCCATTGAGGCGCTAGCGTCGAGATGACCACGGACGGTGACAAGGCGAGGCAGGTGTTGCTCTTGGGCCTGGTCCGCCGCCACCCGCTTCGCGGCGGGGTTCAGTGGTGGAAGCCCACGTCGGTAGGTCGTGCGGGATGGGCGCTGCGCAGGCGATCGTCCACGCGCTTGAGGTCCTCGATCAACATGCCGGCCAGGTCACGGCTGAATCCGTTGCGCACCACCACGCGGAGCACGGCGATGTGGTCGAGAGCCGGGGGCATGGTGTAGGCGGGGACGAGCCAGCCGCGTACCCGGAGCGCGTCGGAGACGTCGTAGACGGTGTAGGGGGCATCCTCGATGCGGAAGGCGAAGGCGGGGATCCCGTCGCCCGCCGAGACGAGCGCGTAGGGCGCCAGGGCGGAGATCTGGTGGGCGAGCCACTGGGCCGTGTCGCGGCTGGCCTGCTGCACCTGGCGGTAGCCGTCGGTCCCGAGGCGCAGGAAGTTGTAGTACTGGGCCACGACCTGCGCGCCGGGCCGCGAGAAGTTGAGCGCGAAGGTGGGCATGTTGCCGCCGAGGTAGTTCACGTTGAAGACGAGCTCGTCGGGTAGGGCCGACGGGTCGCGCCAGATGACCCACCCCACCCCGGGGTACACGAGCCCGTACTTGTGTCCCGAGGCGTTGATGGAATGGACGCGGGGCAGACGGAAGTCCCACACCAACTTGGGATCGAGGAAGGGGGCGATGAACCCTCCCGAGGCGGCGTCGACGTGGATGGGCACGTCCACGCCGCTCGAGCCGGCGAGGTCGTCGAGAGCCGAGGCGATGGCGGCGACGGGCTCGTAGACACCGTCGAAGGTCGAGCCCATGACCGCCACCACGCCGATGGTGTTCTCGTCGCAGTGCGAGGCCGCCGCTGCCGCGGTCAGGCAGGTGGCGTCGGGCCCGACGGGGACGAGTCGGGCTTCGACGTCCCAGTAGCGGCAGAACTTCTCCCAGCAGACCTGCACGTTGGCGCCCATGACGAGATTGGGCCGGTCGACCGGCTTGCCCGCGGCCTGGCGGCGCTGGCGCCAGCGCCACTTCAGCGCCAGTCCACCCAACATGCAGGCTTCGCTCGAGCCCGTGGTGGAGCATCCGGTGGCTCCACCCTCGTCGGGGGCGTGCCACAGCCCGGCCAGGATGTTGACGCAGCGCCGTTCGAGCTCGGCGGTCTGCGGGTACTCGTCCTTGTCGATCATGTTCTTGGCCGAGCACTCCGCCATCAGCCGCTCCGCGTCGCGCTCCATCCAGGTGGTGACGAACGTGGCCAGGTTGAGGCGGGCGTTGCCGTCGAGCAGGAGCTCGTCGTGGACGATCTCGTAGGCGGTGCTCTCGGGCATCCCCGCCGCCGCCAGCCGGAGCTTGGGAACCTCGTTGATCTCGCCGAGCTGGGCGAACTGGGGGCGGACCTGCAGCTGGTCGGTGGCGCCGTCGGTCTCGTGCACGTGAAGGGGCATGCCCGGACCGTAGTGCGGAGGCTATGGGGCCACCTGGTCGACGAGGACGCACCGGGTGCCGCTGTAGATGGTGGGCATGCACTTGTTGCAGTGGATGCACAGCGAAGCCAGGGAGGTGCCGGCGGCCATCTTCGAGACGAGGTCGGGCTCACGCAGCAGGGCTCGGGCCATGGCCACGAACGAGAAGCCCTCCGACAGCGCCTGCTCCACGGTGCCGAGCTCGTTGATCCCGCCCAGCAGCACGAGGGGCATGTCGAGGGCGGACCGGAACTGCCGGGCGTAGGGGAGGAAGAACGCCTCTTCGAAGGGGTAGTCGGGCATGAACCGCCGGCCCATCACCTTGAACCCGAGGCGCAGGGCCCGGGGAAGGGTGGCGGCGAACTCCTGGCGCGGGGCCTCGCCCCGGAACAGGTACATGGGGTTGGCCAGCGAGCTGCCCCCGGTGAGCGTGAGCGCGTCCAGGGCGCCGTCGGCCTCGAGAAGCCGAGCGACCTCGACGCTGTCGTGCAGCCATAACCCTCCCGGCACCCCGTCCGCCATGTTGAGCTTGGCCGTCACCGCGGCGCGCTCCCCCACGGCGTCGCGCACCGCCCGCACCACCTGGCGGGCGAACCGGGCGCGGTTCTCGACGCTGCCCCCCCACCGGTCGTGGCGACGGTTGAGCTTCGGGCTCAGGAACGCGCTCAACAGGTAGTTGTGACCCAGATGGACCTCGATGCTGTCGAAACCGGCCTCGACCACCGCCCCGGCCGCCACTGCGTAGTCGGAGGTCACGCGGGCGATGTCGGCCTCGGTGATCTCGCGGCTCATGGTGCCGAGGGGGCTGATGTGGCGGGACGGCGCCAGGGAGGGGGCCCGGTTGGACCGGGGGTTCGCCACCGGACCGGCATGGCCGAGCTGGGCGGCCACGGCCGCCCCGGTGTCGTGCACGGCGTCGGTCAGGCGGCGCAGGCCCGGGAGCACGTCGTCGTTCACATAGATGCAGTGGCGGTCCGTGCGGCCTTCGGGCGAGACGGCCAGGTACGCCACTGTCGTCATGGCCGCTCCGCCCGCCCCCACGCGGCAGTGGAAGTCGATGAGTGCGTCGCTGACCTGTCCCTTGGGCGAGGACCCCTCGAAGGTGGCCGCCTTGATGAAGCGGTTCCGCAGCGTGAGCGGTCCCAGTCGGGCCGGCTCGAACGGCGTGCGACGGGGTGCCGGGGAATCCGGGCGCCCGTCGACGGTCACGCGTCGGCGGGGATCTCGAACCGGTACCCCACGCCCCGCACCGTCGTGATGATGGCCGGGGAGGAGGGATCGGCTTCGACGTGGGTGCGCAGGCGCTTGATGTGGACGTCGAGGGTCTTGGTGTCGCCCACGTAGTCCGCACCCCACACACGGTCGATGAGCGTGTCCCTGGTCAGGACGCGCCCCGCGTTCTCGACAAGGAGGACCAGCAACTCGAATTCCTTGCGTCGCAGGTGGACCTCCTGCTCCCGCACGAAGACCCGGTGGCGGTCGGGGTCGACCCGCACCCCTCCGACCTCGAGGACAGCACCCCGTTCGGCGGCGTCGTCGAGGTCGTGTTGTGAGCCGGGCGCGGCCAGAGGCGAGCGGCGCAGCACGGCGCGCATCCGGGCCACCAGCTCGCGCAGGCGATAGGGCTTGGTGACGTAGTCGTCGGCCCCCACCTCGAGCCCCACGACGGTGTCGATCTCGGTGCCCTTAGCCGTCACCATGATGATGGGGACATGGGAACGGGCCCGGATGGCGCGACAGACGTCGACGCCCGACATCTTGGGCAGCATGATGTCGAGCAGCACCAGATCGGGGTCGATGGCGTCGAACAGGGCCAGCGCCTCGGGCCCGTCGCGGGCCACGGAGACGGCGAACCCCTCGCGGCCCAGTCCGATCACGAGGGCGTCGACGAAGGACTCCTCGTCCTCGGCGATCAGGACCGTCACCGCCCGGGCACCGTCGCGGCCACGGTCGGTCGCCTCTCCCGCCCGTTCGCCCTTTCCGCCCCGGGGCGATGAGCGCGGCGGGTGGGTGGAGTGGGTGCCTGCGGTGTTGCTCACGACACGGGCCCCGGCGGGCCCTGGGCACTACGCACGATTCAGACGACCTCAGAGTGAGTGGGGAGGATGAGTCGGAATGTCGATCCCTCACCTTCGCGCGAGTCGACCTCGACATGCCCCTGATGGTTGGCGGCCACATGCCGGACGATGGACAGGCCCAGCCCCGTCCCGCCGCTGTTGCGACTGCGGCCCTGGTCGACCCGGTAGAAACGTTCGAAGATCCGGTCGAGGTCCCGGGCGGGGATGCCCACTCCCTGGTCCTCGATGTCGAGGCGCACCTGGCCGTCGGCGACGCGACCCACGAAACGGACCGCCGTCCCGTCGTACGAGAACTTCACGGCATTCTCGAGGAGGTTGTAGAGGGCGGAGACGAGCTGACGCCGGTCCCCGAGGACGGTCACCGGTGGTGAAGGCTCCTCCAGGTCGATCTTCACATCGCGCTGGTCGGCGGCGGCCCGCATGCGCTCGACGGCCTCGGCCATGATCAGGTTCACGAGTACGGGCTCACGGGGCGGCGCTTCTTCCGCCTCGATGCGGGACAGGTCGAGCAGGTCGTCGATGATCCTGCTGATCCTAAAGGCCTCGGTGTGGATCCGGCTCGCGAGGCGCTGGGCCACGGTGGGGTCCTTCTCGGCCGTCAAAGTCTCGGCCAGCAGCCCGATGGCCCCCATGGGGGTCTTCAACTCGTGGCTGACGTTGGCCACGAAGTCGCGGCGGATCTCTTCGAGTCGACGGCGCTCGGACACGTCGTCGATGGCGGCGATCACGCCCAGGGTGCGCCGGCCGTCGTCGATCAGCTGTGTGGACACGGCCAAGGTGCGCCGGGGTGGCCCGTAGAGATCGAGGGTCTTGTGGGCTGATCCCTGCTTCCAGGCGTCGGCGAGCAGGTCGACGACGGCCTGGGCGGCCAGGGCGTCACCGTGTCGACCGCCCATCAGGCCCACGGCGCGCGCGTTGCGGAACACCACGGTGCCGTTCTCGTCGCAGACGATGACGCCTTGGGGGAGCGTGTCGAGGGCGCGGCGCAGCCGGATGGCGTCGGAGGACGATTCGGCCACCGCCTCGGCGGCGCGGTCGGTGACGAGCTCGAGGTGGTGCAACGCGGGCTCGATCCCCATGCCGTGGTCCTCGGCGGGCGCATCGACTCCGAGGCGCGAGGCCAGCGCCGACAGGCGCTGCTCGAGCGAACGACGGCCCGAACGACGGCCCAGGATCGTCGCCACCACGATCCCGATGATCGCCAGTCCCCCTAGTGCGGCGAACCCGGCGATGACGACGTTCGAGGAAACGTTGGTGGTGCCGAGCACGGACTCCAGCATGACAGGCGGGAAGTGGTCGGTCCGGTTCCTGGGCCCGTCGGCGACCCCGACGCCACCCTTGTAGGGAAAGATATAAAAAGATATGAAATAGCTTGAAAGATCGTCTGGGCCCTCCTACCCTTCGGAGCACACCGCCTGCCCGGCATCCGACCCCGGCGGGCCTGAGCGCGGAGAAGGACGTCATGGTGCTGTGGGCAGTGCGTGAGGCGGTGTCGACCGTGACCCTCACCCCCGATGCCGGCAACCTCCCCGGTGGCGCCGTGCTCCAGCAACTGACCAACGGCCTCGGTGGGTGGGCGCTCATCATGGCGTTGGTCGGGCTCGTGATCGGTGCGGCGGCGTGGGCGTTGGGCGCCCATTCGCAGAACTACCACCAGTCCGTCAACGGGAAGAAGACCGTGCTCGTCTCCGCCTTGGCCGCGTTGTTGATCGGTGCGGCGCCGGCGATCGTCAACTTCTTCTTCCACGCCGGGCAGGGGGTGCACTGATCGTGCTCGAAGCATTCCCCTTGTGCCCCGGGGCACTGCCCGTCGTGGGAAGTGTGTGCAACACCGTGTCCGGTGCCGCCGGCAACGTGGGCGGCGCCGTCGCCGGTGCGGGGATCGGCGCTGTCTTCTCCGAAGCGGCGCGGTGGGTGGCCTCGGGGGCGGTGTGGCTGATCGCTGGAGTGGGCCGGGCCATGTCGGGTACGACGTCGATCGACGTGAACGCGGGATGGTTCCGCGCCCATGAAGCGGTGATGGCGGCCCTGGCGGCGGCGGTCGTGGTTCCCATGGCGTGCTGCGCCGCCATCCAGGCCGTCTACCGCCAGAGCGCATCGATGCTCCTGCGCACCTTCTTGGTGCACCTCCCCCTGTCGTTGCTGCTCACGGGTGTGGCCGTCACGCTCGTGCGCCTGGCCCTGGCGGCGACCGATGCCATGTCGGCGGCAGTGATGCGCAGCGCCGGTGTCGACACGACGAACTTGTTGACCGGCCTCTTCAAGGTCCTCATCCCCGCGGCGGTGGTGCCGCCCGTCCCGGGTTTCGTCGTCTTTCTCGGGGGTCTGGTGGTGGCCTCGGCGGCGTTGGTGCTGTGGCTGGAGCTGGTGGTGCGGGCGGCGGCGGTATCGGTGGCGGTGCTCTTTCTCCCCTTGGCCCTGGCGGCCCTGGTGTGGCCGGCGGTGGCGCACTGGTGCCGGCGCCTGGCCGACACGCTCGTGGCCCTGGTGCTCTCGAAGTTCGTGGTGGCGGTCGTACTGTCGCTGGCCGCCGGTGCCACCGCCGGTGGACTGGGCGTGGCATCGGGCGGGAGCGGTGGCGGCTTCGCCTCGGTGGTGATGGGGATCGCCCTGCTCGCCATCGCCATCCTGTCGCCGTTCACGTTGCTGCGGCTGGTGCCGGCGATCGAAGCCGGTGCGGTGGCGCAACTCGAGTCGACGCGCCACCGGCTCAAGAGCGCTGCGGTCGCTCCCGTGGCCAACGGAAGGAACCTCGCCCTCGATCTGGCCAAGAAGTCGGGGCCGACCACCGCGGCAGAGCTCGTCGGGTCCGTGGGGTCGGTCGGCGCGGTCGGCGCGGTCGGCGCGGTCGGCGCGGTCGGTGACGAAGGTGCGGCGGACACCGGACCGCAGGCCCCGTTGCCTATCGCCCTGCTGACCGGGGACGCCGGTGCGGCGGCGGCGCTGAGCCGTCGTCGGGGTGGAGGTGCGACGCCCGGTCGGTCGGACTCGGGAGAGAGTGACGCGGCGCGCGCTGCGAGCGCGGCCTCGGAAATCCCCGAGGGGGCGCGGGGGAGTCTCGACGAGGCCGGGGGCAACGCCGATGGGTGACACGTCACCCACCCGGTACCGGTTCGGGCCCCTCGAACGGCGAGGCCTGGTGGCGGGATGGCGGGGAGGACAGATCGGGGTGGTGGCGATCGCCCTGGTCGTCGGGGTGGGCGTCCTGCGGGCGTCGGCGTCGGCCATCGGTGTGGTCGGGGCGGTGATGGCGCTGGGCATCGGGGTCGGTGTCGCCACGTGGCCGTTGGCGGGTCGCACCGCTGAGCAGTGGGCCCCCGACGCCTGGCGTCACCTGGTGGCGTTGGGACTGCGGTCGCGCCGGGGACCGGGCCCCTTCACCGGTGTCCGGCTCATCCGGGTGGACCCGGGCACCTCCGGGGCTGATGGCGCCGCCGGCCGGGGCACGGCGGGGATCGGGGTGTTCCACGACCGCTCCCGCCGGACCTTCACGGCAGTGCTCGGCGTGTCGGTGTCCGGATTCGTGCTCCTGGGCGACGCCGACAAGGTGCGCCGTGTCGACGCGTGGTCCGGAGTCCTGGCGTCACTGGCCCGTGACGGCTCCGCCGTCCACCGCCTGCAATGGGTGGAGCGGGTGGTGCCCGACGGGGTTCCCCCGGGGACCGCGCCCGTCGAGCGGGGGAACGAGTGGGCCGGTCTCGGTTCGGCGCGCGCCTCCTACGAGGCACTCGTCACCGCCGAGGGGCACGTGTCACTGCATCATGAGGTGCTGTTGGCCGTCAGCGTGCACGCCGGTCGCTCGGCACGTGCGGTGCGGAGCGCGGGGGGAGGAGACGCCGCCGCCTGTGCGGTCGTGCTGCGCGAGGTCGCGGCGCTGCGTCGGCGGCTCACCGACGCTTCCATCGACGTCGGTGCGGTGTTGTCTCCTGATCGGCTCGCCGCCACCGTGCGCGAGGCCTACGGCATCGGTCGGGCATCGCACCCCGCCGGGGACCTGTGGCCCTGGCCCATGGGGGTGGCGGCCCAGTGGGGCCGCTTTCGGGCCGACGGCACCTGGCACGCCACGTACTGGGTGGCGGAGTGGCCGCGCACCGACGCCGGCCCCGACTTCCTAGGGCCCCTGTTGTTGTCGTCCGAGGTGCGCCGCACCATGGCAGTGGTGATGGAGCCTCTCGGGCCGATCGAGGCCGCGCGCAAGGTGGAGCGGGCCCGCACATCGGACATCGCCGACGCCGAGCTCCGCCGACGCGGAGGATTCCTGGCCACCGCCAGACGGCGGCGGGAAGAGGAGATCCTCGCCAGCCGCGAGCTCGAGCTCGCCGACGGCCACGCGCAGTACCGCTTCTCGGGCTACATGACCGTGACTGCGGCCGATCCCGACGAGCTCGAAGAGGCGTGTGGTCGGGTCGAGCAGGCGGCCGGACAGGCGGGGCTCGAGTTGCGGCGATGTTACGGGGACCAGGCCAACACCTTCCTGTGCACGCTTCCCCTGGGTCGCGGGCTGAGCTGAGGCCGGGCGAGTCATGGCGGTCCCCGCCCATGAGGCCACCACGCGTCATCTCGGTGCCGTGTACCCGTTCCTGTGCGAGCCCGGACTCGGTGCCGGCGGCGTGTTCGTGGGCCGCGACCTGCTGGGAGCCACGTTCTCCTACGACCCCTTCGAGCTCTACCGGCGTGGCCATCTCACCAACCCCAACATGGTGGTGATCGGCCAGATCGGCAGGGGCAAGAGCGCCTTCGTCAAGAGCTACCTGTGGCGCCTGGCGGTGTTCGGACGTCGGGCCTGGGTGGTGGACCCCAAAGGAGAGTACGGCGCGCTGGCGCGCGCCTGGGGCGTGGAGCCCGTGGCGTTGCGACCGGGGGGCCCGGTCCGGCTCAACCCTCTCGACGCCGTGGCGTCGCGGTCGGGGAACGATGACGAGGAGGTGGCCAGACAGCGCGGCGGGTTGCTCGCCTCGCTTTCGGCCGCGAGCCTGGGACGCGCCCTGCTCCCCACGGAGCGCACTGCGCTCGACCTGGCCGTGGCCGGGGCGCACTCGACCCCCACGTTGCCGACCGTCATCGACGCGCTGTTGTACCCCGACGCGCACTCGGCCCGGGCCGTGGGCACCGACGTCGCCGGCCTCGCCGCCGACGGCCGCAATGTGGCGTTGGAGCTCCGCCGGCTGGTGGCCGGTGATCTGCGCGGCATGTTCGACGCTCCCACCTCGGCCGGTATCAGGCTGAACGGCCCACTCGTGGTCCTCGACCTCTCGGCGGTGTACCACTCCGCCGCGCTCGGAATCCTGATGACCTGTGCCACGGCGTGGCTGCAGGCGGGACTCGGCTCGGGCGGCAATGCGGCCGAGGGCGACGAGGTCGGGACCAGGGCCGCCGGCGTCGTCGTGGTGGTGGACGAAGCGTGGGCGATCCTCGCCAACCTGGGCGTGGCGCGGTGGCTCCAATCATCGTGGAAGCTGTCACGGGCCCGGGGCGTGTCCAACGTCGCCGTGCTCCACCGGCTGTCGGACCTCGAGTCGACGGGCTCGGTCGGCTCCGAGCAGGTGGGCCTGGCCCGGGGTCTGCTGGCGGACTCCGAGACCCGGGTCGTCTACGCGCAGCCACCGGGGGAGGTCGAGCGCGCCGCGCCGCTGTTGGGGCTGTCGTCGACCGAAGCCGAGCTGGTGCCGCACCTGCGACGGGGTGTGGCGTTGTGGAAGGTCGGTACCAGGGCATTCCTGGTCCAACACCGTCTGTCCCCCCACGAACTGGCCATCATCGACACCGATGCCCGCATGGACGGCCCGGTGTGAACTCCCTCGTCGAGGTCGCCGCCGCGGTCGTCGTCGTCGCCGGGTGGCGGTTGTCGGACACCAACGGGAGGCGCCGGGGTGCCGGCCCCGGGCCCCCGGGCGTGCGTCGGCGCCGCGTCCGCACCGGCCCGCGGCGCGCCGGTGCGTTCGAGCCCGCTCGTTGGGCCACCCGACGTGACGTGCGCGCTCTGGTCGTCGATGCGCCGCGCCCCGGACGATTGACGCTCGGCACCGCCCAGCGCCGCTTGCTGGCGGCCGAGCCCGGGCATTCGGTCCTGGTGGTGGGGCCGACCCAGAGCCGCAAGACCAGTGGCTTCGCCATCCCGGCCATTCTCGAGTGGGAGGGCCCCGTGGTCGCCGCGTCGGTCAAGTCCGACCTGGCGCGCCACACCCTGGCCTGGCGCCGGAATCAGGGACGGGTGTGGGTGTACGACCCGTCGGCCTCGACGGGCCTGGCGACGGCGGCGTGGTCACCGCTCCAGGCGTCGGTGACGTGGGAGGGGGCGCGTCGCACCGCCGCATCGCTGACCGAGGTGGCCCGGTCGGCCCCCGGAGCACTGGCCGACGGGGACTTCTGGTACGCGACCGCGTCCAAGTTGCTGGCCCCGCTGTTGTTCGCGGCGGCCACCACGGGCGGGACCATGGCGGACGTGGTCCGGTGGGTGGACACCCAGGAGGTCGACGAAGTGTTCGACGCGCTCACGGTGTCGGGGGCGCGGCCGGCACTGCAGGCGGCGCGTGCCACCTGGGGCCGTGACGACCGGCAACGGAGCGCGGTGTACACCACCACCGAGACGATCGTCGAGGTCTTCGCCGACCCCGCCGTGGCGGCCAGCGAGTCGGTCCCGGAGGGCACCGACGGCGGAGGTCGCATCGACCCGGGCGCGATGCTCGACGGGGGTGACACCTTGTACCTGTGTGCTCCCGCCCATGACCAGCGGCGACTGCGTCCCTTGTTCGCCACCTTGGTGTCCCAGGTCGTCGAGGCTGCCTACGAGCGATCCGGCCGACGGGGGGCGCCGCTCGATCCCCCGCTGCTGGTGGTGCTCGACGAGGCGGCCAACGTCGCACCGCTGGCCGAGCTCGACGTGTTGGCCTCCACCGCGGCCGGCCACGGGGTGCAGCTCGTCACGGTGTGGCAGGACCTGGCCCAACTCCAGGCCCGCTACGGCACCCGGTCGGGCAGTGTCGTCAACAACCATCGGGTGAAGGTCTTTCTCTCGGGCATCGCCGACCCGGGCACGCTCGAGCACGCCAGCTCGCTCATCGGTGAGACCGAGCACCAGACGTGGGCCACGACGGTCGACGGCGGCGGGGCCGTGTCCCGGACCGACTCCGCCTCGTTGCGCCGCTTGGCGCCGGCCGACGCCCTGCGTCGGGTCCCGCCCGGCGATGCCGTGGTGGTGTCGGGCCATCTCCCCCCCATCCGGCTCCGGCTCCGCCCCTGGCAGGGCGACCGACGGCTGTGCACGCGCGCCGAGACCGCCGCCGACGCTTCCGCCGACACTGCGGCGTCGAGAGGATGGTGACCCCTCACGGGTCGGTGGGTACGGTGGGGTCATGACGAGCTCGGAGCCGGCGGGCGGGCCCGACCCGGGCATCGCCGAGTTCGTGGCGCAACGGACCGCCGAGTACAGCGACGCGGCGCGCAGTGTGCGTGACCGGGCCGCGGCGGCGGGGACCTTGGTGTGGGACCCCTACGACCCGGCCTGGGTCCGAGACCCGTATGCGGTGTACCGCGAGCTGCGAGAGCGCAACCCCGTGCACCGCAACGCCCTCGGGTTCTGGGTGTTCACCCGCCATGCCGACTGCCTGGCCATCCTGCGTGACCGGCGTTCGAGCAGTGACGGGAGAAACGTCGACGAGACCACCTTCCGCCAGGTACGCGCCGCGGACTTCTCCCAGCAACAGGGCCCCGAGGCCATGCTGGCCGAGATGGCCCCCTTCCTGTTTCGCGACCCACCCGACCACACCCGCCTGCGGGGCCTGGTCCAGAAGGCGTTCACGCCGAGGGTGGTCGAGGGCCTCCGGCCGCGGCTCGAGGAGATCTGCGAGGGGCTCCTCGACGTCGCCGTCGAGCGGGGCGAGGTCGATCTCGTGGCCGACTACGCCTACCCGTTGCCGGTGCAGATCATCGTGGAGATGCTCGGGGTTCCCGCCGAGGACCACGAGCAGTTCCGGGTGTGGTCCCATGCGCTGGCCCGGGGTCTCGATCCCGACTTCTTGCTGCCTCCCGAGGCGGTCCAACAACGACTGGGCGCCATCTTGTCCTTCGTGCAGTACTTCGCATCGCTCATCGAGGAGCGCCGCCAGAAGCCCGGCGACGACCTGCTCACCCGACTGATCCAGGCCGAGGAGCAAGGAGACGTGCTTTCGCAGGCTGAGCTCCTCTCCACGTGCATCTTGCTGCTCGTGGCCGGACACGAGACCACCGTGAACCTCATCGCCGGTGGTGCGCTCGCACTGCTGGAGCATCCTGACCAGCTCGCCGCGGTGCGCGACGACCCCGGGGTCATCCGCGGTGGCGTCGAGGAGATGTTGCGATTCGTGTGCCCCGTGCAGCTGACCGGTCGGGTGGCCCTCGAGGACATGGAGGTGGGTGGGGCACGCATCGCCAAGGGGGAGTTCTCGATGCTACTGATCGGGTCCGCCAACCGCGACCCTGCAGTCTTCGAGGACCCCGAGACCTTCGACGTGACCCGGTCCGACAACAATCACTTGGGTTTCGGCTTCGGCATCCATCACTGCCTGGGTGCGCCTCTGGCCCGCCTCGAGGCTGTCGTGGCGCTGCCGGCACTGCTGCGTCGGGCCCAGCACCTCGAGATGGCCACCGACACCCTGGTGTACAAGGAGAACATCGTGCTCCGGGGCCTCGAGGCCCTCCCCGTCCACCTCTCGGCGTGAGCTCCGCTGGCGGCGCGGCCGACTAGGAGCTGGCCGGGGCGATCGGAAGGGGTTGGTTGCAGGTCGGGGCGGTGGGTCTACCCGCGAAGCGGTCACCCAACCAGTCGACGACCGCCGGCGCGATGGTCGAGGACAGTTGAATGTGGCCGACGTCGGTGAGCCACAACGCGGTCAGGTCCGAACCCGCCGCACAGGCGCGCTGGATGTAGAGCGCCGTCGTGTCGGGCAGTACCACCTGATCGGTCAGGCTCTCGGCCACCATCAGCGGCTGTGAGGGTGCCAGGACCGGTGCCGTCTCTTGCTGCGCGATGGCCTTCCACCGGGGATTGCTCACCGGGTTTCCATCGAAGAACCGTTGGCGGACGGCGTTGCGGACGAGGCCTTCGGCCGCGGCCGAGGTGATGCACTTCTGGGCGATGCGCTTGTAGTTGTCGTACCCGGCACTGGTGAGAATGGGACGGATGGCCACGCCCCGGTAGGTGGCCGGCCACGAGGTGAGCACCTCGGGGCTGATGACCCAGGCCAAGGTGGACTGGTACGTCTGGTTCAACAGGGGTACGAGCTCCGCCGCCGGGGCCGAGGCCACCGTCGCCACCAGGTGCAGCTCGGGCGCGTAGGCGTGGGCCCGCGCCGCAGTGAACAGCGCCGAGCTTCCACCTTGGGAGTGGCCCCACACCGCGAACGAAGTCCCCGCATGGGCGGCGGGGATGTAGGTGAGCGCCCGGACGCTGTTGAGCACGTCGTTGGCCTCGTCCTCGCCCACCAGGTACCCCGAGGTCCCCGGGGTGCCCAACCCGGCGTAGTCGGTGGCCGTCACCACCCACCCACGGGCCAGCATCGACGACACCCATGCGATGTTGCCCACGGGATGCGCTAAGCGCGATGGCGCGCACTGGGGCCCGAGGCCCACGGTGCCGTGTGCCCACGCCACGACGCGTCGCGGGGTGCCCGCCGCGTCGTTGTTCGGGATGAACACCATGCCCGAGCTGAACGTCCTGGACCCGTCGCGGCGCTGGGTCCGGTACAGGATCCGCAGTCCCGTGCCGTCGTCCACGTGGACACCGAGGGGCTGGCTGCGGACGACCTGGCCCAGAGGGCCCGCCCGGTGCAACCCGGTGGTGTCGTAGAACGGTTGCAGGGTGTTCTGGCGCTGGGCCACCTTCACGCCCGTGTCGACCACGATCCCGACCACGAGCCCCGCCACGATCACGACCACGATCAGCAGGTTCCGCAGCTGCCGGTGGCGGGAGAAGAACCGACGCCGTTGCGCTGACTCGGGGTCGTGGCCGGCGGGGTCCTTGTCGCGGGCGCCGCCTTTCCCGTTGCCGTTCCCGTTCATCATCGGATCACGACCCCATCATCAGTGCGGCGCCCCCGGCGCCACGAGGGGCCACGGGCGTTCCCGTTCCGCCATGAGCGCAAGGTCGAGGAGCAGCTCTTCCTGGTAGTGCCGGCCGATGACCTGCATGCCGACGGGAAGGCCGTCGAAGGCGCCCACCGGGATCGACACGGCCGGGTTCCCCGAGAAATTGGCGGGAAAGGTGAGGTTCCCCTGGTTGGCGCCCACCCGCATGATGTCTCCGAACTTCTCCATGAGATCGACGTCGCCCACCTTGGTGGGCATGGGCCCCTCCGCCCCGAACGCCACGTCGGGGTTGGTGGCGCAGAAGATGAAGTCGACCTCGTCGAGGAGGTCTGCCATCACCTCGTGAGCGCCGACACGGAATCGCTCGGCCGCGGCTGCCATGGTGAGGTCGTAGTGATGCGAGGCGATGTTGAGACCCAACATGATCTCGGGGGTGAGGTCTCCCTCACACGCCGGGTACTTGTCGTCGAGATCGGCGGCGAGCGTCACGAGGTTGGACATGGCCCATTCGAACAGCGCGGGGGGAAAGCGCACGGCGACGTCGACGCGTGCCAACCCGGCGTCGGCCATGAGCGATTCGGCCGAGGCGGTGACGAGGGCAGCCACTTCGGGATGGACGACGGCCACGCCCAGGTCGACGGCCACGACGGCCCGCTTGCCCCGCAGCTCCTGGTGGTGGGTCCCGAGCCCCGCCTCCCATCCTTCGACGCGGGGCAGGCTGTGGGTGTCATGAGGGTCGTACCCGTTGCACACGTCGTACCAGCGGGCCGTGTCGCGCACTGACCTGCTGATGCAGCCGACGGTGACGGTGTGGGGGATCTGGTGTACGAACGGGCCTTTGGGGATCCGCCCGTAGTTCGACTTCAGGCCGAACATGCCCGTGAAAGCGGCCGGGATTCGGATCGACCCTCCGCCGTCGCCGCCCGAGGCGATGGGCAAGAGCCCTCCCGCCACGGCCGCCGCCGTTCCCCCCGAGGACCCGCCCGGAGTGCGCTCGAGGTTCCACGGGTTGCGCGTGGCGCCGTGCAAGCGGGTGTAGGTGACATTGATGCCACCGAATTCGCTGGCCGTGGTCTGGCCGGCCAGCACCGCGCCCGCACTGCGCAGGCGACGCACCTGCGTCGAGGTGTAGGTGGCGACGCGATCGGCGAAGATGAGCGACGCCTCGGTGAGGGGCCAACCCTCGACCGGCTCGAGCTCCTTGATGCCGACCGGGACCCCTCCGAAGGGAAGTGTGACATCGGCCTCGGATGCGGCGTGGCGTGCCGCCTCGGCATCGACGTGGCTGAAGGCGTTCAGCGCCGAGCCCTCGATGGCGGCCAGGGACAGCTCCAGGGCTTCGGGCGGGGTGATCTCGCCCTTGCGAAAGGCGTCGACGAGTGCACAGGCATCTCCGGGCCAGGCGCGGTCGGTCACGGGACGGAGGCTAGCCCCGGGTGCCCCACCGTCCCTCACCCGAGGTCCGGAGGGAGGCGGCGGCGCTGCGCTTGTAAGGTTCGGTCGTGCTCCCCGGTTTCTATGACGTCATCCACCGCCGGCGCGACGTGCGAGCGGAGTTCAACGGGGAGCCCGTCGACGAGGAGGTCCTCGTCCGCATCCTCGAAGCTGCGCACAGCGCGCCCAGTGTGGGTCTGTCACAGCCATGGGACTTCATCCTCGTGGCCGACGACGCCGTGCGCCGGGCCTTCTGGAACCACGTCCAGGAGGAGCGCCGCGAATTCGCCGCCTCGCTCGAGGGAGAGCGCGCCGAGAGGTTCGCCGGCATCAAGATCGACGGGATCCTCGAGGCAAGTTTGTCGGTGGTGGTGACCTACGACTCCGCCCGGGGTGCACCGGGAGTCCTCGGACGGCACGCCATCGCCGACGCGGGGCTCTACTCGGTGTGCCTCGCCATCGAGAACATGTGGCTGGCCTGCACCGCCGAAGGATGGGGCATGGGGTGGGTGTCGTTCTATCGCGAGTCGTTCCTGCGCGAGCTCCTGGGCATCCCGGCCGGCATCCGGCCCGTGGCGTGGCTGTGCGTGGGACCGGTCGGGAAGCTGCAAGAGACACCGGATCTCGAGCGCGCCGGTTGGCGCACACGGCTGCCACTCGAGGCTGCGCTCCATCTCGACCACTGGGACCGGCGCCAGCCCGAGGTCATCACCGCCGCCGCCACCAGTAGGGCCGTGGGCACGGCGCTGCGCACCGGCGCCCCCTCCAGTGAAAGGGTCGGACCATGAGCGATTCCGGAACCCCGCGCCAGGCATCGGCGCCCGCCGCCGCGGCGGCACCCGTCGTCGCCGCCCCCCCCGCCGCCCCGGTGGCACCGGGACATACGCCCCAGGCACCGTTCACCTTGGCCATCGACATCGGTGGCACGGGCCTCAAGGCGTCGGTGCTCGACGCCACCGGGGCCATGGTGGCCGACCGCGTGGCGGTGAATACCACCTATCCCTGCCCGCCGTCCACGATGATCGACGACCTGGCCGCACTGGTGGCACCGCTCCCACCTGCCGATCGCGTGTCGGCCGGATTTCCCGGGATGGTGCGCAACGGCGTCGTCCTCTCGGCACCGCATTTCGTGACCGAGCACGGCCCGGGCACGACCATCGACCCCGGTCTCGTCAAGCAGTGGGCCGCCTTCGATCTGGCCGGTGCGCTCACGACACGACTGCGCAAGCCCACCCGGGTGGCCAACGACGCCGACATCCAGGGCGCGGCGGTGGTGGCGGGCAAAGGCCTCGAGCTCGTCGTCACGCTCGGGACAGGGGTGGGGACGGCCTTCTTCTATGACGGTCGGCTCCTGCCGCACCTCGAGTTCGCGCACCATCCCTTCTTGAAGGGTGACACCTACAACGAACAGCTCGGTGACGCGGCCCGCAAGGACGTGGGCAACCAGCGATGGAACAAGAGGGTGCGCAAGGCCGTGGCCACGTTGCGCGCCCTGTCGTTCTTCGACCACTGCTACATCGGGGGTGGGAACGCCAAGAAGATCCACGGCAGCCTGGGCGCGGATGTCTCCTTGGTGGACAACACCGCCGGCATCCTGGGCGGGATCAGGCTATGGGACGAGTCGCACATCGCCGTCTGACAACCGGCCCTGCGGTCGGCCGCCTCTGTGACGGAGCTGTCGCGTCGTGACTGAGCTCGCGGGCGAGGTGCCCGAGCCCGGGCAATTCGAGCACGGGGAGATGGACCACGTGCTCCGCCGTCGCCGTCGCCGGGCCATGCGCGGACTGCTGATCCTGGCCCTGATCGTCCTCGTGTTCGCCTTCGTCATCCAGAACTCCCAACTCGTCACGGTCCACTTCTGGTTTTTCACGCACCGGGCCCGGCTCATCTGGGTGGTGCTCTCGTGCCTGGTGGCCGGCATCGTGTTCGGGTACCTGCTGGGCGTGCCCGAGCGCAGAAAGATGCGCCGCCGGCGCAAGGCCGAGAAAGCGCCGCGCCGCGCCGCCCGGTAGCGCCGGTCGTCGCCGCGGTCGAACCCCGATAGGTTGCGGCTCCATGCGAGCGGTGACCATCGTCGAGGGGGAACTGCGCTACCTCGAGCATCCCGATCCGGTGCCCGGCGACACCGAACTGGTGGTGGCGGTGCGCGCCGCGGGGATCAACAACGCCGACCTGATGCAGCGGCTCGGGTTCTATCCCGCCCCGGCGGGATCACCCCCCGACATCCCGGGGATGGAGCTCGCCGGCGAGGTCGTGGCCACCGGGGCGCGCGCCGCACGCTTCTCGGTCGGCGATCGCGTCATGGCTGTGGTGGGCGGGGGTGCGCAGGCCGAGCTGGCCCTCGTGGACGAGCGCGCCGCCATGGCCGTGCCTGCCGACGTGCCCTGGCCCGAAGCGGGTGGATTTCCCGAGGCCTTCTCGACGGCCTATGACGCGCTGTTCACCCAGTGCGGCCTGGCCGTCGGAGAGCGCGTCCTCGTCACCGGGGCGGCCGGGGGGGTGGGCTGCGCCGGCGTGCAGCTGGCGGCGGCGACCGGCGCCCGTTGCGTGGCGTCGGTTCGTCATCCCCAGCTCCGTGACGCCGTCGCCAGCTGGGGGGCCCGGGCCACCGGTCCCGACGAGGCTCTCGGACTGGGCCCCTTCGACGTGGTCCTCGAGCTCGTCGGGGCGGCGAGCATCTCCGGCGTGCTCGGGGCCATGGCCGTGACCGGGCGCATCGCCGTCATCGGTGTGGGAGGCGGAGCCCGGGCCGAGATCGACCTGCTCACGATCATGCAGCGCCGACTGCGCATCAGCGGATCCACCTTGCGGGCCCGGACACTGGTCGACAAAGCGGTCGTGGCCGCTGCGGTCGAACATCACGTGGTGCCGCTGCTCGAGGCCCGGCGGGTGCGCGTGCCCCTCGAAGCCACCTTCCCCATGGACCGCGCCGATGAGGCCTACGAGCGTTTCGGCCAGGGCGGCAAATTGGGCAAGATCGTGCTCGTGCCCCCTCGGCCCTAAACCTGGGAGCGGCCCCGGTCGACCACGCCGCGTCGGCGCCGCTCGATCTCACCCGGGTCGACGCCACCGCGCTGGAAGGCGGCTGCGGCACGGGCCTCGACGTTCCAGGCCTCGCCGCCGGGGACCTGGCTGGCCTCCTCGTAGGTGGCCAGGATGGCGCGCAATGCATGCCGGTCACTCGAGACGATGTCGGCGGCTAGCCGCCGGGCCGTGGGGAGAAGGTCCTCGTGGGCGACGACGTGGTTGACCAGTCCCCACGCCAGGGCGCTGCGTGCGTCGACGAAGTTCCCGGTGGCGCTCATCTCCCGGGCCCGTCGTATGCCGACGGCCTGGGGCAACAGCACGGTCAGCCCCCACAGGGGGTGGACACCCACCCGGGCGTGGGTGTCGGCGAAGCGCGCCCGTTCCGAGGCCACCAGGAAATCGCAATTGAGCGCCAGCTCGAGACCCCCGGTCACCGCCACCCCGTTGATGGCCCCGATGATCAGCTTGGACGTGGGAAGCGACGATCCCCGTCCCCGACGGAGGCGGGCGGCAGGTGCGGCGTCGCCTTCACGTCCGTCGGTGTTCGGCGCCCCCTTCAGCGGCCCGCCGTCGCGGCCGAGCTCCTTCAGGTCGAGCCCCGCGCAGAAGGCGGGATCCGCGCCGGTGAGGATGAGGACCTCAACGTCGTCGCGCCTGTCGGCCACTCCCACCACGCGCCTCAGCACGCTGATGAGCTCGGAAGACAGGGCATTGCGCGCCTCGGGCCGGAGGAGGGTGACCGTGGCGACGCCGTCGGCTACCTCGAGCAGCGCGACGTCAGACTGAGATGGGGACTGGGACTGCGACACGGCGGAGGGTGGTGGTTCCGAAGGGCCGACTACGTGGTGACGATGACGCTCGACCCGTGCCCGAAGAGGCCCTGATTGGCGGTGACACCGACCCGGGCGCCCTCGACCTGGCGTCCCGTGGCCTGGTCCCGGAGCTGCCACACCAGCTCGCACACCTGGGCGATGGCCTGGGCGGGGATGGCCTCGCCGAAACTCGACAGCCCGCCACTGGGGTTCACCGGGATGCGGCCGCCGAGGGCGGTGTCGCCGTCGCGCAGCAGGCGCTCGGCTTCCCCCTCCTTGCACAGTCCCACGTCCTCGTACCAGTCGAGCTCGAGAGCCGTCGACAGGTCGTAGACCTCGGCCACGTCCACGTCCTCGGGGCCGATCCCCGCCTCTTCGTAGGCGGCGAAGGCGATCGAACGCCGGAAGGCGGGCCCGTCCAGGGCGCCGACGGCGACGGCGGAGTCGGTGGCGAAGTTGGGCATCTCGATCACCGTCTGGGGAAAGCGCGGGGTCACCGTCGACACGGCGGGGATCGACACCGGCGTGCGCCCGCCTCCGTGGCGGCGGGCGAAGTCCATGCTCGACAGCACGATGGCGGCGCCCCCGTCGGAGGTGGCGCAGATCTCCATCAGGCGCAGCGGATCGGCGACCATGGGTGACGCCAGGACCTCCTCGGCGTGCACCTCCTTGCGGTAGCGGGCATTGGGGTTGGCCGCCCCGGCGCGCGCGTTCTTCACCTTTACGGCCGCGAAGTCGGCCTCGGTGGCGCCGAAGAGCTCCATGCGGCGGCGGGCGTAGAGGGCGAAGTAGGTGGGGTTGGTGGCTCCGAGCAGATGGAAGCGCAGCCAGTCCGGATCGTCGCGCCGTTCTCCGCCGACGGGGGCGAAGAATCCCTTGGGGGTGGTGTCGGCTCCCACCACCAGCGCCACGTCACACAGGCCGGCCAGGATCTGGGCGCGGGCTGCGGCGATGGCGGTGGCTCCCGAGGCGCAGGCGGCGTAGGCACTCGACACGCGCGCCCCGGACCACCCCAGCGCCTGGGCGAAGGTGGCGCCCGAGATGAACCCGGGGTACCCGTTGCGGATGGTGTCGGCACCGGACACGAACTGAACGTCGGTCCACGACACCCCGGCATCGGCGAGCGCGTCGCGCGCCGCCGCCAGCCCGTATTCGACGAAGTTGCGGCC
>DATCBU010000130.1:0-13518 GCA_036511675.1 Acidimicrobiales bacterium | reverse complement strand
ACACCGGTGGAGAGCGCATGAGCCAGGGCGTCGTCGACGCCGGCGTGGTCGAAGGCGAACCCGGCGGCCAGCAGAGCGGTCGGCACCACACGCTGGCTGGCGAGCACCATCTCCGACGCCAGGTCGGAGCCGAGCGCGACCCGCAGGGCCGGGCCCGGCACGGCCAGCACGGCCGGCCGGTGCAACGCCCGGCCCAGAGCGTGCGTGAAGTCGCGATTGGTCACCGGTGCCGGTGCCGTGACGTTGACGGCTCCCCGGACGGCCTGGTGGTCGAGGGCATAGAGGATGGCGCGCACCTCGTCGGCGAGCGAGATCCAACTCAACCATTGCCGGCCGCTTCCCAGCCTGCCCCCGAGGCCGAACCGGAACAGCGGCAACTGACGGGCGAGGGCGCCACCCTGCGCCGAGAGCACGACCCCCGAGCGCAGGCGAACGACCCGGACGCCGCTGTGCTCGGCCGGCGCGGTGGCGTCCTCCCAGGCGCGGCACACCTCGGCCAGGAAGCCGTGGCCCGCCTCGCTCGCTTCGCTGAGCTCCTCGCCGCCGCGGTCGCCGTAGAAACCCACCGCGGAGGCGCTGAGGAACACGGTGGGGGGGTGCCCGAGCCCGCCCAGGGCCCGGGCCAGCAGCGCCGTGCCCTGGACGCGGCTGGACATGATCACGTGGCGGCGGGTCGCCGACCAGCGTTTGTCGCCGATGCCGGCGCCGGCCAGGTGCACGACCGCCCCCGCCCCTTCCAGGGCGCCGGTGTCGACCGTCCCCGCTCCGGGGTCCCAGCGCGCTTCTCCCGCCGCGGGGGCTCGGCGGACCAGCGGGGTCACCTCGTCCCCGCGAGCCCGGAGCCCGGCCACGACCGACCGACCGATGAGCCCGCTCGATCCCGAGATGACGACCCGCATGCCTGGTCTCCGTTCCGGCGTTGCTTCGGACCACGCCCAGGGCCCGGTTCCTCGGCACCTGCCCGAGCCACGCTAGGTCGTCCAGCGAAGCGCGCCGCGGGGCGCGAGACTTCGGGTATGGAGTCACTCGTCGGCCCGGTCCTGGCGGTGTCGGGGGCGGTCGTCGGGGTTATCGTCGCCGTCGTCGTGGTGTTGTTCTTCGCCGTCATCTTCTTGTCGTCGGCGATCAAGGTGGTGACCGAGTACGAACGGTCGGTGTTCTTCCGTCTGGGACACGTCCGACCCGAGGCCAAGGGCCCGGGGGTGATCTTCCGGTTCCCGATCGTGGACCGCCTCGTCAAGGTCACCCTGCGGGTCGAGGTGGTCGACATCCCGCCCCAGGCCGTCATCACCAAGGACAATGTCACGATCCAGGTCGACGCCGTCGTGTACTTCCAAGTCGTCGACCCCGTCCAGGCCGTGCTGGGGGTGGACAATTTCCGGTTCGCCAGCCAACGGATCGCCATGACGAGCTTGCGCTCGATCATCGGCCGGCACGAGCTCGACAACCTGCTCGCCCATCGCGAGGACGTCAACAACGAGTTGCGCACCGTGATCGCCGCCTCCACCGGGCACTGGGGTGTGGAGGTGCGCCAGGTCGAGTTGCGCGACATCACGCTGCCCCCCCAATTGCTGCGGGCCATGGCACGGCAAGCCGAGGCCGAGCGCGAACGCCGTGCCAAGGTCATCGCCGCCACCGGTGAGCTCGAGGCGAGCAAGGAGCTGTCCGAAGCCGCCGCCAAGCTCTACGAGTCTCCCGGAGCCATGCAGCTGCGGGCGCTCCAGACCCTGGCCGAGGTGGCCAGCGAACACAACTCGACCCTGGTGTTCCCGATCCCGATCGAGTTGCTGTCGGGGTTCGTCACCCACGGTCGTGCCGCCGGCGACTCGGTCCCACCCGTCGCCGTCATCCCCCCCGCCCCACCCCGGCCTCCGGCCGCGGTCACGGCGTCGGGTGGTCCGGACGGATCGGGCGGTCCTCGGTCGGCGCCCGGGGGATCAGCCGGATCAACCAGTTCGTCTCCCGAGGACCTATGGGGTCAGGAGCCGCCGCCCTCGGCGTAGCGCGCCCTGATCCCTTCGTCGGCCGCTCGCACCTTGGCTGCCATGCCGTCTCGGAACTTCTCGTAGGCGTCCGACAAGCCGTCGTCGGAGAGCGCCAGCATGCGGACGGCGAGAAGCCCCGCGTTGCGTGCGCCGTCCACCGCCACCGTGGCCACGGGGACGCCAGGCGGCATCTGCACCATGGCCAGCAGGGCGTCGAGCCCACCGAGGTCCCCCGACGCGATCGGCACCCCGATCACCGGGAGGGAGGTGACCGCGGCCAACACGCCGGCGAGATGGGCGGCCTTGCCGGCCCCGGCGATCAGGACCCCGAACCCCCGCCCGGCGGCGTCGCGGGCGAACTGCAAGGCATCGTCGGGCGTGCGATGGGCCGAGAGCACGCGGACCTCGACAGGGACGCCGAACTCGCGCAGTGCCTCGATGGCGCCCTCCATCACCGGCGCGTCGGACGCGCTTCCCATCACCACGCCAACCGTCTTCATCGGACTCCTGTCTTCGTGGGCCGGGCCCGACCTTGGGTGCCACGGCCGGTGACATTCTGCTCTGCGCAGCGGTCGGGGCTCACATCCGACCCCGGGCCAGGGACCCCCCGCGCCCCGCTCTGCTCACAACGGCGCCGAGACGCGATGGAGCGTGGCCTGGAGATGTCCACAGAGCTCGACGCCCACCGCCGCCATGTCGAGGTGGTAGACGAGCTGATCGCCCTCCACGTCGATGCGCCGGGCGATGGCGGTGATCTCCTTGGCCGTGGCGGTGCGGGCGATCGCCGTCGACGACAGCACCACAGACGTCGACCGCAGAGAGCCTTCGCTGACCTCCACCACCCCGGTGGGATGCGACAGCACCACCTCTACATGGGTGGGCGAGGGACAGCGCCAGTAGCCGGTCTCTGCGTGCAGGGGACGGCCGTCGTCGAGACGCCAGGTGCGCTGCGCATAGGCGAGGAAGGGCTTGCCCACGTGCGACAGGGTGATCTCCTCGCCGTAGAGGAAGGGCTCGATGGTGGGGTACGAGCCCTCGCCCTCACCCGCCCACCGCCCGAGGAGAAAGGCAAGGGGCATCACGGCTTCGTGCACGGGCGCCGAGACCGGGGGGCTGTACCCGCTCACGAGTCCTCCCGGCGGCGGTGCACGGAGACGGCGTAGTCCCCGCCGGTGTACGGCGTCTGCTCCCAGGTGGCCCAGCGGTGCACGAGCTCGAGCCCGGCCGCGGCGCCCAGCGCGTCGTACCGCTCGAGGGCGAGCTGCCTCCCGATCTGGAAGCCGGCCACCACGAGCCCCCCGGGCCCGGCCGTCCGGGCCAGGTTGGAGACCACCGCCGCCTCGGTGCCGAGCTCCAGGAAGATCATCACGTTGCCGGCCGCCACCACGAGGTCGAAGTGGCTGTCGGGGAGGTCCGCGCTGGCAAGGTCACCGAGAATCCACTCCAAGCCCCGCGCCTTGGCCCGGGCGGCGTCGAGCATGGACTGTTCCACGTCGATTCCCACCGTGTCGTAGCCGCGGCGCGCCAGCTCGATGGCGACCCGGCCCGTGCCGCATCCGGCGTCGAGGACCCGGGCGGGAGGCGCACCGAGGAGACCGGCCACGAGGTCAGCCTCGCCATGGAGGTAGAGCCCCTCCGCCTCGAACCGGGCGAACCGGGCGTCGTACTCGTCTCCGCGAAGAGGCACCTGGACAACGGTACTGGCACGATGGGTCCTTACGAGGCGGAATTGACGCCGATCCACACCGGGCCTACCCCGGTGCGCCGCCACGACACGAGGGAGCGCCATGCGCATCGGTTTGGGCCTGGAGATGGGCGGGTCGATCGACGAGATCGTGGCGCGGGCCCGCGTCCTGGCCTCGACGGGAGCGGTCTCGTTGTGGTCGTCGCAGATCTTCGGATGGGACACGCTCACCGTCCTGGCCGCGGTGGGGCGCGAGGTCCCGGGCGTCGAACTGGGCACGGCGGTGATCCCGATCCACCCGCGTCACCCCATGATGCTGGCCGAGCAGGCTCTGACCGTGCAGGCCGCCAGTGGTGGGCGCCTCGTGCTGGGCATCGGCCTGTCGCACCAAGTGGTGGTGGAAGGGGTCTGGGGCTACTCCTTCGACAAGCCCGCCCGGTACATGAAGGAGTACCTGTCGGTCCTCGTGCCCCTGCTGCACGGTGAGCAGGTGTCGTTCAACGGCGAGGTGATCCGGACCAACACCTTCGGGCCTCTGGACGTGGTGCCGACCCCGCCTCCACCGGTGCTGGTCGCCGCGCTCGGTCCGACCATGCTGCGCCTGGCCGGTGAGCTCGCCGACGGGACCGTCACCTGGATGGTGGGCCCTGCCACCGTCGAGCAGCACATCGTGCCCGCCATCACCGCAGCGGCGTCGGCCGCGGGCCGGCCCGCCCCCCAGGTGGTGGTCACCCTCCCGGTGTGTGTGACCGATGACCCCGATGCCGCCCGGGCCCGCGCCGACAAGATCTTCGCCATGTACGGACAGCTTCCCTCGTACCGCGCCATGTTGGACCGAGAAGGCGCGGCGGGCCCTGCGCAGGTTGCCGTAGTCGGCAACGAGGAAGAGGTCACCGCACAGATCCGACGTCTGGCCGATGGTGGTGCGACCGAATTCTCGGGGGCCGTGTACGGCTCCCCCAGCGAGGTGGCGCGCGCGCAGACGCTGCTGGGAGCCCTGGCTACCGCCTCGAACTGACGCCGCCTCGAACTGCCACCACCTCGAACTGACGCCGCCTCGAACTGACGGTTCAGCGATCGATGCTGGTGTACTTGAACTCGTTGAGCTCGGGGTGCTCGTCGAACAGGGCCAGGATCCCCTCGATCGTCGATCGGGCCGTGGACGTGTCGGCGCCGGGCCGGGTCATGAGGCGCACGAAGGCGGCGCTGTCGCCGACGACGAAGGTCGGCACGCCGAAAACCTGATGCCCGGTCACGGCGGCCTCGTGCGCCTTGCGGTAGGCGTCGCGGGGACCGCCCTGGGCCACGGTGGCGAAGACCTCGTCGGCGTCGACGCCGGCGGAGCCAAGCACGTCGTGGATCACCGACTCGTCGCGCAGGTCGAGGCTGCGGTCGTGTCGAGCTGCGAACAGCCCCAGGTGGACGTCGAAGAAGTGATCGGGGAAGGTGTCGCGCACCACCAGGCCGACCTCGGTGGCAAGGAGGTCGCGCGCCTTGGCGGGGTCGTCCCAGACGGCGGTGGCGCCTTCTTCCACGTGGGTCTGCGAGAGCGAGAAGGGGACGAATTCGACGTCCCAGGGTGCTCCTCCCCGCAGGGCGACCACCAGGTGTTCGTGGGCGTTGCGGGCGAACGGGCAGCGGTAGTCGTAGGTGACCGAGAACGTCGTCTTGCTCACGCTCTTGTCAACGCTTCGAGGCCTTGACACATTCCATCCGGCGCATGGTCGGCCCCCCGACCGGCAGCACCACCCGCCCCAGGAGCCCCAGAGCCACGCCCACGAGGGACCCCGCCACCACATCGGTGGCGTGGTGGAGCCCGACATGGAGCCGGCTGAACGAGATCGCCCCGGCCATGGCGTAGTAGGAGGCCGCCAGGGGGTCGTTCTCGGCCAGAAGGGTGGCGGCGCACCATGCCGCCAGTGTGTGGCCGGAGGGAAAGCTCGCCGTGCTCGGGATGCGGACGGGGAGGGGACGAGGCTCGTGGTGTTCCGGGCGCCCCCTGCCCACGAGGGATTTGAGGGTGCTGTTCACCATGGGCGTGACCACGCCCGAGAAGACCACGGCGCGGATGGCGGTGGCGCGCCTCGGTCCGGGTCGACGGCCCCGAGCGACGCCGGTGAGGAACCAGACGAGGCCGTGGTCGCCCAGCGCCGAGGCGGCGTAGGCGGTGGCGTCGACGAGGGGCCGTCCCCGCAGGGGCGCCACCACATCGTCGACCACCCGATCGAAACGGTCGACGATGTCTGGCAACACCGACGCAGGCTACCGGCGCCGACGTCGGTGTCGTGGCAACGCCGGAGGTGTCAGCCGGCCTGGGCCACGGGTGAAGCCGGGCTCGGCCCGGTGAACTCCGATGCTCGCGCCGGGTCACCCCCGTAGATGGGGCACAGGGAACGGAAGCTGCACCATTTGCACAGTGCGGAGGGCCGGGGCCGGAAATCCTCGTGCTCACACGCCCGTTCGATGGCCGACCACACCGCCGAGGTCCGTTGCCGGGTGCCGCGCACGGCCTGTTCGGACGGCACGGCCTCGATGACGAGGGGCTCGCGCAGGTACATCAGTCGGACGCGGCTCGGCCGGCGGCCGAGGACCTGCTCGCACAACAGTGCGTAGAACTGCACACCACCCAGTCGTTGCTGCTCCTGATTTACCGACGGGACGCGGCCGGTCTTGTAGTCGACGACCTCGAGCTCGCCGTCGGGGGTGAGGTCGAGGCGGTCGATGATGCCCCGCAGCCGCAACCCGGCCACATCGGCTTCGAGGGTCAGCTCGACGCCAACGGCGCCGACGGCGTCGGGGTCCTCGAGACGGAGATAGCCGTCCACGAGCGACCCGGCGTCGGCCACGAAGGCGTGGCGATCTGCCTCGGTCAGCTCCAGGCTGGCGAGGTCGGGGTCGTCCTGGAGATCGAGCCACGCCGACTCGAGGGCGTGATGCGCAGCGTCGGGAGTTCGCTCGCCGCGAGGGTGGTCCCAGAACAGCCGCTCGAGGGCGCTGTGCACGAGGGTGCCCTTGACCAGATGGGGCGCGGAGGCCTCGGGCAGCCGGTCGATGGCGGAAAAGCGGAAAGCGAGCGGGCAGTCCTTGAAGGCGCTCAGCTTGGAGGGGGAGAGGGATCGGGGGAGTGCGAGGGCCATCGAGGCGAAGGCTACGCCCCGGTTGTGTCAGGAGTGGGGGACCAGGAGTCCAGCACCGAGGCCGCCACCGCATCCGGGTCCTCGATCGGCCCGAAGTGCCCCAGGCCCGGGAGCACCATCGTCGTCGAGGTCGCCAGACGCTGGGCGAATGCGCCCAGCAGGTCCGGACCGAACCCGTCGCTCCCGGTGTCGGCACCGCACGCCAGGGTCACCGGGCACCGCACCTCGGGCAGGCGAGCGTAGGCATCGTGGGAAAAGGCATGTGCGTAGACCTGGGCCTCGTGCTCGGGACGGCACCGCAGCCCGATCCCACCCTCGTCGAGGGGTGCGAAGCCATTGTCGACGTAGGCGCCCAGGGCGGCCGGATCGAGGCGGTCGAACGGCGCCTTCCCGGCGAAGTTGGCGATGGCGTCGGCACGCGAGGCGAATGTCTGGCGCCGTCGGAGGGCCCCGGCGGCCAGGGGGTTCCCCTCGTACGACGGATCCAGGGGCTCGTCACCGGGATAGATCACAGGCTCGAAGCAATACAGCGCCGCGAAGGTGCGCGGTCGGGACTCCTCGGCGAGGAGCAGGGCCGCGCCCCCGCACGAATGCCCGAACCCGAAGGGACGCTCCAGCCCCAGATGATCGACCACGGCGAGCACATCGGCGGCGAAGCCGTGCCAGTCGAAGTCGTCGCCCGGGGGTGGGTCCGAAGCCCCGTGGGCGCGCCCGTCCACTGCGATGCAATGGAAGCGGGCACGCAGGTGGGACGCCAGCGGAGCGAGGACGGGGCCACAGAAACCGGTGGCATGGCAGAGAAGCAGTGGTGGCCCGTTCCCACCGAGGTCGTAGTAGGTGATCCCCACGCCGTCGGGCGTGGTGACCCGCCCGGCCGGCACCATCGGCCGCAACGGCTGGTCGGCCGTCCCGCCGTCTCGGATATCGGCCATCGGGGCGACGATACCGGGCACCGACCCGTGCGCCGTTCCCCCCGGGGAGGTTCCGGGGCGGGGGGACTAGGCCGCCGAGGCCGACTAAACATGTCGTGTGCAGCACTTCATTTCGTCCTATGGCTATCTGGCCGTCTTCCTGTTCACGGTGCTCGAGGCGGGGTGCATCCCCATCCCCTCCGAGTTGACCCTGGGTCTCGCCGGTGCGCTGGCCAGTGGGGCCGTGGACCCCCACCACAAGCTGAATCTGGTCCTGGTCATCGTGATCGGCGTGGCGGGGGAGCTGGTGGGCTCGTTCATCGCCTACACCGTGGGCCGCACCGGAGGTCGCGCTTTCGTCGACCGGTTCGGGAAGTATCTGCTGCTGACCCACAAGGACCTCGATCGCGCCGAGGCGTGGTTCGCGCGCCGCGGCCCGTCGGCCGTCCTCATCGGCCGCGTGGTGCCCGTGGTGCGCACCTTCATCTCGTTCCCTGCGGGCGTGGCCGAGATGCCCGTCCTCGCCTTCGGCGTGTTCACCGCTGTCGGGGTCACGGTCTGGGTCGGTGTCCTGGCCGGGATCGGCTACGCCCTCGGCGGCAGCTACCACTCCATGGTCAAGGCCTTCGGTGACGTCTCGTACGCCGTGGCCGCACTTGTCGTCGTGGCGTTGGCGCTCACCATCGTCCACCGCTTTCGGGCCATGCGCGCCGAGCAGGCCGCCTTGGCCGGCCGGACCGACACCCCGAAGCTGCCCGCCGACCACGGCTGATGCCCGGCGGCGTGACCGCCCAGCGCCTCGTGTGGCGCGGCGGCGTCTCGTTCGACGGTGAGGACTCGTGGGGTCACCGCGTGGTGATCAGCGGTGACGAGGCCGTCGACGGGATGAAGCCTTCTGATCTCCTCCCCCTGTCGCTGGCGGCCTGCCTCTCCTACGACGTGGTCGAGGTGCTCCGAAAGAAGCGCCAGGATCTTCGCAGCCTGGAGGTGACGGTGAGCTCGGAGCAGGAAGCCTCGTCGCCGTGGCGTTTCGTGCACCTGGGGCTGCGTTTCGAGGTGGGAGGAGACGTGGACATCGTGGCGGCTCGCCGTGCCCTCGAGCTGGCCGAGAAGAACTGCCCGGTGCTCGCCACCATCGCCCCCGTCGTGCGCATCGACACCTCCCTCGAGGTCATGTCGGGTCGGTGGTCACTTCAGGCACCCTGATGTGCCTGGAGTTCGCGAGGCGTTTACCTTCTTGTTGCTCGGCGTTCACCTGAGAAGGGGGAGGAGACACGGCGACGGGCAGCCCGTCGTCGGCCCCGATGACGCCTTGGGCCCCGGGGCGTCGAGTTGTATAGGGTCTGCGCCGTGGGGCCGTGGCGGTATGGGGTGACACTGTTGCCGGGAGCATCGGGACCCGACGACGCACGCCACGAAGGCAAAGTCGACGAGGTGTTGCGGGCCCGATCGGAGAACGGGTGGGAGCTCGTGAACGCGGTGACCGAACGTGACGGTTCGGACCTGCTCGTGTTCCGGCGACTGGCGGACTGAACAGACCTCCGGCTCCTAACGACTACGGGCTCTCGAGCAGGGTGGCGCGCAATCGGTTGACGGCCTCGGTGACTCCGAGGGCACGAGCAAGATCGTCGAACGTCCCGTGCTCGGTTTCGAGGGCGTCGAGGAACGCCGCCATCGTCTCGGGGGAAACCGAGATGACCGCCGGGGCGTAGCGTTCGACTTCTGCCACCGACTCGGCGTACTCCTGCTTCAGCCGCTCGAGGAGCGCGACCATCGCCTCGGCGCTCAAGGCGTAATCCTCGACGATGACGTGGCGTGGCACACCGAGAAAGCCGAGCACCAGAGCGGCCAGAACGCCGGTACGGTCCTTGCCGGCGCTGCAGTGGAACACCGCCGGAAGCGCGCCGGGCTCGGCGAGGATCTGCACGGCCTTGGTGAGCGAGCTCGACCCCTCGGAGAACAACTGCTGGTATCTTGTCGTCACGAACGCCGGCTCGTCGTATCGACTGAGGTCCTCGGTCGGTGGCAACACATCGGTGAGCGGGAGATGGTGGTACTCGACCTCGAAGGCGTCCTCGGGAAACCGACCGCGTTGCTCGACCTCGCCGTTGGTGCGCAGATCGATGACCGTTGTCAGCCCCAGCGCAGCCAATTGGGCACAGTCCTCCTCGTCGAGCCGGGTTAGACCGTCGGCCCGGAAGAGCTGGCGCCAGCGGATGCTGCGCCCGTCGGCAACGGGGTAGCCGCCGAGGTCGCGGAAGTTCACACAGCCCGACAACGTGAGCTTGCGTTGCGGGTGCGCCATGGCGTCGGTCACGGGCGAGAGGCTAATGGCCGCGCTCGGCCATGCCGGTCACCGGTGACCGTCGGTCTCACCCCGGCGTGGACAGCCCTCGGGGCGCGCCACGCCGTCGTCGGAGCATGAGCGCGCCGCCGGCGACCGCTGCGCCCAGCACGGGGAGGACGATCGGCAGTGGGGCCTCGGGGGTCTGCGCCGGGGGGGCGGCCGCCGATCCCCAGCTGGGTTGGTCCCCGGTGGTGTCGTGGCGCTTGAAGCCAGTGACCCCTCCGGTCGCGGCACCGGAGGCGTCGACCGAGACGAACGACAGCGCGGTCGAAGCGCCCCGCTCCCCGTTGCCGTTCCCGGAGTTCCCGTCGCCCGACTCTGGGTTCTTGGAGAAATGGCTCTCAGAGAAATACCCCGGCCGATCGAAGGCCAGTTGGTCCCCCTCAGGCGAGTACACGGGATCATCCCCCCCGGCCGAGCATGCCTCGGGACCGTTGGGGGTCTGGTGGCTCGTAGTTGGGAACACGGGGGTCTGGTCCGCGCCTTGCACCGTCATCGTGAACAGCTGTTCGTGTCCGCAGCTCCGGTCGGACTCGAAGACGATTCGCCCTCCCGCGCCGAGGGGTGCGAAGTCCGGCTTGGAATCGTCGCCGGATCCGCCGCCGTCACCCTGGGCGGAAAGGTCGGTGAGCACCAGCGTGGCGGTGTCGTAGGTGAAGATGTGGGAGTGACCGCCCACGGGCCGGACGAAGGCGATCACGGCGGGATCGGAGGGATCGAAGACCGGCTCGGTGTCGCTGGACCCGGTCGGGGTGGAGAACACGGGGCTCGCCGCAGCGGGGTCGGCCACGTTCTCCACGTAGAGCTGGGTGGGTGTGCCCGGGGACGTCCGCTGGAAGACAATTGTGCCGTCGCCGGCTGGGGACCACGACGCAGAGTCGTCGCTCGTCTGCGGTGCAGTGGAGACGGGCGTGGGTTGTGTGAACCTCCGATGCCCAGTCGACGAGAGGGACAGGGTAAACAACTGTGAGACACCGTCGGCGCCGATGTTCGAGAACACCACCTGGGTCCCGTCCGCCGACACGAAGGGGTGTTCGTCTCGTCCCGATGTGCACGTCAGTTGGAACGGCGCAGATCCTTCGACGGGCAATTCGAACAGTTGGTCCTGGGGGTGATGGCCGCCACAAAACCTTCCGTATGACACACCATTGCCCGAGAACACGATCAGGCCGTTGGCGCCGGGAAAGGCGGCCTCGGCCGCGCTCGGCATCACGACCAGCGCCCCCACCATGGCCACACACAGCGCGAGACCTCCCCGCCAGAGCCGTCCGAGGTCGTAGCGCGCCGGCCCCGGGGTTCGTGTGGAGAGGCTCACACGGCGCGGCGAGGCCCGGCCCCGCAAGGGCGCGGACTCCCTCGGCCCCGCGACGTGGTCCATATCTTCGATGTTGTCCTGCCACTGCGCCCTTGAGCCAATGGCAGGCGACGCCGGAGATGAACAATTGGCGACGTCCGTGCCAACAACCGGTGACATTCCACTCAAGTCGGTCATTTCCTCACAGAGCGCAAGATTTGGTGCCTGCTCGCTGTGCGGCACACCGCGCCCCACGACTTTCATCCCGGCTGCGCCTCAGGAGGAGAGCGTGCACCATGGTGGGCCTCGAGGCAACGTCTGGGTCCGTCCACGTTGCCGCGCGCCCAGACCCCTCCCGAAGACGTGGGGTCTGGTGCGCTCTCCTCTGCAGGCACCGGCCCCGGCGCTCCATGCCCTGACGGTCCAGAGGAGACGGCAGTTACTGGGGGCAGATGCAGTCGCAGCCTCACCCATGTCGACCATCGGATCAAGTGAATTGAAGGCGACTGTTCGGTGAACGCGACCTGACAATGCATTGGCATTCCCGTGGCGACGCGACACACAAACGATCGCGTGTGGTGCAGTACCATCCCGATCGTGCGCCGAAAGATTGTGGTGCTCCTCGGCGCCATCACTGTCTCGGTATCGGCGTGCGCCAGCACGCGGGCGAACTCACTCCAGGGGAAGGACCCCGATTCGATCCTGAGCCAATCCCTGCGGACGGCGGTGAAGTTCGCAGGGGTGCACTACGTCCTTCGGACGACGAACGGTGGCCAGAGCCAGATGGTGACCGGTGACGCCGGAACGACGATCGGAGCCCAGTCCACCGTCGTCGGCTCGGATGAGACGGTCGTCGAAATGGTGGGCACCACTGCGTTCCTGCGGGGAAACGCCGGTGGATTGCAGAACATCATCGGATGGGCATCTGGCCCCGCGTCGCGATATGCGGGCACGTGGATCTCGTTGCGACCGACCGACTCGCTCTATCAAACCGTCGTCCAAGGGGTGACGCTCAGCACCCTGCTGGCACAGCTCAGCCCCGTATCACCACTGATCGAGTCCTCGCCCGGGACCGTGGCCGGCCAGCAGGTCGTGGGGGTCCGTGGCGATCTCCGAAGCTCGCCCGGCCAGGGCGAAGCAACGTTCTGGGTCGCGACCTCGCCTCCGAACGTGCCTGTGGGCATCGATGCCCAAGCCACGGGCAAGAACACGACCGTGACCGAGGTCGGGGTCTTCACCAAATGGGGTGAACGATTTCGGCTCCGGGCACCCTCAGGTGCCGTCCCCTTCTCCTCGCTGGCTACCCCGTAGGGGGCGGGCAAAGTTCAGGGAAGGGCGGTCAGCTGGTCGACGAGGATCGGGTCAGTGGACGTCGCCGGCTGCGGGCGACCACCAGCACACCGCCCACCACGACGACGGCGACAACCGGAATCCAGATGGTCGAGGAAGAGCTCGAGCCCGATCCAGAGGGGGCGCCCCCCACCTCGAATGGGGTCGAGAACGCGTGGGGTCCGTAGAAGTCTTGGTTGTAGTCCACCCCCACCCACAAGACGCAATAGTGCGTCTTGTCGCACGTGATATTGGATGAGTGGGTGCTGTTGAGCGTATAGACCGTGTACTTGGCCGTAAATGAACCTTGTGCTGTGGTGTTGATCTGACTTGGATTGATGGTTGAGCCATCACAGAACAGGTTGGTCGACGGCAGGTTGGCGGTGGTTCCGCCCGGGTCGGAGCATTCCAGGATCTGCATTCCGGTGGGGTCTTTCACGTGGTCGGGGAAACCCGTTCCTGTGACCGTGATCGTCTGCTGGTCGTGTGGATCGCCAGGCGGGATGGTCACGCTGGTGCCCGCCCAGGCAACATCGGAGACCATGCCGATGAGGGCACATGCCGCGACGGCGGCGGCGATCGCCGTAGGCACTACCGTCCTTCTCGCAGGGGTGCGCATGGGGATGCGTGTCCTTTCGAGCCGCAGTCCTCGTCGGATGCCGGACGATATCGTCCTGGAGTGATCCGGAGGTGACGTCGCCGCGAACGACATGTGAAATCGGTGTCGACCGGTTCCCGGTTCTGACGCTAACGTTTTGCTGATCATGGCGGATCTCCACGGGTGGCAATCCGATCCGTTCGGTCTGCACGAGCAGCGTTACTTCTCCCAGG
>DATCBU010000129.1:0-7556 GCA_036511675.1 Acidimicrobiales bacterium | reverse complement strand
TCGAGGCGGGTTTGGGGACCGACGCACCAGAGGGCACGAAAGCGACGGTGATCAGCTGCCCGTCGGCGAGCTTGATCGCGCCGGGGTCGTGAAAGACAGTGGGATTGTTCGAGCCCGGGGGCGTGAAGCTCGGCCACACCTTGATCTGGAGATGTCCGACCTTCCCGGCGTCGGAGGTGCCGGCCGGACACTTCTCGCCGTCGGTGTACGTCGGTCCGCCGGGGATCTGGAGCGTGCTCGAGGTGAGCTTCAGCTTCGGGTAGGTGGCCACGAAACGGGCGAAGGTGGCGTTGTTGCCGGCGTCCTTCTTGGTGGTGGGCGCCACCTGGATGACGCCGTCACCATCGGTGCGGATCCCGGGGATGGGCGACGTCGACGCGTTGGGGTTGGAGGGCAGGTTGGCGTGGGGGTTGGTCCCGCACACGTAGAAACTGAGCGCCTGGTACCAGTGGGCGCCGATGGCCGGCTGCAGGGCGGGAGCAGGGTGCTGGCGCTCGTAGCGGCTGTAGACGATGAGGGCCACGCCCAGCAGGCAGATCATGGCCAGGCTGGAGTACCACTTCATGGGCCTCTGCCCGCGGTAGCTCCGCCCTCCGCCGGTGGCGCCGGCGCGCGCCACCCATTTTCCTGTATCTCCCCTGGGCATGGTCGGCCGCCAACCCTACTCGGCCCGGCGCGACGCGCCGTGCCGCGCACCCAGGGCCTGCCTGGCGCACATCACGGCCAGACGCAGGGCCAGGAACAGCGCCGTGGCCGGCAACACCATCCGGCGCCAGCCCCGTTCGGTCCGGGCCGCGAACCGGAACACCGAGCGGTGATGGGCCACGAGCATGCGATAAGGCCGGCGGGCGGTCGAAACACCCTGGAGATGGGTGATCACGGCTCCGGGCACGAAACGCACCCCCCACCCGGCCTGGCGGGCCCGCCAGCACAGGTCGGTGTCCTCCGCGTACATGAAGTACGCCTCGTCGAAGCCCTGCAGCTCCTCGAGGGTGCGCCGGCGGGCGAGGAAGCACGCCCCCGACACCCAGTCGACGTCGGTGACGTCGGCCACGTCGAGGAACCCGAGGCGGTAGCGGCGAGTGAAACGGTTGGTGGGGACGAGATCACCGAGCACGGCGTGACCGGCTGCGTCGAGCAGGGAGGGGAAACGCCGCGCCGAGGGGTAGGGGGTGCCGTCGGACTCGAGGATCCGGGGCCCGACGATGGCCAGGGTGGGGTCGGACCCGAGTGCCTCCACGAGCGTCGACAACGCCCCGCGGTGCACGTCGACGTCGGAGTTCGAGACCAGCACGAGCTCGCGGTCACTGACATCGATGCCGCGGTTGGCGGCCGCCCCGTAGCCGAGGTTGGTCCCGGTCTGCATCAGCCGGACGTTCCCGTCCGCCGATACCAGGGCATCGGTGGACCCGTCGGACGAGGCGTTGTCGACCACGATGACATCGGTCACACCCTCGGCCCGCAGCGATGCCACGCAGGCCAGCAGGGCGTCACCGGCCTCGTGGTTCACCACCACCGCCGACACCCGCGTCGCCGCCGACGCCGTGTCGCGGTCGGAGGGGGGTGGCGACACCTCAGGTGCTGACGGGGCGGATACCGGGGTCCTCGGTCGCGCCACGTGCGGTCAGATGTGGCGGACGAATCGGTAACGGACGAGAGCGGTGAGGGCGCGCACGCCGTCGCGCCACTCGAACTTGGTCCCTTCCGAGGCGTCGCGTCCGGTGTAGGAGACCGGGACCTCATAGATCCGGTAGCCCCGTCGCAGGACCTTGGCGGTGATCTCGGGCTCGAAGTCGAACCCGTCGGACTCGATGGTGATGGTGTCGAGCACGGCGCGGTCGAAGAGCTTGTAGCACGTCTCCATGTCCGACAGCGTCGAGCGGTACAGCACGTTGGCGGTGAGCGTGAGCAGTCGGTTCCCCAACCATTGCGTGGGGCGCATGGCGCGACCGGGCCCCGTGAAGCGGCTGCCGTAGACGACTTGGGCCTTTCCCTTCAGGACCGGCTCGAGGAGCTTGGGCCAGTCGTCGGGGTCGTACTCGAGGTCCCCGTCCTGGATGAGCACCAGTTGCCCGCGCGCCGTCTTGATGCCGGTGCGGACGGCGGCGCCCTTGCCCTGATTGGCGCTGTGGGTCACGACACGCACCGTCGAGTCCTGGAGGGCGGAGAGCACCTTGCCGGTGCCGTCGGTCGACCCGTCGTCGACCACCACCACCTCGAGAGGCATGGGCAATTCCACGGCGCGGATACGACGCAGGATCTCGGCGATGGTGTTGCGCTCGTTGAACACCGGGACGATGACCGACAGCGTCCGGTACTTGCCCTCCGCCGCCAGGGATGGGCCGCCGGACGATGGGTCAGCACCAGCGGGGTCGCCCACGGAGTACAGCTCCGCCTTGTTCAATTCGGCCCCGGGCACATCGTCCATCATGGCTGACCCCCACCCCCTGTCGGGGCGCCCGAGGCGAAGAATTCGGCCGTGCGGCGCAGGCCCTCCTCCAGGGCCACGACCGGCTCCCATCCCAGCTCCCGGCGGGCCAGGGCGATGTCGGGTCGACGACGGGTGGGGTCGTCGGTGGGCAAGGGCTCGTAGACGATGGGCGAGCTCGACCCGGTCAGCGCCAGGACGGCGTGGGCCAGCTCGAGCACGGTGAGCTCGTCGGGGTTCCCGATGTTCACCGGCCCCGTGAGCGTGGAGTCGAGCAGGGCCAGGATCCCCGCCACCTCGTCTTCCACGAAGCACAGGCTGCGGGTCTGGGATCCGTCGCCGTACACCGTGAGGGGACGGCCCTCGAGGGCCTGCACCAGGAAGTTCGACACCACCCGCCCGTCGCCGGGGCGGAGCCTGGGGCCGTAGGTGTTGAAGATCCGGACGATGCCGATGTCGACGCCCTGGGCGCGGTGCGTGGCCATGGTCAGGGCCTCGGCGAAGCGCTTCGCCTCGTCATACACGCTGCGCGGTCCCACGGGATTGACGTTGCCCCAATACGTCTCGGGCTGGGGGTGCACCGCAGGGTCGCCGTAGACCTCGCTCGTGGACGCCAAGATGAAGCGCGCTCGATGGGCGGCGGCCAGGGCCAGGGCGCGGCGCGTCCCCTCGCTCCCCACCGCCAAGGTCTCGAGGGGCCGGGCCAGGTAGTCCGGCGGAGAGGCCGGGCTGGCGAAGTGCAGCACGGCGTCGACGGCGCCGTCGACGGGGACCGACGCGCTCACGTCGGCCACGACGAGCTCGAATCCGGGATGGCCGAGGAGCGAGTCCACGTTGTCGGCCACCCCGGTGGACAAGTCGTCGACGGCGACTACCCGGTCACCGCGGGCGATGAGGGCCTCACACAGGTGCGAGCCGAGGAACCCCGCCCCGCCCGTGACGACCACGCGCCGTCCCGCGGCGTGCGTGGGATCGGGTGCGGTCACGGGCGGCCCATGGCCACATATGAGAAGCCCATCCGCCGCATGGCGGCCGGGTCGAGCAGGTTGCGGGCATCGACCACGTTGGGCTGCGCCAGCAGGTCGCGCACCTTGGTGAAGTCGAGCCAGCGCAGCTCCTCCCACTCGGTGAGCACGACGGCACAGGCGGCGCCCTCGCACACGGCGTAGGCGTCGGGGTGGATCTCCACCCCGGTGGGGAACTCGGGCACCGGGCCGTGCACGGTGGGGTCGAAGGCCCGCACCGTGGCGCCCTCGGTCACGAGTCGTCGCACGATCTCCACCGCCGGCGAGTCGCGCCGGTCGTCGGTGAGGGCCTTGAAAGTGAGCCCCCACGCGGCCACGATCGTGCCCTGCAGGGCCCCGCCCACGGCGTCTCGGATCTTGGTCGTGACCGAGGCCAGCTGCGCCTCGTTGGTCTCGATGGCGCCGCGCAGGAGCGAGAAGTCGTAGCCCGACTGCTCGCCGATGTAGATCAACGCCCGGGTGTCCTTGGGAAGGCACGAGCCGCCCCATCCCGGTCCCGGCCGCAGATAGTCGAACCCGATGCGATGGTCATAGGCCATGCCCAGCAGGACGTCGCGCACGTCCGCGCCCACCGCCTCGCACAGGTTGGACACGGCATTGACGAAGCTCAATTTGGTGGCGAGAAAGGCGTTGGACGCGTACTTGATGGTCTCCGCCGTGGCCGCGTCGGTCACGATGAGGGGAGCCTGGGTCGACGCGAACAACGCCCCCACCCGCGCCGCCGCGGTCCGGTCGTCGGCGCCCACCACGATCCGGTCCGGATGCAGGGCATCGTGGATGGCGGTGCCCTCGCGCAGGAACTCCGGGTTCGACACCACCGCCACGTCGGGCCGGTCGAGGAGCTGCTCCACCAACAAGGTGGAGCCCACCGGCACCGTGGACTTGTTCACCACGATGGCCCCGTGCCGGAGGTGCGGCGCGATCTCGGTGGCCACGGACTCGAGGAAGCTCACATCGGCGGCCCCGTCGGCGCCTTGGGGGGTGGGCACGCACAAGAAGACGAAATCCGCCCCCCGCACCGCCTCGGTCGCCCCCAGCACGAACGTGAGCCGGCCCGAGTCGAGCCCGCCGATCAGGATGTCGCCCAGGCCTTCCTCCACGATGGTGGGCTCGCCCCGGGAGAGCTGCTGCACCTTGGCCGGGTTCGACTCCCCGCACACCACCTGGTAGCCGAGATGCGTCAGGACGACGGCGGTGGTGAGACCGACGTAGCCGGCGCCGATCACGGCCGTGGTCACCTCGTGGGGCTCTGTTCTCTGCAAGGTCACCGTGCCTCCTTCACTGACGCCGAGACCGGTTCGCGTGCGACCACCAACCGCTCCAGTGCATCACGCCAGTCCGGAAGGAGCGGCATCCCCATGAGCCGCAGCGCGGCGTTGTCGAGAGCCGAATTGGCGGGACGAGGAGCGGGACGGGGTGGATCGAGCTCCGCCGTGGTGATGGGCTCCACCCGGTCGGGGTCGAGCCCGGCGACCGACAGGACGGCCCGGGCGAACCCGTGCCACGACGTCACGCCGGCGTTGGTGACGTGGAACGTGCCGGGCAGGCGTTCGGTGCCGAGCACGGCCACGACGCCGGCAAGATCGGCCGTGAAGGTGGGGCTCCCCCATTGGTCGTCGACGAACCGCATGGGGCCGGGCTGGCCGGCCAGGCGCAACACGGTGCGCACCATGTTGGCTCCGTGGGCACCGCACACCCACGATGTCCGCACCACCGTCGACCCCGGGTCGAGCTCGTACTCACCACCCAGCTTGCTGCGGCCGTACACCGACGTGGGGTTGGGGGCGTCCCACTCCACGTAGGGGCGCGTCGAGGTGCCGTCGAAGACGTAGTCGGTCGACACGTAGACCACGTGCGTCCCCACCCGTCGGGCCGCCTCGGCCACGTGGCGGGTCCCGAGGGCATTCACCGCATAGGCCCGGTCGGGATCGCCCTCACAGGCGTCGACGGCTGTCCACGCCCCGGCGTGGATCACGACGTGGGGGCGCACGCCCTCGAAGATCGTCTGCACCGCGGCCCGGTCGGCCACGTCCAGAAGGGCGTGGTCCGCCGCGGTCACCTCACAGGCGGACCGGGCGCCGAGACGGCCGGTGGAGCGGTCGTTGGCGCGACCGCCGGTCGGCACCCGCCCCGCCAGGGCGGCGACGACATCGGTGCCGAGTTGGCCGCCCGCGCCCGTAACGAGCACCCTCATGGTGTGGAGCTCACGCGATCGGGGGCGTCAGCGCGTGGACGCGCCCGCGGCACCGCCAGCCCCGGGCTCCCACGAGGATTCGACCACCGGGGCGCGGTCCATGAGCGGCTCCCACCAGTCGCGGTGCTCCGCGTACCACCGCACCGTGTCAGCCAGCCCGTGTTCGAATCCGATGGTGGGCGCCCAGCCCAGCTCCTTGGTGATCTTCGTGCAGTCGAGGAGGTAGCGCCGGTCGTGGCCGGGACGGTCGGGGACGATCTTCTTGAGCGACTTCGGCTTCCCCAGCGTGTCCAGCACGGCGTCAGCGATCTCCTCGATGCTGGCCTCGATGCCGCTGCCCACGTGGTAGGTCTCACCGATCTGGCCCCTCTCGAGGACGGCCTCGATGGCCCGGCAGTGGTCGATGACGTGCAGCCATTCACGCTGGTTCCGGGTCGACTCGTACAGGGGCAGGGGCCGGTCGTCGAGGGCGTGGGCGGCGAACAGGGGGATGACCTTCTCGGGGAACTGGTACGGCCCGTAGTTGTTCGAACAGTTGGTGATGGTGGCCGGAAGCCCGTAGGTCTCCCCGTAGGCCCGCACGGCGTGGTCGGCTCCCGCCTTGGACGCGTTGTAGGGGGTCCGGGGCCGGTAGGGGTGCTCCTCGGTGAAGGCGTCATCGGAGTCGAGGGCGAGGTCCCCGTAGACCTCGCAGGTCGAGATGTGGTGGAACCGCCCCACCCCGGCCTGGCGGGACGCCTCGAGCAGGGACTGGGTCCCGAGCACGTTGGTCCGGAAGAACCGGCCCGGGTCGATGACGGCCAGGCTGTTGTGGGACTCCGCCGCGAAATGGACGATCGTGTCGATGTCGTGGAGGCGCAGGGTCTCGAGGGCCAGCTCGCCGTCGCACACGTCGCCGTGGACGAAGGTGATCCGGTCCTCGACGTCGACCAGGTTGGGGCGGTTCCCGGCGTAGGTGAGGGCGTCGTACGCCACCACCACGTCGCCGGGGTGCTGCTGCACCCAGTAGCGGACGAAATTGGACCCGATAAAGCCTGCACCGCCGGTGACGAGCATGTTCATGGTGGGGCAATCGTAGACCGGCCGTCACCGCTCCCCCGGTGAGTCGGATCGGTTTCCCGTGGCGCCTGGGCGCGGACCCTCAGCCCGGGTCGCGGAGGTGCACCACGTCGCCGGCGGACACGGTCCGCAGGCACGACCCCACGTCCACGATGAGGTGGCCCTCGACGGTGATGTCGGTGGCGGTCCCCGTGAACCTCTCTCCGGCGAGCGAGACGCGCACCGTCTTGCCCACCGTGTCGCAGCGACGGCGGTACTCCGAGGCCAGCCGGCGGCGCCCCTCTCGGTCGGCCAGGTCCACCAGTCGGGCCTCGAGCTCCTCGAGCACCAGCCCCAGCAGGGCGACGGGCTCGAGCGCCGGCGCCGGCGCCGGCGCCGGCTGCGACCCCGTCTCACGGCAGAGCGAGGTGGCGACCAGGAGCAGCGGGGCGGGACCCGACGTCGCCGGGTCCTCGGCGCCGGATGTCGCCGCACCGCCGTGCTCGAGCCCGGGCGTGCCGTCTGGCGGGGACCAACCGACGTTGAGCCCGAGCCCCACCACCACGGCCGGGTTGGTCCGGCCCGGGCCGGTCCCGGTGGGCAGGGCCTCGGCCAGGATCCCCCCCAGCTTGCGCCCCCCCACCATGAGGTCGTTGGGCCACTTGAGGCCCGGCACCACCCCCGCACCCCGCTCACAGGCGGCCGCGGCGGCGAGGGCCACGGCCACGGTGCACAGGTGGAGCTCCTCGGTGCAGAGCGCGGGGCGCAGGAGCACCGACACCAGCAGGTTCGATCCGGCGGGCGCCTCCCACCGCCTCCCCAGGCGCCCTCGGCCCGCGCTCTGGAAGTCGGCGACGGCCACCGCCCCCTC
>DATCBU010000128.1:0-11003 GCA_036511675.1 Acidimicrobiales bacterium | reverse complement strand
GTGCCCCGCCAGATGTTGCCGCCGCCCACCACGATGGCGAGCTCGAGATCGAGCTCTGCCCGCGCCACGGTGATCTCCCGGGCGAAGCGCTCGACCACTCCCCCGTCGATGGTCTCGTCCGACGCCGAGGAGGCCAACGCCTCTCCGGACATCTTGAGGACCCCGCGCCGTCTGCGCAGCACGTGCTCGGAGGACGGTGCTTCGGGTGTCATCGACGCCACCGCGTCCCCGGCGACCTCAGCCGCCGACAACGACCTGGGCGAACCGCACGATCTCGGCGCTCCCGACGAGGTCGGCGATCGTGCGTTTCTCGTCCTTGGCGTATGACTGCTCGAGCAGGCAGCGCTCTTTGAACCAGCCGTTCATCCGGCCCTCCACGACCTTGGGGAGCGCCGCTTCGGGCTTTCCCTCGTTGCGGGACAGATTCTCAACGGTGACCCGTTCGGCATCGATCTCGGCCTGGGGCACGTCCTCGCGTCGCAGGTACAGCGGCCGGGCGAAGGCGACGTGCACGGCGACGTCATGGGCCAGCTCGTCGCTCCCGCCGCGCATCTCGACCAGCACCGCGTTCACGCCCCGACCCGACTGCATGTGGAGATAGGTCCCCACCACGAAGTCCTCACCCATCTCGAACCGGACCGTCTGGCCCACCGAGATGTTCTCCTTGAGCGTCGTCTTGAGCTCGTCGATGGCGTCGCTGCGATCCCCTGTGGCCTGCTCACCCTTCTCCGCCACGAGCTGGGCCAGCTCGTCGGTGAGGTTCACGAAGGTCTCGGCCTTGGCCACGAAGTCGGTCTCGCACCGCAGCTCCACGATGGCCGCGTTCCGGCCCGACACCGCCAGGGCCACCGCTCCTTGGGTCGCCTCGCGGTCCGAGCGCTTCGCCGCGCCGGCCAGACCCTGCTCGCGCAGCCATTGTTTGGCCTTCTCGATGTCCCCGCCGGTCTCCTCGAGGGCGCGCTTGCAGTCGAGCATGCCCGCGCCGGTGGCGCGGCGCAGGGCCTGGACGTCCTTGGCGGTGAAGTCGGCCACGGCTCAGCTCTCGTCGGCGGGCGCGGCGGTGTCGGTGGCACCCGGGGTGGCGGCGTCGGCATCCTCCGCCGGTGCCGGGGACGGGGTGGTCTCGGCCGGCACCGCGGTGGCAGCCACAGGGGTGGCGGGAGCAGGGGTGGCGGGAGCAGGGGTGGCGGGAGCAGCGGTGGCCACCGGAGTCTCGTCGCCTTCGGCCGCGGCCGCGGCCGCGGGGGCCTCGGTCTGCGCCGGGGGCGGCTCCGGGGTGTCGGACCCCACCGGGGCCCGGGGCCCGCGGGGGGGACGGCGCTGGCCCGAGGTGGCCGCCGACACCGGCGGGGCCGGGGGCTTGGGCCGGTGTTCGGCCACCCACCGTCCTTCGATGACGGCCTCGGCCATGACGCGGCACATGAGCGCGCCCGATCGGATGGCATCGTCATTGCCGGGGATCACGTAGGTGATCACGTCGGGGTCGCAGTTGGTGTCGACGACGGCCACGATCGGCATCACCAGCTTGTTGGCCTCGGTGACGGCGATGTGCTCCTTCTTGGTGTCGATCACGAAGACGGCATCGGGGAGACGGTCGAGCTCCCGGATCCCACCCAGGTTCCGGCGCAGCTTCTCGAGCTCGCGGCGGAAGCGGAGGCCTTCTTTCTTGGGCATGCCCTCGAAGTCCCCAGCGCGCTCCATGGCCTCGTACTCACGCATCTTTCCCACACGCGACGAGATCGTCGAGAAGTTGGTGAGCATCCCGCCCAACCAACGCTCGTTGACGTACGGCATGCCGCACGCGGCCGCGTAGGTGGCGATGGGGCCCTGGGTCTGCTTCTTGGTGCCGACGAACAGCAGGATGCCGCCGTTGGCCACCAGGTCTCGCACGTACCCGTAGGCCTCTTCGAGGCCCGCCAGGGTCTTCTTGAGGTCGATGATGTAGATCCCGTTGCGCTCGCCCAGGATGAAGCGGCGCATTTTCGGGTTCCATCGGCGGGTCTGGTGGCCGAAATGCATGCCGGCCTCCAGCAACTGCCGAGTCGTGACAACTGCCACGGCTGGTCCTCCCATCGGTTGTCCTTCCCCGGTGCTGCGCCCCAGAGGGGCGACCGTTGGACGCGCCGGGTGCTTCAAAGTGGCTCTTTGGCGTCCCGCCCGACGGGCGGGAACGGTGCCATGGTACCCGACAGCTCGACCACCCGTCACATGGCGAACGGCCCGACCAGGGCTTCGAACCCGATGCCGGGTGCACCCGCGGACGGGTGGCGCGCCGGGTTCAGCCGGTGGCGGCGACGCTCGAGCGCGGCCCGCGCCGGCCCCCGGGGGGACGACCGCGGCGTTGGGTGTCGGTGCCGTCGGGGGACCGGTCGTTGAGACGCCCGCGCAGCTGCAGGACGGCCTTGGTGTGGATCTGGCACACGCGGCTCTCAGTCACACCCAGGATCTCGCCGATCTCTGCCAGGGTCAGACCTTCGTAGTAATAGAGCGAGAGCACCGTGCGCTCGCGCTCACCGAGCTGCATGATCGCCTGGGCCAGGATCTCCTTGGACTCTTTGTCCTCGAACAACGCCACCGGCCCCGCGGTGGCATCGGGGATGGTGTCTCCCAGGGTGGTGCGGTCGGTGCGGTCACCGCCGACCATGAAGACCTCGTCCAGTGCGGCCACCCCGACGAAGGAGATCTGTCGCAGGATGTCTTGAAGATCGGGCTCCGACATCTCGAGCTCGGCAGCGACCTCGGCGTCAGTGGGCGTGCGCAGCAAGGTGGCCTCGAGCGACGCGTAGGCCTGCTCCACGGCACGAGCCTTGGCCCTGACCGAACGCGGCACCCAGTCGATGGCCCTGAGCTCGTCGATGATGGCACCACGGATCCGGGGGATGGCATAGGTCTCGAACTTCACCTGGCGATCGGGGCTGAACCGGTCGATGGCGTCGATGAGGCCGATGATCCCGTAGCTCACCAGGTCGGACCCGTCGACGTGTTGCGGGAGGCCGACGGCCACGCGGGCGGCGACGTACTTCACCAGAGGCGAGTACAGCACGATGAGTTGGTCGCGCAAACGACGTTCGCCACTCTTCTTGTACTCGACCCATAGGCGTGCAGTGCCGCCGTCGTCGTCTGTCGCCACGCCTCCCCCTACGCTCGGGGATGGGTCGCCCCGTATACCGAGAGCAACCGGTCCTTACTGACATGAGTGTAGACCTGCGTGGTCTGCAGACTGGCGTGTCCCAGGAGTTCCTGGACGACTCGCAGGTCAGCACCCCCATCGAGGAGGTGGGTGGCAAAGCTGTGGCGCAGTGCGTGCGGGTGGGTGGGAACCGGTGACCGACGGTCCACCACGCGCCGGACGTCGCGGGTGCCCAGGCGCGCCCCACGGCGGTTCAAGAAGGCTGCGTGCGGCGGTGACACCTCTGTCACGAGCATCTGGCGCCACCGAGTCATCCACAGGTCGAGCGCTTCGGCACACCGATGGTGCATGGGGACCCGGCGCTGGCGACTGCCCTTCCCCATGACCGTTACCATGTTCGCCCGCATGTCGATGTCACCCATGTCGAGGCTGCACAGTTCGGCCACCCGCAGTCCGCACCCGTAGAGGAGCTCGAGCACGGCGTCGTCGCGCGCCGAGATCGCCTCGTGCAGACCCAGCTCCGCCGCGCCCGGTCCCTCCGCCGGGGCCGAGGCCTCGACGTCGTAACCGTCCAACATGACGTCGAGCTCTCCCCGGTCGAGCACCTTCGGCAGGCGTGACCCCCCGCTCGGAGACGCCAGGCGCCGGGCCGGATCGACGTCGAGGGCCCCACGCCGGCGCTGCCAGGCGAAATAGCACCGCAGCGCCGCAGCCTTGCGCGCCACGGTGGCCCTGGCGTAGCGACGCGTGGTCAGGAAGGCCAGGTAGCGCCGAAGCAGGATGCGGTCCACAGCACGAGGGCCCTCCACCTGGGCGCGCCCTGCCCACAAGGCGAACGCCTCGAGATCACCCACGTAGGCGCGCCGTGTCGCCGGGGACTGTCCCGCCAGAGACCGGGAGAACGCCTCGGGGTCCCAGGCCATGGAGCAACGCTACCCGTCTCCCGGGGCCTGCGACGCTATTGTCCTGAACGGTGCAGGGCGCGACCAGGCAAGACAGTACGAAAGCGCCGCGAAGGGGGTAGGGACAGTGCCCGACCAGATCGATCGCCGTTCGTTCCTTGCGCGAGGCGCCCTCGCGGCCGGGGGGGTGGCCGCCGCCGGGGGCGTGGGTGGCCTCCTCAGTGCGTGCGGATCCGGCTCCGGCGGCTCGGGATCACTTGCCAGCGGGCCCCGTAACGGCATCTCCACCGCCACGCCCAAGCACGGCGGGTCGCTCACCTTCGGTGTGGAGGCCGAGGAGCAGGGGTTCGACCCCGCCACCGGTCGATTCGACGAGACCGGGGTGCTCTACGCCCGCACCGTCTTCGACCCGCTCACCATCATCGCCACCGACGGGAGTGTCCAGCCCTATCTGGCCAAGGCCGTCACCCCCAACTCCGACTACACCGTGTGGACCATCACGGCGCGCCCCGGGGTACGGTTCCACGACGGCACCCCCTGTGACGCGGCGGCGATCGCCGGAAGCCTCAACCACTTCAAGGACAACCTGCTCGGGGTGACCTTCACCGCCGTGAGCAACATCTCGGCCACGAGCCAGGACACCGTGACCGTCACGCTCAAGCAGGCGTGGGTGCCCTTCCCCGCCTATCTGGCCGGCGGCATCGGCGGCCAACCGGGGTACATCGCCGCCCCGGCCATGATCGCCAACCCCAAGGGGTCGGAGCAGCCCATCGGCACCGGGCCGTTCAAATTCAAGGAGTGGGTGCCCAACGACCACTTCACCGCGGTGCGGAACACGGATTACTGGCGCAACGGCCTTCCCTATCTCGACTCGGTGACATACCGACCCATCACCGACGCCCAGCAGCGGGCCAACGCCCTGCTGGCCGGCAACATCGACATCATGCACACCGACCTGCCCGAGAGCATCCTGCAGTTCAAAGACAACTCCACTTACGGGTTCCTCGACGACAGTGCGCACATCGTGGGTGAGCCCGACATGAACTTCATCATGTGCAACCTGTCGGATCCTGCCATGAAGGACATCCGCGTCCGCCAGGCCATGGCCATGGCCGTCAATCCCCGGCAGTACTCCACCGTCGTCGACAAGGGCGTCAACACCCCCACCAACCAACCGTTCGTTCCCGGCACGTCGTACTACGTGACCGACTCCGGGTACCCGGCCTACAACCCGGCCAAGGCCAAGGCACTCGTCAAGCAGCTCGAGGCCGAGACGGGCAAGCCCGTCGCCTTCACCCTCCAGTCCACCAACTCGGCCTATTCCATCCAAGTGGTCCAGTTCCTCCAGAACCAGCTCGAGCTGGTCGGGATGAAGGTCACGCTCACCCAGGTCCAGCAGGCCGACCAGATCAACAACGCCCTGGGCGGACTGTTCCAGGCCACGTCGTGGCGCCAGTTCGCGGCGGTGGACCCCGACCTCAACTACCTGTGGTGGAGCCCCACCGAGATCTTCGGATCGGGCCAGTCGTCGATCGCGTCGAACTTCGCCCGCAACACCGACCCCCAGATCGAGACCCTCCTCCAGCAGGGTCGAACCTCCACCGACCCGGCCACGAGGGCGACCGCGTACCAGGGGGTGGCCAAGCGACTCAACGCCGACCTGCCCTACATCTGGCAGGACCGGGCCACGTGGGCCGTCATCGCCAAGTCGGACGTGCAGAACTGGAACAACCCCACGACGCCCGAAGGCGCCAAGGCCTACGGCATGATCGTGGGGACGATCTGGACCCCCCAGATCTGGAAATCGACCTGAGCGCCATCGGGCCGGACCGACGCCTGGTCGACGCTGCTGCTGTGACCAGACACCCGATGACCCAGCGCCGATGACCCAGCGCCGATGAGTCAGCGCTCATGAGCAACCGGATCCTCCTCGTGGAGGACGACGAGCGCATCCGCGCTTCGATGCGCCTGGCCCTCGAGGACGAGGGATACGAGGTCGACGAGGCCGGCTCGGGCGAGGTCGGGCTCGAGCGCTACGCCGAGCAACCCGCCGATGTCGTGCTCATCGACCTCATGCTCCCGGGCATGGACGGCTTCGAGTGCTGCCGGCAGCTGCGGCGCATCAGCGCGGTGCCGGTGATCATGGTGACGGCACGCAACGACACCCACGACGTGGTGGCCGGGCTCGAAGCCGGGGCCGACGACTACGTCACCAAGCCCTTCGTGGCCAAAGAGCTGGCGGCGCGCATCCGCGCCCTGTTGCGGCGCTCTCGATCGGTCGACACCCCCGACGTGCTCTCGTTCGGCGACGTGGAGGTCCTTCCCGACGAGGGCACGGTGCGCAGAGCGGGCGTCGAGGTGCACTGCACCCGCACCGAGTTCCGCCTCCTGTGCGAGCTCGCCACCAACCCTGGCAAGGTCCTGAGCCGGGAGCAGCTCCTCGATCGGGTCTGGGGCTACGACTACTTCGGTGACGGACGGCTCGTCGACGTCCACATCAGACGACTCCGCACCAAGATCGAGGCCGACCCCGCCAATCCCCGTCACATCCTCACCGTGCGAGGGATGGGCTACAAGCTGGCCACCTGAGGCCCGGCATGCGCGCCTTGCGCACCCGCCGCGGCCGTCCCGGCGACGCCCTACCCGACCACTCCCGCCGGCGACGGCGGCCGTGGTCGAACCTCGGCTTGCGGGCGCGCGTCACGGTCACCTTCGGGCTGGGTGCGCTGGCGTTGTCGGCGTCGATGGCCGGTATCACCTACTTCACGGCCCGGCAGTTCATCCTGCGAGAGCGCGAGACGGCCATCTTGCGCCAGGCCTATGTCAACGCCTCCCTGGCGCGATCGTCGCTTCGCTCGGTGGACCCCAACATCTTCCAGCTCCTGGCTTCTCTCGACACCGTGCCCGGCTCGCGCTCGGTCCTCGAGCTCAAAGGCCAGTGGTACGCCACGTCGATCTCCGTGGGCGAGAACGCCATCCCGCTCCCCATGCGCACCCTCGTGCTGTCGGGGACGCCCGCCACCCAGCACTTCGTCCTGGGCAACACGCCCCAGCTGGCCGTGGGGTTGCCCATCCCCAGCGTCAGCGCGTCCTACTTCGAGGTGTTCTCCCTCGACGACCTGAGTCGCACCCTGCGCATCCTCGCCCTCGCCCTCGCCGGTGCCGCCCTGTTGACCACGGCGGCGGGCGCGGTGATCGGCCGGTGGGCCAGCGGACGGGCCCTACGACCGCTGGCCCAGGTGTCGCGCGCCGCAGAGACGGTGGCGGGCGGGAGCCTCGACACCCGCCTCCTGGCCGAGGGCGATGCCGAGCTCTCGGCCCTGGCGTCGTCGTTCAATCGCATGACCGATGCCCTCCAGGAGCGCATCGACCACGAGGTGCGGTTCACCGCCGACGTCAGCCACGAGCTCCGTTCGCCGCTCACGACGCTGGCCACCTCGCTTGGCGTGCTCGAGTCGCACCGCGACGAGCTTCCCCCCCGCAGCCGCCATGCCCTCGACCTGCTCAGCGCCGAGCTCCACCGTTTCCAGCGCATGGTCGACGACCTCCTCGAGATCAGTCGCGTGGACACCGGCTCGGCGGAACTGTCGCTCGACGAGGTCGAGGTGGGCGAGCTCGCCCGCCAGGCGGCGGTGGCGGGAGGCGTCGGCGACGTCCCGGTCGACGTCGACGCGTCGGTGTCGGGATTGCGCCTGTGGGTGGACAAGCGTCGCATCGAGCGCGTCATGCGGAACCTCGTGGACAATGCCCAGCAGTACGCCGGAGGTGTCACCAGGGTGGCGGTCGAGCCCGGGGCCGGACACGGCGTCCGCTTCGTGGTGGCCGACCGCGGCCCCGGGGTGGCACCAGGAGAACGCGATCGCATCTTCGAACGCTTCTACCGCGGCCAAGCCGCCGGCCAGCGCGGCGTGACCAGCGGCACCGGGCTGGGTTTGTCGCTCGTCGCCGAGCACGTGCGACTGCACGGCGGGCGGGTGTGGGCGGAGTCCGGTACCGACGGCGAGAACCGCTTCGTCATCGAGCTGCCCACCAGGGAGGATGACGGGACCGTCATCTCCCTGGCGCCCGATGCCGACCGTGAGCCGGGAGCGCACGCGTCGTGATCGCGTCTGCGCATCGTGTCGAGCGTCGGCCCGGTCGGCGCCTGCGGCGGGGCGCAATCACCGTCGTGATGGCGTGCGCGCTGATCACCGGTGTCAGCGCCTGTGGCGTGCCCGTCGACACCCAGCCGTCCGCGCTGTCACGACACGGCATCCCCTTCGACCTCTTGGCCCCCACACAGTCCACGACTACGACCACGACCGCCGCATCACCGATCGCGGTGCCGGTGCAGATCTTTCTCATCGGCCCCACCGGCCACCTCGTGGCCGCCACCCGCACCGTGACGGTCTCTCCCCCGGATCTGGCCACCGTCCTCAGAGCGCTGGTGGCGGGTCCCACCGACCCCGAGTCGGCGGCGGGACTGCAAAGTGCGTTGACGAGCCAGACCACGGTCCTCGGCGCCAACATCGCCGGCGGCACGGCCACGGTGAACCTCGGCGGCACCTTCGGCCAGATCGTGGGACCTCCTGAGATCCAGGCCGTGGCCCAGGTCGTGTTCACGGTCTCGGCCCTGCCCGGCGTCACCGGGGTCACCTTCGAGTTGACGGGCCAGGCGGTCGAGGTCCCCGTGGCGAGCGGCGCCCTTGTCCCTGTAGCCACCACCGCCGAGTTCGCCGCCCTGGCCCCCTGAGACCCGACGCCTCGGCTCAGTCCCCGGCGCCCTGTTCGGTCAGTGCCCCATCGGCGCTGCGACGAGGGGCGTTGCCCCACAGCCGCTCGAGGTCGTAATAGGAGCGGGTCTCGTCCAAGAAGACGTGGACGAGGAAGTCGCCGTAGTCCATGAGCACCCAGGTCAGGTCGCGCAGGCCTTCGGTGGCCCGCGGGGAACGCCCCAGGGACTCCTTCACCTGGTGCTCCACCTCTTCGACGATGGTCCGCACCTGCCGGCTGTTGGCGCCGCTGGTGATGACGAAGGCGTCGGTCACGCCCAGGAAGTCCCCCATGGCCAGGACCACGGTGTTCTGTCCGAGTTTGGCGTCGGCCGCCCGTGCCGCCACCAGCGCAGCCTCTGGCACGTCGGGACGCCCATTGTCCGCCGATGCCCGCTCGGCGGATGCCGTCATGCGGCGGGAACCGCCACGTCCACCTCGGCCGCACCGCCCCGACGCGCCCCGAAGGGGCCTCCGGCGGCTCGAACGGCGTCAGCGCGACTCATCTGCTTTCAGAGTACAGATTTAGCCGCCGAATGCAACGTATGGCGGGCTCAGGAATGAGGAAATCCACCGACCTGCCCTCGGACAGGCGCTGGCGGAGCTGGCTGCTCGAGATGTCGAGGGCCGGGATCTGCAGCCGTTCGACCTGCCAACCCACAGGATCGTGACCCGACCCCACCCCTCCCCGATCCACCACGACGAGTGTCACCGCCTCGCGCAGCTCGGCCACCCGCCGCCAGGTCTCGAGCTCGCCCGCTACGTCCGCGCCCACGATCACATAGGGCCGCGCCGTGGGCGTCGACGCCCGCAGCTCGCGCACCGTGTCGGCGGTGTAGCTCGGACCGCCCCGATCGATCTCGATGCGGCTGACCTCGAGCCCGGGGACCCCGGCCACAGCCGCTTCGACCATGAGGAACCGGTCCTCGGCCGGTGTCACGGCACGTGCCCCGGCCTTCTGCCAGGGCACGTTCGCCACCACCAGGAGCACACGATCGAGCTCGAACGCCTCTCTGGCCCACGTGGCGGCCACCAAGTGGCCGACGTGGACAGGGTCGAAGGTGCCTCCGAAGATGCCGATGCGAGGGCCCGGCGCCGGCACGCCATCGTCCCCTGCACCGGCGGCGGTCTCCACGTCACGAGCGTAGGCGCCGAGCATTTACGCTGTAGCCCCATGAGCCCAGTCGAGTGGAGCCCACAGCGCTGGCGGGACCTTCCCGCCGCGCAACAGCCCGATTGGCCCGACGCCGACGAGTTCGAGCGCGTCCTGAAAGATCTCGCCGGCCTGCCCCCATTGGTCTTTGCCGGAGAAGCACGGACCCTGGTGGAGTCTCTGGCCCAGGTAGCCGCGGGCAAGGCATTTCTGCTGCAGGCCGGAGACTGTGCCGAGTCGTTCGCCGAGTTCTCGGCCGACGACATTCGGGACAAGCTCAAGGTCATCTTGCAGATGGCCGTGGTCCTCACCTACGGAGCGGGCGTACCGGCACTGAAGGTCGGCCGGATCGCCGGACAGTTCGCCAAGCCGCGTTCGTCACCCACCGAGCGGGTGGGCGACCTGGACCTGCCGGCGTTTCGCGGGCACATGGTGAACGACGACGCTCCTGACGCCAGCGCCCGAGTGCCTGATCCGCGCCGGCTGGTGGCCGCCTACCACCAGGCCGCCTCCACCCTCAACCTGGTGCGCGCCTTCACCAAGGGTGGCTTTGCGGATCTCAGCCAGGTCCATCTGTGGAACCAGCAGTTCGTGGCCTCGAGCGAGGAAGGACAGCGCTACGAACAGATCGCGGCCGAGATCGATCGCGCCCTGCGGTTCATGGCCGCGTGCGGCATCGACCTCAAGGCCGAGCAGTCGCTGCACCAGGTCGACTTCTACACGAGCCACGACGCGCTGATCCTCGGGTACGAAGAGGCACTCACCCGCATGGACTCGCTCACCGGCGATTGGTACGACTGCTCGGCGCACATGCTGTGGGTGGGCGAACGCACGCGCCAGCTCGACGGGGCCCACATCGACTTCCTGTCGGGGATCCACAACCCCGTCGGATGCAAGGTCGGTCCGTCGAGCACCCCGGCCGAGGTGGTGGCGCTGTGCGAACGCCTGAACCCCGATCGCATCCCGGGCCGCCTGACGCTCATCACCCGGATGGGTGCCGGCGATGTCGCCGACGCGCTGCCACCGGTGCTCGAGGCGGTCACCGCGGCGCGCCATCCGGTGGTGTG
>DATCBU010000127.1:0-49553 GCA_036511675.1 Acidimicrobiales bacterium | reverse complement strand
GACGTCACGCCGTCGGAGTCTCCGGCGTCGTGGGGAACATTGGGTGGTGGGGCCGGGATGCAGGAGCTCGAGGCCCAGGCCGTGGCCGTGCGCTCCTACGTGATGGCCAGCAGGGGTAGCTACTTCGGTTACGCCGACATCTGCGACACGGCGGCCTGCCAGTTCTATCCGGGGACGGTGCATGAGAACGCGGTGACCGACGCGGCCACCAACACCACCGCCGGCATGGCCGTGCTGTTGCCCGGGGGGGCGCCGGCGCTGACCCAGTACTCGGCGTCGACGGGCGGCTACAGCGCCGGGGGGACGTTCGCGGCGGTGCCCGACGACGGCGACTCGGTGTGCGTCGCCGGTGCCTGCAACCCGTATCACGCCTACACGGTGGACATCCCCGTGTCCGCCATCACGGCGCACTTCGCCCAACTGGGCTCGCTCATATCCGTGCAGGTGACCCAGCGCAACGGGCTCGGTGACTTCGGCGGCCGGGTACTGCAGATGGTCCTCGAGGGATCGAGCACCACGGTGACGTTGAGCGGTGCCACCTTCGCCTCTGACTTCGGCTCCTTCGGTCTCGGCGGGGGGGCGCTGTCGAACTGGTTCAGCGTCGGAGGACAGCCGAGCGGAGGGATCGCCGGCTACTGGTTGGTGGCGTCCGATGGCGGGATCTTCACGTTCGGCAGCGCCGGCTTCGCCGGATCGATGGGCGGTCGGCACCTGGACGCCCCCATGGTGGGGATGGCCCGGACGGCCGACCACAACGGCTACTGGACGGTGGCGTCCGACGGCGGGATCTTCTCCTTCGGTGACGCCGTGTTCGCCGGCTCCATGGGCGGTCGGCACCTGGACGCCCCCATGGTGGGGATGGCGCCCACCTCGGACGGCGGGGGCTACTGGACGGTGGCGTCGGACGGCGGGATCTTCTCCTTCGGCGACGCCGCCTTCCACGGCTCGATGGGGGGGACGACACTGGCCAAGCCCGTGGTGGGCATGGCGGCGACCCCCGACGGCGGTGGCTACTGGTTGGTGGCCTCGGACGGCGGGATCTTCTCCTTCGGCGGGACCTACGGCGGGTTCTACGGCTCGACCGGCAACCTGCGGCTCACGAGGCCCATGGTGGGAATCGGCGCCCCCTGAAGCGGCGTCGTAGGATGACCTGGCCATGTCCGCCGACAACGTCGCTGCGCTGGTGGCCGCCATCGCGGCGGGCACGGCCTCGCTCGTGCTCGTGGGGGTGGTGGTCGTGCTCGGCCGGCGCGTCCGTGAGCTCGGGCGCACCGTCGACGAACTACGACGAGAGACGGTGCCACTGCTCCACGGGGCCCGTGTCGTCGTCGACCAGGCCGCCACCGAGATGGTGCGGGTGGGCGACGTCTTGGACTCGGCCGAGGCGGTGTCGTCGACGGTGGACTCGGCGTCACGTCTGGCCTACCGGGCCTTTTCCAATCCCGTCGTGAAGGTCCTGGCCTACAGCACCGGGATCGGCAGCGCCCTCCGGCGCTTCTTCGGACGCCGGCCCACGCGTGACTCCGGACCGGCGCTGTCGACCAACGCCCGGGCCCGACGGGCGGAGCCGTCCCGGCGCGACGGGCGCGCCGATGACGGGCGCGCCGATGACGGGCACGCGGTGCCGGTGCGGGGTCGGCGGCGCGCTCGACACGTGGGGGCACGGCGGTGATCCGCCGGCCGTTGTGGCTCGCCGCCGGCGCGGCGCTGGGGGTGGGTGGCACGGTGTGGACGCGGCGTCGAGTCGAGCGCCTGTCGCGTCGCGTGCGTCCCACGGCGGTGGCCACCGAGGTGGCCTCCATGGTCGAGCGCACCCGGCGCGGCGCCGCCGACAGGGTGCGCGACGCCCTGGACACGGGGCGGACCGAGGCCCAGCGACGTCAGGACGACCTGTGGCAGGACCTGGCCGCCCGCGGCCGCGCGCCGCGTTGAGCGTCGCCTGAATTCGCTGGCCGGAGGCCCGATCCGACCGCCGGGCCGCCCCGGGTGGGCGGAGTCGGCCGGTAGGATCGCCCGATGATGGACGCCAACCAGCTCCGCTCGACGTTCACCGGCTTCTACGCGGAGCGGGGGCATGTCGTCGTGCCGTCGGCCAGCCTCGTCCCCCACGATCCCACCGTCCTCTTCACCATCGCCGGCATGGTCCCGTTCAAGCCCTACTTCCTCGGCGAAGAGGCGCCTCCGTGGCCCCGCGCCACCTCGGTGCAGACGTGCTTTCGCACCGTGGACATCGACATCATCGGCACCACCGAACGGCACTGCACGTTCTTCGAGATGCTGGGGAATTTCAGCTTCGGCGACTACTTCAAGTCCGACGCCATCCCGCTGGCCTGGGAGCTGCTGACCGAGGTGCTCGGGGTGGACGCCGAGCGGTTGTGGGTCACGGTGCACGACTCCGATGACGAGGCCAGAGAGATCTGGCTCGACGCGGCCCGGGTCCCCCCGGCGCGTATCCAACCGCTGGGCGAGGACAATTTCTGGCAGATGGGCGACTCGGGGCTCGGCCCCTGTGGCCCGTCCTCGGAGCTGTTCTTCGACCGCGGTCCGGCCTACGGCGAAGACGGCGGCCCCGCGCAGGGCGGGGCCGAGCGCTTCGTCGAGATCTACAACCTGGTGTTCATGCAGTACAACAAGTTGGCCGACGGCACCCTCGAGGACCTGCCGGGCAAGAGCATCGACACCGGGGCGGGTCTCGAGCGCAACCTCCCCATGCTCCAAGGGGTGCAGTCGCTGTTCGAGACCGACGTCTTCCGTCCCATCCTGGCCGTGGCCGAGGACATCACCGAGGTCCGCTACGGCGCCGATGTCCATTCCGACGTGTCGCTGCGCATCCTGGCCGACCACGCCCGGGCCATGGCCATGGTGGTGGCCGACGGCGTCCTGCCGTCGAACGAAGGCCGGGGCTACGTCCTACGTCGGATCATCCGCCGGGCCGTGCGCCGCGCCTTCCAGCTGGGGGTCATCGAGTCCCTCACGCCGCGCCTCGTCGCCGCTGTGGCCGACGTGCTGGGGGGTGCCTATCCCGTCTTGGTCCACGACCTCGACCGCATCTCCGAGACGGTGGAGCGCGAGGAAGGGGCGTTCCGGCGCACCCTCGACACGGGTTCGGTGATCCTCGAGGAGGCGCTGCGCGACGGGACGGGCCGGGTCTCAGGCGCCGTCGCCTTCCGGTTGCACGACACGCATGGCTTTCCCATCGAGCTCACCATGGAGATGGCGGCCGAAGCCGGCGTCGAGGTCGACACCGAAGGGTTCGAGCGCGAGATGTCGGCCCAGCGCGAGCTGGCCAAGGCCGACGGCCGCCGACGGCGCGAGGCCATTGGTGAGGAGACGGTCTACCGGGAGTTGCTGGCCCAGTCGGGCCCGACGCGCTTCACCGGCTACGAGCATTACGAGGAGCCGGCCCGGGTGGTGGCGGTGCTGGCCGGTGCCGAGCCCGGCACGGCCGAGATCATCCTCGACCGCACGCCGTTCTACGCCGAGTCCGGCGGCCAGGTGGGTGACACCGGGGTCATCACGACCGAGAGCGGGCGGGCGCGCGTGCTCGACACCCAGATGGTGCTCCCCGGCCTCATCGTGCACCGGGCCACCGTCCTCGACGGTGAGCTGTTCCCCGACCAGGACGCACTGGCAGTGATCGATGCCACGCGGCGCGATGCCACGCGGCGGCACCACACCGGCACGCACCTGCTGCACAGCGCCCTGCGCCAGGTCCTCGGGGACCACGTGCGACAGCAGGGGTCGCTCGTGACTCCCGACCGGCTGCGCTTCGACTTCTCGCACCCCAAGGCGCTGCGTCCCGAGGAGCTGTCCGAGGTGGCCCAGGCCGCCAATGCCGATGTGCTGACCGATGCCCCGGTCGAGGTCATTGAGACCTCGAAGGCCGAAGCCGAAGCCTTGGGCGCCCTGGCCTTCTTCGAGGATAAATACGGTGACCGGGTCCGGGTGGTGCGTGCCGGCGCCCACTCGACGGAATTCTGCGGCGGGACCCACGTCGACGCCCTGGGCATGATCGGTCCCATCACGGTGGTGTCGGAGGGGTCGATCGGCTCCAATGTCCGGCGTATCTTCGCCGTGACCGGGGCCACCTCGCTGGCCCTGCTGGGTGACAGCCGGCGGACCGTCGACGAAGCGGCGCGCCTGCTCAAGGTGGAGCCCGCCGGGTTGCTCGACGCGCTCCAGAAGGTGCTCGATCGGCAACGCACGGCGGAGAAGGAACTGCAACGCATGCACGGTGCGCGCCTCCAAGAGGACGCGGCGCGCCTCGCCCAGCTGGCCGAGCACGGGGTCGTGGTGCACCGCCAAGACGGCGCCACTCCGGACCAGTTGCGTGACCTGGCCCAGGCCATCGCGCGCCACGGGCCGCGCGTCGTGGTGGTGGCAGGGTCCCCGGGCGGGTCCAAGGTGGGCGTGGCGGTGGCGTCGAGTGACGACTCGGTCGACGCCGGGTTCACGGCCAAAGAATTGGCACAGCTGGTCGGCGGTGGGGGCGGGGGCTCGGCCGATCTGGCGGTGGCCGGTGGCTCGGACCCTTCGAAGATCGAGACCCTGCTGGCGGAGGCGCGGCGCCGGCTCGGTGCCTGACTCGGTGCGGGTGGCCTGAGCACGTGCGGGTGGTGGGGGTCGACCTGGGCGCGCGCCGCATCGGTGTGGCTGTCTCGGACGGGACGGGCACGCTGGCCTCACCCCGGTGCACGATCGAGCGCAGCGGTGATGCCGCCGCCGACTGGCGCGCCCTGGTGGCGGTGGTCGAAGAAGCCGAGGCCGTCCGGGTGGTGGTGGGCCTACCCCTGAGCCTCAACGGTCGTCGAGGCCCCGCCGCGCAGTCCGCCCAGGCCGATGCCGACGAGCTGGCCGACCTCCTGGGACCGCGGGGGGTCACGGTGGAGACCTTCGACGAGCGACTGACGACGGTGAGCGCGGCCCGTTCGCTCCGAGACGCCGGCCGGCGGGGGAAGACCCAGCGCGCCCGCATCGACCAGAGCGCCGCCGCGGTGCTGCTCCAGGCATGGCTCGACGCCCAGCGGGGTCGGCCCGATGCGTGACGGCGAGGGCCCGTCGGTGACGGCGGTGACACCCCCGACCGAATCGGGCGCGGCCAAGCCGAGGCCTCGAGGCCACAAGCGAGCCAAGCCCGAGGTCTATCGCCGGCGTCGCATGGCGCTGGTGGTGGTGGTGCTCGTGATCCTGGCGCTGGTGGTGGGCGCGGTGGCGTGGTACCAGAACGAGATGGGGGGATCGGGCGGGGCCTCGACCGTCGTCTCGGTGACATCGGGGTCGTCGATGGGGACGATCACGGCGTCATTGGTGCGCGCCCGGGTGGTGGACAGCTCGTTGGCGTTCCGTGTCTACCTGACCCTCCACGGCACACCGTCGGTGGAGCCCGGCCATTACCTGTTGCACCGACACGAGTCCTTCGGCGCCATCCGTGCCAGCCTGGCCGGTGGCCCCAACGTGGCGGAGGTGACAATCCTTCCCGGCTTCACCGTCAGCGAGGTGGCCACGCGGGTGGGACAGATCGCGGGCCATGATCCCGCCCACTTCCTGGCCCTGGCCGACTCGGGCACGGTGCCGTCGCCGTACCAGCTGGCCGGTGCCACCAACCTCGACGGGCTCCTGGGCACGGGCACGTACCTGGTGGTGCCGGGGGAGTCGGACCAGACGTTGCTCGGGGACATGATCGACCGGTTCAACACGCTGGCCCAGTCGGTGGACCTCACCGGCCGTGCCGGCGCGCTCGGTATCACGCCGTACCAGGCGATCACGGTGGCTTCGATCGTGCAGAAAGAGGGTGTGTACCAGAAGAACCTGGGCAAAGTGTCGCGCGTCATCTACAACCGCCTGGCTCGTGGCACGCCCCTGCAGATGGACTCGACGGTGCTGTACTCCGAGCATCGCGACGGGGGGCGGGTGACGTCGGCCGACCTGGCGCTCAACACTCCCTACAACACGTACCTGCATACCGGGCTCACCCCGACGCCCATCTGCTTCCCGGACAAGGCCTCGGTGCAAGCCGCCCTGGCACCGACGCCGGGCGACTGGCTGTACTTCGTGGTGGTGGCCAAGGACGGCACCGAGGCCTTCTCCTCCACCTTCGCCGGCCAACAAGCCAACGAACGCCTGGCCCAGAGCCGGGGCCTCGGGTAGCCGTCGTGCCCACCCCGCCGACGATCCGATCGTCACCCACGTGGCCCACGGGGGCCTCGGCCGTGGTGGGGGTGATCGGGGACCCCATCGCCCATTCGTTGTCGCCCTTGTTGCACAACGCCGCCTTCGACGCCCTCGGTCTCGACTGGGTGTCGGTGGCGTTCCCGGTCGGCGCGGGCCGCGCCGCCGTCGCGCTCAGCGGGATGCGGGCCCTGCAGATCGCCGGGCTGTCGGTCACCATGCCGCACAAAGAAGACGCCTTCGCGGCGGTGGACGACACCACCGTCGTGGCCCGGCGGCTGGGGGCGGTCAACTGCGTCACCTGGCGCCAGGGGGCGTTGGTGGGCGACTCCACCGACGGAGAGGGATTTCTCGCTTCCCTGCGGCGCGCCGTGGGCTTCGACCCCATCGGCACGAGGTGCCTGGTGCTGGGCGCTGGTGGTGCGGCGCGGGCCGTGACCCTGGCCCTGGCCGAGGCGGGCGCGGCCGAGGTCGTGGTGGTGAACCGGACCGCGGCCCGGGCCGAGTCGGCGGCGGCGCTGGCCGGGAAGGTGGGTCGGGTGGGGTCCGGCGCGGATGTCGCCGAAGCCGAGCTCGTCGTCCAGGCCACACCGGTCGGCATGCGGCGCGGGGACGGCACCGAATCCGACGAGATCCCCGTGGACCCCGGGGTGCTGCGACCCGGACAGGTGGTGGCCGATCTCGTGTACCACCCGCTCGAGACCCCGTTGCTGGCGGCGGCGAAGCGGCGCGGGGCGGTGACCGTGGGCGGGCTGGGGATGCTGGTGCACCAGGCGGCGCTGGCCCTGGAGCGGTGGACGGGGCGCCCGGTGCCGGTCGAGGCCATGTGGGCCGCGGCCGAGGCCCACCTGGGACGCTGAAGCTCAGCCCTCCCAGAGCCGGGTACCCAGAAGGTCGAACAGGTCCTCGTTGTACGGGGCGAAGTGGCGGCGCAGGTCTTCGACGACGGCCTGCTCCTCGGGTGTGGTGCGGGGGGCGTCGTTGGTGGACGGAAAGGGGTTGGCGAGTGGTGCCAATCCCAGCCACGCCAGGGCCCGGGCCGGTCCGGCGGGGTCGCTCCACAGCTCTTCGCTCGCCATCACGAGGATGCGCTCGGACGCGATGACGTCGAACCACCGTCGGAGCTGCTCGGCGTAGTGGCCGCGTGTCTTGTACGAGAAGTTCCGAAGGGCGAAGCTCTCGCCTCCATCCCGCACCACGTCGAGCTGGCCGACCAGGCGCTCGTCCTCGAGCGCCAACGCCGTGGCCAAGGGCTGGTCCTCGGCGTGCAGCCGCCGCGAGTGCCAGTAGTGCGAGATGGCCCGCTGGACCGGGTCGCGCAGCAGCACCACGAACCGGGTCGACGGAGGGAGATCGGCGGCCACGCGGCCGGGGGCCAAGGGATGGAACAACAGGTAGGGGGTGGCCTCGACCGACGTGCGGGTGTCGAACTTCAGGGGGAAGTGGGCGCGGTACCACCGGTCGCCATTGGCATAGAACTGATCGAAGTAGTGCACCTCTTTGGTGGTCGACGGCGCCACCGACGGGTGCGTGGCCAGCCAATCGAACAGCGAGGTGGTCCCACCTCGCTGAGTCCCCAGGATCACCACGTCGGGGAGGGTCCGCAGCCCCGCCGTGGCCCGGCGCCACCGGCGCTCGGAACCGGCCCGGACCCGCTGCAGGGTCGGGCTCACCCGCACCGGGGCACCATCAGCTGTTGTCGTCGGTGGCGGTGCGCGGCACCGAGGCGTCGGGCGCCACGACGGCGCCGGTGGTGGGGTAGACGCCTTGGGCCTGCAGCCGCAGCGTCATCTCCCGGCGCAGGATCCGCGCCACGCGTTCGCGGTCGGAGGTGGTGGTGCGAACCGAGACCCGGCAGGTGAAGGTGTCGGCCGCGGTGGCGACGACGCCCCACACCCGGGGTGGCTCGAGACACAGCGGCGCGTAACGGGGATCGTTCGACACCGCGTCGGCAGCCTCGGCGATGGCGTCGAGCACGGTGTCGACGGCCGCGGCCACGGGGACGGGTACCTCGACGGTGGCCTGCGCCCAACCGCGCGACGAGTTGGCGAGCTTGCGGATCTCGCCGTTGGGTACGTACCACACGGTGCCGTCATCGGACCGCAGACGAGTGACACGCAACGTCAGGTCTTCGACGGTGCCCGTCGTGTCGCCCACGGCGATGGTGTCCCCGATGTCGAACTGTCCCTCCACCGTCAACAAGACGCCGGCCAACAGGTCGCGCACCATGCTCTGCGCGCCGAAGCCCAGGGTGGCGCCGATCACGGTGGCCCCGGCTAGCAGCGGGGTGAGGTTGAGGCCGATGGTGCCGAGGACGACGAAGAAGGCGATGGCGAACACCACCCCGCGCCACACGTTGGCGAGCAGGCTGGTGAGGGTCAGGGCCCGGGCGGCGGCACGGGGCGAGTCGGCGTGGGCCACGGCCTTGTGGGCCGCCGCCCCCACCCAGCGCCGGATGATCCGGCTGCCGAGCCATCCGACGAGGATCGCCACCCACACCACCACAAGGACCGTGACGGGCTTGATGACCACCTCCTGCCAGTGTGCAGCCGTGGGCGAGCCCACCCCGGCCCAGCGCAGGATGTCGTAGAGCCAGCCCTGGTCGACCACCAGGGGTGAAATGGCGTGGAGGGGCACGACCGGTATTCTGGTCCGCCGGAGCACACCGGTTGAGCACCTCTCTCGCACACCGCCCGACTGCGGGCCGGCCCCTGCCTTTACGGGTGGATTTTGCGCTCATCCTGACCACGCTCGTGGTGGCCGGGTTCGGCGTCGTTCTCGTCTACTCGGCCACCCGTTCCAAGCTGGCCGCCGCCGATCTCAACCCCCACTACTTCCTGACCCACCAGGCCGCCTACGTGGTGGTGGGGGGCATCTCCATGATCGTCCTGGCCACGCTCGACTACCGCTGGCTCGAGCATGGCAGTGCCGTGCTCTACGTGATCATGATCCTGTCCCTGCTGGCCATGTTCTCGGGCATCGGGTCCAGTGCCAAGGGCGCCACCCGGTGGGTGCAGATCGGCAGCGTGCAGATCCAGCCCTCGGCGTTCGCCACCCTCGTGCTCATCGTGACCGTGGCCACCTTCTGTGCGCGCCGACCCGAGGGCCTGGGCCGCAACGACGTGCTCAAGGTCCTGGTCCTGGCCGCCTTCCCCATCCTGTTGGTGGTGAAGCAGCCCGACCTCGGCAGCGGGATCGTGATGTCGGTGGTGCTGCTCGTGATGCTCATCATCGCCGGGATCCCCAACCGCTACCTCGTGCTCCTGATCCTGCTGACCGTCACCGTCGCCTTCGCCGTCGTGCACTTCAAACTCCTCAAGAGCTATCAGCTCACTCGGATCACCGCCGTGTTCCACGTCGGGAAGAACCTCCAGAGCAGCGGGTACAACGTGGGCCAGTCGGTGGCGGCCATCGGCTCGGGCGGCTCGTGGGGCACGGGGCTGTTCCACGGGCCCCAGACCAACCTGGCCTATGTGCCCGAGCAGCAGACCGACTTCATCTTCTCGGCGGTGGGGGAGCAGCTCGGGTTCGTGGGGGCGGCGGGACTCCTCGCCCTTCTGGGTGTGCTCTCGTGGCGCTTGCTGCGCAGCGCCCAGCTGGCCCGTGATGCCTTCGGCCGGCTGCTGGCGGCGGGCTGCTTCACGCTGGTGGCGTTCAGCGTGTTCGAGAATGCGGGGATGGCCATGGGGATCATGCCGGTGGCGGGGATCCCCCTGCCCTTCTTGTCCTACGGGGGCTCGGCCACGGTGGCCTTCTTCTCCGCCATCGGCATCGCGCTCTCGGTGCAGCTGCGCGCCCAGCGATGACCGACGTCGACGGGGGAGGCGCGGTGGTGCCCACCGACAGCGGGGACACGGGGGCGCCCGACGAGGACCACGCCGCTACCGGCGCGGGCACCGTCGCCGGCGAGAGCACCCTGGCCCGCACGCCGCTCGAGGTGCTCGACCTCTCGCCCGAGGTGTGGCGGATCGTGGCTGTCGCCGGGGTCGAGATAGAGCTCCCCAACGTCAACCCCGAGGTCGTCCTGCACGAGGCCCAGGACCCCTGGCGCGAGCTGCGGATCCCCGTGGGCATGGCCGAAGGCACCGCCATCGCCTACGCCTTCCGGAGCATCGACACCCCCCGGCCCCTCACCCACGAGCTCGTGACCGAGATCCTCGACCGCCACGACGTGAGCGTCGAGGCGGTGCGCATCACCGTCCGCCGGGGCCAGGTGTTCTTCGCCGAACTCGACACCATGGGCCCCCGGGGCCGGCGCGTCATGCCGTGCCGGCCGTCCGACGCCATCGCCCTGGCCCTTCGTCAGCGGCTCCCGACCCCGATCCTGGTGGCCGAGTGGGTGTTCACCGGTGCCGACGCCCCGCCCGAGATCGCCGGCTCATCGACCTGACGCCGCACCGCGGGGGCCTCAGTCGCCCTACGGTGCCACCCGTTGGGCGGTGGCCTGATCGGCCACGATGGCCCGCTCGCCTTCGTCGGAGATCCGCATCAAGAGCGCGATGAGCACGTAGTTGGCCACCAGCGACGACCCTCCGTAGGCCATGAAGGGGAGGGTGATGCCGGTGAGCGGGAGCAGCCGGACGATGCCGGCCATGATGAACAGCGCCTGGAAGCCGATGATGACCGTCAGCCCGGCCGCCACCATCTGGGCGAACTCCGAGCGCGCCGTCTGGGCCGTGCGCAACCCCGCCCCCACCAGGAGCACGAAGGCGAACACGATGGCGGTGGTGCCGAGCAGGCCCATCTCGGTGCCGAAGGCGGCAAAGATGTAGTCGCTCTGCACGGCGGGGATGTGGCCGATGTTTCCGAAGCCCAGACCGGTGCCGAGGAGGCCCCCCGTCCCCATGCCGTAGAGGCCGTACATGATCTGGATGTTGGGCGCGGGGTGCAGCCAGTCGGCCACCCGCACGTTCACCTGTGAGAAGAGGCGGTCGGCGGCGAACGCGCCCGCCACGAAGAGCACCAGGCCCAGCACGAGGTAATTCCACCGGCCCGACGTCAGCCACAGCATGGCCATGAACAGCACGAAGATGAGCAGGGCGAAGCCGATGTCGTCCTCGGCGCCCAGCACGAGCATGGTGAAGCCCCACGCCACGAGGATGGGGACGAGGGGCCGGGGGTCGAGCATGAGGCGGTTGCCGACGCGCAGGGTGGGCACCGACAACAGCTCGCGCTTCTCCACGAAGTAGGACGCGAAGAAGATGCACAGCGCCAGCTTGGCCAACTCGATGGGCTGGCCGTTGATGGGACCGATCCCGATCCACAGCCGGGCGCCGTTGTGGTTCTGCCCGAAATGCGGGATGAGCGGTGACAGCATGAGCACCACCGCGGCCAGCAACATCAGGTAGCGGTAGCGGTCGAGGTCACGAGAGCGCCGCACCACCGCCAGGGTCACGATGTAGGCGCCCACCCCCACCGCCGTCCAGCCCGCCTGGGCCTGGGCCCAATGTTGGGCGATGCGGGCCAGCATCACGTAGCCCAGCCCGTTCAACAAGGTGGCGATGGGCAGGAGCACGGCGTTGGCGTCGGGCGCGTAGATCCGGTTGGCGATGTGCGCGGCGAGCCCCAGCCCCAGCACGACACCCAGGAACGGCACCAGGTTGGTGGGGATCTTCGACGTGGTGCCCACCGAGGCCAGCACATACGTGGCCACGGCGATGAGGGCGCCGAATATGAGCAGCCCCAGCTCGGTCCGCCTCTTGGGCTTCGGACGGCGGACCCGCATTCCCTCGGTGGGCGCGAGGCGACTGAGGAGTCGGGGCACCGGGTCGAGCCTACTGCCGGGCCCCGTCGCGACCCTGGCACCTGGGCCCCTGTCGGGACCCCACCGGCGGTACCCTGGATGTTTGATGCAGGCCTCGGAACCGGCGCGTGGCGCCAGCACGGCGGCGCCCCCCGGGCCAACGGGGGGAGAGACGACGCCCACACTCGCCCCAGTCGGGGTGGAGGATGCCGTCACGGCGCGCGGCCCCGAGCGCTTCTCCAACCGGGAGCTGTCGTGGCTCGAATTCGGGGCCCGGCTCCTCGACCTGGCCGACGACGAGCGGGTGCCGCTGCTCGAGCGGGTGAAGTTCCTGGCCATCTTCTCCGAGGGCCTCGACGAGTTCTTCCAGGTGCGGGTGGCCGGGCTCAAGGACCAGGTCGACGCGGGCCTGCGCACCCGGTCGGCCGACGGCCTGCGCCCCAGCGAAGCCCTGCGCGCCATCCACGAACGGGTCACCGAGCTCGTCGACCGGCAGTCGCACATCTTCCTCGACGCCGTGGTGCCGGCCCTGGCCGCCGCCGGGGTCCGGGTGGCGGATTGGTCGTCGCTCGACGACGCCGACCGGGCGCATCTGACCGACGTCTTCAGCCGCCAGATCTTCCCGGTGCTGACGCCGTTGTCGGTCGACCCCGGGCACCCCTTCCCCTACATCTCCAACCTGGCGTTGAACCTCATCGTGCGGGTGGGTGACCCCATCACCGGGGTCGAGCGTGTGGCCCGGGTGAAGGTCCCCTCGCTGCTGCCGCGCTTCGTGGTCATGCCCGACGGCGAGCGGTTCGTGGCCCTCGAGCAGATCATCGCCGCCCAGCTGGCCACGTTGTTCCCCGACATGGTGATCGGCGAGCACTACGCCTTCCGGGTGACCCGCAACGCCGATCTCGTCCTCGACGAGGACGAGGCCGACGACCTGTTGGCCGCGGTGGAGATGGAGCTGCGCCGTCGCCGCTTCGGACGGGCCGTGCGCCTGGAGGTCGCCGCGGACATCTCCGACGACATGCGCGACATGCTGGTGCACGAGCTCGACCTGGGGCCCGATGACCGGTACGCCATCGCCGCCTCGCTCGACCTCGGCACGCTGTGGGGCGTCTACGAGCTCGACCGGCCCGATCTGCACGAGCCGGCGTGGGCACCGATGACCCCGCCGCGGCTCGCCAACGCCGGCAATGAGCCCGCCGACCTCTTTGCGGTGCTGCGCGAGCGCGACGTCCTCGTGCACCATCCCTATGACTCCTTCGCCACGTCGGTCGAGTTGTTCATCGCCCAGGCGGCCGCCGACCCCGACGTGCTGGCCATCAAGCAGACCCTGTACCGCACGTCGGGAGACAGCCCCATCGCGGCGTCGCTGATCCAGGCAGCCGAGGCCGGCAAGCAGGTCGCGGCGGTGGTCGAGCTCAAGGCGCGCTTCGACGAGCAGGCCAACATCTCATGGGCCCGGGCCCTCGAAGAAGCGGGCGTCCACGTGGTGTACGGCCTCGTCGGTCTGAAGACCCACTCCAAGGCGGCCCTGGTGGTGCGGCGCGAGGAGGACGAGATCCGTCGCTACTGCCACATCGGCACGGGCAACTACAACCCCCGCACGGCCCGGCAGTACGAGGACCTCGGCTTGCTGTCGGCCGACCCCGACGTGGGCGCCGATGTGGGCGACCTGTTCAACTTCCTCACCGGCTACAGCCGCTACGCCCGCTACCGGAAGCTGGTCGTGGCCCCCATGGCGCTGCGCCAACGCATCACCGAGTTCATCGAGGAAGAGGCCCGGGCCGGGCCCGACGGCCGCATCGCCATCAAGGTGAACGGGCTCACCGATCCCGATGTCATCGACTCGCTGTACCACGCCTCGGTGGCGGGGGTTCCCATCGACCTGGTGGTGCGCGGGGTGTGCAATCTCCGCCCCGGCGTCCCGGGGCTGTCCGACACCATCCGGGTGCGCTCGATCGTGGGCCGCTTCCTCGAGCATTCGCGCATCTACCGGTTCGGTGGCACCGGCACCCGCCCTCTCACGGTGCTCCTGGGGTCGGCCGACCTCATGGAGCGAAACCTGGACCGCCGCATCGAGGTCCTGGCTCCCGTCCTCGACCCCGAGCTGCAGGCCCGCTTGCTCGAGGTGCTCGATCTCAATCTGGCCGACGACACCAACTCGTGGGTGCTCGGCCCCAACGGGACCTGGGACCGCGTCCCCACCGTGGAAGGGATCAGCGCTCAGCGCCGGCTCCAGGAACTGGCCCGTGACCGCGCCCGGCGCCGCCGCGAGGCCGACACCCTGGGCGCGGCCGGCTAGCCCGAGGCGCGCCGCCGGAGGGTCAGCACTCGGGGGAGAGCGCGTTGGTGGGGCGCACGGAGTCGTCTTGGAGTGACTCGACCTCGTCGCGCGCCTGGCGAAGGCGCTGTCGCCACCCCTCTCCCGAGAATCGCAGCGACAGATAGGCGATGCCGCCCACGGGGATGGGCAGCCAGAAGTTCACGAGGCGATAGCCCAGGACCCCGAGGATGGCCGCCTCTTGGGGGACGCCGAACCCGGTCAGGGTGGGGATGAGGACCCCCTCCACCACACCGAGCCCCGAGGGGGTGATCGGGATCACGGCCAGCACCTGGGCCAGGCCGTAGGCCACCAGGAGGTCGACGGGGGAGACGATGGTCCCCAGCGCGGCGATGAACACGAACAACGAGGCGGCGTCGAGCAACCAGAATGCCGCCGCCCACGCCACGGCCCGCAGGAGGACCTGCGGTTCGGCCAGGAACTGGCCCAGCCGCTCGGCCACCCGGTGGGCCTGGACGGCGAGCTTGTCACCGTCAAGGAACGGGATGTGCGTCGCCCACCGGCGGCAGATCTCGATGGACCGGTTGCGCCCGCGCGTGAGCGCCAGCGCCAAGCCGGCGAACAGGCCCATGAGCACCACCCCGGCCCCCGCCGCCACGGCGTAGAGCGGGTTGTAGCCGTGGAAGAACACCGACACGAGCAGGGCCAACCACAAGATGGTGTTGAGCACGAGGGCCGATCCCACCCCCTGCATGCCCAGGGCGAAGCCGGCGTCGGCCCCCGAGACGCCCGACTGGGTCAGGAGCCGGAAGGCCACGGCGGTCCCCGGAGCGGTGCCGCCGGGCATGATGTGGCTCACCGACAGGCTCGACAGGTTGATGCGCAGCAGCCGGGAGCGGTGCGGGCCCTCGTTGTGCAACACGGTGTGGGTGAGCTGGCTGTAGGACACGAGCGACGCCGCTTCGAGCACCACCCCGGCGATGACGTAGGCGAAGTTGATCTTGCCCAGGAGGTTCACGGACTTGCGGGCGCCGGCCAGCTGGGGCAGGACCAGGTACTCGAGCACCAGCAAGATCCCGACCGCGTAGAGACCCCACTTGACCTGCCTGCGCACCCGTCTCCGCCGGGAGGCACCCTCGGTTGCCGCCTGCATCCGGGCCATGCTTCCACGTCACAGGGCCCGAGACGGGCCAATCGGGGCCGTGGCGGGGTTTGGCGCGGGGTCGGCGCGGGCCATCTCGGGTGCGGCGCGGTGCCGCGGCGGGCGGGACCGGGGCTGCCATGCTGGAGCGATGCCGGAGATCCCCGCACCGCCGGTCACGCGGCGCGCCCGGCTGTGGGAATGGTCCGACGAACGCCACGTCCCCCTGCAGGCCATCTTGATCACGGTCCTGGTGGTGGTGGCCACCCTGGCGGCCGGCAAGATCGCCTACAAGCTGCGCGACGTGATCCTGCTCATGGCCGTGGCGGGGTTCGTCGCCCTGCTGCTGAACCCGCTGGTCATCCTGCTCCAACGGGTGGGGGTGTCACGGCGTGGCTATGCCGTCTCCATCGTGACGGTGTTCGCCGTGCTCGTGTTCGCCGGTCTTGCCTACTCCTTCGGCGTCCCCTTGGCCACCGGGCTGAGCCACCTCATCGCCAAGCTCCCGAGCTACGTGAAGAGCGCCGAGCACGGCAAGGGCTGGATCGGGCACCTCGTGCTCAAGTACCACGTGCAGCACTGGGTGCAGCAGAACCTGCCCAAGCTCCAGAGCTACGCCAAGAACCTGTCCAAGCCGGCGTTGAAGATCGGGTCCGTCACGCTCAATGTCGGTTTCGACGTGTTCGTGGTGTTCATCCTCGTCCTGCTGCTCCTGCTCGAGGGGCCCAAGCTGCGCAATGGCGTGCTGCAGTTCTTCGCCCCCGAGCGCGCCGCACGCGTCACCCGGATCGCGGGCGAGGTCAACCGGTCGGTGACCGGCTTCATGCTGGGGAACTTCATCACGTCGGTGATCGCCGGCGTCGTCGTGTTCGTGACCTTGGTGGCGCTGGGCGTGCCCTACGCCCTGCTGTGGGCGCTGTGGGTGGCGCTGTTCGACTTCCTGCCCCTCGTCGGAGGGGCGGTGGCCGGCATCCCCACCGGGATCTTCGTGCTGTTCCACTCCGTCAACGCCGCCATCATCTTCGCCGTGATCTTCCTCGCCTACACCCAGATCGAAAACCACATCCTGAACCCCATCGTGATGAGCAGGACCGTGCGCATCAACCCCCTGTTGGTGCTCATCGCCATCTTGGTGGGGGCCAACATCGGCGATCTGGTGGGTGGCTTCTTCGGGGGGTTCGTGGGCACCCTGCTCGCCATCCCCATCGCCGGGTCGATTCAGGTGGTGGTGAGGGAGATGTGGCGCTCGACTGCTCCTGAGGCGCAATTGGAGGTGGTGGGAGCTTCTGGTGGACCCTCGACGGTCACCTAGGCTGCCGGTGTGCGCGTCCTGGTCGTCTTGCCGACGTACAACGAGTGCGAGAACATCGACCACGTCCTGCGCCGTGTGCGCGCCGCGCTGCCCGAGGCGGGGGTGCTCGTGGTCGACGACGGCAGTCCCGACGGGACGGCGGATCTGGCCGAGAAGCTCGGCGACGAGCTCGGCAACATCGAGGTGTTGCGGCGCCGGGCCAAGTCCGGCTTGGGCAGCGCGTACCGCGCCGGCTTCGCCTGGGGCCTCGAGCGGGATTGGGAGGCGTTCGTGGAGATGGACGCCGACCTCTCGCATGAGCCCGAGGCCCTTCCCACCCTGATCGCCCCGCTCAGCGAGGGTGTCGACCTGGTGGTCGGGTCGCGTTATGTCCCGGGGGGGTCGATCCCCAACTGGCGCTGGCACCGCCGATTGCTGTCGCAGGGCGGCAACGTCTACGCCGCCTTCCTCCTCCGCCTCTCCGTCACCGACTCGACCTCGGGGTTCCGCGCCTACCGGGCCGAGGCCCTGCGCCGGATCGACCTCGGCGCCGTGCGGGCCGAGGGGTACGGGTTCCAGATCGAGATGGTCTACCAGGTCCTCCAGCACGGGGGGCAGGTGGCGGAGGTGCCCATCCGGTTCGTGGACCGGGTGGAGGGGAAGTCGAAGATGTCGATGCATATCGTGGTCGAGGCTCTGCTGCTCGTGACGTGGTGGGCGTGCAAACGGGTCGGGCGCATCTTGGTGAAGGGCGGCGCCGGCCGGGCCGGCACGGGGGCGGCGGCCTAGCCCCGGCCACTTCGACGCCAGGCCGGGCCGTCATCTGCGAGCATGGAGGGGTGAGGACGCTTACCAAGATCCTGGTGGTCGACGACGAGCCGTACATCACCGACCTGCTTAGCGCCGCGCTTCGCTTCGAGGGGTTCGCGGTGGAGACCGTCGCCACCGGCGGTGATGCCATGTCGATGGCCGAGCGGAGCCACCATGACCTCGTGCTCCTCGACGTCATGCTGCCCGACGTGGATGGCACGGAGGTGTGCCGTCGGATGCGGGAGCAAGGAAACAGGACCCCGGTGCTGTTCCTGACGGCGCGCGACGCCACCGAGGACAAGGTCGGGGGGCTCACCGCCGGCGGCGACGACTACGTGACTAAGCCCTTCAGCCTCGACGAGCTCGTGGCCCGGATCCATGCCGTGCTGCGGCGTACCACTCCCGCCCGCGAGAACCACAGGCTCCAGTTCTCGGATCTCGAGATGGACGACGAGACCCACGAGGTGTGGCGCCAGGGCTCGCTGGTCGAGCTGACCGCCACCGAATTCAACCTGTTGCGGTACATGCTCGAGAATGCCCGTCGGGTGCTGTCGAAGAGCGAGATCCTGGATCACGTCTGGAACTACGACTTCGACGGTGACCCCAACATCGTCGAGACCTACATCAGCTACCTGCGCAAGAAGATCGACCGAGTCGACCCGCCGTTGATCCACACCATCCGCGGAGTGGGCTACAGCCTCAGGCTCCCTCGCGACAGGGAGTAGGCGGCGGTGTCGCTGCGGCGCCGGCTCGTGGTGGGCATGCTGCTGTTGCTCGTGGCGGGGTTCATCACGATCGACCTGGTCTCGTCGTCCTCACTGCGGTCGTTCCTGATCGGGAGGCTCGACGAGCAGATCGACGCCTCGCAGAGCCAGACCTACACCTACTTCTCCCAGGTGTACCACCGGGACCTGAAGGCGGGGGACCGGACACCGGTGACCCACCCCGGGAAATGGCTCGCCGAGCTGAGCACCAAAGCGCCCGTGAAATTCACCGGTGGCCCGGCACTGGACCCGCGCCTCAACGACTCGGTGCTGGCCGACCGGTTGAGCTCCGATGCCTACGTGGAGGTCCTCTCGACGTCGGGCGTGGTGATCGCCCGGGTCCCCTCGGGCCTGGCCGCCAACCCCGACCCCGCCCCCGTGCTCCCCAAAGTGCTGCCCGTCCAGCACATCACGGCACCGCGCGTGTTCGGCACCAACCACGGCCCCTACTCGCCCGAGAGCCGGTCCATCGACGTGCCGGCCGTGGGGTCGCGGCGCCTGCAGTACCGACTCCAGGCGGTGGCCGTCCCCGGGGGCACCGTCGTCACCGCCATCTCGCTCGACCCCACCGACAAGACCCTGGCCTCGCTGACGCACGTGGAGCTGTTCGTGTCGATCGTGGCCATGCTCGCCTTATTGGCCCTCACCCTGTGGATCGTCCGGCGGGGGCTGAAGCCGCTCGACGACATGACCGAGACGGCCGGGGCCATCGCCGGCGGGGACCTCACCCGACGGATCCGGCGCACCGATGACCGCAGCGAGGTGGGTCGCCTGGGAGTTGCGCTCAACGGGATGTTGAGCCAGATCGAGGCCGCCTTCGGGGAGCGCACGTCCTCGGAGGCGCGCCTGCGGCGTTTCGTGGCCGATGCGTCGCACGAGTTGCGCACCCCGCTGACGTCGATCCGGGGGTACGCCGAGCTCCTGCGCAAGGGGGCGTACCAGGACGAGGACGACCGTCGCCGCGCCGCCGAGCGCATCGAGGGCGAGGCGGCGCGCATGAGCCTGCTGGTCGAGGACCTGTTGGAGCTGGCCCGCCTCGACCAGGGCCGCCCGCCGGTGCGCGAGCCGGTGGACCTGTGTCGCATCGTCACCCACGCCGTCGACGCCACGCGCCTCCAGGATCCCGACAGGCCCATCAGCCTCGACCTGGACGGTCCCGTGGTGGTGCAAGGCGACGCGGCACGCCTGCGTCAGATCGTGGACAACCTTCTCCAGAACACCGTGGTGCACACCCCCCCGGCCACGCCGGTGCACGTGACGGTGCGCGCCGAGGGGATCCGTGCCGTGGTGCAGGTGGCCGACGAGGGCCCCGGGCTCGACGCCGAGCAGGCCGGCCACGTCTTCGACCGCTTCTATCGCGGCAGCCAGGCGCGCACCGGTGAGGGGACGGGACTGGGACTGTCGATCGTGGCCGCCCTGGCCGGCGCCCACGGCGGGAGTGCCAGGGTGGACTCGGCGCCGGGGGCGGGATCGGTGTTCACCGTCGAGATCCCTGTGCCCGACACCGGGCGAGGCGACGAGCCCGAGGCACCACCGGTGGCCGAGGTTGCCCTCGGGGCGCCGCCGGCGGGCCCGGGCCACGGGGACGAACACCGTGCGCCGTCCCTACGTCGTTGACCGGGGCCGGGGCAACCCGGTCCTGTTCGTCCACGGCCAGCCCGGGCTCGGAAGCGACTGGGACCCCGTGGTGCAGCGCCTCACCGATCACCGGGTGCTCGTCATCGATCGCCCCGGGTACGGCCGGAGCGGGGGCGAGACCCTCAGCATCGAGGGGAACGCCGATCTCCTGGCCGACGTGGTGGTCGAGCGGGGTGCGGCGCCGGTCACCGTGGTGGGCCACAGCTACGGCGGGGGAGTTGCCATCGAGATGGCAGCACGGAGGCCCGAGGTCGTGGCGGGCGTGGTCCTGGTGGGATCGATCGGTCGTGCCGACAGCCTGAACCTGTTGGACCGTGTCCTGGCCACCCCGGTGATGGGAGAGGCGCTGAGCGCGGCAGGGCTGTTCACGTTGGGGAACCTCCTCCCACGCCTGCGGCACATGATGGGGCCCAGACAGCACGCCGCCTTCGAGTGGCTGCGCGCCAGCCTCCCCGACGAACGCTACGACAAGGTCTCCTCGCAACGAGGCGGGCAGGTGTGGAGGAGCTTCGTGGCCGAGCAACGCTCGCTGGTGCGCGAGATCGGTGTGGTGGAGTCCGCACTGAGCTCGGTGCGGGTACCCACCGTGGTGATCTCCGGCACGTGGGACCTCGTGGTCCCCCCGTCGGTGTCGGCCTGCATCGCGGCGTCGATCCCGGGAAGCGAGCTCGTGAGTGTGGCCCGCACCGGGCATTTCGTGCCGCGCGACGCGCCCGAGGTGGTGGCCTCGGCCGTGCGGCGCGTCGAGTCCCGGGCCCAGGACCACCGGGCACAGCAGTCGGAGTACGAGACGCCGACCTGATGGTGCTGGAGTTGGGCGCGTCGAGAGGTGGAAGACTGCGGCCATGGCCATCGACTTCACCTTCGAGCCCGACGTCGAAGAAGCCCGCCTGCGCATGCGGGCCTTCGTCGACGAAGACGTGCGACCCACCGAGGAGCGCCTGACCGCAGACAGCTCGGGCCGGGGCGACTGGCGGGCCGAGCTCGACCGTCTCCGGGGCCGGGCCCGCGACCTCGACCTGTGGATGCCGCACATGCCCAAGGAGTGGGGCGGGGTAGGACTGGGGCCGACGGCGGTGGCGGCGGTGTCGGCCGAGTCGTCCAAAGCGCGCTGGGCGTCGTACGTCGTCAACTGTTACGCCCCGGACGAGGGCAACATGCACACCTTGTTGCACTGGGGCACCGACGACCAGAAAGCTCGCTACCTCACGCCCATGTGTGAGGGGACGATGCGGTCGTGTTTCGCCATGACCGAGCCGGAGGTGGCGGGCTCGGACCCGACGCTCATGCGGACCCGGGCGGTGCCCGACGGCGACGAGTGGGTGATCAACGGCCACAAGTGGTTCATCAGCGGGGCGCGCGGGGCGCGCTTCGCCATCTTGCTGGCCCGCACCGAGGACGACCCTGAGGTGCCCCAGGCGGCCACCACCGCTTTCATCGTGGACGTGCCCTCGCCGGGATGGGAGATCGTGCGCGACGTGGAGACCATGGCTGGGAGCCACAACCACTGCGAGATCCGGATCAACGACCTGCGCGTCCCCGATGCCAACCGCCTGGGCGAGCGGGGCCAGGGCCATCGTCTCGGGCAGTACCGCCTGGGCCCGGCCCGCCTGGCCCACTGCATGCGCTGGCTGGGACAGATCGAGACGGCCTTGGACCTGATGGTGGCGAGGGCGACCGAGCGCTACTCGCACGGGTCCTATCTGTCGGAGAAACAGGGCATCCAGTGGTTGGTGAGCGAGTCGGCCATCGAGCTCTACCAGGCCAAGTTGATGGTGCTGCACGCCGCCTACCGGATCGAGCACAAGCTCCCGTTCACCACCGAGGTGTCGATGGCCAAGCACCACGTGGCCAACACGTTGTGGCGGGTGGTGGACCGGGCCGTCCAGGTGCACGGGGCGCTCGGGTACTCCAAGGACTCGCCCTTGTCGGACATGTTGCTCCAGGCCCGCTGGAGCCGGTTCGCCGACGGCGCCGATGAGATCCACAAGTGGCGGGTGGCCGAGGCGGTCATCGCCGCCTACAAAGAGCACGGCACCACGCGCACCGCCACCGGGGACCTCCCCCTCTAGCGCCGCGCCGGGTTCACCAGGAGTAACGGTAGACCACCTGGGCCACGCACGAGGGCTTGTCCGATCCTTCGGTCTCGACGGTGATGTCGAGGACGGCCTGGGCGGCGTCGGGCCCGACGCTCTCCACCGACGACACCGCCGCGCCCAGCCGGAGCTTCGACCCCACCTTGACCGGTGAGGGGAAGCGGACCTTGTTGCAGCCGTAGTTCACGCCGAACTTGAAGCCCTCGACCCGGATCACCTCGTGCAGGATCGACGGGATGATCGACAGCGTCAGGTAGCCGTGGGCGATGGTGGTGCCGAAGGGCCCCGCCGCGGCGCGTTCGGGATCGACGTGGATCCACTGGTGGTCGCCGGTGGCGTCGGCGAAGAGGTTGATCTGCGCCTGGTCGATCACGTGCCAGTCTGAGAACCCGAGGTGCTGGCCCGTGAGCTTGCTGAGCTCCTCGATGCTCGAAACGGTGGTCGTCATGCCCCGACACTATGCGCGGCGCCCGGGGGCCTGCCCGAGCTGCGCCGGGACCGGGTCACTTGAACCAGACGCGTTGGTACTCGCGGCTCTGGGGATGGAGATAGAGCGCAGTGAGGACCACGGTGAACAACAGGTTGACCCCGACGAGCCTCAAGCCGGAACCGACACCTACGTAGGCGAACACCGACAGAAACCACAGCACGCTCAGCCCGCACAGCACGATTCCCAGCCAGTAGCCCCACCGCTTCTCGTTGGCCACGCCGTAGCCCGCCGCCCCTAGGCCGAGGGATATCACCAGCGGGTAGGACCCGAACAGGATCGCCAGCAGGCCGATGACGGCGGTCAGGTAGCTGAGCATGACCGCACCCTGCAAGGTCTGGGGTTGTGACGGGTCGAACCAGCGTCGGGGCTCGGCCATGTGGTCATTCTTGCAGGTCCGGGTGGCGTCTCGACCCCGGGCCGGTCGGTAGTCTCGTGGTGGTGAAGGCCACCGGTGAGCTCGGGTCCCGGAGCCGGACGGCCCGATTGTTGGGCCGCCGCCGGGCGTCGGACGGCCACCCCAGCCGACGAGGTGGCAGCGAGGCACCCATGTGGGACCACCACCATCGCAACGTGCAGGGTGGCGGCGCCCGCGCCGCGGTGTTCGGGGTCAGTGACGGGCTGGTCTCCAACATCTCGTTGATCCTCGGCTTCGCCGGGGCCAACGCCGGGCCCAGTGCCGTGCGCCTGGCCGGCGTGGCCGGGCTCATCGCCGGCGCCTTCTCCATGGCGTCGGGCGAATGGATCTCCATGCGCGCCCAGCGCGAGCTGTTGGAGCGCGAGCTGGCCATGGAGAGCCACGAGATCAAGCACCGACCCGAAGGGGAACGGCGAGAGCTCGTCGGCATCTACGAGAAGCGGGGCGTCGATCCCACCGTGGCCCGCACCCTCGCCGACGAGATGATGCGCACACCGGAGTTGGCGCTCGAGACCCACGCCCGCGAAGAGCTGGGCATCAACCCCGCCGCACTGGGCCGGCCCATCCAGGCTGCATTGTCGTCGTTCGCCACGTTCGCGCTGGGGGCGTTGCTCCCCCTCATCCCCTGGCTCTTCACCCGGGGTACCGCCGCGGTGGTGGCGTCGGTGGTGGTGGGATGCGTCGCCGCACTGGGGGTGGGCGCCACTCTCGCCGCGTTCACCCGCCAGAACTGGGTGCGGTCATCGCTGCGTCAACTCCTCACCTCCGCCGTCGTGGCGGCGGTGGTCTATGGCGTGGGTGTCATGGTGGGCGTGTCCCACGTGGCTAACTAGCTGTGTTGTAGCTAGCCGGGCGAGCGCCGCCCCCCACGTCGGCGCAGGCCTTGGTGGGCCAGCCGGTACATGACCCGGCGCGGGGTGTCCACCATGACGAGGAGGACGAAGCCCAACACGATGAGGGCGCCACCCACGACGGCCAGCCACTGCGCCACCACGCCGACACCGGTGAAGGCCAGGGAGCTCGAGCTGGCCTCGACCACCGGGTCCGGTGCCGTGGTCGGGTCCGCGGTGGTCGCCTGCGACGATCCGGCGCCGGTGGCGGCGCCCACCGTGGTCGACGAGGCCGGTTTCGCTGTCGTGGTCGACGCCGCGCTCGAGGTGGTCGGACTGTCGGTCGCCGCCGTAGGCCCGGTGGTGACCGGTGTCGTGGTGGTGTCGCCCGGCGTGGTCGTGGACAGCGTCGTGGAAGGGGTCGTGTCCGGAGTCGACGGTGGGGTGGTGGGCGGTGTCGTGTCGGGTGTCGTCGGTGGGGTGGTGACCGGCGGCGTGGTCGAGCCGGTGGCGATCACGGGCGAGACGGCAGCGCCCCGGGGCGCGCTGGCCACGATGCCGGTTTGCGCGCTGTTGTTGGCATAGGGCTTGCACGTCAGGTTGAGCGTGCTCCCCGACACGATGAGTGCCAGGGACACCGCCGGATCCACCGTGAGGGTGATCGCCCCACCTGTGGCGGTGAAGGGCCCGACGGTGCCCGGGGGCGAGGGCACGTCGAGGGCGAGGCCCGACGAGGGCACGGGACTCGGGATGGGGACGTTGATGTCGAGCGCACCCGACGACACCGTGGCCGGGTCGGCGCCGGTGGCGTCCACATTGACCACGGCGTCACCCACGATGGCCGAATTGCCCAGCGCGGCTGCGGCGCTGACGATCGAGGAAGGAAGGTTCAGGTTGGTCTGGAAGTTCGTGGCCTGGAACTGTTGTCCTTGATCGACGGTGCTCGGGATCGACGCCGAGGTCGTCACGTTGTTGAGCACGATGTTGCCCACCGGGGTGCCGGGACAGTACAGCTCGTAGGCACCGGTCACCTGTCCGGGAGGCACGGTGGTGGGCGGCCCGGTGGTGGGCGGCCCGGTGGTGGACGTGGTCACGGGGCCTGCCGTGACGATGACCGGGGAGATGGGCAACGCGTCGGGTGGGCCCGTCTCGATGCCCGTCGGCGCACTGTCGTCGGGATAGGCGGTGCAGCTCAGGCCGAGGTCGCTTCCCGAGATGACGAGGGTCAGGTCGATGTTGCCGTTCTGCGCAATGGTGATGGCATTGCTGGTGGCGGTGAACGGCCCGATCGTGGCCGGGGTCGACGGCACCGTGAGGGTCACGCCCGAGTCCGGGATGGGATTCGGGAGCGGGACGTCGAAGTTCATGGGGCCGGTGGGGACCGAGGCGGGGCTGGCGCCGGCGGCGTCGATGGTGCCCGACGCCTGACCCGAGATCGACAGGTTGCCGAGGGCCGCCGCCGCCGAGGCGATCGCAGCAGGAAGGGGGACCTGGGCCTGATAGTTGGTCACGTTGAATTGCTGGCCCGGGGACGGGTCGGCGGGTGAGAGCGTGGCCGTGGTGGTGACCTCGTTGAGGACCAGGTCACCGATGGGGGTCCCGGGGCAGAACAACTCGTAGGGGCCCTCGCCCCCGGGGCCGATGGGGGGCGGCGGTGTGATGGTGGCGTTGCCGGTGGCGATCACCGGCTCGATGGGCGGCCCGGTGGGGGCCGTGCTCGTCAGGCCGGTGGGCTCGGTGTTGTTGGCGAAGGGCGTGCAGAAGAGCCCGAAATTGTCGCCGAACTCGGTGACGTTCAGGTCGACCTCGTTGATGCCGAAGGAGATGGGCCCGCCCGCGGCCGTGAAGGTCTCGAGCGCCTGGCCCGGGACGGTGGCGTCGAACTGCACGCCGGTGGCGGGCACGGGGTTGGGCAGCGTCACGTCGAACGGCAGGTCGAAGAACGACGGGAACGGTCCGGGGAACGGCTGGGGGAAGGGCACCACGGGGTAGACAGGTCCCACCGTGCCCGATGTGGTCGTCGGAGACCCGGCTGCCGACGACCCCACGGCCGTCGAGCCCGTCGACCCGACGATCGTGATCGGGCCCAGCCCGCCGAAGTTCGACACGCCGTTGACGTCGAGGAACATGGCCATGTCCCCGTCGATCTGGGTCAGACCGAGGCCCTCGGCCTGTTGCACCACGCTCTGGGGGATCGAGAACTGGGTCTGGAGATCCGACAGCTGGAACTGCTCGTTCTGCGCCAACGTGGACGGGGTGATCGTGGCCGTGGTGGTCGTGTCGTTGAGGACCAGGTCGCCCACGGGACTGCCCGGGCAGTACAGCTCGTAAGGGCCGGTGGGAGCAGTGGGAGGGACCGTGACCGGCGGTCCGGTGGTCGTGGTGGTGGTGGAACCCGACGCCGTGGCCGTGGCGATGACAGGTTGCAGCGGTGCTGCGGTGGGGGCGGTGGTCGTCGACCCCGAGGCCGGCAGGCTGTCATTGGGATACGCCGTGCACGACATCTTGAAGGCCTTGCCCGACAGGGCGGCCACCACCAGCGTGGACTGGTCCTGGGCCACCGTGACGGGGCCGCCCGACGCCGTGAACGGTCCCACCGTGGCCGGTGTGGCGGGGAAGTCGACCCCGAGGCCCGAGCTCGGCACCGTGGAGGGGATGGGCACGTCGAAGGCCATGGATCCCGTCGAGGCCTTGTCGGGCGTGGCGCCATAGGCGTCGACGGCGCTGGCGGCGAGCCCGTTGAAGCTGCCGTTGCCGAGCCCCGTGGCGGCCGAGACCAGGCCGGCGGGAAGGGGGATATGGGTGTGATAGCCCGTGACGTCGAACTGCTCTCCGGCCGAGAGGCTGGTCGGGGATATCGACGCCGTGGTCACGACGTCGTTGAGCACGAGGTCGCCTACGGGGGTATGGGGGCAGTACAGCTCATAGGGCCCGGTCAAGGTGGGGGGAGGCGGCGGCGGGGTCGATTGCCCGGCGGTGGCGATCACCGGGGAGATGGGCAGGCCCGGCGGGGTCTGGTCGGTGAAGCCCGACTGGGGGATCGAGTCGTTGGCGTACGACGAGCAATGCAGGTCGAGCAGGCCGATGCCGCCCCCGTCGAGCACGGTGGTCTCGGTCTGGGTGTTGGCGGACACGGTGATGTCGGTGCTCGTAGCCGTGAATGGCCCGACGGTGGCCGGCGACGACGGGACCTGGAGGGCGACGCCCGCGGCGGGGACGGGGTTCGGGATGGGCACGTCGAATGTCAGCGCGCCCGTCGAGATGGCCGGAGGCGTGGCGCCGGTGGCCTCGACCGTGGTCTCGATGGTGCCGGTGAGCGACCTCAGGCCGGTGGCCTCGGCGGCCTGCACCACGGCGGCGGGCAGCTGTTCTTGTGTCTGCAGACCCGTCACGCTGAATTGCTGACCGCTAGTGGGGGCGGCCGGGGTGAGTGCGCCGGTCATCGTGACGTCGTTCAGGACGATGTTGCCCACCGGCGTGCCGGGACAGAAGGTCTCGAAGGGTGCGGTGTCGGCGTAGGCGGAGCTCGTCAATGCTTGTGTTATGACGCCCGCAACTAATGAGGTTCCGACCACCAGCGCGAGCGCGCCAACGATGCTCAGCCGAGTTGCGAGGTGCTGAAAGCGTCCCACGATGACCCCCTCTGCCCGCCGGCTGGGAGATCTGGCCCCTCAGTCGGCGACGGGCGAGTGTGTGGGAGCCATGGCAGCAGCTGCGGGGGACCGGCGCATCCCCAAGATTGATGAACCGCGCAGAGTGACGGGCCGTGACAGTGGCGTCACCGTCATGCCCTCAGGGGGACGCCGGCACGTCGGTGACGTAGGCCCGGTCGGTGTGGTCGACGGTGAAGCCGAGTTTGCGGTAAAGGTGCACGGCCGGGGCGTTGTCGGCGTCGACGTACAGCATTCCCACCGTGATGCCCTGCCCTGACAGATGGTCGAGCCCGGCCAGCACCAGGTCTCGCCCCAGGCCGAGACCCTGGAAGTCGGGGTCGACCGAGATGACGTAGATCTCTCCCAGGGGCGGCTCGGTGTCGTGGTGCACCTTGGTCCAGCACGAGCCGGCCAGGCGCCCGTCGCGTTCGTGAAGGAGGAGCCCCTCGGGGTCGAACCAGGCCTCGGCCTCACGTTCGAGGATGGTGTCGAGGCTCCATCCCCCTTGCTCGGGATGCGCCGCGAAGGCCCGGTTGTTGACCGCCAGCCATGCGGCCTCGTCGGTGCCGGGCCGGAAGGGCCGCACGGCGATGCGCGGGTGGTCGTCATCGACGGGGAGCGGGCGTCGCATCTGGTAGAGGTCCCGGCCGCGGCGCAGTCCACAGGTCTCGGCCATGGCGTCGGTGTGGGGCGTCGGCTTGGGGACCCACAGGTGCACGTGCCCCCCGCCCTCGCGCGCCACCTCGCGCAGCGCGGCACCGAGAAGGCTGATGCCGACCTCGGCATCGGGCTTGCGCTGGTCGGGGCGGATCACCACCTCGACTCCCCAGGTGTCGTGGCCGCGACTCAATTGCGCGTAGCCGACCAGCGGGCCGCTGGATGACTCCCGGGCCACGAAGCCGGCGAAGCCGGTGCGACCCCCGTGCACCAGGTCGAGCCACTTGTGCTCGCCCAGCGGGTAGTGGCCGTCGGCGACGAGGGCCTGGTGGAGGAGTTGCGAGACCTCGGCGATGTCGGACTCGCCCATCCGGCGCTTGACCTCGACGGGATGCACGGGCGCAGGCTACCCAACGTCGCTCGACCGCCCGACGGCGCCGGGCCGGTCGACGGTCTCGGTACTGTGACGCCGTGGCTCGTCCCCGCTCCCTGCGCGCCCGGGCGCGCGAAGTCGTGTCCCGGCTGGCGAGGGAGTTTCCCGGGAGCGCCGCCGAGCTGTGCGCGCTCGAGCACCAGGGGTCGTTCCAACTCTTGGTGGCCACCATCCTCTCGGCCCAGTGCACCGATGAACGCGTGAACATGGTGACACCGGGGGTGTTCGCGGCCTACCCGACGCCCGAGGCCCTGGCCCTCGCGTCACTTCCCGATCTCGAGGAACTCGTGCGGTCGACGGGGTTCTTCCGGTCCAAGGCCAAGAACCTGGTGGGGATGGCTCAGGGGGTGATCGAGCGATTCGGCGGCGAGGTGCCGTCGTCGATGGAGGACCTCACCAGCCTGCCCGGCGTGGGTCGCAAGACCGCCAACGTGGTGCGCAGTGTCGCCATGGGCCTGCCCGGGCTCCCTGTCGACACCCACGTCGGGCGCCTCACCCGACGCCTGGGCCTCACCACCCAGACCGACCCCGTGAAGGTCGAGGGAGAGATCGGTGCTCTGGTCCCTCCCGAGGAATGGGGGGCGTTGAGCCTCCGGCTCATCCTGCACGGGCGCAAGACGTGCCCGGCCCGGACGCCGCGCTGCGGCGAGTGCGTCCTGGCCGACATCTGCCCCTCGTCGCTGGTCCCGCTGCGCTGAGCGCTCCGTCGAGTTGGGCCGAAGTTTTGCACTTGTCCATGGAAGGCGCGGCCGTCGTGTGGTGTTGTACAAGACACGGAACCGGTTCCCGCCATCTGGTTCCGAGGAGTGCGGCCGGCGTCCGCCGTCCGGCCCGCTCGCGCGACGGCGCCCGCAAGGGCGCCGTCAGCGCTATTCAGGGTGCTGGTGGAAGCCCGGGTGCTGTGGCGGAGCCGGGTTCTGTGACCAAGCCCAGCGCTGCTACCGGCGCCGGGCCGGGGCGGAGGTGATCCGACCCAACCGTCGTCCCGCCCCGGTGAGGGCCCGCTCCACGGCGAAGAGCTCCGATGCCGTGTCGTCGTCGCTCTCGGATGCGGCCTGGTCCGCGATGGCGGCGACGCGCTGGCGGAGCTCCTCCAGAGCGGTCGCCACCGAGGACAGTTCGGCCAGGGGGGCGGACACGCCCTGATGATGACCTATCCCCGCGGGTGATGCGAAGCGAGCCCGGTGCCTCGGGCCACGCCGCCTCCGGCTCGGACGAGTTCCATGCCTCTCACCAGGACCGGAGGGCGCAAGTGCCCCGAGTACCATCGGGTTCCCGTGCCATTGACCCGCCTTGATCTGCGTGGTGTGCCCGCCGAGGACCTGGCGGGCGCCCTCCCGCGCCCGTCGGCGGAGCAGACCTTTCCCAGTGACGCCGTGCGCGCCATCATCGCCGAGGTCCGCAGCGGTGGTGACGAGGCCATCCGGGATCTGACGCGGCGCTTCGACGGGGTCGACATCGAGGATCCCCGGGTCCCGGCCCGGGACCTCGAGGCCGCCCTGGCCGGGCTCGACCCCGGGCTCCGGGCTGCGCTCGAGCTGGCCTATGCCCGAATCCTGGCGTACCACGGCCATGAGCCCGAGCCGGTGTCGGACTTCGAGAACGACGGGGTGGTGGTCCGACACCTCCTCCGACCCGTGATGCGCGCCGGGCTGTACGCCCCGGGAGGCCGGGCCCGCTATCCCTCCACCGTGCTCATGTGTGCCGCCCCGGCCCGGGTGGCCGGCGTGGCCGAACTGGTGTTGTGCGTTCCGCCCGGGCCCGACGGCACCATCGCCGTCGAGACCCTGGCCGCCGCCGCCATCGCCGGCATCGACGAGGTCTACTGCATCGGGGGGGCCCAGGCCGTCGCCGCCATGGCGTTCGGCACGGCGTCGATCGCCGCTGTCGACGTCATCGCCGGCCCGGGGAACCGCTACGTCGCCGAGGCCAAGCGCCAGGTGTCGGGCATGGTCGGCGTCCCGTCGGCCTTCGCCGGGCCGTCCGAGGTGGTGGTCGTGGCCGACGGCGACACCCCCGTGGCCTGGGCCGCCATCGACGTCGTCGTCCAGGCCGAGCACGGCCCCGACGGTCTGGCCTGGTTGGTGACGTGGTCGCCCGAGGCCGCCGACGCCATCGAGGCCGAGGTGGACCGGTTGGTGGCGGCCTCGCCGCGGCGCGCCGACCTCGAGGCCACGTTGGCCACGGGCGGGTACGTGGCGCTGGTGGACGGGCCCGACCAGGCGCTGGGCGTCGCCAACGTAGTGGCCCCCGAGCACCTGGAGTTGCTCGTGGAAGACGCCGCCGCGCTCCTCCCGCTCGTGCGGTGCGCCGGGGCTGTGTTTCTCGGGCCCTACGCGCCGGCCAGCGTGGGCGACTACGTGGCCGGTCCCAACCACGTGCTGCCCACCGCCCGCACCGCCCGCTTCTCGTCGGCACTCCGGGTCGACGACTTCAGGACGCACATACACGCCGTGTCGATGGACGCCGAGGCCCTGGCCCGGCTGGCGCCGCATGTGGTCGCCATCGCCCAGGCCGAGGGTCTGCCGGCGCACGCCCGATCCGTGGCGGTGCGGGGCGAGTCGTCGTGACCGGTCCGGTCCCGGTGCGCCCGGATCTCACCGTGTTGTCGGGGTACCACTCTCCGCAGGTCGAGGTCGAAGTGCGCCTCAACACCAACGAGTCGCCCCTGGCGCCCCCGACGGAGTGGCTCGACGAGTTGCGCGACGAGATCGGTCGGATCGACTTCAACCGCTATCCCGACCGTGGCGCCACCGCCCTGCGCGCCGCGTTGGCCGAGTTCCACGGGGTGGACCCGGCCCAGGTGTTCTGCGCCAACGGTTCCAACGAGGTCCTGCAATGCCTGTTGCTGGCCTACGGGGGCCCGGGGCGGGTCGTGGTCCTGTTCGAGCCGACCTACGCGCTGCACAGCCACATCGCGTCGGTCACCGCCACCGAGGTGGTGCGCGGTTGGCGTGGCCCGGATCACCGCGTCGAACTCGACATCCTCGACAAGGTCATCGACGGGTCCGATCCGGTCATCACCTTCCTGTGCTCACCCAACAACCCCACGGGCCGCGCCGAGCCACCCGAGGTCGTGGCGCACGCGCTCGGGCGCACCCGCGGCCTGGTGGTGGTGGACGAGGCCTACGCGCAGTTCGCCCCATGGAGCGCCCTCGAGCTCGTCCACGACGGCGGGCCCGGTGCGGAGCGTCTGGTGGTGGTGCGGACCTTCTCCAAGACGTGGTCCATGGCGGCGTGCCGGCTCGGGTACCTCGTCGCCGATGCGGCCGTGGTGGCGGCGTGTGAGGCGGTGGTGCTGCCGTATCACCTCGACGCCATGACCCAGGCGGCCGGACGCCTGGCACTGCGCCACGTCGACGCCATGGAGGCGCGGGTGGCGCTCATCACCGAGGAGCGAGGCCGGATCGCCGCCGCGTTGGCCGAGCTGCCCCTCGAGTCATGGCCCTCGGACGCCAACTTCATTTTGTTCCGGCCCACCACCCGGGCCGCCACCGAGGTGTGGCAGGACCTCCTGGACGCATCGGTCCTGGTGCGCGACTGCTCGAGTTGGCCGGGGCTCGACAACTGCCTGCGCGTCACGGTGGGGACCCCCCAGGAGAACGATCGGTTCCTGGCCGCGCTGCGGTCGAGCTTGGTCCGACACGGCCGGTCCAGCGCGTAACCTGGACGATCCCATGACCTACGACACCCTGCCGTACGACTTCGTGCCGTACGACTCCCTGGCCGACGCCTCCCTGACCGACGGAGCAGACGGCGCCGCGGGTGGAGCCGGGCGGTGCCCGTGAGTGGGGCCCGGCGCGCTGCCTCGCGCCGGCGAAGGACGAAAGAGACGTCCATCGACGTCGAGATGGCGCTCGACGGGACGGGGTCGGTCGAGGTGGAGACCGGGCTCCCGTTCTTCGACCACATGATCTCCCAACTGGGTCGTCACGGGGGGCTCGACCTCACGGTCAAGGCCACGGGCGACCTGCACGTCGATGCCCATCACACCGTCGAGGACGTGGGCATCGTGCTGGGCGAGGCATGGGCCGAGGCGCTGGGCGACAAGTCGGGCATCCGCCGTTTCGCCTCCATCGCCTTGCCCCTGGACGAAGCCTTGGTGGAGGTGGCCCTGGACATCTCGGGTCGGCCCTATCTCGCCTATGACGTGACCTTCGGGCCCGACGCCACGCCGCTGGGGTCACCGCCGTTCGACCCGCAGCTGGCCGAGGAGTTCTGGCGTGCCTTCGTCACTGCCGCGGCCATGACCATGCATCTTCGGCTCGTGACGGGGAAGAACACCCACCACATCGTCGAAGCGTCGTTCAAGGCGGTGGCGCGGTGTCTGCGCGACGCCGCGCGGGTGGAAGGCGGGGGCGTGCCTTCGACCAAGGGCACGTTGGGAAGCGCCGACGGAGGGTGACGATGGACGGGGGAATCGCCGTCCTCGACTACGGCATCGGCAACCTCGCCTCGGCGCAAAAGGCGTTCGTCCACCTCGGCGCCGACGCCCGGCTCGTCACCGACCCCGACGACGCATCGGGCGCGGCGGGAGTCGTGCTGCCGGGGGTGGGCGCCTTCGGGCGTTGTGCCCAGGCATTGCGAGCCACGGGCCTGGACAAGGCGGTGGACGACGCCCTCGACCGTGGTGTGCCGTTCCTGGGCATCTGCATCGGGTTCCAGTTGCTGTACGAAGGATCGGAGGAGTCGCCGGGAACCCCCGGTCTCGGTGTGCTCCGGGGCACGGTGCGTTCCCTGCCCGCGGGCGTGAAGCGACCGCAGATGCAATGGAACCAGCTCGTGGTGCGACCGGGTACCGCCAGCGCGCTACTGACGGGGATACCCACCAGGCCCTGGGTGTACTTCGTCCATTCCTACGCGCCCGAGGTGTCCGAGGACGCTGTCGCCACGTGTGACTACGGGGGTGAAGTCGTCGCCGCGGCCGAACGCGGCCCGGTGTGGGGCGCACAGTTCCACCCCGAGAAGTCGGGGTCGGTGGGGCTCAGCATCCTCGCCAACTTCGTCGACGCGTGCGGAGACGGGCCATGGCGCCCGTGACGGGCGCCATGGAGCTCTTTCCGGCCATCGACCTGCACGACGGTGGCGCCGTGCGCCTGGTCCAAGGGGACTTCGGGCGCGTGCGCGGCTACGGCGACCCGGTGACCCTGGCGCGGTCGTACGTGGACGGCGGTGCCCGGTGGATCCACGTCGTGGATCTCGACGCGGCGCGCACGGGGGAGCCGGTCAACCGCGACGTCGTGTTGCAGATCGCGGCGGCCGTGGACGTCCTGGTGCAGGCGGGCGGGGGCGTGCGGGGCACGGCGGACGCCGCCGCGCTGCTCGACCACGGGGTCGATCGGGTGGTCCTGGGCACCGCCGCGCTCGAGACGCCCGAGCTAGTCGAATCGCTCGCCGCGCAGTACCCGGGTCGGGTGGCCGTGGGCCTCGACCACCGCGGCGCGGGGGCGGAGCTGGCCGTGCGAGGGTGGGAGCACCCGAGCGGGACGACTCTGGGCGCCGCCCTGAAGCGCCTGGCCGGGGTCGACCTGGGGGCGGTGGTGGTCACGGCCATCGATCGGGACGGCATGTTGGGCGGCCCCGACCTGGTGGGGTTGCGGGCTGCGCTCGAACTGACGGCCCATCCCGTGGTGGCCTCGGGCGGGGTGCGGGCACCGTCGGACCTCACCGCCCTGGCGGGCCTCGAGGCGCGCGTGGGCGCCGAGCCCGCACCCCGGCGACTGGCGGGGGCCATCGTCGGGACCGCGCTGGTCGAGGGGGCCATGACCGTCGAGGAGGCGATCGCCGCGTGCGTGCCGTCCGTGTGATCCCGTGTCTTGACGTCGACGCCGGTCGGGTGGTGAAAGGCGTGCGCTTCGTGGACCTCGTCGACGCCGGTGATCCGGTCGAGTTGGCCGCACGGTATGACGCCGAAGGAGCCGACGAGCTCGTCTTCCTCGACATCACCGCCTCCGCGCACGGGCGCGACACCATGGTGGAGGTGGTGTCGCGCACCGCGGCGGAGGTCTTCATCCCCTTCACCGTGGGCGGCGGGGTGCGGGCACCCGACGACGCCCGCCGCCTCTTGCGCGCCGGCGCCGACAAGGTGGCGTTGAACACCTCGGCTGTCCTCGAGCCCGAGTTGATCACCCACTTGGCCGACGAGTTCGGCTCACAGTGTGTCGTCGTCGCCATCGACGCCCGTCGGCACGTCGATGCAGAGGGGTGGGAGGTCTTCACCCACGGTGGACGCCGCCAGACCGGCCAGGACGCCGTGGCGTGGGCCGGTGCGTGTGCGGCACTCGGTGCGGGCGAGATTCTCGTCACCTCCATGGACCGTGACGGCACGCGCCACGGCTTCGACGTCGAGCTCACCCGCGCCATCGTCGACAGCGTCGGCGTCCCCGTGGTGGCCTCGGGTGGGGTGGGGAACCTCGATCACCTGGTGCAAGGGGCGACGATCGGAGGTGCCGATGCCGTGTTGGCGGCCTCGATCTTCCACCGACGGGAGTACACCGTGGCCGAGGCGAAGACGTATCTGGGCGCGCACGGGGTCGTCGTCCGCCCGCCGGCGTCGGGGTAGAGGGACGTGCACGATCGGCTACGGTGCAGCGGTGGCTTCTGAGGGCAAGGCAGCTCGTTCCACCTCGCCGTCCCCGTCACCCAAGCAGCCCATCATCATGCTGGCCGATCGGGTCCTGGCGCAGCAGCCCGTGGCCGAGGGCGAGCGGCGATCACGCTCGGGAATCCTCATCCCCGCCACCGCCCAGGTGTCGCGCCGCCTGCTGTGGGCCGAGGTGGTGGCGGTGGGACCGCACGTCCGGTCGATCAAGGTGGGGGACAAGGTCCTGTTCAACCCCGAGGACCGGTTCGAGGTCGAGGTCCAAGGCGACGAGTACGTCATCTTGCGGGAGCGCGACATCCACGCCGTGGCGTCCGAACGCATCGACAGCGGGACCGGCCTGTACCTGTAAGAAGGCCCCACGTGCGGTTCCCGACCGACACACCGGGCCGTGGGGCGGGCGGGAGCGGTCGGGTCGGGTCAGCCGTTTCCGAACTGGGGCAGCCACAGCGGCACGGGGACCGGTGCCGGTGGGACGTGCACACCCGGAGACACCGGCTGTGGCTGTGGCTGTGGCTGTGGGGCGGGATGGCCGTTGTCGACGTTGCCGTTGCGCTCGGCGTGGCCGTCCACGCTGCCGTTGCTCCCGACGAGGGCGGGGTAGCGCTCGTCGACCGTCTCGAATTGCGGCGGCGGCGTCTTGATCAAGCTGCGCGAGACCCAATTGCGCTGGTCGGCCCACACCAAGATGGGCGGGAGCACGATCAACGCGCTGAGGAGGGCGACGGTGATGTTGATGGCGACGATGATGCCGAAGTCACTGAGCAGTGGCATCGACGACAGCCCCAGGACCCCGACCCCGGCGATGGCGGTCATACCCGAGACCATGAAGGCCCGGCCCGTTCGCCGGGCGGTGGCGTCCATCGCCTGGCGCGGAGTGAGGCCCCGGCCCCGCTCTTCGACGAATCGCAAAAGAATCAGGGACGTGAACTCAGTGCAGACGGCGACCACGAGCGGGCCGGCCACGGCGGTCACCGGGCTCAGCTTCAGGTGGAAGGCCACACCGATGAGTGACACCGCGCCCACGGCCACGAGCACCGGCACCAGCGACAGCAGCGCCCGGATCAGGCTGCGCAATCGCAGGGTGAGGAAGAGGCCCACGAACAAGATGGCCAGATACGTGAGCTTGACCCGGGACGATTCGAGGTTCTGGATGAGCCCCACACCCACCGTGGCGATGCCCCCGGGTGCGACACTGATCCCCGGCGGAGGGTTGATCCCACCCTCGAGGTCCTTCACCACGGGAGCGAGCTGGTCGAGCGTGTCGGTCCGTCCAAGGAAGATGACGTTGAGCGCCGCCCCTTTGTCGGCCACCGTCGTCTTGTTGATGCCGGGAGGGGCGATGAGGTAGATGCCCTGCATCTCGGCCCCTGTGGGCGGAACTTCCTTCATGCCCTTGACGGTGATGAATTGGTCCACCGTGTTCACGAGGCCGGCGGCAGGGAACAGCGCGTTGGGATATTTCTTCTCGAGTTGGTGCGAGAAGTTGACCACGTAGTCCACGGTCTGGTTGCTCCACGGGTGAGTGGTCGAGATCCGCATGGCGATCTCGTTGTTGGACCCGGTAGCCGTCTTCAGCTGCTTGATGTCCTTGATGGCCTGGGAGTGCGGGTTCACCCACGAGATGGGGTCGGTCTGCAGCGCCAGCTTCCCTTCCACGGCAATGCCCGAGAGCAGGATGACCACGCTGACGATGGCCAAGGGGACGGCGGTGCGTTGCGGGAGGCTGCCGAGGAAGACCGCCACTCGGCTCAAGCGGCCCTGGCTGAAGTCCTTGCCTTTGGTAGGCGACTTGAACTCGCGGATGCCGAGCACGGCCAGGGTGGCGATGATGCTGCACACACACACGGCGATGATCCCGATCACGAGCAGCGAGCCGAATTCGCGGATGGCGGGCGTCTTGGCGAACCACAGGGCCATGAAGGCGAAGACGGCGTCGAACGTCACCACCAACAGCGCCGGTCCCAACCCGCGTGCCGCGGCCTGGAGGGGGTGGGCGGCACGGTCGAGGATCACTTCCTCTTCGATGCGCGAGTGCATCTGGATCGCATAGTCCATGCCCACGCCGAGCAGGACCGGAAGCGCGGCGATGGTGGCCAGGGTGAGCGGGACCCCGAAATAGCCCACGAGCCCGAAACCCCAGACGAGGCCGACGGCCACGATGGCGAAGGCCAACAACCGCCAGCGCACCGTGAACGAAAGGAGCAGGATCGTCATCATGATCGCCCCGGCCAGCAAGGCCAGGACGATGATGCCGTGCTTCAGGTAGTCGTTGATGACCTTGAGCAGTGCGGGCACGCCGGTGGTGATGGTGGTGACGTTCTGGAAATGGGCGGCGTCGATGATCTTGGAGACCGAGGCCGAGGCCGTGGTCTCCTGGTTGATGTTGAGGTCACCCTTCAGGTAGACGGCCAACAACGCGTGGTGGTTGTCGTGGACGAACGTGAGCAGCGACTGCCGCACGCTCCCGTTCTGCTCGTGGATCACAAAGTCCATCCACTTGGGATTGGAGAGGACCTGGTCCGCGGGCGGGGTCTTGGCGAGCTGGATGCCCTCCTGGGTCAGATAGTGGGCACGGATCTGCTTGTCGGCAGCGTTGGTGTCTCGGGCGATGGCCCCTTGGAGCAGAGAGAAGGCGGGGCTGTCGAGCGGGCTGCCGGTCGGACTGCTCAGGAGCTTTTGGGCGAACTGCAGGGCGTCCATGGGGGTGACGGCGCTGAACACCCACGGGTCTTTGGCCAAGCTCGAGGAGATCTTCTTGAAGGCGGCCTGGTTCTTCTTGGTCAGGAGGTTGTCGACCGTTGTCCCCGGCGTCATGGTGAAGAGGACGGCCATGGGATCGCCGCCGAAGACCTTCTCGTAATTGACGTTGTTGATCCAGGCGGGGTCGTTGTTGTTGAGGTAGTCGGAATTGCTGGTGGTGAAGCGGAGGGTGGTGATGCCGAACCCGAGGGCGAGGCTGACGAGCAACCCGCAGATGGCCACCGTCCCGGCGCGCTTGCCCAGGTTGAGCCCGAGCCATTCCCACGTCCGTCTCATGGCGCCCCCCGGCGACCCCCGCCACCGGATGCGGAGTTACTGAATAGTAGGCGCACCGGGGGGAACTCTGCCATCAAGGCATTAGGGGATCTGAACTGGTGTTTCCTGGCCGGACACGGCGCTGGGTTGGCGCTCTGCGCGTCACCTTCTCGGCACGTGTGGAGCGGGCGGCCTGTCGTCAGGTCATCGGTTGTCGGGGGCACGTGGACCGAACCCAGCGTCGAGGGAAGCCGACTCTCGGGTGACACCCCTGCCTCCCCGATGCTGCGATGCACTCGCCCCCCGGGACCGTCCCGACGGCTGCCGGTGCCTTTCCCGCCCATGAAGGGATCCGGGGTTCCGGAGGAGAGGGGGCATCGGAGCGGAGCCATTGGCGCGATATCGATCCAGGATCCGACCTCGAGGTGCGGGAGCGAGGTGATCGATGGGAAACGCGTCCCGTGGGCTACAATGCCGACGCTGAGCGCCACCGGTGTAGGCCGCTGGACCTACTGGGATCGGTATTGCCAACCGGTGGCCGTTCTCAGAGCGTCATGCCAAGATTGCTTGCACTGTGACCAGGCGGGGGGCACAACAGTGGTGAGATCGGGCGCGAAGCGCAGTCGAGCCAAGTGGGTGGCGGCAGCCGTGACTGTCCTGATCGTCGCCAGTGTGGGCTCGTTCGTCACGTCGTCCAGCAGCTCGGCGGCGAGCGGTATCCACAAGATTGAACACGTTGTCATCCTCATGCAGGAAAACCGCTCGTTCGACAGCTACTTCGGCACCTATCCCGGGGCCGACGGAATCCCGATGGCCAACGGCCAGCCCACGGTGTGTTCTCTCGACAGCACCACAGGCCAGTGCGTCAAACCCTATCCAGATCACTCGGATATCAATGGTGGCGGGCCCCATGGAGTCGCCAACGCTGTGGCGGATATCAACGGGGGCGCCATGAACGGATTTCAGAACCAGGCGCGTCATGGAAACCACGGGTGCGCGCAGATTTTCGCTCCGGTCTGCTCGAACTCCCACATCCCCGACGTCATGGGATATCACACACAGAGTGACATCCCGAACTACTGGTCGTATGCCCAGAATTTCGTTCTCCAAGATCAGATGTTCGAGCCCAACGATTCATGGAGCCTCCCTGCTCACCTGTTTGAAGTAAGCGAATGGTCAGCGCTGTGCAGAAAGCCCAGCAATCCATTGAGTTGCCGCAACAATGTTGAGGCGCCGGCGATGCCACCCACTCGGCAGGGAAAGCATCCGAAGTCACTGTATGGCTGGACCGATATGACGTACCTCATGTATAAGCAAAACGTCAGCTGGGGCTACTACATTGTTCCGGGGAGTGAGCCCGACTGCGAGGATCCTTCTGACGTCTCGTGTATTCCGGTCAAGCAGAATGCACATACCCCCGGCATCTGGAACCCACTGCCTGATTTCACCACCGTAAAAAAGGACGGCCAGCTGGGAAATATCCAGTCGGTCTCCAACTTCTACAGCGCCGCCAAGGCCGGGACTCTGCCGGATGTCTCCTGGGTTGTCCCATCGGGCCCCGTGTCTGAGCATCCGCCGTCTCGGGTCAGCGAAGGGCAGAGCTACGTCACCAGTTTGATCAACGCCATCATGCAAAGCCCTGATTGGAGCTCGACGGCTATCTTCCTGGCTTGGGACGACTGGGGTGGCTTCTACGACCACGTCGTCCCCCCCAAAGTCGATGCCAACGGGTACGGCCTGCGCGTCCCGGCCATGGTCATCAGCCCGTACGCCAAAGCTGGAACCATCGATCATCAGACGCTTTCGTTCGACGCCTACAACAAGTTCATCGAGGATGATTTCCTCGGCGGTCAGCGCTTGGACCCAGCCACTGACGGCCGCCCGGATCGCCGTCCGACCGTGCGCGAGAACGTCCCCATCCTTGGCGATATCACCCAAGACTTCGACTTCAACCAGACCCCGCTGCCCCCCCTCATACTTCCGGTGCATCCAAAAACCACCCTGACCGGCTAGCTAGGCGCCCGATCATCGGGCCGAAACGGCCGATGACGGCGTCCGGCGCCACCCCAGTGCGGCGCGGGACGGGTCGCACTGTCGGGCCCGTGTGGGGTGGCCGGTATCGTGAAGGGCCATGGAACGGGTGGCGTCGCCGGTCGAATTCACCGAGGATGACCTGGCCATCGTGCGGTTCGGGGTCGACGGCCTCGTCCCGGCCATCGTCCAGGACGCCGGGGACGGTGCGGTCCTCATGCTCGGGTACATGGACGGCGAGGCGCTGCGTCGGACGCTGCGGACCGGGAGGTCGTGGTTCTGGAGCCGCAGCCGGGGCGAGTACTGGTGCAAGGGGGAGACCTCGGGGGACCGCCAGTGGGTGCGGGCCGTCCGCTACGACTGCGACGGCGATGCCCTGCTCCTGCTCGTGGACCAGGACGGGAACGGGGCCTGTCACACCGGGGCCCGGTCGTGCTTCTACCGGTCCTTCGGCCCCCACGACCCGGGCGCCGGTGTCGGGGGCCCTCCGGCGCACACGTGAGCGGTCCGGGGTCGCTTCCCGACCGTCCCGGGCGCGATACCTTCTGCGCCCTGAGTCGCGGGCACCGCATCGTCCCCGTGTGGCGAGAGCTCGTCGCCGACACCCTCACGCCCGTGGGCGCCTTTCTGCTCGTCGTGGGCGACGAGCCCGGGTTCCTGCTCGAGTCGGTCGAAGGCGGGGAGCGCTGGGGGCGGTATTCCTTCGTGGGGCGCAACCCGCTCTCCACCTTGGTGGGGCGGGGAAGGTCGGTGAGCGCTGACGGGACACTGGCGCTGCCCGACGAAGTCCGGTCGTGCGCCGAGGCCGGGATCCTCGCCACCGTCGATGCCATGCTCAGCGCCTACCGGTCGCCGGTCGTCGCCGATCTGCCTCCCCTGCACGGGGGTCTGGTGGGATATCTCGGCTACGACGTGGTGCGGGAGGTCGAGCACCTTCCCAACGTGCCCCCTGAAGACGCCGGGCTCCCTGACGCCATCTTGCATGTGATCGGGCAACTGTGTGCGTTCGACCACTGGCGCCAGCGGGTCGTGTTGGTGGAGAACGTCGTCGTGGGCGAGGCCTGGGGCGAGGCCGAGGCCTCCGCCGCCTACGACGCGGCCGGGGCGCGCCTCGACGACCTTGCCGCCGACTTGTTCCGCCCCCTCGACGCGCCGCCCCTGGAGGCGCCTCGAGCGGACGACCCTGCCCCCGAGGTCACCGGGACCATGACATCAGAGGCGTTCCGGGGCGCGGTCGTGGCCGCCAAGGAGCTGATCCGCGCCGGGGACATCTTCCAGGTGGTGCTGTCGCAGCGCTTCGATCTCGACCTCGGTGCCGATCCCTTCGACGTGTATCGCGAGCTCCGCCTCGTGAACCCGAGCCCGTATCTGTATTTCCTCCGCACCGAGCACTGCACCGTCGTGGGAGCCACCCCCGAGCCCCTGGTGAGACTGCGCGACGGTGTCGTGGTGTCTCGGCCCATCGCCGGCACGCGCCGGCGGGGGGAGACCGACGCCGAGGACGACCGTCTGGCCGGTGAGCTCTCCGAGCACCCCAAGGAGGTGGCGGAGCACGTCATGCTGGTCGACTTGGCCCGCAACGACGTGGGGCGGGTGGTGAGCTTCGGGACCGAACACGTCGACGAGTTCAAGACGGTGGAGCGCTACAGCCACGTCATGCACCTCACCTCGCAAGTCTCGGGGCGCCTGGCCCCGGGCAAGGGGCCCATCGACGTCCTGCGGGCCACCATTCCGGCGGGGACGTTGTCGGGCGCTCCCAAGGTGCGGGCCATGCAGATCATCGACGACCTCGAGCCGACCAAGCGCGGCGTCTACGGCGGCGTGGTGGGGTACGTCGACTTCTCGGGCAATCTCGACACCGCCATCGCCATCCGCACCATGGTGGTGACCCCCGACGGGCGTGCCTCGGTGCAGGCCGGGGCGGGCATCGTGGCCGACAGCGATCCCGGGGAAGAGGACGTCGAGTGCCACAACAAGGCTGCCGCGCTGCTCGCCGCGGTACCCGCCGCCCGGCGTGCCACGGCCCGACGCGCCGCCGGAGCCGTGTTCCGGCCATGACCGCTGCCGGTGACGCCGCGTCGGTGCCGATCGACCAGCCCGACTTCGTCGAAGCCTATGAGCGGCTACGCACCGACGTGGCCGCCGTTGCCGTGCAACGTGACGTGCTGCGCGTGTCGGGTGTCGACGCGCTGGAGTATCTCCAGGGACAGCTGTCGCAAGATGTCGCCGCCCTGGGCGTGGGGGAGTCGGCGGATTCTCTGATCCTCACGCCCCAGGGCAAGCTCGATGCCCTCGTGCGCGTGTCGCGCACCGGTGACGAGGAACTCGTCCTCGACGTCGATGGCGGTTTCGGTGCCGTGGTGGCGGCGCGCCTGGCGCGCTTCAAGATGCGCGTGAAGGCGGACATCGAGCCCCTGGCGTGGCGGTGTGTGACACTGCGGGGCCCGCGCGCCGCCGCTGTGGCCGGATCTCTGCTGCAAGGCGCACCTTCTGGGGAGACCGGGCCGAGGTCGGTCGCTGCCGTGTTCTCGTGGAACGGTGTCTCGGGGGTCGACCTGCTCGGCGAAGCCCCCGACATTCCCGCCGGCGTGCGGGCCGGATCGATCGAGGCGTGGGAGGCGGTACGGGTCGAAGCGGGCATCCCCATCATGGGGGCGGAGCTCGACGAGCGCACCATCGCAGCCGAGGCCGACCTGCTCGAGCGGTGCGTGAGCTTCACCAAGGGCTGTTACACCGGGCAGGAGCTCGTGGCCCGGCTCGACGCCCGTGGCAATCGGGTGACGCGTCACCTGCGAGGGCTTGTCGTCGTGGGCCTGGGCGCCGACGCACCGGGCCCTGTCGACCTCGGCGCCGGCTCGCCGGTGGCGCCGGGATCCGAGATTCTCTTCGAGGGCAAGGTGGTCGGGTCGGTGACGTCATCGGCGTGGTCGCCGAGGTTGGGCCACCCCGTGGCGCTGGGCTATGTGCACCGGACGGTGGCGGCCCCGAGCACGGTCGAGCTCAGCATCGCCGGTGACGCCGGCGGCGCCGGCGGCGCGGGGCAGCGCACCGTGGTGACCGCAGAGGTGCGGACCCTTCCGCTGGCCTGACCCGGTTACCGGAGCAGCGCGTCGAGGATGGCGGCGGAGAGCTCGGGCCGGCAAACCAGGAGGTCGGGAAGCCAGGGATCGGGCCGGTTGTAGACCAGGGCCGACCCGTCGAGGCGCGCCGCATAGGCGCCGTAGGCGTGCGCCACCGCCACCGGGGCCGCAGAGTCCCATTCGTACTGGCCGCCGGAATGCACATAGGCGTCGACCGAGCCCCGCAGCACCGCCGCGGTCTTGGCTCCCGCCGAGCCCATGGGGACGAGCTCGGCGTCGAGGCGAGCCGCCACGCGCTTGGCCTCGACGGGGGGCCGGGACCGACTGACGGCGATGCGCACCGGGCCGTCGGGGCGCGGAGCCAGCACCCGGTGGCGCGAGCGCCGGGCCCCGGTCACGAAGACGAGGTCTTCTCCCGGGAGTGCCACCGCCCCCACCATGGGCAGTCCGTCGACCACGAGGCCGACATGGACGGCGAAGTCATCGCGGCCCTCGGAGTACTCGCGGGTCCCGTCCAGGGGGTCGATGACCCAGACCCGACTGGCGCCGGCCCGATCGGGTCGTCCCGTGCCGTCCCCGCCCTCCTCCGACAGCACGGCGTCATCCGGGCGGGCGTCGCCCAGGGCGGCCATGATGAGGTCGTTGGAGCGTCGGTCGCCTTCCTGGCCCAGGGCCTTGGCGTCGTGGAGCCCGATCTGGCGGCGGAGCTCCAAAAGAGCCTGTCCGGCGTGCTCGGCGATGCGGGCGGACAGTTCATCGTCGTCGATCGTCGCCACATTCGTACCTGGAGTGGATTCGTGTCCGGGGGTTGAAGCCGCGGAACGTATCGGAAAGAGACAGGGCCAAGCTATTCTCGTTGTTCTATGGGGGGACGTGCGGGGGCCGGGCAGTACCAGCTTTCACATCTCGACGCCCTGGAGGCGCAGTCCGTCCACATCATGCGCGAGGTCGTGGCCGAGTTCGAGCGCCCCGTGCTGCTCTTCTCGGGGGGCAAGGACTCGGTGGTCATGCTCCGCCTGGCCGAGAAGGCGTTCTGGCCGGCGCGACTGCCGTTCCCGGTCATGCACGTGGACACGGGCCACAACTTCCCCGAGGTGCTCGAATTCCGGGACCGTCGGGTGGCCGAGCTCGACGCCCAGCTCAAGATCGCCTCGGTCCAGGAGTCGATCGACCGCGGGCGGGTGGTCGATGACCTGGGCCCGAACCCGTCGCGGAATCGCCTCCAGACCAGGACGCTGCTCGACGCCATCACCGAGCACCGCTTCGACGCCGTGTTCGGCGGCGCCCGGCGCGACGAGGAGAAGGCACGGGCCAAGGAGCGGGTCTACTCCTTCCGTGATGAGTTCGGGCAGTGGGACCCGAAGAACCAACGACCCGAGCTGTGGGGTCTGTTCAACGGACGGCACCGCAGTGGGGAGCACATCCGGGTGTTCCCGTTGTCGGACTGGACCGAGCTCGACATCTGGCAGTACATCGCGCAGGAGAGCATCGAGGTTCCGTCGATCTACTTCTCGCACCGACGCACCGTGTTCCGGCGCGACGGGATGCTCCTGTCCACCAATCAGTTCGTGACGGTCCTCGACGACGAGGAGCCCTTCGAGACCAACGTGCGCTACCGCACCGTGGGCGACATGACGTGCACGGGGGCGGTGGAGTCCACGGCGGTGACCGTCGAGGAGATCATCGCCGAGACGGCGGTGTCCCGGCTGACCGAGCGCGGCGCCACACGCGCCGATGACCGCTTCAGCGAGGCGTCGATGGAGGACCGCAAGCGCGAGGGATACTTCTAGGCATGGAACTCCTCCGATTCGCCACCGCCGGCTCGGTCGACGACGGCAAGAGCACGCTCATCGGCCGGCTCCTGTATGACTCCAAGGCCATATTCGAGGACCAGCTCGAAGCGGTGGAGCGGCTTAGCCGCCAGCGCGGCGACGAGTACACCGACCTCGCCTTGCTGACCGACGGCTTGCGGGCCGAGCGCGAACAAGGCATCACCATCGACGTCGCCTACCGGTACTTCGCCACGCCACTGCGGAAATTCATCATCGCCGACACCCCGGGCCACATCCAGTACACGCGCAACATGGTCACGGGGAACTCGACGGCCGACCTGACCCTCGTCCTCGTGGACGCCCGCAAGGGCATCGTCGAACAGACCAGGCGCCACGCCTTCTTGGCCTCGTTGTTGCGGGTGCCGCACCTGCTGGTGTGTGTCAACAAGATGGACCTCGTGGACTACGACGAAGCCGTCTTCACGCGGATCCGGGAGGAGTTCAAGGCCTTCGCCACCCGCCTCGAGGTCACCGACCTCGCCTTCATCCCCATCTCCGCCCTCCACGGCGACAACGTCGTGCAGCGCTCGCTCAACATGTCGTGGTACGAGGGCCCGTCGCTTCTGCACCAGCTGGAGCAGGTGTACATCGCCTCGGACCGCAATCTCATCGACCCCCGCCTCCCCGTGCAGTGGGTGGTGCGGCCGACGGCCTCCACCGTGCCCGACTTCCGGGGCTACGCCGGCCGGGTGGCGGGAGGGGTGTTCCGCCCCGGGGACGAGGTGCTGGTGCTGCCCTCGGGGCTCACTACCACGATCGCGGCGATCGACACCTTCGACGGGCCGGTGGACGAGGCATTCGCCCCCATGTCGGTGATGGTCCGGCTGGCCGAGGACCTCGACGTGTCGCGAGGTGACCTCATCTGCCGTCCCCACAACCAACCCACCGTGGGCCAGGACATCGACGCCATGCTGTGCTGGATGGCCGACCGTCCGCTGGCCGAGGGTGACGTGGTGGCTCTCAAGCACACCACCCGCTGGGTGCGGGCTCAGGTGCGCCACGTGCACTACGGGCTCAACGTGAACACCCTGCACCGCGACGACTCGACCAGCGTGCTGAAATTGAACGACGTGGGACGCGTGAGCCTGCGGGTGACCCAGCCGCTGTTCTACGACTCCTACCGTCGCAACCGCTTCACAGGCTCTTTCGTGGTGGCATCCGAAGACACCAACGCCACGGTGGGCGCGGGCATGATCCTCGGGGCCGACTGACATGACCCCCGTGTCGGACCTCGTCTGGTCGGTGGGCCGCATCACCAGGGCCGACCGCTGGGACACGCTGGGGACCAAAGGTGCCACGGTGTGGTTCACCGGGCTGTCGGGTTCGGGCAAGTCCACCCTGGCCGCCGCGGTCGAGGAGCGCCTCGTGGCCAGTGGTCGCCCCGCCTACCGCCTCGACGGCGACAACATCCGCAGCGGGCTCAACGTGGACCTCGGCTTCAGTCCCGAAGGGCGCGAGGAGAACGTGCGGCGCGTGTCGGAGGTGGCGTTGCTATTCGCCGACGCCGGGCTCATCGCCCTGGCCGCCCTCATCAGCCCCTACGCCAAGGGCCGGGCCCGGGCCCGGGCCCTGCACGAGGACGCCGGCGTGAAGTTCGTGGAGGTCTACGTGGCCACGCCCATCACGGTGTGTGCGCAGCGTGACCCCAAAGGCCTCTACGCCCGGGCCTCGATGGGCGAGATCACCTCGTTCACGGGACTCGACCACCCCTATGAGCCACCCACCGAGCCCGACCTGGTGGTGGGTCATCACCTGCCGCTTTCGGAGGCCGTGGAGCGGATCTTGGCGGTTCTGGGCTCGGGCGCGCCCCCCGAGCCGCACCAAGTGTGAGTCCATTATCACTCAGTGTGGTGGCACGCCTAGGTATGCCGCCCCATTCCTGGAACGACCGACGTGCCGACGTTGACTTCGCGCGAGGAGTGGTGAGATGCTTGGTTGTTACCGGACACCGGGTAGCGGCTGACCTGGCGGAGGGTGTTTGCTGAGTACAACGGCCGTACGTGCATCATCACTGTGAGGCGTGCTCGGAGGGCGGAAACTCGTTGTCCGGGTCGACCTGGAGCTTGTAGGGGGGCCTTCCGTTGTCGACGTTCCAACCCAGCGTGCTAGAGGACTCGGTCCTTGTCGTCGATGACGATCAGGCCACCAGGGAGAGCCTGGCGTCGGTGCTCAAAGGGGCGGGCATCGAGGTCTTCGTGGCGTCGGACCCGACCGAGGCATTGACACTGCACGGCCTGCAGCGACCCGCGGCTGTGGTGGTCGACCACCAGCTCGCCGACCACACCGGGGTGGAGCTGGCTCGCCGGCTCAAAGAGGAGGACCCCGACACACCGGTCCTGCTGCTCACCGGCCTGGCGTCGCTCGACAGCGCCCTGGCGGCGTCGGCCCATCTCGACGGTCTTCTGGTGAAGCCCCTCGTCCCCCAGGCATTCGTGCAGACCGTGCGCAACGCCCTGACGCAGCGGGCGTTGGCGGTCGAGAACCACCGGTTGGGCCGGGTCATCGAGGAGATGACCACCCAGGCCCAGGCGATGCCGCCCATGGCCGAGACACCGGCGCCAACCGCGCCCGCCGTGGCCCCCGAGCCGACCGAGGAGGTGTTCACCGAGCCCCCCAACCGCGCCCTGGTCGAGGAGCAGCTCGACAGCGCCCTGGCGGCGGCTCAACGGGCCGGGAGCGCGCTGGCGATCCTGTTCGTCGAGATCGACGGCTGGCAGGAAGTGAACCAGCAGTTCGGGGCCGGGGCGGCCGAGCAGGTGGCGCGCGAAGTGGCGAGCCGGCTGTCGGTGGCCCGCCGCAAGACCGACATCGTGTCGCGGGTCGCCAACGACAAGTTCGTCGTGGTGTGCGCCGACGTGCACTCCGACACCGACGCCATGCGCATCGCCAGCCTCATCCTCGACGGGGCGGCGCGTCCCGTCATCGTGCACGGGGTGGAGCACCGGGTCCGGCCCACCGTCGGCATCGTGCTCAGCGACCCCGGCGTCGCCGGCGAGACGGCCGACAACGTCCTCGAGAACGCCGAGCTGGCCATGTACTGGGCTCGCGACGAAGGCCGGGCATCGCGCATGTTCGACCCGTCGATGCGCGACCGCGTGGTGTCGCGCTACGAGATCGAGCACGGGCTCCAAAACGCCATGGACAACGGTGAGTTGGCCCTCTTCTACCAGCCCGTGGTGGACCTCCACAGCGGCCAGGTGGTCGGGGCCGAGGCGCTGCTCCGGTGGCAGCGGCCCGAGCAGGGCCTGCTCCTGCCGGGCGAGTTCCTCGACGTGGCCGGCGAGGTCGGCATGGCCGAAGCACTGGGCCGCTGGACCCTGGACCGGGCACTCACCGAGCTCGTCCTGTGGCGCCAGGCCGAGAACCTGCCCGACCACTTCCGGTTGACGATCAACGTCTCGGGACGCGAGTTGAGCGACCCCGGCTTCGCCCAGACCTTCGAAGAGCTGACCCGCAAGCACGGCGTGGCGCCCACCATGCTCAGCATCGACCTGTCCGAGGACGCGGCCCGCGTGGCGGCGGGCTCGCCGGACGCCGTGATGGCCCTGAGCCAGATGGGCGTGCGGTTCAACCTCGACGACTTCGGGGCCCGGGACTGCAACTTGTCGTGGCTCCAGGACCTGCCCATCTCGTCGCTGAAGATCGCCCCCGAGTTCGTCGCCGCGCTGGATTCCACCAGCAATCCCCACGGGGCGGTCATGGTGCGGGCGCTCATCGCTCTCGGTCACGAGCTTCGCCTGTCGCTGGTGGCAGAAGGGGTCGAGACCCCCGCCCAGGCGGCCGCCCTGCGGGTGATCGGCTGCGAGTTCGCCCAGGGATACCACCTCGGCCATCCAGGACCGCGCGAGCAGGTCTGGGCGGCGCCCGAGGCATAGTCGTCCTGGGTCGCAAGACTCGGAACGAGCGCTCCACGTGAGTCTTGTTTCTGCGCGCCTGTGCACATTCTCCCAGGTCGGAGCCCCAAAATCTGGCACCAGAAAATCGTCAATCGTGATGATGTCGACGCCGCCCGGACTCCGTAACGTGCGAAGGAGGTGTTGCGGGCGAACGCCCTCGCGCGTCATGGTGCCCGCCTAGGGGCCACACGAGCGGGAGCATCGCAGCCGGCTCGGGTGACCGAGGAGGACGGGACACTCGTGGATGTGAAGGTACCGCCGAATAGGGGGGGAACGATGGCAAGGTCGAGCCGCAAGGGACGCGTAGTCGCGGCCGTCATAACCGGACTGATGGGTGGGAGCGGCGGGATGTTCGCGCTGTTCGCCACCACGGCGACGCCTGCGTTCGCCGACTCGTCCGCGTACGAGGTCTATTGCCCGGGTACACCCGTGGGCAACATCGCCCTGAACGGGGCGATCACCACCGGCACCATCACGCCGGCATCACCGGCCACGGGCTCGACGTTCAACCTGACCAATAACGGCACGACGGTGGTCCTGCCGACCGCCATCGTGTCGGCGGCGGCGGCCCTGGGGAACTCCGCCATCACAGGCAGCGCCACGCTCAAGGTCGACGCCACCGGCGCCACCCCGGCATCGCTGGCTGCGCCTCCGATCACGATCAACGCACCGATCCCCAGCCCGGTCCCGG
>DATCBU010000126.1:0-13051 GCA_036511675.1 Acidimicrobiales bacterium | reverse complement strand
CACCCGACCCCTCGCACCGCCGCTACCAGGGTTTTCTCTGGAGCGGACGACGGGATTCGAACCGGCGACCCTCACCTTGGCAAGGTGATTGTTTTCGTCCACGGAGTCCATCTCAGTCTCCTGGGCTGCGTTTCTGTCCACCCAGTTTCCACGGAGTCCGTTTGAACCAGCCCTGTTGTAGAGCGGGTCTACTACGACATTGGTCTCAGATTTGAGGACCCTTCTGCGAATGCAGCCAGGATCACGGTTCCAACGTCGACGGAGTGGTCATCGCCGACCGATGCCGACGGCGCATCGACGATCACTGCGCTCTCGTGCCCGACCGCCTCGACGTGCCTGGCCGTCGACACGAGCGGCGGCGTGCTGACCGATTCCTCGGACTCATGGAGCGCTCCGCTGTCCATCGACCCCGGCCATGCGCTGAGTGCCGTGTCGTGTCCGAGTCGGGGCTTCTGCCTGGCCGCCGACACGAGCGGCAACATCGTCGTGGGTTCCTAACGGCGGGGAAGAAATGAGACGATCTTGATCTCACGTTCGGTGAGTTCCTGGTAACGACCCCAGCCCTCGTAGTGCTCGATCAGTCGTGGCCACATCACCGTCTTCTCCCGGCTCGTGAGCACGTGAGCGTCGGCCTCCACCCGTCGGCGTCCCACCTGTATCTCGACAGCCGGCGTCGCAGACAGGTTCAGCACCCATGCCGGCGGCCGGTCGCGGCCGCCGTTGGAGCCGACCACGACGAAGCGAGGACCGTCGGGCATGTACAGAAGCGGCGTCGTCCGGGACTGACCGGTCTTCCGTCCGACCGTGGTCAGCAGCAGCATCCGACCGGCCGGGGAACGGTGACCGATCAGACCACCGGTCCGCCGGAAGACGAACCGGTGGACCCGATAGAACTGGCGCCCGACGGTGCGATCGAACAGGACGGACAACTTGGCCAACACGACGGCCATCGTAGGCGTCGGGTCGCACCCCGGTCGCGGGCGCAGCGGTGTGTAACGTCGCCGGAGGACTCAGATCTCCGTCTGGCGGCGAAGGGAGCGGCATGGACGTGGCGGACATGACCGGCAAGACCGTCGTGGTCACAGGCGGCAACTCCGGTATCGGCAAGCAGACGGCGTTGGCCCTCGCTCGTGCCGGGGCGAGGGTGATGGTCACGGCCCGTGATCAGGCGAGGGGGGAGGCGGCGGTCACGGCGCTCCGCTCCGACAGCGGCGGCGGCGAGGTCGAGCTGGTCGTCTTCGACCTCGGCGACCTGGCGGCGGTGCGCGCCGGGGCAGCCGAACTCCTGGCACGCTGCGATCGGATCGACGTGCTGGTGAACAATGCCGGAGTCGTGCTCTCACAGAGGTGCGAGAGCAAAGACGGCTTTGAGGCCACCTTCGCCGTCAATCATCTCGGCCCGTTCCTCCTGACGAATCTTCTTCTCGACCGCATGAAGCAGTCCGCCCCCGCCCGCATCGTCACCGTGGCGTCCACCGCCCACAAGGGCGCACCCCATGGGCGCGACTTCAACGACCTTCAGACCACCGCGCGATACCGGGGGATGCAGGTCTACTCACGCTCCAAGTTGGCCAACATCTATTTCACGACCGAGCTGGCCAGGCGTCTCGACGGCACCGCCGTCACGGCGAACGGTCTCCACCCGGGCACGGTGGCCACCGGCTACGGACGCGACGGCGACACCAGCGGGCTGCTCGCCCTGGGCCTGAAGGTAAGCGCGCCGTTCTTCCTCACGCCCGAGAAGGGGGCCCGCACGTCGATCTATCTGGCGAGTTCTCCCGAGGTGAGCGAAGTGAGCGGCAAGTACTTTGTCAAGGGCAAACCCCGACTTCCATCCAAAGCGGCACAGGACGATGCGGCGGCCAAGCGTCTGTGGCAGATCAGCGAGGAACTGGTCGGCCCGGAATGACGACATCGTCCATCGTGCCTGGTCAGTGCCATCGTCCATGGGCCGGTTACCGGCGGCCCCGGGCGATTCGGGTCTTTGGCCCCTAGCCATCTCAGGCACCGGCGACCAAGCTTTCGCTAGTGGCTATCGGCGTGTTCAATCGAGAGACAATTGGTGGCCGGGCAAGGAAACCGTGGTACCACCTGCGCCCCGGCAGGGCGGTGGGGGTGGCCGTCGCCCTCTTCGCCGTCGTGTCGGTTCTCCAGTGGTTCGACGACGGATCCGGCCAAGCGATCGCCGTGCTCTATGTCCTGCCGATCGCGCTTCTGGGGGTCTCGCTGGGTGAACGCGGCGGTCTGGCCGCAGCGGCGGCTGGCTTCGGCCTGTTCGCCGTTTTCGAGGTCGTGCACAGTAGTGGCGATATCGATGCCACCGGCTGGGTGGTTCGGGCGGTGGCAATGTTCTTGCTCGGTGGTCTCCTGGGTCATTCCACCGATCGGACGACGGCCAGCGAGAAGACCGCGCTCGACGAACAACAAAAACGTTCTCTGGCGGAAGAAGCGAACCACCGCTACGCAGAGGCGATCGAGATCAATGACTCGCTCATCCAGGAAATGGTGGCGGCGAAGTGGTTGGTCGAACAGGGTCGAACCGACCAGGCGGCCGAGATTCTCACCACCACGATCGCCACCGGTGAGCGGTTGGTCGTCGAGCTCCTGCCCCGGCGGGCGGCGGTGTAACTCAGCGACCGGGTGGACGGCGGGGACCGCCCGGTTGGTCCCGGTGGTCATCGCCACGGCGGAGGCCCCGAAGCGACGCCATGAGGGCCGAGCCGAGCCGCAACAGCCGCACGTCGCCGATGGGGCTGCCGGTCCCGCGGTTGCAGACCATGGCCAGAGCCAGCTCCCGCGAGGGTCGGCCCAGCCGCCGGAACCTCCGAACCCGAAGTGGCCGAAGGCCTCATCGATCCGGCCTCGGGTGGTGCTGACCAGGTGGTAGCCGTAACGCCAGCGCATGGGCATGACGAGCACAAGGTCGCGGCGGTACGACCGGATCACACCCATCTCGGCCACGGTCGCTGGTGACAGCAGGGTGGTCCCCTCGAGAGTGCCACCGCCGGCGATCACGGCGTACATTCGGGCCAGGGAGCGAGCAGTGAAGAACCCGTTGGCGGCCGGGATCGCCGCGTCCATGATCTCGGCGCCGTACAGGATGTCCTCCAGCCCCCGGGGCGCCAGGGCGTTGATCATCCGCCGGGGGTTGACCGGCGAGTGCACCAGGGAGGCCGCCTTGCCCAATTGCACACCGACGCGACGACCGACCGACGACAACGGTCCCCGGCCCGGCGTCAGGTGGCCCATCGGTTCCAGCGGCGCCACCCGGTGGCGTTGGTCGGGCGGGCAGCCGAGGTAGAGCCCGTCGAGGTCCAGAGGTCCGGCGATCTCGCTCTGCACGAAGCGTTCGAGCGGCTGACCCGACACGCGGCGCACGACTTCGCCCACCAGCCAGCCGTACGTGAAGGCGTGATACCCGTTCTGCGTCCCCGGCTCGTAGGCCGGGGTGGCCCGGGCCAGGGCGTCCACCATGTGGTCCCAGTCGAACATCCGCTCAGCCCGGTCGATGATCGAGCGGATCCGGTGCAGGCCGGCCGAGTGGGTGAGCAGGTGAGCCACGGTGACGCTCGCCTTGCCCGCCACCGCGAACTCGGGCCAGTACTCGGCCACCGGCGCGTCGTAGCGGACGAGTCCCCGGTCGGCGAGCAGGTGGAGTGCCGTCGAGGTGAGGCCCTTCGTGGTCGAGAAGCACATGGCCAGCGAGTCGCGTTCCCACGCCGCGCCGGTGTCGTCTCGCCGTCCGCCCCAGAGGTCGACGACGAGTTCGCCGCGGTGGTACGCGGCGACGGCGGCACCGCCGGTGGTACGGCTGATCTGGTGGCGGAAGGCGGTGGCCACCGGCGTGAAGGCGGGGTGCACGTAGCCGTCGATCATCTCGGAGCCTCCGGGGCGGGGATCAAAGACCGGTGACGAGTCGGGTGATGCGATCCCTGATCCTGGTGGGGATCAGTGGCTGAGTGACGGCGATGGCCAGGGCGTCCGCACCGACGAGGTAGCGGGCCCGCGCCGAACGCGCCGTCAGTGCCTTCCCGATGGCCTTCGCCGCGTCCTCCGGCTCGCCCATGAAGCCCGAGTACGCCTTGAGCAGGGTACGGGTCCGTTGGTAGCCGACCTCGTAGTTGGACCCGGCATGGCGGGCGACGTCCTCTTCGAGGTCATTCCAGATCTCGGTCTTAAAACCACCGGGCTCGATCAGGACCACTTTGACGCCGTCGCGGGCCACCTCGAGACGCAGCGCGTCGGACGCAGCTTCGAGGGCGTGTTTGCAGGCTTGGTACCACCCACTGAACGGCGTCGTGGTCAGACCGTAAATGGAGGAGATGTTGACAACCCGCCCCCCGCCTTCGGCGCGCATGTGGGGCAACGCCAGGCGGGCCAGGCGCATGGGCGCGATCACCATCGTCTCGAGCTGACGCCGCGCCTCCTCGTCGGTCGTATCCTCGATGGCCCCCATGCCCGAGTATCCGGCGTTGTTGACGACTCCCCAGGGACGCAGGTCCTCCATGACAGCGGCGCAGCTCTCGGCGTCGGTGACGTCCAGAAGGACCGTGTCGACCGCCACACCGGCGCGCGCGGCCGTCTCGGCCACCTCAGTCGCCTTCTTCTCCGAGCGGACCGAGCCCACCGAGCGGAAACCGAGTCGGGCCAGGTGCACGGCGGTCGCCAGACCGAAGCCCGAGTTGGCCCCCGTGGTGAGCACCGTCCGCTCGTGCCGACCAGCCATGGATCGACCATACTCACCCACGTCACCACCATGGCCGGGCCACCCGGGTGGTCGGATCAGCCGGACTCCGAGACGGCCCTGTGAGAAGGGCGGGCTGCTCGTGGGCGGCGGGTGGTCGACCGGGCGCGGAGGGTCAACTCACGCACGGCGGTGACGAAACCCGTGCCGATTTCCTCGACGGCCGACACCAGCTCCGGACACGCCATGATGCCGACGTTCAGGTGGTGGGCCTCGCTCAGCACGGTCAGGTTGAGACCGGCGCCCTCCATGACGGGACCCATGGGGAAGATCCCGGTCACCCGGGCCCCGGCACAGTACAAGTCGACCGGCGGGCCAGGCACGTTGGAGACGATCAGGTTGAACACCGGCGGATGCAGCCGGGCGAGCTTCAAGCCGGAGTAGAGGCGAGCGGCGGCGGTGGCGAACGTCGGAGGGAGAAAGCCGACGAGCAGCTCGAGCGACTGCGGTCCGAAGGCCGAGAGCAAGGCTTTGGACGCCACCGCCTGCGTGTGGACGGCCCGGAGTCGGTCGACGGGGTCGGCGGGCTCGAGCCGCAGCGGCACCATCATGTTGGACACCTGGTTTCCCAATTCGCCGCCGGCGACGGCCCCGTCGGCCCGGACGTTCACCGGCACGGCGGCGATCATGGGTCTCGTGGGCACCGTCCCGTGTTCCTCCAGGTAGGCGAGCAGCGATGTCGCCGTGGCGGCCAACACCACGTCGTTGATCGTGGTGTCGAAGGCGCGCCGGATCTCTCGCACGTCGTCGAGGTCGACACGCGTCAGGCTGACCGACCGGTGCGCCGTGACGGGACCGTTCAGGATCGTACGCGGCGCGGTGAGCGGCGCGGCGGTCCCCGACGCTCGTTGGCTGGCCCATGTGCGCGCCGTCCCCGCCAGATTCCGTGTGGTCAGGGCCATCGATTTCGGCGCCTCCCACAGATACCGGGGAAACGACACGATCGACTGCACCGCCAACATCGCCGCCGTGGGAACCGCATCGGGCTGCCATGGTGAGCCCTCGGGCGCGACGTCGGCGATCTCGGGTGTCAGGTCGAACAGCGACGCCATGAGATCTCCCCCCGCCCCACCGTCCATGATGGAGTGGTGCAGCTTGGTCACGAGGGCGACCGTGCCGTCGTCGAGCCCTTCGACGACCCACATCTCCCACAGGGGCCGCCGCCGATCGAGTGGTCGAGCGGCCACGGCGCCCACGAACCGCTCGAGGTCCTGCCACGTGACCGGCGCGGCCAGTGGGGCGGCCAGAACGTGATGGGTGAGCGAGAAATCCGGGTCCTCGACCCACACCGGATGGCCCATGCCGGCAGGGGGAGAGGCCAGGCGTCGTCGCAGCGGGGGGATGAGGTGGATCCGCTGTTCCAGCGCCGCACGTACCCCGGCCAGACCGACACCGCCGGGGACGTCCGAGCCGTCGAGCACCAGCACGCCCACCACGTGCATGTGCATCGTGGGTGTCTCGAAGTAGAGGAAGGCGGCGTCGGTGTTGCTCATGGTTCGCATCGGTCGTCCGTCCTCAGGTCCCGCCGGCCGTCAAGGCGAACGCCTTGGCCCACCGGTAGTCGGCCTTCCCGCTCGGTGAGCGGGTGATGGCGTTGGTCAGCATCACCTGTCGTGGCACCTTGTATCCCGCCAGCCGGCCCCGGCATTCGGCCCGTAGGGCGTCGCCGTCGATCCGGCACCCGGTGCGCAGCTGGACCACCGCCACGACCCGCTCGCCGTAGCGCTCGTCGGGCACTCCCACCACGACGACGTCCTCGACGCCCTCACAGCTCTTCACCGCGGCCTCCACCTCGTCGGGGAAGACCTTCTCCCCTCCCGTGTTGATACAGAGCGAACCACGCCCGAGGACGCTGATCGCACCGTCGGCGGCGACGGTCGCCATGTCACCGGGAAGGGCCCAGCGCCTGCCTCCGGTCTCCACGAAGGTGGCCGCCGTCTTGTCGACGTCGGCGAGATACCCGATCGGAATGTGGCCACGGCGCGCCAGGCGACCCACGACCCCCGCACCGGGGACGACGGGCCGCAACTCGTCGTCCAGGACGTCGGTGAGCTCGTCGACATGCAGCCGGAGCGAGCCGTAGGGGTCGCCCTCCGGAGCCTGCCCACCGAGCTGCCCCGTCTCCGAAGAGCCGAAGGCATCGACGACCATGCGGCCCGGGAGCAACTCGACCAGGCGACGCTTGGTGGCGGGAGACAGCACGGCCCCACCCGAGCCCACCGCCATCAGCGACGACACGTCGTAGCGGGCCGCGTGGGTATCGAGCTCGTCCAGGAGGGGTCGTGCCATGGCGTCACCCACCACGACGAGGATGTTCACCGCTTCTGTCCCGACCAGACGCCACGCCGCGGCGGGGTCGAAGCGGCCGCCGGGAAGCGTCACCAGCTTTCCGCCACCGAACAGGATGCTGAACGCCAGCCATTGGGCACTGGCATGGATGAATGGCGGGGCGGGGAGCGCCGTCATGCCCGGCCTCATCACCCGCGCCGCGAGTTCCTCCGGCGACGTGATGGCGTTGCCGAGCTGCAGCGCGTCTCCTCCGCCCATGGCGGCGAAGAAGATGTCCTCGTGGCGCCACAACACACCTTTGGGCATGCCCGTGGTCCCACCCGTGTAGACACAGTAGAGGTCGTCCGACGACCGCGACGCGAAGTCGCGGGAGTCCGCCGCTTCCTCGAGGGCTTGCTCGTAATCGTCTCCGAGGCCCGATCCACCCGTCTCGTCGCGGACCTCGAGAAAGGTCCGGCTTTCGGGCAACGCTGCCCGGGCTTCGCCGACCGCTTGAGCGAAGCGGCTGTGGAAGACCAGTCCGACGAGGCCGGCGTCTCGGTACAGGTAACCGAGCTCCGAGGCGACGTACCGGTAGTTGACGTTCACAGGGACGGCGCGGATCTTGAAGCAGGCGAGCATGGCTTCGAGGTACTCGGTCCCGTTGGCCAGCTGCAGACCGAGGCGGTCCCCCGATCCGATACCGGCGGCGGCGAGGTGGTGGGCCAGCCGGTTGGCTCTGCGGTCGAGCGCGACATAGGTGAGTCGACGGTCGTCGGCCACCAGGGCGGGCTGATCGGGGACGACGTCGACCACGCTCTCGAAGAGGTCGGCCAGATTGAAGTCCATTGCCGTCCTTCCGGGCCCGCTCTCTGTTCACGTCCCAGGACGTAGTATGGCTCTGGAACGCGCGATATGCCGGACGGCTCGGATGTTCGTCAGAGGGGGGCCCGTGGAGCACGCCGTGGAGGCACTCGGAGAGGTTGCGGCTGTCGGGGGATCCCCTCCCGACTCGACGGGTCACGGGCCGCCCTCGCTGGTCGAACGGGTGGCCGGGACCTATCGCGCCGCCATGAAGTTCCTGGGACGACGAGCCCTCGCCCGAGCCACGCTGGCCGTGCCGCGCACGCTGAAATTCATGGTGACCACGGCACTGAGCGGCGAGGTGTCCGATGCGGTGCCGGCGCCCAGCCTGACCTGGGGGCTGGCGGGCGGAGTGGCCATGGACGAGGCCCTGCTGGCCATGGCCATGGCGCCCAGCCGGTTTCCCCGTCGGGCCGACTTCGCCCGGGTGAGCGCCGAGCTCGCCGATGCCAGGCGAATGTTCTCCCGTCGGGGCTGGATCGCCCGGCCCCTCTCCTATCACCGCACCCCGCCGCCGTTGTCCGAGCCGGACGTCGAGATGACCCGTGGATGGGCACTGGGCCAACGCTACGAGCGGATCACCTACGACAGCGGGTTCTCGACGCGTGTCGGCGAACCGGGCGGCGAGCAGTGGATGGCGTACGCGCCGAACAGTCGGGCCACGGCCACCATCGTCCGCCACCGTGGCGATCCCCGCCCATGGATCGTCTGCGTGCACGGATTCTGTATGGGCTACCCCTTTATGGACTTCGTGGGTCTCCACACCACCAAGCTGCACCGTGAGCTCGGGCTCAATGTGGCCATGCCCGTGCTGCCGTTGCACGGGCCGCGCAAGGTGACGCTGGTGAGCGGTGAGCCGTTCCTCGGCTTCGACATGATGAACACGGTCCACGGATTGGCGCAGGCCGTGTGGGACATCCGGCGCCTCGTGTCATGGATCAGGGCCCAGGGAGCGACGTCGATCGGGCTCTACGGAGTCTCGCTGGGGGCCTACGTCGTCTCTCTGCTGGCCGGAATCGACGAGGGGTTCGACGCCGTGGTGGCCGGGATCCCGGTGGTGGACTTCCCGGCGCTCTTCCACGAGCACAGCCCGGTCCATATCCGGGCTCGGTCGATCGAGCACCGGATCATGGGGGGCGTGGCCGAAGACGTCTACCGCGTCATATCGCCGATGAGCTTCGAGTCGAAGGTACCGCACGACGGCCGCTACATCTTCGCCGGCTACGGCGACCGCCTGGCGTTCCCAGAACAGGCCCGCATGCTGTGGGAACACTGGGACGAGCCGCGTATCAGCTGGTACCCGGGAAACCACGTAGGCTATCTGTGGTCGCGCCAGGTGGAGACGTTCCTTGGTGAGTCGTTGGCGGCGTCCGGCCTCAGCTGCACCCGCGCCACCGCAGGGGGCTGATCGTTGGAGCCGATGCTCGGGCTCGACGCCAAGTTCCTCTACTCGGAAACCCGCATGACGCACATGCACACCTTGAAGGTGGCGGTGTTCGACATGTCGCGCCTCCCCGACGGGTACTCCTACGACGAGATCGTCGAGCTGTTCGGCCACCGGCTGGACCGGTTGCCCCCGTTCCGTCGACGGGTCGTACCGGTCCCGTGGGGACTCGGACACCCGGTCTGGATCGAGGATCCCTCATTCGACATCAAGAGGCACATCACCCGCCGCCGCGCCGGCGAACCGGGAGGAGCCCGGGAGCTCGCCGCCGTGGTGGGCGACGTGGCCAGCCGGCGCCTGCCCCGGGATCGACCGTTGTGGGAGATCGTCGTGGTCGATGGACTGGCCGACGGTCGGCTCGCCGTCGTGGCCAAGGTGCACCACGCCGTGGCCGACGGTGCCGCCACGGTCGCTCTGCTGCTGAGCGCGTTCGGCGCCCGGGGCCCTGACTCACCCGTCGAGGTGTGGCGTCCCGAGGCCATCCCCACGAAGCCCCAGCTCCTGAGGCTGGCCGCCCGTGCGCACGTGACGCGCCTACGGCAGCTGCCCCGACTGGCCACGAGATCTCTCCGGGGCCTGCGCGAGTCCGAAGTCCGGAGGCGTGCCTCACCGGTCAGGCCGCCACTGCCGTTCGATACGCCGAAGACGCCGTTCAACGTGTCGCTCACAGGGCAGCGCACCTACGCCATGACGACCCTGGCACTGGAGGACTTGAAGGCCGTTCGCCGGGCGCACGGGGCCACGCTCAACGACGTCTTTCTGACCGTGTGCGGCGGTGCCGTGCGGACGTACCTGATCGAAACCGGAGCACTGCCCACCCGCCCGCTCGTGGCCAGTGTTCCTGTCTCGACCGACCCGAGTACCACTCGCCTCGGTGGTAACCGTGTGGACAACTGGTACGTGTCGATCGGAACCGACATCGCCGACCCCCTCGAACGTCTGCAGACCGTCAGGGAGGTGGCGGCCGCGGCCAAGGGCGTCCGCTCCGTGCTCGGCAACGACCTTCTGGAGAGACGGGCCGACATCGTTCCGCCACAGCTGTACGCCCTGGTCGTGCGGACCTGGGCTCGCACCGGTCTGGCGAACCACACGCGGCCACCGGTCAACCTGGTGCTCTCGAATGTTCCCGGACCACGCGAGCGGCTTCATATCGGACAGGCCGTGCTCGAGGCGATCTATTCGGTCGGTCCCATTCTCGAGGGAATCGGCCTCAACATCACGGCCTGGAGCTACGCCGACGACCTCAATGTGTCGGTGCTCGGCTGCCCGACGAGTGTCCCGGATCCGTGGTTGATCACCGACGCGCTCCAGCGGTCCATGTCGGACATCAAAGAGGCCTCGGACCGCTCGGCCCGCACTGGTTGACGAGGAACCCTCGGACCTCGGTGCCTGGGCACCGAGGTGTCAGCGGTGCGCCTTGGCCTGTCGCTTGTCCTCGTACATCAGTCTGTCCGCCTCGATGAAGATCGCTTCATCGTTCTTCGTCTCGCCGTCGATCTGGACGAGGCCGATACTTATCGAGAGACGGACGGCTTTGTCCTCCACCTCGAAATTGCACCGGCTGATCACGCCTCTGAGATCAGTGGCGATGACGGCTCCCTGGTCGGCGTCGGCATAGGGAAGGAGAACGGCGAATTCGTCACCTCCCACGCGCGCCACCTGGTCGGTGTCACGCAGTCGCCGCATGAGCGCCGTGGCGATCGCCTTCAGCGCCTGGTCCCCGACCCGGTGTCCGTAGGAGTCATTGATCTGTTTGAACCCGTCGATGTCGATCATCAGCAGGGTCGAGAATTCTCCGTAGCGGTGGGCGCGCCCGACCTGCTCGCTCACCGCACGCTCGAACTGCCGTCGGTTGAGCAGACCGGTCAGGGGGTCATGTTCGGCCAGGAATCGAAGCTGCTCCTGGTAACGCAGATGAGCGCCGATGTCGCGTCCGATCAGGGAGGTGCCGACCGCTCTGCCTTGGCGATCACAGATCGGCGAAACCGTGAGAGACACGTCGACCTGCGTCCCGTCCTTGCGGACCCTGACGGTCTCGTGGTTGTCGACCTGCTCACCGGAGCGCACCCGATGAGTGGGTTCGCGCCTCTCATCGTGGTGACCCGGCGCCACGAGCATGGAAATGGGCTTCCCCATGGCCTCGGCCGCCGTGAAGCCGTAAAGGCGCTCCGCCCCGACGTTCCAGCTCGTGATCACGTCGTCGAGGTCCGTGCTGATGATCGCGTCCTGGGAGGATTCGACGACGGCTCTGAAGAGTGCGGCATCCTGTTCGGCACGCTTGCGTTCGGTGATGTCACGGATGGCGGCCGACACGAACGTGCCGTCCTCGGTCTGCAGCGGGCTGAGCGAGATGTCGACAGGGAACTCGCTGCCGTCCTTGCGACGGCCGTAGAGCTCGAATCCCAGCCCCATGGGACGGACGTGCGGTTCGGCGACGTAGTCCGAGCGGTGGGCGGCATGGCTCTGGCGGAAGCGCTCGGGCATCAAGACCTCGACGGGCTGACCCAAGAGCTCCTCACGCCGGTAGCCGTAGAACTTTTCCGTCTGCACGTTGACCAGGACTATCGTGCCCGCGGCGTCGACCAGAACCATGGCGTCCGGCGCCGACTCGAGCAGTTCACGAAAACAGTCCTTCATCCCCACGCCCGTTCCCCGTCGCTGACATGGCCCACCGCGCTGACTGGGCAGAGCGTAATCCACGGCCTCTCCGTAGCCGGTGACCGTCGTCTTCAGTCCATGGCCGGTGATGTCTCGACGCCGCCTTCCGTCGTCATCAGGTCGGTCTCCCACAGGGCCTCCACCAGGGCCAGACGGTTGAGCTGGTTGGTGCCCTCGTAGATCTTTCTCCGTCCTTCGCGCACGCAGCGCGCACGCCGAAGCACTGAGACTAAGGAGGCCGGTCACTAAACCGCCTCTTACCAGGTCTTTTATGGGTGGGGCTAGCTGGAATCGAACCAGCGACCTCAGCATTATCAGTGCTGCGCTCTAACCGGCTGAGCTATAGCCCCGTCTACGAGAAGCGTTCCGCCAACTTCGGATCGCACTCGAGGGCCATAGCGTAGCGTCACCTCGCCGGAACCCAGAAACGCAGATCGGGAGCCTCTGTGGCCGCCTATTTCACCTTCGGTGTCTGGGCCACGACCAAGACAGTGGCCGGACCTACTCGGCCGCGCCAATCCCGCAGTAGATGACGGCCTGCCGTGCGCTTGTCAGCTCCCGGGACATCGCCGATCTGACCCCCCGCCAGAACCGAAAGGCGCGCTCAGTCCTCGGCTTCCTCGTCGTCGTCGGCGAAGACCGCCGCCACGGCGGCCACCGAGTGGCCGGCGTCGAGGCTCATGAGCCGGACGCCCGTGGCGTCACGCCCCTGTGCGGCGATCTCGCGCACGGCTGTGCGAATGACGACCCCGCCGGTCGAGACGAGGAGGATCTCGTCGTCGAGTCCCGCCATGAAGGCACTCACCACCCGGCCCCGCACCGCGGTCAGCTTGATGGCACGCACGCCTTGGCCACCACGACCCTGGCGTCCGAAGTGATCGGTCTTGGTGCGCTTTCCGAATCCGGCGTCGGTCACGATGATCACGTCGGCGTCGGGCCGCACCACGTCCAGAGAAACGACCTCGTCACCGCTTCGGAGTCGCATCCCCCGCACCCCGGCGGCGTCACGCCCCATGGGCCGGACGTCGTTCTCCGAGAAACGGATTCCGCTGCCGTTGTGGCTGACCATCACG
>DATCBU010000125.1:0-9028 GCA_036511675.1 Acidimicrobiales bacterium | reverse complement strand
GCGGTGGGCCAGATCGGCACGGGGCAGACCATCACCGACCTGCTCACCTCCTCCGACAACGTGGACCAGGCCGGGTACGAGTGGGTGCACGGGCCGGCGCTGCATCCGTTCGACCCCCACGACGAGCTCGACGGCGTACAGTTCTCCTCGTTCACCGACGACGCCCTGGCAAACGACACAGGGTTCCCCGACAACGAGTACTATTTGCCGGGCGACCACGATGGCTGTTCCTGCGATTTCGTGACGCTTTGGGCGCCCGTGCAACAATCGGATGATGGCAACGACCAGGAATCCGACGAAGACAGCCCCGAAGGCGAAGACGCGTAGCTGTGGGCTCTGTAAGCGACGGCCTGCGGTTGGGACCCGGGGTGTTCCCCGTTGCACTAAGTGCAACCCACCCAACGGGACCACGATGCACCGGACCTGTCGAATCTGCGGCAGGAAGTTCACGACAAAGAACCGATCTCGCCGGTGCGGACCCTGCACCCAACGCGATCGCAAGCATGCCTGCGCAGATTGCGGAACCCCGATCGACCCGCGGTCCGCACTCTGCATGCCGTGTTGGGGAAAGGCTCACCGAGGCGAGAAAGCCCCAAGTTGGAAGGGTGGCCGGATCCGCCATAGACAACACGGATACGTGCTCGTTCGCGTTCCATGGCATCCCCGAATCAACACTCGCGGCTATGTTCGTGAGCACATCCTCGTCATGGAGGAAGCGCTCGGGCGTTATCTTGAGCCTGACGAAACCGTCCACCACAGAAATGGTGTGCGCGATGACAACCGGATCGAGAACCTCGAACTGTGGGTCAAGGCACACCCATCGGGCCAGCGTGCCGCCGAGCTCCTGCAATGGGCAGAGGCGATCGTCGCACGCTACGGCCCGGTGCGAGAACAATTGGGGTCCGCTGTCGAAGCGGCGTGATGGACAAGGATGGAGCCCATGACCCGGCACGCGTTCTACGATCCGGGGCTCGCCCCCCTCGCCGAGCTCGCTCGCACGTTGGAGGCGACGATGCGTGTCGACCTGCCGGTGCGGCCGCGCGACGACATCATCTCGGAGTACTTCGGGCACCGCGGTCTCACTGCCGCCGCCGCGCCCCCCGCACCTCCCGCGGCCCCCGCACCTGGGGATCCCGCTGCACCGAGTGACGCCGACGAGGACCGCACCGTCGACGCGGCCATCGCCAAGCTCGAGGCAGACCTCGCCGAGCTCGAGACCGCCCAGGCGAAGGACTCAGCCGACAGCCCCGACAAGCCGGCCGACGCCAAGGTCGCCGCGCTGATCCCGGTGGTGAAGTCGGCGATCGACCAGCTGAAAGCCGCGCAGGCACAGGACGAGGCAGCCGACGCCGCGCCCCCCGCACCTCCCGCGCCGGCCAAGCCCGCACCCCCGGTGCCGCCCGCCGCCGCAGGTGCCGACGCCCAGGCCTTCGCCGACGGTGAGGGCTACGAGCCCGAGCCGTACCACGCGGACCCTGACGAGTCCGTGAAGTGCCCGGTGTGCTCCAAGATGAACGACGACGACGCGGTGTTCTGCGATCAGTGCGGCACGAAGCTGGCCGGGAACCCCGACGTCACCGAAGGCGCCACGCCCGAGGAGGCCAGCGGCGAGCCGCAGCCCCCCATCGCCGAGCCCGCTCCCAAGCCTGACGCCGTCCCTGTCCAGGCCGCCAGCACCACACCCGGCAACGACGAGGGAATCCCTGGTGACGCCGACGACAGCCCCCCCGGACAGTCCGACGTGCCCGACACCGAGGTGTGTCAGAACCCCGACTGTGGGCACATGGCGTCCGTGCACACGGACATGCCCGAGTCGATCAACGCCGGCGCCTGCACCACCGAGGGCTGCACCTGCGAGGGCATGGTTCCAGCCGGCACGCCGACCGGTGGCGCCGACGACTCGACCGGAGGCCCGGACAACGCCGGGGGCGACGCCGCCCCTGCACCCGGATCCGACGACCACGCCGCGGCCGGGGGCGCGGCTCTCGCTGCCCCCCCTGGTGGTGCGCCCGCTCCTGCCTCCCCGCCCGCTGCTCCTGGCGGTTCTACGGCCCCTCCTACGCCGCCTACGGCCGCCGCACCGCCTCCCGGCTCCGATCCTCTCCCCGAGCCCGATCCCAGCCCCACGGCGGACCTCACCGGGCCCGCCTTCGCCATGGTCTGCGCCATCGAGGGCGTGCCCACCGATGACCGCCGGATGATCGCCCCCCAGGCCTTGACCTGGCGCGAGCCCCCCCTGCCGCTGATGTGGATGGACACCTCGGCGCACGACCCCGACGGGATGAGCCCGAACGACCCGGCGTTCCTGGCCGGCAACATCGAGAGCTTCACCCGCGACGGCAACGTGGTCCAGGCCTTCGGTCACTTCCTGACCACCGACGAGGCGTTGCACGCTGCGGACCAGCTGCAGCAGATGGGTCGCTTCGGCGTGTCGGTCGACCTCGGCGCGGTGGAGCAGGACGACATTCTCGACGACCTGCTCAACGGCGAGATCTCCTCGATGGCCGACGCACCCGAGACCGACGGGCCCCCCGTCGAGGTGACGGTGACCGCGGGCAAGATCCTGGCCGTGACCGGCTGCCCCATGGCCGCGTCCCCCGGTGCCTTCATCGTGCTGGGCGAGACCCTGCCCGAAGCCGCACCCGAGCCCCTGGCCGCCTCTGCCTCGTCGGGGGCCATGGCCTTCCGCATCGTGGCCGAGGAGGCGTGCGAGCCGTGCGAAGCGGCGGGCCTGGTGCTCGTGGCCTCGGCCGCTGGCCCGATCGCCCCGCCGATGGCGTGGTTCGACGACCCGCAGTTCTCGATCGACCACGAGCACATGCGCGAGCTCTACGACCCCCGCACCGGCAAGGCCTCGGGACGCTACGCCTGTCCGACGACCGTGCTCGCCAGCGGTGAGGCGTTCGGCCACCTGGCAGCCTGGGGCGTGTGCCACACCTCCCCGCAGTACCGGGGCAAGTGCATGCTGGCCCCACGCTCGAGGAGCGGGTACGCGCATTGGTACCGCGGCCAGGTGCTGACCGCCGAGGGCGAGCTCGTCGACACCGGCGCCCTGACCGCCGGCCTGGGCCACGCTCCCGATGTCATGTCGATGAGTCACGCGATGGCCCACTACGACAATGCCCGCTTCAATGTGGCGAACGTCGTGGTGGGCGAGGACGAGTTCGGCATCTGGTTCCACGGAGCCGTGAACCCCTCGGCCAGCGAGGAGCAGGTCTACACCCTGCGCGCCTCGTCGCTGTCGGGCGACTGGCGCCCGTTGGGCCGGGGCCTCGAGCTCGTGGCTGCGCTGGCCGTCAACAGTCCCGGGTTCCCGATCGCCAAGGCGCACCGCCTGAACGGGAAGATCACGTCGCTGGTGGCGGCGGGGTCGCTCCTGTTCGAGGCGCCCGAGATCGTGAAGCCTCGGACCGTCGAGGAGCGACTCTCGGACATGGAACGCGGATACGCCCCGCTGGCTCCGATCGCCATGCAGGCCGAGCGCGAGCGCTTCGAGCGCGCCTGGGGCCGGCGCGCCGGCTGATCCGCGATCCGCGGATCGCGACGCATCGCGACTCGCCATGTGTCGGTGGATCGAGAACGTCCAGGCCATGTGGCGTTTGCTCGTCATCACCGCTCGCGCCACGTCGGTGCGCGACCGAAATGCTTGACTTGTCCGCCCGGACGGACGACACTCTCGTCAGACCAGGTCCGGCATAGCTCCCTGACCCGCAGACGTCGACCGCCATAGCGCGCTCGAGTCGGTCGCAAGACCAACGCCACGAGGGAGCCGTCGACCATGGATCAGATCCGCCAGCTTCTCGCCCGCCTGCCCGAGCTCAACGCCGAGGAGCTCACACAGCTTCGGGGTCTCATCGACCAGGAGTACCGCAACCTCGACGACGCCGAAGTCACCCCCGCGATCGTCGCCGTGATGAACGAGCTCGCCGATGCGGCCGAGTCGGTCATGGGCGAGGACCAGCGCCGCACGGACGAGGCGGCCGAGACCACTCGCCAGGCCGAGGAGGCGCGGGCCCGCATGGAGCGGGTGCTGAACCCCGAGGACGCCCAGCCCGAGCCGCTGCCCGACCCCGCCGTCGTGGCCGAGGGCGAAGACCCCGACGCGGATCCCGATGCCGACCCGGCGGCGGACCCTGACGCGGATCCTGACGCGGATCCCGACGCGGACCCCGATGCCACGCCCGACGACCCCGACGCCGTAGCGGACCCCGCTGCGCCCGAGCTCGTCACCGCTGGCGCCCGGCCCGGGCAGGTAGGCCGCATGGCGGCCCGCAACCGTCCGGCCCCCAGTCCCGACCGCCGGCCTCTGCCGAGCGCGTCCTCGGCCGTCATCACCGCCGGTGCAGGTCTGCGTGACCTGAACCCCGGCGAAGTGATCCCCGACCGCGCCGTGCTCGCCTCGGCCATGGTGGACATGCTCGCCGGCCTCGACCCGAGCGACCCGCCCACCGGCAAGCACATCGTCGCCCGCGCCAACTGGGCCCGCGCCTATCCCGCCGACCGGCGCCTGGGCCCGGACGCCGAGATCAACAGCGCCCGCATCGACGCGGTGTGCGGCATGACCGCCCAGCACGTCGACCGCCAGACCCGCGCCGTGCTCGCCTCCGGTGGCGTGTGCCTCCCGGTGAACGTCGACTACTCGGTGCCCACCTGGGCCGACGCCGCACGGCCGGTGCGTGACGCTCTCGCAGCCTTCCAGGCCGACCGTGGTGGTCTCCGCTTCGTGAGCCCACCCGACATCGGCGTGGGCCCGCTGCAGGGCTCCCCCTCGGGCCTGGGTGCGGCGACCTCGATCTGGACCGAGGCCACCGACGCATCGCCCGGTGGCGCCACGAAGGCCGTGTACACGGTCGCCTGTGGCACCGAGCAGCTGGTGTACGTGAACGCGATCCCGACTCGGGTGCAGTTCGGCAACATGCAGAGCCGCTTCGCCCCCGAGCAGATCGCGGCGAACACCGACCTCGCCATCGCGGCGGCGGCCCGCACAGCCGAGCTCGAGCTCCTGACGCTGATGTACAACGCGTCCAAGCAGATCCTCCCCCAGCAGTTCCTCGGGGCGAGCCGCGACATCTTGGCCCAGGTCGACCTGCTCGCCCGGGCCTTCCGCTCCTCGCACCGCATCCCCGACTCGGTGCCGTTGACGGCCATGTTCCCAGACTGGGCAGCGGACATCTTCCGCGCCGACCTGGTCCGTGAGCTCGCCCACGACAACGCCGGGTCGCGCGACGTCTTCTCAATCACGAACGAGGAGATCGAGGGATGGTTCTCGGCCCGCAACGTCAACGTGGTGTGGACGCGTGACGGACTCAAGGCCGGCACCTACGGCACCGGTGGATCGCCGATCACCAATCAGTTCTTCCCGATCCTCACCGCCGGCGCCGAGCCGCAGTGGCCTGGGCAGACCTCCGACGGGAACGTCATGGTCGCCTGGCTGCTCTACGTCGAGGGCACGTATCAGTTCCTCGACGGTGGGCGCCTCGACCTCGGCGTGGTCCGGGACTCGACGCTCGACGCGACGAACGACTACGAGACCTTCATCGAGACGTTCGAGGGTGTGGCCTTCCGAGGCCTCGAGGCCTACCAGGTGCAGTCGCTCGTGAAGCCCAACGGCCAGAGCGCCGCCGCTTCGTCCGCGACCTACCACGAGTAGATCGCCCATGACGATCACCACGGCCCTGTCGGTACCGGTGTCGGTGGACGTCCCGGTGCCGACAGGCCGGGGTGGCACTGAGGCACCTCGCTGATGGCCACGCGCGTCTTCGCACCGGTTGCGGCACCGCCGCCGCCGAAGCCACCGCAGCTGAACCTGGTGGCCTCGGCGCTGATCCCTGACGTCGACACCGACACGCTCGACGTCGGGGACGCTCCCACCCTCGCCAGCGCGGGGTGGATGCGCACCGTCGACCAGACCGGCGAGGCGCCGCGCCGCATGTGGCACCGGCCCCCGGGCGACGAGCTCTACCGCGCCCGGGCCGAACAGCACAACGCGCTGGTGGCAGCGATCGACGCCATGAGCGACGTCGAGATGAAGCAAGCCGAGGAGGACGCCGGGATCAACCCGAACAGCCTCCCCGCCTCGCTGTTCCCCGCCGCGGCGGACAGCCGGTGGACCGGTGGGTTCAGCTACGCCCCCGAGAATCAGTTCGCCGGGATCCTGCGCGACACGTGCAACGGCACCACGATCGACCGGCCGCTCCTGCACCCGGCGAACCTCCCCGCGCCGGCTGGGCCCGCCGCCACGCCATCGAGCAGCGGTGGCACACTCACCGCCGCAGCCTCGCCCTACGGCTACGTGGTCACGGCGCTGACCGCGACCGGGGGCCAGGGTACGGGCACGGCGTCGTTCACGGGCACGATCGCCTCGGGCTCGGGCGGATCCAACGCGCTGGCCTGGTCCGCTGTCACCGACGCGGTCGGGTACGCGGTCTACCGCAACGGAATCCTGATCGCGACCGTGACCGGCACCTCGTTCACCGACACCGGCGCAGGCAGCCCCACGCTGCAGGTGAAGGTCGGGAACCTGCCCATGGTGCACACCGTCCCCTTCCTGATCCAGGTGGAGGACGAGTGCAGTGCATGGGGATGGAGCGTGCGCGACTACGTCGGACGAGCTCTGCGCCTGCTCGACAACGCCACGCCCAACGCCATCGAGACCGAGTTCTGGATGGGCCTGTTCAGCCAGCAGCTGTACTCCTCGCTGCCCGGCGACGTGCAGGCCGTCGGGGCGAACGCATTCCTGACGCAGAGCGGCACGCCGAGCTCGGGCGGCACGACACTGGCGCCGGTAGACCTCACGCCCGGCTCGACTCCCTCGATCACGCGCGGCCTGCAGATCCTCGAGGACTACCTCGCCAACAGTGGCTTCGGCGGCCAGGGCATGCTGCACGTCGCACCGGAGACCAGCCCGAACCTGCTCGGTGCACGGCGCGTCGGCGCGCTCCTGCTCTCGGTGATGGACAACATCATCGTGCCGGGCTCGGGCTACCCGACCAGCGGAGCGACGGGCCCCGCCGGCAACGCCGACGCCACCCCGCCCACCGGTGAGCAGTGGATCTACGCCACCGACCTGGTCTCGGTACGCCTCGACACTCCGATGGTCTTCCCCGGCTCGTTCGCAGAGGCGCTCGACCGTGGAACCTCGGGAGAGCCCAACCTCATCCGCTTTCGGGCCCAGCGGTTCGCCGCTGTGTCCTTCGATGTCGCCCGACTCGCCGCCTGCCGGGTCACCCTGGCCAGCTGAAAAGGAGAACAGAGCATGAGCTTGCCCGACGGTGCAATTCAGGTATTCAGCGAGGTGACACGCATCAGTCCGCTGACCGCCTCCGGGTCGGTCGCGGTCGGGGCGAACGTCTTCGTCACCGACCAGCTGATCAAGGCGACTCTGACGCCTTCGCTCGAGACCGGTGTCGACCTGGCCCAGGTCAACGCGAACGGCGACCTGATCGCGTTCTACAAGCACGGCGACATGCCGAAGTACTACACGTGCGCCATCGAGGTGGCCTCGCCCGACCCGGTGCTGCACCAGATCCTCGCCGGCGGCACGGTGCTCGCGGCAACAGGTGCGGCGCTGACGGCCATCGGGACCGTGACCGGCACGCCCGGATCCGCGGGCACGCTGGCCGCGGCCACGTACTCCTACAAGGTGAGCGCCGCCACGCAGTTCGGCGAGGGCATCGCCAGTGCAGCGGGCACAGCCACCACGACCGGCTCGACCGGCTCGGTGGCGCTGTCGGTCACCGCCGTGGCCAGCGCTGTCTACTACCGCTGGTACGGCCGCACGGCCGGTGCGTGGTTCCTGCTCGCGCAGACGCTCACCCCGGCCTACACCGACACCGGGGCAGCTGTGCCGAACACGTCCTACGCCCCGCACGCGGCGGACTCCACGGCGGGCCCGGGCTCGGACGTCGGGTATCAGTTCGCACCGCTCGGGATCCCGGGCAACCACAACGGTGTGAGCCTCGAGTTTTGGGGCCAGGCCATCGTGGACGGCGCGCAGACCGGGAACTACCCCTACGAGTGGTGGGTGGTGCCGGCCGTGAAGGACGTCCACGAGGAGGCGCGCACCTTCGGCCCGACGATCCTCGAGAACATGTACACCGGGATCGTCCACGAGAACGCCAACTGGGGAGCCGGGCCCTTCGGCGACTGGCCGAGCGACAGCTCCAAGGTGGCCCAGTACATCAGGGTCGCCGACACCACGCTGCCGGTGGTGGGCCTCGCGCCGATCCTCGCCACGGCATAGCCGTGCCGTTGCCCCGCACGGGGCCCTGCGCTCCGTGGGTCACCGCGGCACAAGTACTCGCCGAGCCTGACTGCGCCGATCTCGATCCAGCGATCGCGGCGCAGCAGGCGGCGGTGGCCTCGGAGCTCCTCTATCTGGCCACGGCGCAGCAGTTCACGGGCTCATGTGGCCCGGTGAAGATCCGCCCGCGCAGCCGGCCCACCGACCTCGACACGCGCGCCTTCGGGACGCGCATCTTCCCGAACGGGTACCTGAGCTCGTGGGGGCTGTCGAGCGCGTGGGGCATGGCGGCGAACGGCGCGCTGAACCGCTTCGGCTCGGCGGGCCCGCCTGAGATCGACCTCGGCGCCTACCCCGTGAGCGAGATCCTCACGGTGAAGATCGACGGCGTGGTGATCCCGCCGAACGAATACGAGATCCGCGACTACCGCAAGCTGGTGCGCCTGCGTGTCAGCGCCAACACCCCGCCGACACAGCGCTGGGGCTGGCCCACCAGCCAGATCGACGACCTGCCCGACACCGAGCTCGGCACGTTCTCGGTCGAGTACCTGTACGGGCAGCCGCCGCCGGCGTCGGGCGAGGAGGCGTGTGCCTACTTCGCCGCCCAGCTGGCGCTGAACAAGACCGGGAGCACGAAGTCCCGCCTGCCCATCACCATGACGGCGATCACCCGCCAGGGCGTGTCGATCCAGATCCCGAGCGCGGTGACCCTGCTCGCCGAGGGGCGGACGGGCATGTACCCCGTCGACGTCTTCATCCGCAACGTGAACCCCTACGCGGCGACGC
>DATCBU010000124.1:0-38146 GCA_036511675.1 Acidimicrobiales bacterium | reverse complement strand
GAAGTCGACATACTTCGATAGCCCCGCGAACAACGTCGGCCCGTGGCCCGCGAGCCTGGGATGCACCACGAACTCGTACTCATCGATCAATCCCAGCTCCGTCAACGCCAGTGGGAGCTTCACACCTCCCACGAACAGTCCCTTGCCCGACTCCCGCTTGAGTTGCTGAACGGCCTTGGCCAGATCCCCGCGCACGAGTTCCGCGTTCCAATCGACCTGCTCCAGGGTGCTCGACACGACGTACTTCTTTGCCGCGTTGATCGTCTGGGCGAAGGGTTCCAACCAATCAGGTCTCGCTCCCGTCGGCGCCGGCGGCCGCCACGCTGATTCCATCATTTCGTAGGTCACCCGGCCCAAGAGAAGGGCATCGGCCTGGTTGAGGTTCTCGACCGCGTGACGATGCAAGTCGTCGTCCGCGGGGATTGCACGATGATCGCAGCACCCGTCCAATGTGACGTTGATGGAGTACCGAAGGGGTCGCATTTCGCGAGAATACAGCCGATGGGGTACAACGGGATGTGTCGCTTAAATAGTGATCTGTTGTAGTGTGCTCCCCCGGTCGATCGGCTGAGTACAGCCCCGTGCAGGCCGAGATCGTGTTTCGTTCATCGACCATCCCGAAGGTTGTCGCATCATCTGCACTCCAACTGGCCAGCACCCAAGGTTCCCTCAACGTGGATTACCGGCGACGGCGACGTGACGGTTCAGTATGTGCAAATGCCAGGAACTGACGCCTGGATATGGACCTACGATGGAAGCGCGGGCGACGGCGATGACGCCCCGGACTTCTGCGGTGGTCCTCCGGTATCCGTGTACCGGACGTCCGCTAGAGCGGACCGGGGCTTGGAGTCCCGGGAACTCGGGGAAACCGAGCCCTCTCGGTCTTGCGGGTGCCGACCCTAACGCGGCACCCGCACACTGGATCAGAGATCAATAGAAATCAACCGGACCATTGAGGGCATGTGCTTCGCATCTGACGTGCAAGTTCAAACTCACGCAATTCCGACCGGGTTGTTGACTCAACTGTTGACTACTCAAAACCCTTGCGGTCCCACACCACCAAAGCCACAAAAGTCCTGGTCAACGAGTGGGCCGTAGAGGACTCGAACCTCTGACCCCTTGCGTGTCGTGCAAGTGCGCTACCAACTGCGCCAACGGCCCGTATCCGCTCATGCTACCACCGCTACGACGCCATGGAGCCCCTGCAGAGCGTGCCCGACGATGTCGTGGCACGATTGTTCTCATCCGTTTCAGCCAATTGCGCGGGAGCCACGATGGACAGCACTGCAACCGATCAGGTGGCCCAGGACCGGCGAACCCTGGATGATGCCACCATGGCCACGCACGCTGAGAAGGTGCGCACCGAGGGTTGGGCCATCGTCGAGCATGCCATCGAGCTCGACCTGGTCGATGCCATCGCCGACGATCTCCTCCGGCTCGAGCACGATCTCGGCATCGTCCCGGCCGACAATCTGTTCGAAGGCAGGAGGACGACCCGGATCTACAACCTCCTGGTCCACGGGCCGCTCTACCAGAGGATCCCGATCCACCCCAATGTTCTGCCCATTGTCGAAAAGGTCCTCGATCCCGGCCTCCTCATCTCGTCGCTGTCGTCGATCTCCATCGGATCCGACGAGCAGGCCCAGCCCATCCATTCCGACGACCAGTTGATCCCGCTCCCGAAACCCCACCCGCCACTCATCTGCAACACCATGTGGGCCATCACCGACTTCACCGAAGAGAATGGCGCCACCCGCCTGTGTCCCGGAACCCACGAGTCGAACCACTCGCCCAACTTGCTCGAGCACTACGACTCGATCGCGGCCGAGATGGGCAAGGGTGACGTCCTGGTGTGGGTGGGCAGCCTGTGGCACGGCGGTGGCGCCAACACCACGGCATGCCGTCGGGTAGGGATCGCCATGAACTACTGCGCCGGCTACGTCCGGCAACAGGAGAACCAGCAACTCGGTATCCCGCTCGACGTCGTCCGCCGGTTCCCCCGGCGCCTCCAGGAGCTGTGCGGCTACTCGATCTACAACGGCCTCATCGGCCACATCGACAAGCAGCACCCGGGGAAACTGCTCCTCGGCACGGAGGAGGAATCTTCGCTGGTGTGGGACTACGCCAAGGCGCCCCAGACCTGAACGCCCTCGAGGGCCCAGGACCGGCGCGGTCCCTCCGGTGGTCATTTCCGGTGCTTGACCGCTCTCCCTGCACGCTTCGACGCCTTCGTCGCCCCCGCTCGTTGCGCCTTGCCCGGCTTCTTGGACGGCTTCTTGGACGCCTTCTTGGCATCGGACGGGGCTTTTGTGGCCTTGGCTGGCTTGGCCGACTTTTTCACGGACTTCTTGGCCGGGGCCTGGGCCGCCTGGACAGCTTTCTTGGTACGCGCCCGCACCTTGCCGACGACCATGAGGGACCCCATCGAGGGGAAGATCGTCGACTCCTCCCCTCCGGACCACGTCACCCGCAGCATGGCCCCACTGACACCGGTGACCACCCCGGCGCGAGGGGCCTGGCCTACCCGCTTGGAAGGAACCTGAATCCGGTCACCGACTACGGCCATCCCAACTCCCTTGTCCTTGTGGCGCCGAACGACACCTCGGCACCCGAGGCGGCGGGCGGAATCGAACCGCCGTACGGGGCTTTGCAGGCCCCTGCCTAAACCACTCGGCCACGCCGCCGCGCCGCCCCGCGAGCCTATCGGCTGGCACCGAGCGTCCCGGCAGGAGGAGTCCGTCACGGGGAGCCAGGGCGTACTCCATTTCGTCCAATCGGCCGAGGTCCCATGGGTGCGTCGGATCATGCCGGCAAAGTGCTTGAATCGGTCCATGCGGATCGCGCTCATCGCTCCTCCCTGGACGCCGATCCCGCCCCCGTTGTACGGAGGGATCGAGCTCGTCGTGGACCAGATGGCCCGCGGGCTCGTGGCGGCGGGGGAGGACGTCACCTTGTTCACCACGGGAGACTCGACGTGCCCGGTGCCCAAGGCCTGGGCGCTCGAACACGCCGAGGGGATGCGCATCGGCATGGCCGTGCCCGAGCTCCGGCATGTGGTCCACGCCTACGAAGCCGTCTCCGGGCACGACGTCGTCCACGACCACACCGTCATGGGACCGTTCTACGCCGAGCGCTACCACGACCTTCCGGTCGTGACCACCATTCACGGTCCCTTCAACGACGAGCTGACCGACCTCTACCGGGTCCTGGCCCCCCGGGTGCCGATCGTGGCCATCTCCCACGCCCAACACCGGGCGGCACCCGACATCCCCATCGCCCGGGTGATTCACCACGGGCTGGACGCGGCGGCATTCCCATTCGGCGACGGCGCTGGGGACGCGCACGGGGAGTATTGCCTGTTCCTCGGGCGCATGGCCCCGGACAAGGGCGCCCATCGGGCCATCGAAGTGGCTCGCAAGGCAGGCATGCGCGTCCTTCTAGCCGCCAAGATGCGCGAGCCGTGGGAACACTCGTACTTCGACGAACAGGTTGCACCCCTCCTCGGCCCTGACGCCGTCTACCTCGGCGAGGTCCCCCACGAACACAAGCTGGAGTTGCTCTCACAGGCGCGCGCACTGCTGTTCCCCATCCGGTGGAACGAACCGTTCGGCATGGTCATGCTCGAGTCCATGGCGTGCGGCACACCCGTGCTCGCCTTTCCCGAGGGTGCTGTTCCCGAGGTGGTGGAAGACGGCAAGACCGGCTTCGTGTGCGAGGACGAAACGGCGATGGCGGATGCCTTGGGTCGCGTGGACCAGCTCTCACGTGCCGACTGCCGTGCCTCGGTGGAGGGATACTTCTCCACTGAACGCATGGTGGCCGACCACGTCGAGCTCTACCGCGAGCTCCTCCGTCATTGACGGCGCCTCGGCACCGGTCCCTTCAGTCCCCGTGGCGCGTGAAGGCGTGCACGACGCGCACGATCACCGCAACGATCACCACCAGAATGGCGATCTTGAACAGGAAGAGCGCCAACCCGATGACGGCGTGAACGATCCACAGGACAACGAAGATCCCCACGACCACCGCTGCCACCACGAGTGCGGTGTCGAGCAGGCTGAGGCCAGATCCCTTGGTTTTGTTGTCGCTCATGTGACCCTCCGTCGGCACCGGCTACCCGGTGCGTCCCCCATCACGCTACGCCCGTGGCGGCCCGGCGCGGGGGCGGCATCGGTCGCAGGCACATGACCGACGTTCCGAGGGTGATACCGTCGCCCGTGTCTCTCCGCTCCTTGCGCCAGGAACTGCTGTCGCGGTCGGACCTCCAAGGCGACGCGTTCTGCACCGCATTCTCGGCCGGCGCCGACCAGTGGCTGAGAGGCCTGCTCGAGCGGGCGACCGACGGCAAGCCCGAGGGGATCGCCCTCGTGGCCGTGGGTGGTTACGGGCGCGGGGAGCTCTGTCCCTACAGCGATCTCGATGTGGTGCTCGTCCACCGAGGACGGCGCGACATCCGTCGAGTTGCCGACGCGGTGTGGTATCCGGTGTGGGACGAGGGCGTCCGCCTCGATCATTCCGTGCGCCGCCCCTCCGAGGTCCTCCAAGTCGCCAAGAAGGACCTTCGGGTCCAACTCGGACTGCTCGACGGCCGGGTCGTCGCCGGTGACACGGCGGTGGCCGAGCCCATGCTCAACTCGGCCCGGGCCCAATGGCGGAAACTGGCGGGCCAATGGCTCCCCGTCCTCGCGGCCCAGGTCGACGAACGGCACCGGGCGCATGGCGACGTGGCCTTCCTCTTAGAGCCGGACCTGAAAGAGGCCCACGGAGGCCTGCGCGACTTCCACGCCGTGCGATCCGCATCCCTAGCCGTGGCGGCCGTGGCGGAGGAGGTCGACCTGCGCTCGTTGTCCGAGCCTCGAGCCACCTTGACCGCGGCGCGCGTGGAGTTGCACCGCGCCACCAACCGCAGCACCGATCGACTGCTCCTCCAGGAACAGGATCAGGTCGCGGCGGCGCTGGCCTTCACCGACGCCGACGCGCTCATGGCGGCGATCGCCGAAGCGGGCCGGACCATCGCCTGGGTGAGCGACGACGTCTGGCGGCGCCGTTCGACATGGCCGACGTCCCAGCCTCGTCGGTGGTGGCGGCCCGGGCGAGTCGCCGCCGCCGACCCAGACGCCGCGGTCACGCTCGTCCCCGTCGAGCCAGGGATCGTGCTGCAACAACCGGCTGGCAACCCCCGACGGAGCGAGGTCGTCCTCGAGCCGGGGACCGATATCGGGGCCGAGCCGGGCCTGCCCCTGCGCGTGGCCGCGGTGGCGGGAGAGCACGAGCTCCCCATCGGGCGGGCCGCACTCGACGCCATGGCCGCGGCGGGCGCCCCGCCTCCGGACCCGTGGCCCGATGCCATGCGGAGGGCACTCGTCCGGGTGCTCGCCACCGGCGCTCCCGCGATCCCGGCCCTCGAGGCACTGGACCAGCGGGGCTTGTTCGTCCGGCTCGTGCCGGAATGGGCCGCGGTGCGGAATCGGCCTCAACGCAACGCCTATCACCGCTTCACCGTCGACAGGCACCTGCTCGAGGCCGCCACCCAGGCCGCGTCGCTGGCGCCGAAGGTGGAGCGTCCCGACCTTCTCCTGGTGGGGGCCCTGCTCCATGACATCGGAAAAGGCTTCCCCGGTGATCACACCGACGCCGGGGTGAAGGTCGTGGCCGAGATGGGGCGCAGAATGGGCTTCGCACCCGGAGACGTGGCCATCCTGGTCGGACTGGTCCGCAATCACCTGCTGCTTCCCGATGTGGCCACCCGCCGAGACCTCGACGACCCCGCGACCGTCGCGGCCGTCGCCGACGCCGTCGGCGACGGCGTCCAGTTGGAGCTCCTGGCGGCGCTCACCGAAGCCGACAGCCTGGCCACGGGGCCCGCGGCCTGGGGTCAATGGAAAGCGGGGCTGGTGGCCGATCTCGTGCGCCGCGTGGCCGCCTATCTCTCCGACGGCCAGATCAGTCCGGCCGCACCATTGGTCACCGACCGACATCGGGGCTTCATGCGCCAAGTCGAACGGCTGGGACGCTCGGTCCTGGCCGCCGACGCGCCCAACGTCACGGTAGTGGCGCGCGACCGACCCGGCCTCCTGTCGGCGGTCACCGGCGTGTTCGCCCTGCGCGGTCTCGACATTCGCAGCGCCGACATCGCCGCCGAAGACGGCTTTGCCGTCGAGACGTTCGTGGTGGAGCCTTCCCGGAACCGGTGGCCGGACTTCAAGCTCGTGGCCGACCAGCTCGAGGCGGTCCTGCGGGGGACCTTCCCTCTCGAAGACCGTCTCGCCGAGCAGGTCCGCACCTATGCCGAGGGCCGGCGTTCGGTGGCGTCGCGACCCGTGGAGATCCACGTCCAGGTCGACAACGCGGCGTCGTCGGGCTCGACGGTCATCGACGTGAGGGCCGAGGACGACGTCGGGCTCCTGCACCGGATCACCGCTACGCTGTTCGCCCTCGAGCTCGACGTCGTGGCGGCGAGGGTGTCCACCCTCGGCCACGAAGTCCTCGACGCCTTCTACGTGCGCGACGCCGCTGGGGGCAAGGTGACCGACGGCGCGCAGATCCGACGCATCCAAGACGCCGTGGCCCACGCCATCAACGCTTCCACAACGAATCCGGCCATCCCGCGCCAGAACACCTGAGAAATCGGCCTAAAATCTGCGATTCCGGTCGTACGGGACCGCATCATCGCCGGGTAGGATCGCACTGGAGCGCATGCCATGCCGGAAGCCGCACATCGACGCCGGAGCAGCGACGCCCGGCATCATTGGTTGATCGCCGCGGTGGTCGTCGCGCTCTGCGCGCTCGCCGCCTCCTCGACCGCCTTGGTGGCGACGCGGGTCCACCCCTCCCCCGCGTCGGCAACGCCCACGGCGTCACCTGGCCGTCTCTCCGTGGTCGCCAGCCAACCGGCCCCTGACGCCACCGACGTCCCCTCGGACACCAGCGTGAGCGTCCAGTTCACCGTGCCCCTGGCCCCAGACAGCCCCGTCCCCACGCTCAGCCCGGCCGTGGCCGGCTCCTGGGTGCACACCGCCGCCAACGTCTTGGCCTTCGACGCCTCCGCGCCCCTGCCACCGGGCGCCACGGTGTCGGTGTCGGTGCCCGGAGGTGCCGACGGCATCGAGGGCAGTGACGGGCAGCGGCTCGCCGCCACCCTCACCACGCATTTCACGGTGGCGCCCATGACCACGCTGCGCCTCCAGCAGTTGCTCGCCACCCTGGACTACCTCCCCCTTACCTTCACCCTCGCCGATCCCGCCAGCGTCTCACCCGACGAGGCTTCCACCGCCCAGGTCGGGTCGTTCGCGTGGCGGTGGGCGACCATGCCGAGCTTCTTCATGGCGCTGTGGTCCCCCGGACAGCCCAACACGATCACCCAGGGCGCGGTGATGACGTTCGAGGGCCAGCAGCACATGACCACCGACGGCATCGCCGGTCCCAAGGTCTGGCTGGCCCTCCTCCAGGCCGCCGTCGCCGACCAGGTCGACACCTACGCGCACTACGACTGGGTGGACGTGTCCGAGACGCTGCCCCAGCACGCCAACGTGTGGCGCGACGGGCAGATCGCGTACACGACCCGGGCCAACACCGGGATCGCGGCGGCACCCACCGAGCAGGGCACCTGGCCCGTCTACGTGCGCTACCTGACGACCACCATGCGGGGCACCAATCCCGACGGCAGCAAGTACGCCGACCCGGGCATCCCCTGGGTGAGCTACTTCCACGGTGGCGATGCCCTGCACGGCTTCATCCGGCCCGGCTACGGCTACCCCCAGAGCCTGGGATGCGTGGAGCTGCCGCCGTCGCACGCCGAGGTCGTCTACCCCTACACCCCCATCGGGACCCTCGTCACCGTCGAGTAGTCGTCCCCTCTACGGGGTCGGTGCCGACGGGAACCGAGGCTCGCGCCGCTCCCGGATGGCGGCCAGGCCCTCTCTGGCATCGGGCCCCAGAAATCCCAGCATCTCGAGCGCCACCGACTCCCCGAATGCCGGGAGCGCCTGACGCAACCAGTGGTTCATGACCCGCCTCGTCCACTGCACCGCCGTGGCGCTCCCGGCGGCCAGTCGCTGTGCCACGGCCAGGGCCTCGGGGACGACCTCGTCGTCGGGGACGCACTTGGTGACCAACCCGATGCGCTCGGCCTCGGGCCCGGTGATGAAGTCGGCCGTCAGGAGGTAGTACTTCGCCTTGGCCATGCCGCACAGGAGGGGCCACAGCACCGCAGCATGGTCTCCGGCCGCCACCCCCAGGCGGGCGTGGCCGTCCGACACCCTGGCCGACGCCCCCATGATGCTGATGTCGGCCATGAGCGCCACGGCCAGACCGGCGCCGACCGCCACGCCGTTGATGGCCGACACCACGGGCTTGTCGGCGCTGAGCATGGATTCCACGATGGTGCGCGCATCGCGCCACTGCTCGAGGACAGCCCCATAGTCCTCGGTCATGTCCCCGATCATGTCCAGGTCCCCTCCGGCGCTGAAGGCCCGGCCGGCTCCGGTCACGACCGACACCCGCGCCGCAGGGTCGGCGTCGACGACGGCCCACACCTCTGACATCTCCCGATGCATGCGGACGTTGGCGGCGTTGAGCACCTCGGGACGATTGAGCGTCACCATCACGACGCCGTCGGGTCGGCGATCGAAGGCCAGGTGCTCGAAGTCTGCGTAGTCAGCCGGTGCCATGGCGCCACCATAGGACCACGCGCGTCGCCGACCGCCCATTCCCCGGGGCGTCACGACCATGCGGCGGCGGCCGGTAGCGTGAGCGCCCGTGACCGGCCCCGCCATCGCCACGCAGGACATCGCCCGGCAGTTCGGCGACTTCTGGGCGGTGGCGGGCGTGGACCTCGAGATCGCCTCGGGCGAGATCTACGGCTTCCTGGGCCCCAATGGCGCCGGGAAGTCGACCCTGGTGCGCATGCTGTGCACCTTGATGCGTCCCACCCGGGGGCGGGGGCTCGTGGCCGGCTACGACGTCGCCCAGGAGCCCGAACAGGTCAGGCTGCGGATCGGAGTCGCCCTCCAAGACGCCGCGCTCGATGACCGCCAGACGGGGCGAGAGCTGCTCGACCTCCAGGGCCGGCTCTACGGGTTGCGGCGCGCCGAGCGGTCGGTGCGGGTCGAGCAGGTGCTGCGGCTGGTCGACATCGGGACCGCCATCGACCGCCAGATCAAGACGTACTCGGGGGGCATGAAACGAAGGCTCGATCTGGCCGCGGCGTTGATCCACGACCCCGAGATCCTGTTCCTCGACGAGCCCACCACCGGCCTCGACCCCGAAAGCCGCGCCGCGGTGTGGCAAGAGGTCCGCAGCCTGAACGAGCAGCACGGCACCACCATCTTCCTCACCACGCAGTACCTCGAAGAAGCCGACGAGCTCGCCGACCGGGTCGGCATCATCTCCCGGGGCCGCCTCGTCGCCCAAGGCACACCCGACGAGCTCAAGCGGACCGTGGGGACCGACGTCATCGTGGCTCGCGTGGAGAGCCTGACCGACACGACCCTGGCGGCGCTGCGGGCGGTCCCTGGGGTGGACGAGGTGGTGGGGTCCGGCCACGAAGTGACGGTGCACGCCGACAACGGCGCCACGGTCATGAGCCCGGTGGCCCTGGCCCTGCACGACGCGGGCGCGACGGTCATGAGCTTGACGCTGCGTACCCCGACCCTCGACGACGTCTTTCTCCAGCTCACCGGCACGCACCTCCAGGACGGAGCGTCTCCGGAAGCAGACGGGCGATCCCCCGAGCCTCCCGAAGGAGCGATGACCTGATGGTCTCCACCACCAACGCGCCGACCACGGCTTTGCGGGTCCAGGCTCGCCCGGCGGGGTTCTTCGTCGACGTCGCCTCGGTGGCGCGCCGCGCCATCCGCCAGATCCCCCGTGAGCCCGAGGCGGTCATTCCCGCTCTGATCGTCCCCATCTTCTTCTATGTCCTCAACATCGGGGCCCTGTCGAAGATCACGCACCAAGCCGCCCATTTCAGCTTCAAGTCCTTCGAGCTCCCCGTGGCCGTGGTCTTCGCCGTCACGGGTGTGTCGCGCGCCTCCGCCCTCGTGACCGACATCCAGAACGGCTACTTCGACCGACTCATGATCACGCCGGTGCGCCGCCTCCCGCTCCTGCTCGGCCTCATGACGGCGGATCTCACCCTCGTCATGGCCCTGGCCGTCCCCGTCATCGCCGTCGGGCTCGCCCTGGGGGTGCGGTTCCACGCCGGGGTGCTCGGCATCATCGTGTTCGTGGTCCTGTCGGGGATCTGGGGCCTCGTCTTCACCGGGTTGCCCTACGCCATCGCCCTCAAGACGGGGAACCCCGGCGCCGTGAACGCCAGCTTCATCCTGTTCTTCCCCATCACGTTCCTTTCCACCACCTTCGTGGCCAAGCCCTACCTCCAGGGATGGCTGGGAACCGTGGCCAACTACAACCCCATGACCTACATCCTCCAGGGGCTGCGCTCGCTCATCGTGGGCGGTGGGGGCGGCCCCGGCCCCGAACCGACCTGGAACGCGGCGTTCCTGGGCCAAGCCGTCCTGGCCATCGCGGCGTTCGGGGCGATCTCGTTGTCGCTCGCCCTGCTGGCCCTGCGCGGCCGGGTCCGCCGCGCCTGACGGCGAAGGCCGGACCGGTCAGACGTGAAACGCCTGGAACAACACGGCGTACTCACAGCCTGCGGCCATGCCCCCATAGCCGGCGATGTTGCGGAGGAACTCGTCGGGGTCGAAGTCGGTGCCCAAGCCGTCGATGTAGGCCTGGTGCTCGCGCAGCGACTCCACCCCGGCGCCGATCGTCGCCGAGACGTCGACGAAATGGGTGGGCGCCGAGGTGCCTGCCACGTAGACGACCTTGATCCCCTGCCACGGGTCGCCTAGATCCGGGAACATCCAGCGGTTGGCGGCGTCGCGACAGGCATCGAGAGTCGCCAATCCCACCGCACGATGATCGGCGTGGTTGACGCTCCCGTCCTCACCCCAGGTGAGCTCGAAGTTCATGGTCACCACGATGTCAGGGCGCAGCCTGCGCAGAGCTGCGGCCAGGTCGCGTCGCAGAGCCAGACCGGGCTCGACACTCCCATCCGCGTGGCCCAGGAACTCGACGTGATGGACGCCCACGCATGCCGCACTGGCCCGTTGCTCCTCCTCGCGCAGCGGGCCGGCCCGGTCCGGCGCCATGGCGTCGATCCCGGCCTCGCCCCGCGTGGCCAGGACGTAGGACACCTCTTTTCCCTGTCCCGTCCACCGCGCCACGGCGCTGGCGGCCCCGTATTCCAGATCATCGGGGTGAGCCACGATCGCTGTGGCCCGTTCCCACGCCTCGTCGACAGCCTGCACTGTTGTCTCCTCCCGCTCTCGACCGCCAAGACTCTGCCATCTGCCGGGCGTCCCGAGGGTGCTCCCCCGCGGCGCAGGGCGTCCTGCTTCGATAGCAGGTGCATGCTGGACACCGTCTCGCCCCTGGCGTACTGGTCGGTGGTGGCGTCGGCCGCCCTCGGTTGCGCCGTCCTGTGCGGAGCGGCCCGGCAGCGACCGGGCCCCTGGACGGGTGCGACGGCCCGGGTCCTGTCGCTCCTCCTCGGTGCCGACGTCGTGAGCTTCAGCGTCGCGTCGGCGGTCGGAGGGACATGGTCGGCGAAGACGTCGCTGCCCCTGGCGCTGTGCGACGCCGGTGTCGTGGTGGCGGCGGCGGCGTGCTGGTGGCGCCGCCCCCTGCTCGTCGAGCTGACCTACTTCTGGGGCCTGGCGGGCACGCTGCAGGCCGTCGTCACGCCCGACTTGAACGTCGGCTTCCCCCACCTGGTCTTCTTCGAGTACCTGGTGGGGCACGTCGGGATCGTGGTGGCGGCGGTGTTCCTGGTCGTCGGAATGCGGATCGTCCCCCGGAGACGTTCGGTCGTCCGCGTCTTCACCATCACCCTCGGGTACACCGCCTTGGTCGGCATCGTCGATGCGGTGACAGGGGCGAATTACATGTTCTTGCGCTCCCCACCAGGAGAGTGGACGCTCCTGCGGGTCCTGGGCCCGTGGCCCTGGTACGTGCTCAGCGCGGCCGGTGTGGCGCTCGTCCTGCTGACGGTGCTCGACGCCCCGTTCTGGTCTCAGCGACGACGGGTCTCGCCCGCGGGCGCGGCGTCGGGTCAGGGGGCCCCACGCCGGTGACCGACATGGCCATCGACGGTGCAGACGGGGACCCCCCCTCCCCCGGCGTGCACGGCTGCCCGATGGCCCGTGTCCCGGGCACTAACCTGCACCCAGCGACTATCGGGGGAAGAGAAGAGGTTTCGATACATGGATGACTCGACGCTCCTGGCCGAGCTCCTCCCGACAGCAGAACGCCTGGTGGACCGCCATCTGGGGATGGCGAAGGAATGGTTCCCCCACGACCAGGTGCGCTGGCGCAGCCCGCCCGCACCGGGGGCCGCCGATCCCGTCCAGGCGCTGCCCGACGGGATCGCCAGTGCCCTGTTCGTGAACGTCCTCACCGAGGACAATCTGCCCTACTACTTCGCCTCGATCGACAACCTGTTCGGCCGGGACGGCGCCTGGGGCTACTGGACACGTCGGTGGACGGCCGAGGAGGGGCGGCACTCGATCGTCATCCGGGACTACCTGATCATGAGCGGTCACATCGACCCGGTGACCCTGGAACGGGCCCGCATGACCCAGGTGACCGGCGGCATGACCCCGCAACCCACGAGCATCCCCGACGCCTTCGCCTATCTCGCTCTGCAGGAGCTGGCCACCCGCATCGCGCATCACAACACCGGGAAGGCCCTGCCCGACAGCGAGGGGTACACCGTCATGAAGCGGGTGGCGGCGGACGAAAACCTCCACCATCTCTTCTACCGAGACCTGGTCTCCGCCGCGCTCGAGATCGACCCCTCGGGGATGATCGAGGCCATCAAGCGCCAGACGCTGACATTCGAGATGCCCGGCGCCGGCATACCCGACTTCGCCCATCACGCCAAGGCCATCGCCCGGGCCGGGATCTACGACCTGTCCCTGCACCACGACTCGATCCTGAAGCCGGTCATCCTGGGCCACTGGGACGTGGCCAACAGACAAGGCCTGACGTCCTCGGCCGCAGCGGCGCGAGACCGCCTGGTCCAGTTCATCACCAGGATGGGTCGGGCCGCCGCCCGGATCAAGGAGCCGAAGGCCAGCGCCGTGGCGGCAGCCTCGCACCTCTAGGGCGCCCCTGCGGTCGGGCAACCCCGTCGACACCGGTTCAGAGCGCGCCTCCTGGTGTCGATAGAAGAAGGGATTGCAAGCGGAGGGCAGTGCCCATAGTGCAAACGCCGGCATTGCCAGCGCCAACCAGTGACAGACTGCCCGAACCGGCGACGCAGCTCCACACGCTGACCCCGGTCACGCCTGAGCATCACAAGAGCCTCAGCCCCACGCTCCTGGCCTATGCCATGGCGCCAATCGCCCTGGTCATCCTCCTGGCCTTCCGTCACTGGAACGTGGTCGCCCGGGAGCCGATCTGGGTCTACGTCGTGGTCCTTGTTGTGCCGATGTTGGGCAGTGTCCTGGCCAACCGTTGGTATGCCAAGGTGGCATCGACGCCACGCCTGCACCTCCGGGTCATGGCCGCAGCGACATCGGTGACGATCGTGATCTATCTGAGCGGATGGGGACCAGTCGCCGTCGGGGCCTACGCCATCATCGCCGTGGAGAGCATCGCCCGCTGCGGCTCCAAGGCGTGGAAAGTCGTGGCGTTGTGGACGATCGTGGGCATCGGCTGCGGCCAGTTCGCCATCGGGGCCGGTTGGGCACCCTCGTTCCTGCCCGTCGCCCAGGCCCAGAGCGTCGCTGCCCTCGGCATCGTGGTGAGCCTGTTCGTGATCAGGATGGTCGGCGCCACGGGACGGGAGAAGGAGCTGGCCGAGGCCAAGTTGGCCGACCAGGCCCTGCACGATCCCCTCACGGGGCTCCCGAACCGACTCCTGCTCCTCGACCGCCTCCGCCAGGCCATCGCCCGGGCCCGACGGAGCCACAGTGCGTTCCCGGTCGTCATGTTCCTGGACCTCGATCGCTTCAAGCTCGTCAACGACAGTTGCGGCCACAGCGCGGGAGACGCCGTGCTGGTCCAGGTGGCCGAACGGCTCACCGCCGTGCTGCGGGACTCTGACACCCTGGCCCGTTTCGGCGGCGACGAATTCGTCGTGGCCTGCGACGGCCTCAATAACCGAGATCTCGTCCTGGCCTTCGCCCAGCGCATCATGGACGTGTTCGCCACTCCGTTCGTCGTGTCCGGCCAGCCCTTCCAACTCGGAGCCAGCATCGGGGTGGCCGTCTTGGACGAGGAGGACCTGAGTCTCGAGGGCCTGCTCAGTGACGCCGACTCAGCCATGTACTTCGCCAAGACCTGCGGCGGTCAGGGCAAGATCCAGGTGTTCGACAAGGCCATCCGGGCCATGGCCCGGGAGCGGACCACCACCGAATCGGATCTCGGCTACGCCCTCGAGCACTCCGAGCTCGTCGTGTACTACCAACCGGTGGTCGAGACTCTCACCGGGAACGTGGTCGGAGTCGAAGCCCTCGTCCGGTGGCAACACCCGACCCGGGGGCTGTTGGCGCCGGGGTCGTTCTTGGACCTGGCCGAGCAGACCGGGCTCATCGTGCCCATCGGTGAATGGGTACTGGCCGAAGCATGCCGGACGGTCCAGAGGTGGAACCAGCGCCGTCGCCCCGACCAGCAGCTCGCCTTGAGCGTGAACCTGTCGGCCCGGCAACTGGCCGAACCGGATCTGAGCGACAGGGTGAAGGTCATCGTGGAGGCCTCGGGGGTGACACCGGGCTCGCTGCGACTGGCACTCGAGGTCACCGAGACGCTTCTCCCCGTGGACCAAGGCGCAGCCACACGATGCCTGGCCAGCCTCCACGAATTGGGCATCCAGCTTGCCATCGACGACTTCGGCACGGGCTACGCATCGTTGAGCTACGTCATGGACCTCCCCATCACGATCGTGAAGATCGACCAGTCCTTTGTGGCCCGGATCGGGCGCGACCCCCGCGGCGAAGCGGTGGTCAACGCCGTGGTCCAGTTGGCCCACACCCTCGGGCTCCTCGTCGTCGCCGAAGGAGTCGAGACAGAGGAGCAACTCGATTTTCTCTCGACGGCGTCGTGCGACTTGATCCAGGGATACCTCTTCAGTCGACCTATGCCCGCCACCGAGGCGGGTCCCGCCACCCATCTCACGCCCACCGATTGCGTCCACAGGATCGAGCGTGTGGCCGGCTGATCCGGCGGCCGCCGGGCATGCATACTGGCTCATGTCTGGTGCAAGCTCGGATGCAGGCATCTGATTGCAGATCCTCAGGGAGGTTGCCATGGCGATCGGCGTCCAACTCGACTTCAAGGGTGCCACCCTGGCGCAATACGACGAAGTGCTCGAGGCGACGGGATACCTTCCACGCGGCCCCAGTGCCGCCACCGCCCTGTTCCACTGGGTTACCAAGACCGATGATGGGATCCGCATCATCGACGTGTGGGAGTCACGCCAGGCGTTCGACAGCTTCGCAGGCGAAGCCGATCCCGGGGTCTTTGCCCAAGCCGGTGCACCCGAGCCACCGGTGATCCAGTTCTTCGACATCCACAACTACCTGACGGGCGGACGCTGGAGGGGCTGAGACCGGGTGTTGGTAGGCCAAGCACTTGGTGGGCGAAGCACAGGCGTGTTTCCGGGGCATGAACCTTGCGACCGGTGCCTGGTCTGGCACCGGTCGGGGCGGCACGGCCCGATAACGTCGCCCCCGAAGCCGCGCTGGCCGCGGGGGCCCACGAACGAGCGGCACGGCGCTGACCCCAACCACGACTCCTCCCACCGCTCTCCGGTTCGGGCCACGGGCCCACCGCCTGGCTTGCCCTGTCGCCAACCCTGTCTCTGACAGCAATGTCATACATGGTGGGACACAAGCCACCGCTGTCGTCATGCGCGTTGTGGCCGCCGGAGACCGTCGTGGCTGACGCCGGGGACCGCACCCCTGCGCCGCTGGCCCACGAGCGACAAGAGCTCACTCGATCTCGGATTAGGGAAGCGGCCATGCAGGTCGTGGCCCGGAGGGGATTCGATGCCACCGTGGCGGAGATCGCGGAGTTGTCGGGGGTGAGCGCCCGCACCATATTCCGCCACTACGCGAGTCACGACCGTTTGATCGTGGCAACGGTCAAGGACATGTACGAGGCGTGGGGCCGGCGTCCGATCGGCCTGCCCACCCCCACTGAGGACTTCGATGGATGGCTCGAGGGACTGGCCATCACCGTTCACTCCCGGTGTGCGGAGATCATCGGCGAGGCCTTCTGGGATCTTCATGCTCCGGACCCCGACGCTTCGGACGTGCTCCACGAGGTCGACGCGCTCCGGCACGAGTACCGGGTCCGAGGAGTGCGCTATCTGGTGGAATTGGCGTGGAGGACGGCGGGGGGCGTGGGCGCGCCCCCCGAGGACCTCACGCTGGTCTTTGCGATCCATCTGTCTGGCTTCGCCACGCACGCACTCATGACCGACTTCGACCAGACCCCGGCGCAGATCGGCAAGCTGAGCGCCGAGATCCTGCGGATGGCACTGGCGCGCGCCCTCGATGCGCGGCGCACCACCCTCCTCCTGCCCCCCACCGCGCCCGACGGCGCCTGATTCCCTCGCGACCGGATCACGGCTCCTGCATCCGCCGGCGCAATTCCACGTACACCTCGGGGCCGACAATGGCCTCCAACTCCGCTCCCAGCGAGTCGACGACGGGACGGTCCCCGACGTACGCGGACGAGCCCTCGGTGCAGCACCATGCCATCGTCTCGCCCTCCGCACCCCAGTCGCGTCGAGTCCATCGACGCACCGTCGCCACCTCGGTGTCGTCGTCGCCCGGTTCCCAGTCCACCTTGATGGGCAGCTGCCAGCACACCGACGGCTTCCATTCGATCGGCGACTCGCCCCAGTCGAGAGCCGCCAGGTGCAGCGCGCAGCCCGCCCCGCCGACGAACCCCGGGCGGTTGAGGAAGATGCAGGCCCCGTCGACGACCCGGGTGTGGGTGCGGGCCTCGTCGCTGAAGACACCCCCCTCGTCAGCCTCGGCACGATGTTCGAAGCGCTGCGGTGACAGCGTGGCGGCGAGGGCCGAGATCAGCCGGGCTTCCTCCTCGTCGCCCAAGTCGGCGCCGATGGAGCAGCATCCGAGACCGAGTTCCTCCGCCGGTTCGGGGCCGATCCCCTGGCAACCCCTCCCCCACAGACAGACCCAGCTCGAGGCCAGGAACCCGCGGTCGAAGCGCCACACCGTGTCATCGTGGCGGATCTCCTCGATCTCGGGGTCCATGGGGATTGACCATACGCAGTCGGACCCCGACGCGCTCGAGTGAGAACATGCCGGGATGCCAGGGACCCACAGACCGACGGTGCGGCTGGTGCTGGCCTCGGGATCCAAGACACGACTGCGCATCCTGTGCGATGCCGGCTTCGCTCCCGAGGTCATGGTGAGCGGAGTGGACGAGACCATCGACGCCCCCGACACCGCCACCGCCGTCGTCGCCCTGGCCGTGCGCAAGGGAGAGGTCGTCGCCGAGCGCTGCGCACGAGCCGTGGTGCTCGCATGCGACTCGCTGCTCGAGCACCGGGGTGTGTCGTTCGGCAAGCCGGACTCCGCTGCTCAGGCCTTGGAGTTCTGGCAGCGTCTGTCGGGGCAGGAAGCCGTCCTCAATACGGGTCACTGGGTCAAAGACACCCGAACAAACCGCTCGACCACTGGCATTGCCCGCACCACCGTGCGGTTCGGCACTCCTGACCCCGAGGAGCTGGCAGCGTACATCGACACGGGCGAACCGCTCGCCCTGGCCGGTGCCTTCAGTATCGATGGCTACGCGGCGCCGTTCATCGACGGGATCGACGGAGACCCGAGCAACGTCCTGGGTCTGTCCCTGCCGCTGTTCCGGACGATGGTGACAGAGATCGGAATCACCATGACCGACCTGTGGTCGCCACCACCTTGAACACGATCCCGGTCCGGGCCCGGAGCTCGCATTCTGAGACCGCAATGGCCATGATTGACGTCCCGGTGGGCAACGGTGGCCCGCCGCCAGGAACACCTCGGGGGACGACCATGACGACTTCGCTCCTGTTCTACGGACTGCTCGGCGTGGCCAGCACGGCGGCGGCGTTCGCCTACAACCGGCACCTCTTCACCGGGGGGGTCGGCGGCGGAACGGCACCTCTGGAGGGCATGTACTACGTCATCGGCATCGCCTCGTTGTGCCTCGGCTGGTACTTCAACGTCCGCTACGTCCACGCGTACCACGACGCCAGCTATGTCAACTACACCAAGATGCTCTTCGCCAACTGGGCGTCGGATTCCGCCGCCCAGGACTATACGATCGTCAACGTGGTCCTTCTCCCCCTGTGGACCATTGTGGACGGGCGTCGACGGGGACTTCGTGTCCCGTGGATCTTCTTCGTCATGAGCCTTTTCACCAGCCTGGCCTTCGCCATGGCCATGTATCTGGCCTTCGTGGAGCGAAGCGTCCGCTACACGCGCGCCCGGCCGGCGGACTCCAAGACGGCATAGCCACAGTTGTAGCCGGGGATGAACGTGACGCCGGGCCCGCCGTGGCATCCCGCACCGCAGAGGTAGAGGCCCTCGAACGGCACGGGATTGTCGGGCCACCCTCGCGGGCCGGGGCGGAACGGACCCATGAACTCCGGCTGTAACAACCCGTGGGTGAAGTCACCGCCGGTGCAGCCGAACATGAGCTCGTAGGTGTAGGCCGGATAGTTGAACTGCCGCTCGATCAGATCGGGAAAATTCGGGGCCAGGGAAGCGACTTTCGCCACCATCCGACGTGCCATCTCGTCGCGCAGGCGTGCCTGTTCGGCCCGGGTGGCGCCGATCGGGAAATAAAAGGCGAAGCTGCTGGCCGCATGCTTCCCGGCGGGGGCGAGGTCCGGGTCTTCGAGCGTCGGGATCCCGAGGTTGAACGACGGTGAGTCGGGGATGACACCGCGGACGCAGTGCTCGTAGTCGCGCTGCATCTGCTCCGCCGTCCCGAAGAACGTCACATTGCGGCGCAGCCCACCCTCGTTGAGAACGTCGTAGGGCGCGATGAACTCCGGCAGTCCGCTGAGCGCGAAATGGATCTGGAAATAGGCAGCCCGATGATCGATGGCGTCGATGCGTCGGGCGAAGGCGTCGGGAAGCTCGTCACGGTCGATCAACTGGGTGAAGGTGGCGGTGGGGTCGAGGTTCGAGACCACGATTGGTGCCGAGATGACCTCCCCGTCGGTCAAGGCCACCCCCTCCACCCGCCCTCCCGATGCGACGATCCGAGCCACCTTCTGGTGCCGACGAAGCTCGCCTCCGTGACCCTCGAACAGGAGCCGGACATGGTCGGCCATGGCCCCGATGCCGCCCCGCACCTTGGACATGGTGGCGTTGCCCGGAGACGCCAGGGCGAAGGCGAGGCAGAGGGCGCTGCCGGGCGTGTACGGACCCAGGTAGGTGGAATTGACGGCCAGGAAGCTCAGCATGCTGCGGACCTGGGCATGCTTGACCCGGTCGGGAAGGAAGCGATCGACGACGTCCATGACGCTGCCGAACATGGCGGTGCGGATCGCTTGGCGCTCGGACTCGTTCGAGGCACAGGCCCACATCTCGTCCAGCGACTTCGGGGGCTTTCGGACCTCGAACCTCCCGATGGCCCGGGCCGGTGCATCGGCCCAGGCCGCGACTTCGGCCATCCCCATCACCGCCTCGAGGCCCAGGGTGTCGCCGAGGTGGGCGAGCAGGCGCTCGGGGTCCGAGTAGAGCAGGATCGGGGGCTCCCCCGACGGGCCCACGCTGGCGGACTGCACCTCGGGCTCGTAGATGGGGCATGAGTCGAAGCCCAGGTCTTCGTAGATCTCGTTGGGCAGGGGGAACTGAATCGACCCGGCCAACTCGAAGTGGTAGCCACGGATCAACTCGGTGCTCGACGCCATGCCCCCGATGAAGTGATTCTTCTCGAGGCACAGCACCCGCATGCCACCGCGCGCCATGACCGCGGCCGCCGTCAGCCCGTTGTGTCCGGCGCCGATGACGATGACGTCGTAGTCCGACATGCTCAGGAACGTAGTCGAACGGACCTCACTCCGACACAGGCTCCGTGCACCTCACCGTCAGGTCCGGGGACGTGAGGAGGGAGGGCACGGTGAGCGTCGACGCGAGGCCCCGAGCGACAATCCCGGCCCGGCTCCACGCCGTTCGGACCCCGGAACGCGCTGGGTCACGTCAGCCGGTCACGCCCAGGGTGAGCAGGTCGGTGGCGAGCACCACGCTGCCTTTGAAACACGCCGTGGCCTGGTCCAGCCACTCCTGCTCGGTGCCCGGCGCCGGGGTGGGCACGGGGTGGGTGAGGACCAGGGTGCCCATACCGGCCCGATGCGCGGTCTGTGCCGCGTCGGACACCGACGAGTGGTAGTCGAGGACATCGGTGAGCCGGGGCAGGCCGATCTGTTCGATCAGATCGCGCCGGACCACGGTGTGGACCAGCACGTCGGCCCCGGCACAGAGCTCGTCCAGCCCCGCACAGGGCACCGTGTCTCCGGCGATGACCACCGAACGGCCCCCTTCGTCGATGCGAAATCCGACGGTGGGTCGGACCGGAGCGTGATCAGTCGAGGCTGCGGTGACCCGGACTCCCCCTTCGTCGAACACGACGCCTCGATCGACTTCGGTCACTGTCGCCGTGGGTCGCCACTGCAGATCAGCGTGGTGGGCGATGCGGTAGCCGATGTCCGGCTCGAGCATGGCCTCGGTGGCCTGCACGAGGGCGGCCGTGCCCGTCGGACCGAACACCGGGAGGGGGTTGGGGACGAACGACATGACCCAACGCGTGGTGAAGACATCGTTCAGGTCGGTGATGTGATCGGAATGCAGATGGGTCAGGAACAGGGCCCGGAATGCCCCGGCACCCGAGCCCACCGCCGCGGCGCGCATCAACACCCCTCGGCCACAGTCGAAGAGCAAATCCCCCGCCGTCGTTCGCACCAATGTCGACGGGCCCGCCCGGGTCGGATCGGGAAGTGGGCTCCCACTCCCCAAGATGATGACCTGCATGGCGCTCCTCACATGGACGTGCATGCCGCCCGAGCCCTCAGCGGATCGTGCCCGCTCCGGGGATCAAGGGCAGATCGAGGGCGGTGACCCACCCGGGCGGTCGGTCGTTCACCGCCGGCACCGCGTTCAGGGCCCGCAACCCGGTGGCGAGGCAACCCGCCGCCGCCGCATCCCGGCCGCTGCCGTCGGTGAACCGGAAGGCCGTCTCCTGGGTGATCGACGGTGATCCGTCGATCTCGACCCGATAGACGTCGTCCTGGGTCCCGCGGGGCCAATGCGGAGCGGCATCGGTGCCCACCCGATTCACGTGTTCGAGGCCGATGCGGGTCTCGCCACCGAAGATGCCGTTGATCGTGAAACGGATGGCAGCCACGTTCCCCGGTTCGATGACCCCCTTGGCCGTCGTGATGGGCGCGTCGGTGACCCATTTCTCCCATGTGGTCGTGATCCGCTCCAGCTCGATGCCCACGGCATGGGCGATCATGGGCACGGTGGCGCCCCACGACATCACCAGGATGTCTGTGTGCTCGAGCAGGGGCGTGAACTCGGGCGACCGGCCGATGCCCATTTCCTCTTCGTAGTCGCCCTCGTAGTTGATGTAATCGAGGATTTCGAGCGCCTTGACCGAACGCACCTCGCCGCACAGGCCCATCAGGGTCATCGGGAACAGGTCGTTGGCGAACCCGGGGTCGATGCCCGTCGTGAAGCACGATGCTCCACCCGCGGCACAGGCCTCGGTGATGGGGTCGACCCACGACGGGGGATTCTGGGCCATGGCGGGCCACACCCAAGGGGTCATCGCCGTCGAGCACACGTCGATACCGGCTCGGAGGAACGCGCTCATCAGGGCGATGTTGTCGCCGGCGTGGGCGGCGGTGGGCCCGTAGTGCACCAGCGCGTCGGGACGCAGCGAGATCAGGGTGTCCACGTCGTCGGTGGCGGCGATGCCGAGGTCGCCGATGCCGCAGATGTCCCCGACGTCACGCCCGACCTTGTCGGGGGCACTGACCCCCACGCCCACCAGCTCGAACATCGGGTGCCGGACGATCTCGGGGATGACCATGCGGCCCACGAATCCCGTGCCCCACACGACCACGCGCTTGGGGGCGCCGGTCACCGGAACATCTCGCCCGAATTCACGAGCAGGTACTGCCCCGTGACGGCCTTGGCATGATCCGAGGCGAAGAAGGCGGCTACGTCGGCTACCTCACCGTCCTCGGTCATGCGCCGGAGGGGGAAGTCGGCGACCAACTCCCCGAGGACGTCCTCTTCGGTCCGGCCCTGATGGCGCGCCGTACCCGAGACGTACAGCTCGACGTTGGGGCCCCACATCCACGAGGGGATCACCATGTTGCACCGGATGTTGTCGGGGCCGAGCTCGTCCGCCAGGTAGTAGATCGCCGTGAGCAGGGCGCTCTTGGAGGCGGCGTACCCCGCCTGGGGCATCGCCGGCTTGAACATGGACTGCGAGCCGATGAAGACGACCGAGCCACCCCCGCTCTCTTTCATGGCCTTGGCCACCGGCCGCAGGATCGTGAGCGCGCCCAGCACGTTGGTGTCGAACGCGGCTCGCCAATCGTCGAGGTTGAGGTCGTAGAGGCCGCCCCAGGCGTGCTCGTACGCCGCCACCTGGATGAGGGCGTCGACCGTACCAAACCGCTCCTGAGCGAGCTCCACCAGAGACGCACAGGAGTCGGCATCAGTGATGTCGGTGGCCCGGTGGGCCGTACGCTGGCCGCCGGGGTCGAGGTCCGCGGCCACCTGGGCCAGCTCGTCCTGCCGTCGCGCCGCCAGGACCACGTTCGCCCCGTCACGCAAGGCGCTCCCCACACACTCCCTCCCGAGCCCGACACCCACGCCGGTCACGAGCACGGTCTTTCCCTGCAGAAGCACGACCCATCTTCTAGTGGCTCGACGCTCGGTCTGCATCTTCGGGCTGCTCAGTCGTGACCGACCAGACCGCTCCTCTCCCGATCAGCCCCGCTCGGACACAGTGTCTCCCCCACGCCACTGCCACGATGAACAGGGGGTTCGGGTGCCCACCTGGGGGCACGTCCCGACCCCTCTCGTGGCAACCACTGCCTCCGCATCCTTGCGTCCTTTTGTGACGAGCCGGTATCGACTCATCTAGCGTGACCGGCATTGCTGGGCGAGACGTATGGGAAAGGACCGGGGAATGAGCGATCTGCTCTTGGCCGACGAACGAGAGGCCGTGGCGAGCGCGAGCCGCCATTTGGCCGAGAAGGGGCTCGTCATCGGCACAGCGGGCAACATCTCCGCCCGTCAGGGGGACCTGATCGCGGTCACTCCCACCGGGGCCGACCTGGGCACGGTGACGGCCGAGATGGTGACGGTCATCGACCTCGCTGGACAGGTCGTGGACGGTGACCTCGCCCCCACGTCAGAGGTCCCGCTTCACACCGGCATCTACGGCGCCACCAATGCCCTGGCCATCACTCACTCCCATGCCATGGCGTCGACTGCGCTCTCGTGCTGTCATGACGAGCTCCCGGCGCTGCACTACAGCTGCCTCGGATTGGGAGGTGCCCCCCGTACGGCGCCCTACGCCACCTTCGGTTCGCAGGAGTTGGCTGACAATGTGATCGAGGCCCTCAAGGGTCGCAATGCCGCCATGATGCAGAACCACGGCTCCATCGCCTACGGCGCCACCATGGATCAAGCCGTCGAACGGCTGGAGCTTCTCGAATGGCTGGCCGAGTTGTACTGGCGGGCATCGTCGATGGGAACTCCCCGCGTGCTGACCGACAAGGACTTCGAGGCCATCATCACCGCCGCCATCGAGCGGGGATACGGAGCCATGAAGAAGGTCGACAAGGGCTAGCGCCTACCGTCACGCCCCCGGCGCTGGAGACCCGGAGCAGCCCGGCCCGCCACCAATGGCAGGTCGAGGTAGCTGAGCACCCCGGCCTCGGCCCGACAGACGTAGGGGATGGCGTTGACGCAGTGCATCGCTGTGGCCACGATCCCGGGGTTGCGGACAAGACCCGCCGCCACCGTGTCGGGATGCAGCTTCTTGAATGTGGTGAGGCAGTCGGGATCGCCGGTGATCTCCACTTCGAAGCGCTCGCCTCGGGGACCGAACGACCAGGCGGGATCGAGATGCTCCTCGCCCATGAGCCAGTTGACGGCGGCGGTCACCACCGGCTCTCCCTGGACCAGGGCCTCCCATTGGAACCGTTGTGCGGCGACGGTCCCCGGCTGGATGGGGCCGATGGGCGAGTCGATGGGTGCCGTCGCCACCGCCATCTTGTGGGTGGCGCGCAGCGCAGGCTCGATGTCGAAGCCCAACTCGTCGGCGACCATGAAGACCGACTGGCTGAACCCCGCACCGAGCGCGTCGATCATGATGCTGGTTCGGGCCTCCTCGGGCGTCTTGCCGAACAGCATCCAATCGCGCACCACATCGGGGGCCCCGTAGGTGCGGATGTCGGAGAACTCCTCCGCCCGCACGTGGGTGATCGACCCTGACAGAGCGGAGATCATGAGCGGGAACCGCTCCGTGATCCCCCCCGGATGGATGCCGGTGCCGTGCAGCGTGACGCCCGCCCCCTTGGCGATGGCATCGAAACGCACCCGCTCGTCGCAAGGGGGGTAGAACCAGCCCAGCGGGGTCACGACATTCTTGCCGGACTCCAAGATGGCCGACACCACGTCGGGGTCGGCCATGAACGGGCTGTAGAGCACGCAATCGGCCTCGGTGGCCAGCAGAGCAGCGATATCGCCGGTGGCGGGTATCCCGAGGGTCTCACGGCCGACGAGAGTCCCGAGATCGACACCCTCCTTGGTCGGGGTGTGGACCCACGCACCCACCAGCTCGAGATCGGGATGCTCGAGTACCCCTTCCATCGCCGCGCGCCCCACCCCCCCGGTGGCCCACTGGATCACTCGGTAGCTCATGGCGTTCTTCCTTTGCCGGGGAGGGACACGTTGCCCGAGATGATGACGTCCATCGGTGATCGTCACAAATATGTCGCATCATCGTCAACCGATGGAGGGCCCCGAGCGTGGATATCGGTGTGAGGGTTCAATGCTCGCATGCGACGGAGCGGACCGCGTGAGTGGTCGTTGAGCACCGGGTGAGAATGGCGCGTCACCATCGCGTGCAGTGTCGCTCGACGATGCCTCGATCATGACTGGGCCGGCGCTGCCTCTGACCGCCGACACAAGAGCCGGGGGTCTGCCTCCCAGGCGACCCCGAAGGTCGGTTCTCCGACACAAGAGACTCGTCGCCCTCTGGGCGGGACTCGCTGCCCTGGTGCTGCTCACCACGGGGGTCCTCTCGGACCTCCATGTCCGATCCGAGTTGCGTCAGGCGCGATCGACCCTGAAGACCACGCGGTCGAATTTGGCTCTCGCCTTGAGGAATCTCTCCTCGGCGCAAGCAGTCCTGCTCAGGACCGCCGGTCAGCGCAATGTGCTTGAGTTCGAGCTGACAACCACGGCGCATGAGCTCAGAAATGCCGAGTCCACCCTGTCGAGCACCCAAACGAGTCTCTCCAACGCCCAACATAGCGTCGCATCCCAGGGCGTAGACATCGGAGTCCTCGACACATGTTTGGGAGGTGTTGAGCAGGCGCTCAACGCCATCGCCGTGGGAGATGACAACGGTGCGGTGACGTCGATCTCGTTGGTGTCCGGGAGCTGTCAGGCGTTGCAGGGGCAGGGAAAGGGCGGCCCCGTCTTTCCTTTCGACTTCCCCGACCCAGATGTCATCCGCGTTGGAAACGTGTACTACGGCTACGCCACCAATTCGGCGGCCGGCAACATCCAGATGATCCAGTCCACCGATCTGCTCCATTGGACCGTGGACGGAAACGCGTTGCCGTACATCGCATCGTGGGCGCGAACCGGAGCAACGTGGGCACCGGGCGTCATCGAGCTCAACAGCACCTTTGTGCTCTACTACGCGGCCGTCGATGGTCTCACGGGCAAGGAGTGCATCTCGGCCGCCGTGGCCCCCGGTCCTCGAGGGCCATTTGTCGACAACTCGAGTGCACCCCTGGTGTGTCAGCTGGATCTTGGGGGCTCCATCGACCCCAGCCCCTTTCTCGACGCCACGGGTACCCCGTACCTGGCGTGGAAGTCGCAAGGGGAAAACGGGCAACCACCGACCATCTGGTCACAGCAACTCACAACCGACGGCACCGCCGTGGCCGGTGGACACCCACAGGCGTTGCTCACGCCCAGCCACACTTGGGAGGGTGGCGTGGTCGAGGGCCCGTTCGTCCTGCCATGGTCGGGCCATTACTTCCTCTTCTACTCGGCCAACAACTGGAACAGCAGCAATTACGCCATCGGCGTGGCGGTCTGTCAGGGCCCTACCGGTCCGTGCTCCAAACCGCTTGACCACTCGATCGTGGTCTCGCAGGGAGCAGCCATGGCAGGCCCGGGTGGGCCCTCGCTGTTCACCGACACCACGGGAAAGCTCTGGATCGCATTCCACGCCTGGTTGCCATCCGCCGTCGGCTACCCCAACAGCCGTCTCTTATTCCTCCGGCAGGTCACGTTCACCAACAACCTCCCCGTCGTGCAGTCTCTGCCTTAGCGAATCCGTCCACAACGGAGTGACCTACGACGAGTTCTGTCCTTGGTGGGTGCACGCCGGGCGGGTGGTGGCCACAGGGAACCCTTCGCGCAGACAGGATTACGAGGGTGTCCATCGTGTCGTCGGCGACGCGAGCCAGCTCAGAACCTGGCGGCGCGTCGTCGGCCCATGGGGGTTCCAAGGAGAGGGAAGAGCTCCGTCGGAACGGAGCTGCGCTGATTCCGACACCTTGGCGGTCAAGGGGTCGGTCGTAAGCGCACAGCGCGCTGCGGTGGCGTCGATGCCGAACAGTGCCGCAGCGTTGGTGCCGAAGATCGAAGCCTTGATCTCGTCAGTGAGGGCTGGATACCCGAATCGGTCCTGGTACTCGGCCGTAATCTGAAAGGCACGCATCGCCATGATCTGCGCCTGTGGGCTGCCGTACCAGATGGCGTCAGTCCCCCACATCACCCGCTTGTCACCCACCCGCTTGAGCAGCTTGCCGATGGCATGTGCGGCCTGATCGGGCTGGGTGAGCAGCTGGCGCCACAAGGTCGCCAGGTCGACCCACACGTTGTCATTGGGTGCGACGCCATGGCGATCCAGTGCGGCAAGCAAGGTGTCGATCCCGACGGTGGCAGCAGCATCGTAAGGGCCCTCGATATGAGATGGGTCCCAGGCTGCGTGGTAGACGACGAAGTTCATGTCAGGGAACTGTCGTGACACCGCCACCACGTCCTCGGGATGGTTGAACACCGGATCGAAGTTCACGAGCGGGAGGCCCTTGTGGGCCACGAAGACCTGGACGCCGAGGTCATGGGCGTGCTGGACAGTGGGAAGCCCGACGGCCGGATCCGCCAGCGAATAGCCCTGTCCCGAAGGGCTCCAGGCCGTGTACACCTTGAACCCCGACACCTGTCCCGTGCCAGCGGCGCTCGACATCTCATCGAGGGTGGCGCCCAATGGGCCGACATTCGGGGCAATGACGTTCTCGACCAGAAGACGGCTGGCGCCGCCGTGAGCAAGGCCGGCCAGGATCTGCTGGGTGTTCATGGCTTCGGGGAACGGGATCGGGGCATTGGAAGGCCCTGAGTTCGGGACGTCGGTCAAGACCGCCACGGCGGTGTCGCTGGCCAAGAACATGTCATGGAGATAGGTCGCCCGGTCCACACAATCGAGCCGGGTGCTGTCGGTGCAGTCGGCCGGCAGCATGCCGAGGATGAGCCCGACCGTCTCGGGAGACGTCTGAGTCCAGGGGCCGGTCGGAATGACGTGATGCGTATGTGCGTCGACGATGAATTCGCCGTGGGTAGAAAGCGCCTGCTGGCAGGCAGCGGTGTCGAGAGGCGACGGTGTAGCGAACGTGCCACCCTGGCTGGGGTGAGCAGTCTTCGACGAATGATGTGAGGACACAGAGTCCGTGCACCCCGTCAGCTCGAATGCCGCCAGTGACGCGGCAACGGCCCCGGCGCTCTGGAGAAAACGGCGGCGGTCGATACCAAGGCGCCGCGCTGCGTCATCGACCGCCGTTCGAATCAAGGCATTCGTTGCCACGGCACGAGACTGTTGTTCCGCTGGCACGAACTCGCCGTTCGAGACCGGTCCCGCCGGGAGCGGCAGGGATGGATACTCCTGGTCGCGCAGCTTGCGGGAGAACCGACCGGCGATCGCCACGCCATTGACGTTACGCCTATCCGGGCACCGTTGCTCGCGGGTCGTGCGTCATCCTCGGTGTGCGCGATTCAGAAACCTTACCTCAGGTGTGGTTGTGCGCGATGACCGTATGGGTCCCGCCGTCACCGATGGGCGTCGAGAACCTAGTGATGGTGTTCCCGGATGTTGATCCCACAGTTCCGCCTGAGTCGGTCAGCGTGTTGCCCTTGACTGTGCTGTCGTTGGTCTGCGAGAAACACGTGCTCGAGGGGTTCGAGTCGGCGGTGATCTCGACGGCGAAGGCTGCGCCCTGGACGTTGTTCTTCGATAGGACGTTGTTCGATGCCGCCGCCCGGAGCACGCACGCTGTAGATGACCATCGCCCCGTCACCGAGTTGCTGGATGCAGTCACGCGCGATGTCTCGTCGATGTTGATCGCCGCGAATCCAGAAGAAGGCACCGACACGGTATTGTGAGTGATCTTTCCGCCCGACATTTTCTGGAAGCAAGACGGCAGACATGCCGCTCAATCCGGTTGACTGAGAAGGCGGTAATCGTATTGTGCGAGACAGTTACCGACACGTCTCCCTTGCATAGAACCCATAATTTTGAAAGCCGCTGACAGTGTCGAGCTGGACCTTCACCGAGTAGGGGCCGCCGGTCTGGTCGTTGACAACGATGGCGTTGTCTTCAGGACAGTTGTTTCCCGCTTCAGGGTGGGCAGTAAACCCCTCACGTTGTCGGCCGAACCATCGGCTTGTAGCCAGGAGCCGGCAGGTAGCCACCTGCTGGGCAGTCGAAGCCTGTCGCGGGCGTGGGCGATACTCGCTTGATTTTGCCGTTCTGCACCTGCGCCAGCACAAAGCAGTTGGTCGGGATGTTTTGCGCTGGATCGCTCAGCGGAATGAGCCCACCTGAGTTGAACAAGGTCACCTTGTTGAGCGCCGCTATCAGTGCCGCTCGAGTGGGCGGGTTGCCCGCCTGCTTGAGAGCGTCGGCAAAGAGCTCTGCGGACGTCCAGCCGAACACTGATTCGACCGCGAAGGTAGCGTGTGGGTCGACCTCTCTCATCCATTTGACGAAGAGCTTGATCGCCGGGTCAATCTTCGCATCCTCGCCCAGGTACAGCGCGTAATCCTGGTAAATATACATTCCGTTAGCGGCGCTACCCGCCAGTTTGAGAAGCTGGTTCGAATAGGCCTCACCCTCGACGTTCATGGGCGTGAAGTGCTGCTGCTGCATCTGCTGGTCGAGGGTGGCTACAAAGTTGTCGGGGAGCTCCAGCCCTATGAACATCTTCACGCCCGCGGCCCGCATGTCGATGATGTCCGGGAGAAAGTTGGTGTCGAAGATCCCCGCACCGTGATCGTAGACGATCTTGATGCCCACCGATTTCATCCCTGACTCGTAAGCGTGCTCGATGTCGACGGTCGCCGGCGTCGCATTCTCCCAAATGATTCCGACCTTCTGGACTGCTTGAGGGTACTTACTCTTTAGATACTTGAAAAAGCTTAGGGGGGTGTCGATGACGGAGTTCGGGAGGGAGCTGTACACGTTTGGGTCCTTGGCCATGCCGACATCTAGGGGGAGCGCGATGTCGGGCATGTGGGCGATATCGATGAGTGGTTGCTCCGCCGAGTCGAGAATCGAGAAACCGCCCACCAACGCGAAGTCGTTGTGGATCTCCGCCCCGGTCTCGTTTGCCACCACTCCCCCCTGGAACGTGCTGTCCTGGGAATCGAGAACGAGCTTGCGCCCGTTCACCCCGCCCAGGCTGTTGATGTAAGCAAAATAGGCCTTCGTTCCGTCCCTCGCCGATATGAAAGGGCTCGGTTGGGGCGAAGAAAGGTCGTCGACTTGACCGACCGTCACCGACGAAGCGGTGACACCGGGAGAGACGGTCCCACCCCCACCCGAGGTGGCCGACGACTTTACTGAGGTGGGTGGGGTTGTCGACGCTGTGGTGCCCCTCGATGAACAAGCTGCCAGAACCATCGCGAAGGCCGCCAGAAAAAGAACGATGACCGTGTGTCGAAAGTACGATGCGCTCCGCCTGTCTCGACACACTGCTGACTGCAATGCACTTCTGTTCGAGCCCATCATGTCCCTCTTCGTGTCATAAATTGGTCTGACCTGTGCGCGACACGCCCTCACCCCGTCGGCAGCACATGCGCCCGTGCGTTGCGTAGAGCAGCTCGGGTGTCAACGAGTTGGACTTCCAAGCGTTCCGTCGATCAGCCCATGGAACTGCTCCGCCGTAAGGGGGGCAATGTTGGACGCCCCACTTGCAGTGAGGAGGATGTGTTCGTTCACGAGCACCGAAAAGAAATGGGCAATGGCGTGGGCATCGCCTTCGCGAATCTCGCCGACCTCTTGTCCGCGCTCGACGATGCGCGCCAGGAGATTCATCGCATCCATGAAGTAACCATCTCCATCACTGGCGAACTCAGAAAAGGCGGATCCGACGATCGCCGAACCGCCCGTCATGTGGCGGACAAGCCTTCGAAAGCCGGGTCGCGCTTCGAAGAAGGCCACGGTGACGTCCACGATGGCGTGGAGTTTGTCCAGCGGAGATAGATCACCCTCGGCCACAGCCTGGAGCGCGCCCACCAGTTCTGCGGCTCGCCGGGTAAGCGTCTCGGACACCAAGTGCTGCTTGTTCTCAAAGAACATGTAGATCGCCGCCGGCGAGAAGCCCGACCGGACAGCGATCTGACGGAGCGACCCGGCCTGGAACCCTTGCTCGCCGAACACGAGCTCGGCAGCATCGAGGATCTCCGCCCGGTTCTCGGCTCGGCGGGCGGCCCGACGCTGGGCTCTGAAATCGGGTACCGACTCGCCCGTATCCTCCACCTTGATTGCTGAACACATGTTCATTAAACTAGCCGAACGGTCAGCCTCAAGGGAATCGTTCGCTATGGTCGACAGCAAGGCAGCTGACGCCGTCCGTTCTGCGGTGGCGGCGTTCAACGACGGCGACGTCGACGGCTACCTCGGGCACTTCGATCCGTCATCCCTGCGCTGGGTGGCGGGGCTCACCCAACCCCTCACGCTGACGGAGATCAGGGCCAATCTCTGGCAATTTCACGCCGCGTTCGAAGGCCTGCACCTCCACGAAATTCTGCTGTTCGGCCAGGAGCGCTTCGTCTGCGCCCGATGGCGGATGCGAGGTGTGCATGTGAATGATTACCTGGGGATTGCACCCACTAGGCGATCGATCGATGTCGAAACCTGTGAGATCTACGAACTCGGCGACGACCTTGTGGTCACGACGTGGACCTATGGGGACGTTGGACACCTCTTCCGACAGATCACCCTCGAGACGGACCGAGCATGAGCCAGGGGGTCCCCGGAACGCTGCTATTGGATCCTGCCGTGATCGAGGATCCCTATCCGTTCTACCGCCAACTCCAGTCCCACGCACCGGTGTGGGACATCTCCGATACCGGATTGTTCGCCGTCAGCACGTTCGAGCTCGTGGCCGAGGCAGCAGGTCGGGTCGAGGACTTTTCGTCGAACATCAGCTGTCTGCTCTACCGAGACGACTCCGGGCTGCCCCGCCGCCTCTCCTACGGTGACGCTGGTGTCCAGGCGCTTGCCACCACAGATCCGCCCATGCACGCGCTGCACCGGAGCACCGTCTTTCCCGAGCTTGTCGCCAAACGCATGTCCGAGCTCGAACCCGACATCATTGACGTCGCCAATGTGTGTGTGGCGCGGGGGCTGGACAAGGGAACCGTCGAGTTCATGACCGAGATCGGAAACGTCGTCCCGATTTCGATGATCAGCCGGCTCATAGGCTTCCGCGACAGCAATCTGAACCAGCTCTTGGGCGCGGCATTCGACTCCACCGCCATGTTGGGATCGACGCTGTCCTTCGACGAACTGGTCGAACTCGTGGCCCGCACGGAAGAGATACAGACCTGGATCGCCGATCAGCTTGCGGCGGCCGTGAAAGCGCCAGGTGACAATCTCCTCGGCGCCGTCGCCCACGGGGTCGACAGCGAGGTCTTCAGTGACTTCGAGGCCCACGTCATCCTGCATACCTTGCTGAGCGCCGGGGGCGAGTCCACGACCAGCCTGCTCGGTAGCGCCGTGCGACTCTTGGCCCAGGACCAGGAGCTCCAGCAGCACCTCCGCCACAGGCTCGAACTGATCCCGGCGTTCGTCGAAGAAGCGCTGCGGTTGGAATCGCCCTTCCGCTACCTCATGCGTTCCGTGCCGAAGGACACATCGCTTGGCGCCGTCGACATCCCGGCCGGTGCCACGGTCTTGTTGCTCTGGGGGGCCGCCAATCGCGACTCCGCCCAGTTCGAACGACCGGACGATGTCGATCTCCAGCGCAAGGTGCCACGCCGTCACGTGGCGTTCGGGCGTGGCATCCATCACTGCGTGGGGGCGCCTCTGGCCCGCATCGAGGCGCTCAATGTGCTGACCGTGTTGCTCGAACGCACAAGCAACATCTCCCTCGACCCCGAACACGCACCGCGTTGGGTCAACAGCCTCCTGGTCCGACGAATGGAACTGCTCCCCTTGCGGTTATCTCCCCGGTGATGAATACGTCTCTTTGTATCCGAAGTGGACGGCACCAACCCGGGTGTGGCGGCAGAGTATGAGATGTTTGGCTCTTGCCCAGTGGCGGTCTCCATCGAGGAGCAGATTGCTGACTTCAGCACCATTCCGACCTTTCCGACAGACTATGGCCGTGCCCGAACTCCCGAACACGCAACGACGCACGAGGGGGAACAGATGAAAAGCTCAGACCACGCGCAAGAGAGCAGGGTGCGGGTGTTCCAAGTGGCCACCGGAAATGTCGGCAGCGAGATGATCAAGCGGATCCAGAGCCATCCAGACCTCGAGCTGATCGGCCTGCACTGCTACTCACCGGACAAGGTTGGCAAAGACGCCGGCGAGATCGTGGGCATGGACCCGATCGGTGTGGTCGCGACGGGCTCCATCGACGCCATCATCGCTTCGAAGCCCGACTGCGTCACATTCCACGGCGTGTTTCCCGACGTCGACCTGTACGAACGGGTGCTCGAAGCCGGAATCAACATCGTCACCACAGCCGACTGGATTACTGGTCACCATCGGAATGCCAACCATCCTCACAGATCCGGCCGGCAGGAGTCAGAGGTGATCGAGGCAGCTTGTCTTCGGGGCCGTTCGACGTTCTACGGCACTGGGATGAACCCGGGACTGGCTCAGATTCTGACCATCGTCCACTCGACCGATGTCGCCGAGATCGAGCATGTGCTCTCCGTCGAGTCGGTCGATGTTTCGTGTCACCATTCGGTCGACACGTGGGTGGAAGTTGGTTTCGGTCGGTCGGTGGACGACCCGGCTGTCCCTGGCATGCTCGAGAAATACACCCGGGTCTTCGAGGACGCCGTCCGCCTCATGGCCGACTGCTTCCGCCTCGACCTGGACGAGGTTCGCTTCGAGTGCGAGTTGGGTGCCTGCACCAAGGACGTGGATCTCGGCTGGTATCAGCTGCCAAAGGGCTCGTTGGGTGGCTGCTATCTCAAGTACCTCGGGATTGTCGACGGTGTGCCGCGGGTTGAGATGCACCTCGAGTGGCAAATGACGCCTCACACCAGTCCCCACTGGGACATTCAGGGCTGCTATATCACGACGATCACGGGCGATCCGTGCATCTACAGCAAGCACATGATCTTCCCGAAGCCGGGAACCGACTTCTCATCACCGGAAGCCTTTGCCTCCGTCGGTATGACCATCACGGGCATGCCGGCACTCAATGCGGTCCGTGCTGTGGTCGAGGCGCCACCCGGCTGCATCACCAGTGCCGATCTCCCGTTACGCACCTTCGCCGGGCGATTCATGTCGAGTAAGGGAAGCCAATCGTGAGTAACACCCGGTACCCGTTTCCTGCCGCCCCCGACGGCTGGTTCAGCGTCGCTGCCTCCGACGATGTTGGCGTCGGTGAGGTCAAACCCCTGCATTACCTGGGCCGGGAGATCGTCGCGTTCCGAGGCGAGGACGGTAGAGTCCGGATTTTCGACGCACATTGTCCACATCTCGGCGCCCACCTCGGGTTCGGAGGGCGGGTGTGCGGCGACAACATCGTATGCCCCTTCCATGGCTGGCGCTTCGATGGTGACGGAAATGTCGTCGAGGTGCCCCACCTCGACCGGCGCCCACCTCGGGTGAAGGCCCGGGTATGGGACAACTGCGAACGCAACGGCCGAATCTTCGTGTGGCACCACGCGGGCAATGCATCTCCCCAGTACGACGTGACGAGTTACCGCGACAACGGGGCACGCTGGACACCCTGGAGAGTGAACACTTATCGCGTGCGGATCGGCCTCCAGGACCTGACCGAGAACATCATCGACCGTTCGCATTTCTGGACCGTGCACGACATGGACCCGCCTGACGACGCGCGGTTCGATGTGACTTTTGAGGGACCGTCGATGGTCGTCGACCAATTCATCAAGGTCACCGCCGTGTCGGAGCGCGGGTTCGAGGTGTTCGCCCGATCAACAACCTGCGGCCCAGGCATCGTGGCCGTCGAGGTCCGAGAAGGGCCGATCGACATGCTCACTTACATCACCCAGACGCCGGTAGACGATGAGATCACCGAGATCACCCTCCACTTCTCCATGATCGCTCTGGATGACGAAGCCGCGACCGCATCCATTGCGAAGCTAAACGACGAGATCACAAACGCCCAGTTCATACAGGACGTACCGATATGGGAAAACAAGATCTACCGGGAGCGACCGCCACTCACCTCTGTGGATGGACCGATCGCTCAGTACCGCCGCTGGTTCCGGCAGTTCTATTCCGGCTTGCCGTCGCCGACGGACAATACGCGACCAACCCGCACCGACAAGACAACGGCAGTGTCAAACAGATTGCGTCGGGCTAACCACACAGATCAGCGCGGACCGTACGAGGGTGACGACTAGAGAGGGTCACCGAGGATCGTGCCCGTCCCTGTAGTCGGCGTCACCTAAGGGCTAGAGCGTGAACTGCATCAACCTGCGGAAACCTTGACTCATCCACAACGGAGTGCACCACATCAATCCACCTGTGTCGAGCTCATCAACAACCCGTCGCGTCCTTCAACACGCCACAGGCTTGAGCCATTCGTCTTGGGGACAGGGTAGAGACGCGGCGCCGAAACACCGATCTGGGGAGTGTGTGAAGGTTGTCGAAGTTGACGACACAGTCGCTGGGAACTCCGTCGGCCGAAGCGGCGAGCTCCAGTTCGGAAACCAGATCCCGTTTCGTACGAGTCAATGCTGCCACCACGACCGACTGGATGCGGTCAGCGACCGGGTCTCTCGTCAGGACTAACACGGGTCGATCTCCTCCGGGCGTGGCGGCAAACCAGATCTCACCCCGTTGCATCAGCCCAGTCCGACCAGTCCTCAGCCGGACCCCAGTCTGCAACTTCGCCGAGGGCCTGCTCCGCAGAGGTCGGCGGGAACTGGTCCCATGTTTTCGCGTCGTCTTCGCTTGCCAGCCTCACCAGGTACCGATGGAGGGCATCTCTGAGGAGCTCGGAGCGGGCCACACCCAACTGTTGCGCCCGTCGCTGGGCTTCTGCAGCTTCGCTCTCGCTGACCCGAAAACTGATCATTGTCATACGATTAGGATACCATGTATGACACTACGGGAAAGTGCCGTCGGCGATCGCGCCGCGAAGTTGAGTATCCGGGTGAACCCCTCCTCGAGAAGCATCGGCAGAGGGTCTCCGTCGGAAAGCCCGTCGGCGGTCGTCGAGTCGAACCATGAGCCCACCTGTAGGTGCCAGCGCCCGATCGGTGGTTCGGTGATGTGGGAGTCCGCCGACAGGATGCTCAGTGGGCCGGCATCGCCTGTGCGCCCCGCACAAGCGAGCCCGGCGTCTCGCCGGTCGATTCGCCGTCGGTCGCCACCTCCACACCGCTTACGAACGTGTGTAGGTAGCCGAACGATTGCTGCAGCAGGCGCTTCCCGCCGGCGGGGAGATCGAACACCAGCCGCGGTTTGGCCACCCCCAATCGTTCGAAGTCGATCACGTTGAGGTCGGCCTTGAAACCCGGCGCGATGATCCCGCGGTCGAGCAGCCCGACCGCTTCAGCCGTCGCTCGGCACTGGCGGGACACGATCCACTCGGGCACGAATCGGACGCCCTTGGTGCGGTCCCTGCACCAGTACGAGAGCAACGTGGTGGGGAAGCTGGCGTCGCAGATCGTGCCTACGTGGGCGCCGCCGTCGCTCAGGCCAGGGACGGCGTTGGGATCGGCGAGAAGTTCGGCGGCGGCGTCGAGGTTGCCGTCGAAGTAGTTGAGAATGGGCCAGTACAGCAGGGCCTTCCCACCGTCGCCAAGCAGGAGCTCGAAGAACAGTTCCTCGGCGGGGGTGCCCGCACGTGCCGCCCGGGCCGCGATGCTGTCTGTCGGAGCGGGCTCGTAGTCTGGCGGATCAACGAGTTCGAAAACGCGGTCGAGGATGCCAACGCCCTGGGGCAACTCCCTCAGGATCCTGGTGCGCAGGGCTGCGTCCGACAGGGTCGCCACCAGTTCGGGGAGGGCCAACCCCTCCAGGGCCCGATAGGTCTCCGAGCCCCGCAGCGGGTTCACCGAGCCTTGGAGACCGATCAGCACGCCGATGCCCCGGGCCGGCACCTGGGCCCGCATCTGGAGGCCCTCGTTATTGGCGGCGGCAATGGCGGCGAGGATGTGGCGGTGGCCTACGCCGGTGCGCCCCTGCGAGAGGGACACCGACAACGGGCGGTGGGATACCCGCATCATCTCGAGCAGCGTCTCCATCTCGGTGTCGAACTCGGGGAAATCCGAGACCACCTGCAGCACGCCGGAGCCGACCTCGCCCAGAGCGCGGGCGATGCCCACAAGCTCCTCCCTGGCGGCAGTCAAGGTGGGGGTCGGCTCACCCCGGCTGGTTCGGTGGTTGAGAGTGCGCGAGGTCGTGAAACCCAGGGCGCCGGCGCGCACCCCTTCGGCGGCGAGGCGGCCCATCTCGACGATCTCGTCGGGCGTCGCCGGTTCACGATCGGCACCCCGCTGGCCCATGACGAACAGCCGCAGCGGCCCATGGCAGACCTGGGCGGCGACGTCAATGTCGTGCGGGCGCCGTTCGACGGCGTCCAGGTACTCGGGGATGCTGCCCCAGTCCCAGAGCAGGCCCTCGTGGAGCGCAGCACCCGGGATGTCCTCGACACCTTCCATCAACTCGATCAACTTGGCGTGGTCGGTGGGCCGAACGGGGGCGAAGCCAACGCCGCAGTTCCCCATCACGACCGTGGTCACGCCGTGGCCTGACGACGGCTGGATGCGGGAGTCCCAGGTCGCCTGGCCGTCGTAGTGGGTGTGGATGTCCACGAAGCCGGGGGTCACCAGCGCCCCGTCGGCGTCGACGACACGGCCGGCGGGTTCGGTGACCTTGCCTACCGCCACCACCCGCCCCTCCCGCACCGCTACATCGGCGGCCCGCGGCGTCCCCCCGGTCCCGTCGATCACCGTGCCGGCGCGGATGACGAGATCGAGCATCTTCCCCATTCTGCCCCACCGGAGGCGAGTCCGGTATTGGATCAGTCTGGGCGACCAGCACCGAACCAATCGGGATGATGACCCGAGAGCCGAACGCTCCAGAATCGGCCTCGCTCGGCGACAGAACGGCGACAGAACGGGATCGTGGGAGCGTTGAGCATCACGGGCGGAATGTAAGGGTCAACGGCCCTGCGGCCAAAAATCCCGAATCAAGTGTGGTGTGTCGAGGTTCGGCACCCGTGTCCCAATTTGGCTCCGGCAGCTATGCGACACCATCGTGGCTCCTCCTGGGCTTGCCGTGGGGCTGGGCCAGTGCTCCGAACTCCTTGGACCTGTCGTGGCGGGCCCGGTGAGTCCGCACG
>DATCBU010000123.1:0-20046 GCA_036511675.1 Acidimicrobiales bacterium | reverse complement strand
CGCCAGGTCGGAAACCCACGTCCTGATCATTCCCCATCCCGGGCCCGGGCACGCCCGCGGCCCTGTCATTGACGCGGGTGGGCTGCTTCGTCCACCATGGAGGGACCATCCAGAGCGGCTGAGGGACGGGCCCTGCGACGCCGCGGCAACCAGCGACACCGTCATTCCGACGGGCGCCAGGTGCCAATGCCCGATCGATGCGGAGGTGCGTTGTGGATTTTGTCACCGGGCTTCATTGCCGAGAATGTGCGCGGCCCTATCCGGCTGAGGCGTTGCACGTCTGTGACTACTGCTTCGGTCCCCTCGAGGTCGCCTACGACTACGAGGCCGTCCGGAGCTCGGTCACCCGGGAGCTGATTGCGGCCGGGCCCCAGACCATCTGGCGCTACGCGCCCCTGTTGCCGGTCTCGGACCCCGAGCCCATCGACCTGGGGACGGGGTGCACCCCCTTGGTCCGGGCCGACCGCCTGGCGGCCGAGCTCGGGCTCGGGGAGCTGTGGGTCAAGAACGACACCGCCAATCCCACGGGCTCGTTCAAGGACCGCGTGGTGTCGGTGGCGCTCACCAAGGCCCGCCAGCTGGGGTTCAAGGTGGCGGCCTGCGCGTCGACGGGCAACCTGGCCAACTCCGTGGCCGCCCACGCGGCGCGCGCCGGCATGGTGTCGGTGGTGTTCATCCCACGCGACCTCGAGGTGGCCAAGGTCGTGACCACGGCCGTCTACGGCGGCCACGTGGTGGCGGTCGAGGGGACCTATGACGACGTCAACCGGTTGTGCGCCGAGCTCACGAGCGAGCTCCCGTCGTGGGCCTTCGTGAACGTCAACGTCCGGACGTACTACGCCGAGGGGTCCAAGACCCTGGCCTTCGAGGTCGCCGAGCAACTGGGATGGGAGGCGCCGGACCACGTGATCGTGCCCGTGGGCTCGGGCAGCCAGCTCACCAAGGTGGCCAAGGGGTTCGCCGAGCTCCACGCCGTGGGCCTGCTGGACGAAGAGCCGCACGTCCGGGTGTCGGGCGCCCAGGCGCAGGGGTGCTCGCCGGTGGCGACGGCCTTCGCCGAAGGCACCGACGCCATCCGGCCCGTCAAGCCGCACACGATCGCCAAGTCCCTCGCCATCGGCAACCCCGCCGACGGCTGGTACGCGCTGGAGACGGTCCGCAAGAGCGGCGGGGCCTTCGCCGCGGTCACCGACGACGAGATCCTCGACGGCATCCGCCTCCTGGCCCGGACCGAGGGGATCTTCGCCGAGACGGCCGGGGGCGTCACCATCGCCACCCTGGCCAAGCTGGCCGCCCAGGGTGTGGTGCGGCGCGACGAACGGGTCGTCGCCTACGTGACGGGACACGGCCTCAAGACCGTGGAGGCCCTCGTCGACTCGGCCGGCCCCACCGCCACGATCGCCCCCACACTCGAGGCCTTCCACGACGCCGTCGCCATCGACGCCACGGTGGAAGCAGGCCGGTCATGAGCGTCACGGTGCGGGTCCCCGCCCAGCTGCGCACGCTCACGGGGGGTGCGGCACAGGTGCCCGTGGAGGGATCGACCGTGGGCGAGGTGCTCAAGGGGCTCGACGCCGCCCACCCCGGCTTCGGCGACCGGCTTTTCGACGACACCGGCTCCCTGCGACGGTTCGTGAACGTGTTCCTCGCCGACGAGGACGTGCGATTCCTCGACGGCCTCGACACCCCCGTCGCCGACGGCCAGACCCTGTCGATCGTCCCCGCCGTCGCCGGGGGCTGAAGCCGCCGGCCCGGCCCGGCCCCGGTGGTTGCCCCCGCCCCCCCGGCCGTGGTTTGCTCTTAGCACTCGAAGCGCTAGAGTGCTAACTGTCGTACGGGGCGCTCGCCGGGAGCGGCGCTCCCCGGCCCCGCCGACGACACCGGTAGAGAAACCCACGGAGGAAACCACGCCATGCCCAAGCTGATCGCCTTCGACGAGGAGGCCCGCCGGGCCCTCGAGAACGGCATGAACAAGCTCGCCGACGCCGTACGCGTGACCCTCGGCCCGAAGGGCCGCAACGTCGTGCTCGAGAAGAAGTGGGGAGCGCCGACGATCACCAACGACGGCGTCTCCATCGCCAAGGAGATCGACCTCGAGGATCCGTGGGAGAAGGTCGGCGCCGAGCTGGTGAAGGAAGTCGCCAAGAAGACCGACGACGTCGCCGGTGACGGCACCACCACCGCCACGGTTCTGGCCTGGGCCATGGTCCACGAGGGCCTGCGCAACGTGGCGGCCGGGGCCAACCCCATGTCGCTCAAGCGTGGCATCGAGGCGGCTGTCGAAGCCGCGGTCGAGTCGCTCAAGAGCCAGGCCAAAGAGACCGAGTCCAAGGCACAGATCGCCCAGGTGGCGGCGATCTCCGCCGCCGACACCGAGATCGGCGAGATGATCGCCGAGGCCATCGACAAGGTGGGCAAGGACGGGGTCATCACCGTCGAGGAGTCCCAGACCTTCGGCATGGAGATGGACCTCGTCGAGGGCATGCGCTTCGACAAGGGCTACATCTCCCCGTACTTCGTCACCGACCCCGAGCGCATGGAGGCGGTCCTCGAGGACCCCAGCCTGCTCTTCGTGGCCAGCAAGATCTCCGCCGTGCGCGACCTGCTGCCGGTGCTCGAGAAGGTCATGCAGACCGGCAAGGCCCTCGTCATCATCTCCGAGGACGTGGAAGGCGAGGCCCTGGCCACGCTGGTGGTCAACAAGATCCGGGGCACCTTCAAGTCCGTGGCCGTGAAGGCGCCGGGCTTCGGCGAGCGCCGCAAGGCGATGCTCCAGGACATGGCCATCCTCACCGGCGGCCAGGTCATCACCGAGGAGGTCGGCCTCAAGCTCGAGAACGTGGGCCTCGACATGCTGGGCCGCGCCCGCAAGATCGTCGTCACCAAGGACGAGACGACGATCGTCGAGGGTGCGGGCGACGAGTCCGAGATCAAGGGCCGGATCAACCAGATCAAGGCCGAGATCGAGAACACCGACTCCGACTACGACCGGGAGAAGCTCCAGGAGCGCCTGGCCAAGCTGTCGGGTGGTGTGGCGGTCATCAAGGTGGGCGCCGCCACGGAGGTCGAGCTCAAGGAGAAGAAGCACCGCATCGAGGACGCCGTGTCGACGACCAAGGCGGCCATCGAGGAGGGCGTAGTGCCCGGGGGCGGGGTGGCGCTGCTGCGCTCGCAGGCCCAGATCCTCGAACGCGCCGAGAAGCTCGAGGGCGACGAGGCCACGGGGTGCCGCATGGTGTCGCGGGCCGTGGAGGAGCCGCTCAAGCAGATCGCCGTGAACGCCGGTCTCGAGGGTGGCGTCGTGGTGGAGAAGGTGCGCAACCTGAAGAAGCCGGCCGAGGGCCTCAACGCGGCGACCGGTGAGTACCAGGACCTGTTTGCCGCCGGCGTCATCGACGCCGTGAAGGTCACCCGCTCGGCGCTGCAGAACGCAGCCTCGATCGCGGCGTTGTTCCTCACCACCGAGGCGGTCATCGTGGACAAGCCCGAAAGAGACGGTGCTCCGGCCATGCCGGGCGGCGGGATGGACGACTTCTAGAGTCCGCCGCACCTTCTGCTCCCACGGCGTCGTTCGGCGCGGTGGGGGGACAAGTATCGAGCCAGGGGGCGCCCAATGGGCGCCCCCTGGTGGTTTCCTACACTGGGGACATGGCATCCACCGGGGACACGGCACCGACCTCGAGCCGGCCAAGGCAGCACCCCCTCACCCCCACCGTGGGCTGGGGCGTCCTGCATCTCTTCTTCACCGTGGGACCGGCGGTGGACAGAGAGTCGGTGCTGGACGCGGTCAAGACGGCGCGTGCCGAGGGCGACCAGGTAGTGACCGTGGCCATGCTCGGCCACAAAGCCGACCTCGGGGTGATGGTGCTCGGCCCCGACCTGTGGCGCCTGCGCGCCCTGCAGTCGCGGCTGTGCGGGGCGGGGCTCGAGCTCACCGGCTCCTACGTCTCGTTGACCGAGGTGTCCGAATACGCCCAGGGCGTCCCCGACGAGATGAAGCAGGCCCGCCTGTACCCCGACCTCCCTCCGCCGGACAAGGCGGCCTTCTGCTTCTACCCCATGTCCAAACGACGCGCCGCCGATCACAACTGGTTCGCGTTGGAGTACGAGGCGCGCAAGGCCCTGATGCTCGGGCACGGCGCGGTGGGCCGCACTTTTCGCGACCGCATCGTGCAGTTGATCACGGGATCGACCGGCCTCGACGACTGGGAGTGGGGGGTGACCCTGTTCGGCGCCCACCCCGATGACCTCAAGGCGTGTGTCTACGAGATGCGCTTCGACGAGGCCTCGGCGCACTACGCCGAGTTCGGGCCGTTCTACACCGGCATGGTCGGTGCCATCGAGGATGTGCTCGACAGTGTCCTCTAACGCGGCTGTGTCTTCCAACGCGGGTGTGTCCTCTAGCGCGATGGCACTGGACAAGCTGGGTCGCCTGCGGGCCGAGGTGGCGCAGATGGGCCCGGTGGTGGTGGCGTTCAGCGGTGGTGCCGACTCGGCGCTCGTGGCACAGGTGGCGACCGACGTGCTCGGCCCCGAGCGCGTGTTGTGCGTCACGGCGGTGTCGCCGTCGTTGGCCCCCGAAGAGCTCGCCGACTGCCGGGCGCTGGCCAGCGAGTGGGGTCTGCGCTGGCACACCGTGTCGACGGATGAGATCGACGACCCCGAGTACGCGGCCAACGGCACTGACCGCTGCTACCACTGCAAGGCGACCCTCCTCTCGGCGCTGGCGCCGTTGGCCGCGGCCGAGGAGGCCGTGGTGGTGCTGGGGGTGAACCTCGACGACCTCGGTGACCACCGCCCCGGGCAGCGCGCCGCGTCGGAGCGCGGCGCCCGCTTCCCACTGGTGTCAGCCGGAATGACCAAGGCCGAGGTGCGCACGGTGTCGCGTCAGCTGGGCCTGCGGACATGGGACAAGCCTGCCGCCGCCTGTCTGGCGTCTCGGGTCCCCTACGGGACGCCGGTCACCCTCGGCACCCTCACGACGGTGTCGGCCGCCGAGTCGGCACTGCGGGCGCTCGGGTTCCGGCAGCTGCGGGTGCGGCACTACGGCGACCTGGCCCGCATCGAGCTCGAGGAGGCCGACCTCGTCGATGCCGTCGAGCGACGCCACGAGGTGGTGGCCGCGGTGCGGGCGGCGGGGTACCGGTACGTGACTCTCGATCTCGAGGGATTTCGCTCCGGCAACCTCAACGGCGCGTCTCGCCCCACGCCATGATCGACGTCCGGGTCAAGCTCACGTTTCCCGAGGACCTGGTGCGCCAGCCCTTCATGGCCAAGCTCGTGCGGGACCACGACGTGGAGCCGAACATCCGCCGGGCCAACGTCGACGAGCACGAGGGATGGATCGTGTGCGAGCTCGAGGGCGAGCCGTCCAAGGTCGAGGGCGCCATCGCGTGGCTGCGAGACCAAGGGGTGCGGGTCGACCTTCTCGGAGACCTGGTCGAGAGCTGACACGGCGCGTCGTGGTCGAGGAGCCCGATCCCGACGAGACGCTGGCGGAACTGGGCCAGGCTCTGGCGGCCATGGTCAGCGCGGTGGTGCCGGCGTGGGTGCGGCGCTGTGTCGACTCCCGGCTCGCGCCCTCGACCCCCGACCGTGGCGCCGTCATGGCCCAGGCCGAGGCGGCCGCCCTGGGTGCCCAGCGTGACGTCACCGCCAAGCTCGAGGTGCTGCTGTCGGCCGACGTCGACGGGCAGCGTTCCACCCCGCTGGCGGTCGTCCGGAGCGCGGTCTCGTACCCCACCGAGGTGCTGCGACGGGCCCAGGTGCCGCCTGTCCCCCGGGACGCCTTCGTGACCGGGCGTTTCCCCGACGACCCCTACGGGCTCACCCCGGCATCGCTCCAGGCGATGGACCCCGCCCTGGGTGATGTGGCCATCGCCTGGGGAGCGGCCAAGGCTTTGGCGCACCGCCGGCGCCACGCGGGGCCCTCGCAATTCACCTAACGATCACCCTCGGATCGCTATTTGTTCGCGGATCGTTCACGTTCCACCGGTACCTTCAGCCTTGATGACATCCACGACCAGCGGATTCGGGGGGGACCAGGGCTCTGGTACCTCGTCGGCGAGCTCCTCGACCGAGGCCCAGGCCGCACCCCAGACCTCGTTCGAGCAGGTGTCGGGCCACAGCGCCGTCGGCGTGCTCGACAATCCGGTCATGGTGGCCCGGGACGTCGGGGTGGGCTTCGGGGCCAAGAAGGTGCTGAGCAACATCGAGCTCGGGTTCTCCCCCCGTACCATCACCGCCCTCATCGGCCCCACTGGCTGCGGCAAGTCCACGTTCCTGCGGTCGCTCAACCGCATGAACGACAACGTGCGGGGCTACTGGCGTACGGGGACGATCGAGCTCGACGGCGTCGAGATCTCGGGCCGCGACATGGACCCCCTCGTGCTGCGGCGGCGGGTGGGCATGGTGTTCCAACGCCCCAACCCCTTCCCGATGTCGATCCGTGACAACGTGGTCGCCGGCGTGCGCGCCCACCGATTGGCGCCGCGCACCGAGCACACCGCCATCGCCGAGCACCATTTGCGGGAGGTGGGCCTGTGGGCGTCGGTAGCCGACCGCCTCGGCGACTCGCCCTTCCGCCTGTCGGGGGGACAGCAGCAGTTGCTGTGTCTGGCCCGCGCCCTGGCCGTGGGGCCCGACGTGCTGCTTCTCGACGAGCCTACCTCCTCGCTCGACCCAGTCACGACCGAGATGGTGGAGGAGCTGCTTCGCCGGCTCGGCGAAAAGCTGACCATCGTCATCGTCACCCACAATCTGGCCCAGGCCCGTCGCGTGGCGGAGACCACGGCGTTCCTCTACAACGGCATCCTGGTCGAGTCCGGTGACACCAAGCAGATCTTCGAGGCTCCCAACGAGCCCGAGACTGTCAGCTATGTGAGCGGGAGAATCGGATGACCGCCGGCTGACGGCCCGCTGCCGGCGCCCGCCGCGCCGTCCGCACCCATGTTCCCCTCAACGGATTCCCCGTCGTTCCAATCGAAAGGAGCTTCATCCGCCATGCCTACGCGCCCCTCAGCGGCACCGGCCCTTGGTACCCCCAAGCGTCGCACCAGCCGCGTCGGTGGAGTCGCCGTGCTGTCGATCGTGGCGGCATCCGCCGTCCTGTTGGCGGCCTGCAGCTCGACTCCCAAGGCCAGCCCCCCCACGTCGACGACGACCACGGCTCCTGCGGTGACCCTCCAGAGCCTCGAGAACTGGCCCACCAGCACCGCGGCCCTGCAGGAGACGGGATCGAGCCTGCTGTACCCGCTGTTCAACTTGTGGACGGCGCAGATCCAGAAGGAATGGCCGAGCGTGTCGATCACCACAGCCTCGACCGGCTCGGGGACCGGCATCTCGTCGGCTGCGGCCGGAACGGTCAACATCGGTGCCTCTGACGCCTACCTCTCTCCGGCGCAGGTCCAGCAGTCCCCAGCGCTCGAGAACATCCCGCTGGCGATCTCGGGGCAGCAGGTCAACTACAACGTCCCCGGCCTCACCGGTCATCTGAAGCTCGACGGACCCACCCTGGCGGAGATCTACCAGGGCAAGATCGTCAAGTGGAACGACGCCAAGATCGCGGCACTGAACCCCGGCGTGACGTTGCCGAACATGTCCATCATCACCGTCCACCGTTCGGACAGTTCCGGTGACACCTTCTTGTTCAGCTCGTTCCTGACGGCGTCGGACCCCACCGCTTGGACGATCCCTCCGGGTACCACGGTGGCGTGGCCGAACGTGACCGGAGCCGTGGCGGCGATGGGCAACGGGGGCATGGTCCAGGCGTGCCAGGCGAACCCCGGGTGCATCGCGTACATCGGGGTCAGCTACCTGGCCAAGGCGACGACGGCCGGCCTGGGGTACGCGCAGCTGAAGAACAAGTCGGGAAACTACGAGCTCCCCACCCAGGCCACCATCAGCGCCGCAGCGGCCAGCTTCGCCAGTTCGACTCCGGCCAGCGGTGCGGTCTCGATGATCTTCGGCCCCGCCACTGACGGGTATCCGATCGTCAACTACGAGTACGCCATCGTGCCGGGCGCGCAGCCCAACGCACTGGCGGCCCAGGCCACCAAGGCCGTCCTGGCCTGGGCGATCGACCCCACCGGTGGGAGCGCAACGTCGTATCTCTCCCAGGTCAATTTCGTGGCGCTCCCGAGCTCGGTGGTGTCGCTGTCCACCAAGCTCATCGCCAAGGTCACCGGCTAGCGACCGCCGGGCACGGACCGAGAGTCACGGCCATGTCCGCACCGTGGCGCACGGTCGCGGAGGAAGCCGGAGACGTACAGGACGAGAGGAGGGGCACCGATGACAGTCCCCTCCTCTCGCTCCTGACCGAACCCGCGGCTGCATCGGAGGCCCGGACCGAGCCGGCCGAGCCCACCCCTGTCGGCGCACGGCGCGGCGGCGGTGGAAACCAAGCGGGTGCAGGCGGTGGCCGCGGTGGCAGTGGCTCCCCCCACCCCGCCACGGCATGGTGGCGGGCCGAACGGTTGCTGCCCCACGGGCTGCGGGCGGTGACGTTCCTTCCGCTCATCGCCCTCGTCTTGATCCTGGGAGCGCTGGTGTGGAAGGCCCTGCCCGCCATCCGCTTCAACGGCCTCGGGTTCTTCACCCGGACTCCGTGGAGCGTGGGCAACACTTACGCCCCCATCGTCACCACGCACGGGGTGAGGCATCCCCCGCTGGCCTCCTACGGTGCTCTCCCGTTCATCATCGGGACTCTGGCTGCTTCGGCCATCGCCCTCGTGCTGGCGGTGCCCGTCGCCATCGGCACCGCCTTGCTGGTGGTCGAGAAGCTCCCTCCGCGTCTCTCGAGCGCATTCGGATTCTGTCTCGAGGTGCTCGCCGGCGTCCCCAGCGTCGTCTACGGCCTGTGGGGTTTCTTCACGCTGGGCCCGTTCCTCTCCCACGACGTGGCCCCCTTGTGGGCCGACCATCTCCCGGATGTTCCCGTGCTGCGGTTCTTCCGGAGCCCGACGGGAGGCGGACAGGGACTGTTCACGGTGGGTGTCGTACTCGCCATCATGATCCTGCCCATCATCGCCGCCACCACCCGGGACCTCCTTCGCCAGGTCCCGCGGGCCACGGTGGAAGGGGCGCTCGCCCTGGGCATGACCGATTCCGAGGCACTCGGCGCCGTCACCCTTCCCTGGGTCCGCTCCGGCGTGATCGGTGCCAGCGTGCTCGGCCTCGGCCGCGCCCTCGGGGAGACGATCGCGGTGTTCATGGTGTGCGGGTCGCTGCTCGGGGCCAACGTGCACTCCTTCTACAGCGCGTTCAACACCATCGCGGCGGTGATCGTGGGCCAACTCGACGGCGCCCAGACCGATGCCAGCGGCCTCGCCCTCAGCACGCTGGCCGAGCTGGGCCTCGTGCTCCTCGTGATCACGGTGCTCGTGAACATCGGTGCCCGCCTGCTCGTGCGCAGGGTGGCGACCACCGCCCTGCCTGTGGGACGGGGGATCTGACCATGACGGCCACCACGCGGACGGGGGGAACGCCGTTGACCGGTCCCGCCGTCGGGCTGGGGCGACGTCGGACGCGGAACCGCCTCACCTGGGTGTTGTGCGCCGTGGCCTTGGTCCTGGTGGTCATCCCGGTGGCGTGGATCGTGGGTGGCGTCGCCAATCGTGCGTTGGCGAACTTCCACTTCAGCCTGCTGACCACCTACCCCGTCGGCAACGCCGGGGGCCTGCTCAACTCGATCGAGGGCACCTTCGTGCTGGTGATCGGTGTGCTGGTGCTCGCCGGACTTGCCGGGGTGGCCGGTGGCGTCTACCTGGCCGAGTATGCCCGGGACGGGCGTGGCCAAATCCTGCGCGGTGCGTCAGAGGTGCTGGCCGGGGTGCCGTCGATCATTCTCGGCTACGTGGGTTTCATCGGGTTGGTGCTGGCGCTGCATTGGGGGTACTCGCTCTACGCCGGGATCATCGTGCTCTCGGTCCTGGTGGTGCCCTACATCACGAAGACGACCGAGGTTGCCTTACGGAACGTGCCCACCGCCTATCGCGAGGGAGGCGAGGCGCTCGGGATGCGCAGCGGGTACCTCTTGCGCAAGCTCGTGCTGCGTCCCGCGCTGCCGGGCATCGTCACCGGGCTGATCATCGCCATGGCCATCTCCGTGGGGGAGACGGCCCCACTCCTGTACACCGCTGGGTACAACGAGAAGTCACCCACGTTCGGCCTCCACGATTCACCCACGGGATACCTGACGTATAACGTCTTCACCGACTACAACCAGCCCAGTACGTTCCTTCATCAGCGCGCCAACGCCGCCGCATTGCTGCTGATCCTGCTGGTGCTGGTGCTCATCGTCGTGGCCCGTGTGCTCGTGATGATGACGCAACGTCACTCGCCCGACCGTCGCCAGCGCGTGGGGAAGGGTGCGGGGTGAGCGAGGCCGCCACGTCGCGCCTTGATCACCACGAGGTGGGTGGCCGCGTGCGGATCCTCATCGTCGAAGACGACGAGTCCTACCGCGAGGCGCTGCACGCCGGCCTGTCCATGGAGGGCTATGCCATCGAGTTGGCCGCCGACGGCACCGACGGGCTGCGTCGATTCGTCGCCCGTCCCCCCGATCTGGTCCTGTTGGACGTGATGCTCCCGGGCATGGCGGGCACCGAAGTGTGCCGGCGCATGCGTGAGATCGCCTCGGTGCCCGTGATCATGGTGAGCGCGCTCAACTCCGAGGTCGACGTCGTCCTCGGGCTCGAGCTGGGCGCGGCCGACTACGTCACCAAGCCCTACCGCATGCGGGAGCTGGTGGCCCGCATCCAGGCCGTGTTGCGTCGAGTGTCGCCCCCGGCGTTCGCCGGACCCGTGGCCGCCCCCGTCGAGGTGTCGTCCCGCTCAGACGTGGTCAGCGCCGGCCCCGTGCGGATCGACTTCGCCCGACGTGTGGTGACGACCAGCGATCGACCGGTGCACCTGTCGCGCCGCGAGTTCGACCTGTTGGCGTTGTTGTTGTCCCCGGCGGGGCAGGTGCGCACCCGCGACCAGCTGATCGACCGGCTGTGGTCGGGACGGGACCTGGCCGACACCCGGACCCTCGACACCCATGTCCGCCGGCTCCGGGTCAAGCTCGAGCGCAATCCGGCCCGGCCCCAGTACCTCGTGACGGTGCGCGGTGTCGGATTCCGGTTCGACGCCGAGGGACGAGGGGAGCTCGACCACGACGAGGGCTGAGCTGTTCAGCCTGTCGGCGCCTCGCCGCGCCACATGGGCTGACGAGGCCGGTCGAACAGGACGTCGAGGTGCTCACCTCGCAGTGCCGCGAAGACGTGACGACCCCATCGCTCGGCTCCGGCCAGAGGTTGGGGAAGGCTGTCGGCGGCGAACCATCCCACATCGGCGCACTCGAGGGGATGGGGCCGAAGCGTGCCTCCCACCGCCTTGCAGTGAAAGACCAGGGAGTACAGCGGGACACGCGTGAAGCCGAGCCGCAAGCCGTCGAGCACGGCGATGAGGCGCAGGGGTTCGGCCTCGATCCCGGTCTCCTCGAGCACCTCTTTGACGACGACCTCGGCGGCGGAGTAGCCGACATCGGCCCATCCCGTGGGGTAGAGCCAGACCCCGGAGTCGGCTCGCTTGACGAGCAGCAGCTCGCCCTTGTCATTGCCCACGGCCGCCCCCACCGCCACTTTGGGGGTGACGTAGCCCGGTACCCCTTCCCCGACGGCGCGCAGCCACTCCTCGACGAGCTCGTCGGCGTCCTCGACCCCTGTGGCCCCCTCCGAGGCCGCCACCGAGATGTCGGCCGCGACGTGGAGGACCTCTTCGAAACGCTCACGCTCGTACAGGCTCTCGGTGAACCCGAGCCCGGTGCGGGCGATGGCGGCCAGGCTTTCGCTCCATCGGAGCAATTGCCGCGTGGAGACTGGGGAGTCCACGTGCCTGACGCTAGCCGAGGGCCCCGGTGGGCCGTGCCCCGCTCGGCACCCGTCGTCGGCCACAATGGACCATGGCCGTGAACAGCGATTGTCGGCACTACATCATGCAGACGACCGTGCGCGGCGACAAGGTCGAGCGCTGCCGGGTCGAGGCCAATGAGGCCCTGCCCTTCGCCTGCCCCGAGGGGTGCGTGTTCTACGAGCCCCGGAAAGTGTCTTCGGCGGGCTGGCACGTTCCCCCGCCGAAGAACGAGGAACCGCCGCCGCGCTGAGCGCGGCCGCCGATCGTCGGCGGCGAGCTCAGACCGCTTCGCCCTGCGGGGTGCTCACGTCGCCGAGGTCGGCCCCGATCGGGTCCGCGGCGTCGGGTTCGGGACCGAAGGCCTCGCCGATGCCGCCGCGCTCCCAGAAGTCGAGGACGATGTTGGCATTGGCGCGGCCCGCCGAGATCAGGGCGTCGGTGCCGGAGAAGTCGTCGTAGCGCGACACCGGCTCGGTGTCGACGGTGAGCACCACGACCTCGATGCCGTCGGGCAGGTGCTCGAGCTCACGGGCGAACCGGGCGTGGACGGCGATGAAGAAGGCCGTGAGCACGCCCTCGATGGGGCGCCGGTAGCGGTGCGGTGTGTAGCGCAGGGGGCCGCACAACAACACGAAGATGCGCTCGGCACCCTGGGCCATGGCCCGACCGATGGGCACGTTGTCCACCACGCCACCGTCGATGAACGCCTCGCCGTCGATCGTGACCGGCGGCAGGAGGGCGGGCAGAGCCGCCGAGGCCTGGATCCGTTCGGCCGCCGGTCCTTCGGAGAACCACTGCATGCGCCCGTCGGTGAGCGACGTGGCCACGACCTCGAGGGGGATGGGGCTGTCCTCGAGCCGTGTGAAGAGCAGCCCCGACTCGATGACCTTGCGGATCCCGTCGTTGGGATGCACCGACTCACGCTGTTGGAAGAAGCGCCAGGGAGTGGGGAACCGGCCCTGGGGGAAGATGTCCTCCCGGGTGATGGCCCGCCACCGCTCGGCCAAGGCATCGACGCCATGGGCCGTGGGCGCTCCGCAGTATCCCGCCGCGTTGATGGCCCCCACCGACGCCCCGTACACGGCGTCGGCGGTGATGCCCCGGGCCACCAGCGCTTGGAGCATGCCGATCTGGGCGGAGCCGCGGGCGCCCCCGCCGGCGAAGACGAAGGCGGTCCGGACATGGCGTCGCAGCACGCGGACCCGGCGGTAGCGCGCCAGCCATCGCGAGGAGTTGCCGGACCCCGCCAACCGTCGGGCGGGCCCGGGCCCCATGAACACGCCGCCGGGGAGCACCGGCCCCGGGGTGGTCACGCGGTGTGCCCGTTGGGGGTGGTGGCGGGGGTCGCCGGTGCGTCGGAGCCGGGCTTCGCACCTTGGGCCTGGCGGGCACGGGCCACCCGGTCGCGTCGGACTCCCCACCGGATGGCGAGGACCCCCAGGACGACGATGGCCAGCACGAAGACGCCGAAGACCACGTCGAACGCGAGGCTCATGCCGGGAGCCCCGGCCTGTCCCTGACGATGCCCGGGAACACCCCCGTGCCGGTGACGTCCATGACCTTCCCAGGTTACCGGTGGACCTCGCCCCACCTCGGCCCACCGGGGGGTTTTCCCTTCCCGGGGCCGGCGCCCGGGACGGGTCCGGTGCCTCGTCACACCCGTGATGCATTGTGGGTCGGTGCCCATAGCAGTGAAACAGCCGGTGACAGGTGTGCTGGCGCGCGACGGGCTGCTGCGCCGGCTCCGGGGCGACGGGGTGCCCCGGCCCGAGATCGACCCGGGCCTGGCGGGCGGACTGCGCGACTGGCTCGAGGACGGCCTGGTCGAGTCCGTGGGGGCACTGTCGTCGGGCACCGATGTCGTGCGCGTCAACAAGGAGTCGCTCAACCAGGTCCTGCTGTGCGAAGCCCACCTCGTGGCTGGCCGCCGGGCGCCGCGGGTGGGCACGGTGGAGCTGGCCCGGGGGAGCCTGGTGGACGCGCTCTTCCGGCAATGGTCCACCATCGGGGTCATCGACGACCCGTGGGCCGACGCCGTCGCCTCCTTCGAGGTGGACGGCGACCGTGACGGCGTGCTCGCCTTCGTGGCCGGGCTGCCCGAGACCCACCGGCGACGGTTGGCGGCCGAGGTCGCCGAGCACGCCGCCCACATCACCGAACGGTGGCCGGTGCCGAGCCCGGCGTGGTTGCCGCGCACCCAGGAGCGCCTCGAGGTCCCCCTGTGCGGCGGACGTGTCGTCCTGGCCGGCGTGGTTGACCTCGTGCTGGGCAGCCCCGCCCAGGAACGGGCCTCGGTATGCCTGGTCGAGCTCAAGTCGGGTGCCCGACGACTCGAGCACCGCCCCGATCTCCATTTCTATGCGTTGCTGGAGGCGTTGCGCAGTGGGGCCCCACCGTTCCGGATCGCCACCTACTACACGGGCACCGGGGAGCTCGATGCGGAGCCGGTTGGTGAGGACACCCTCGTGAGCGCGCTGGCGCGGGTGCTCGACGGAGCGATCCGACTGTGCCGTCTCTCCGCCGGCGTCGAGCCGCAGCGCCACCCCAACCAGTTGTGTGCGTGGTGCGTGGGCCTTCCCGAGTGTGCCCCGGGCCAGAAGCGGGTGGGTGCCGACGTGGCGCTGGTCCCGTCCCGAGGCGCGGCGGTGGACGGGGAGTCGTCGTGAGCAAGGTCCCGGCCCGGGTGCGGTGGTTCACCGACGCGCTCCTCGGACCCGCCACCGAGGACGTGGCGCCGGGCGCATTGGCCCAGCTTCGAGACGACCTGGCTCGCGACCTCGAGGCGCTCGGAGCCGAGTTGCCCGACGGGGAGCGCCTCCAGATGGACGCCTTCAAGGTCCGGATGGCGCATCGCCATCCCGACCGGTGTATGTCGATCGATGACGCCTTCGTGCCTTCGTCGCGCTCGAGTCGCCGCGCCGTGGGTGTCGCCGCGGTCAACCGCTGCGTGCGGGGCCGTTCTCCCAACCCCGCGGTGGCGGTGGCGGAAGTGCTCGCCGAAGGGCTCGAGGATGCGGCGGTGGCGCCCGGGTCCGGCGCCGTCAGGGCCCCGTGGTGGGCCCAGTGGTATGCAGAGTTGCCCCGGGGAGGTCGGGCCGTGGTGTGCGCCGAGGCCGTCACCTGGGCCACGCAACTTCTGACCGCTGTCGATTGGCAGCAGGTCCCCCGGCCGGTCATCGGCGGGCGCGACGACTGGTGGCCGCAGGGGCGTGGAGCGCGGGTCGTGTTGAAGGGACGTGCCGACGTGCGCTGCCTCGTGGGGCGGCGGCCCGTGCTGCTCGTGGTGGGGACGGGGCGGTGCCAGGCCGATTGGCGGGTAGAGCTCGGCTATCCCGGACTGGTCGCCGCGCTGGGTCGCGACGCGTCGGTGGCGCCCTGTCGGGTCGTCGGGGTCTGGCCCCAAAGTGGGCAAGTCCGGGTGCTTCCTGTGGACTTCGCCGCGCTGCGCGCCACGGCCACCGCGGTGGTGGCCGGGGTGGGGACCTGGGTCGACAGCCGGATCGAGGCGGAGCGTGCCAAGCAGGTCGGGCCCGCCGTCGTGGTCCACGGCGTCACGGTGTGAGCGCTACCGGGTGTGCGTCCTACCCGGTGTGACAGTCGGCACCGGGAGGCGGCGGCACGTCGAGCGCAGGATTGCCGTCGAAGAACCCGTGGGGCATCAACAGGAACCCGGCGTACTCGACGGGCATCACGGGCCAGTCCTCGGGTCGGGGCACGTGGGTGACGCCGAAGGTGTACCAGAGCACGATGTCGCGCTCGACGATCGACCGGTCCGCGGCGGTCCATCGGGGGAGCCCGTCCCCACCGGCGTGTTGGTTGGGGTAGTCACCCGCGGCGCGGCGCTCGTTGGGGGCGTAGGGGGTGACCCACAGGTTGCGGGTGGCGAAGCCGGCCCGCTTGGCCACGCTGGAGTCGGGATTGGCCAGCAAGGTGGGCGTCGGCCCGGGGACGAGCTTGTAGGCCACGGGGAGCCCCAGGCGGTTCTCTGATCGGGGGTTGACGATCTTCCAGCAGCGGCTGGTGGACGGGTCCACGAGCCGCTGGGCGGCGGCCTCGGTCTCGAGCAGTGTGGCCACCGGTGCAAAGGCGTTTGACCACGGGTTGTCGGGCCCCGGCGGTACCGGGTGCGTGTCCACCTCGTACACGGAGTTGGTGGGACCGTCCACATCCGCGTCGAGCCGGACGTTGAAGAGGTGCTGGTGGAACGGCGCCGCCAATTGGGGGGCGACCATCGACGCGAACTGGGGCTGGTCCCCGGGCGCCACCGCCATCGTCGACAAGATCCCCGTGAGCTTCACCTCGAACTGGATCGTCCCGTCGAGGTAGAAGTACCAGAAGAAGCCGTAGTCGTAGTTGCCGACGGTGGCGATCGTGCTCACCACCAGGCGACGCGACCGGCGGACCTCGTTGCGACCGGCGCGGGGGTCGTGGTGCTTCCAGAGGATCCCGTAGTCCTCCTCGTGCATGCAGATGGCGTTCTGCACCACGTAGGGGTGGCCCCGCTCGGAGCTGAAGACGGCATCGAAGTAGTGGATCGCACCCAGACAGTCACATCCCAGGGCGAGCGAGTTGGCCATCCGCCCCAGTCCCCACTCGCCGGCGTCGAAGGCGTTCTTCCAGCCGTGCATGGGACCGGGATCTCCGTAGGGGACCACCATCTCGGTGACCGAGGCCCGGAAGAGGACGGGCCGGACCCGGCCCTGGTCCTCGTAGCCGATCTCATGGAGGATGAGGCCCTCGACCGAGTCCATCGAGACCCGAAGCGACCACTTCTGCCAGCGGACCTGGTTGCCCTGGACCGTGAAGCTGGGGCCCTCGGGCTGGGTGATTTCCAGCGGCTTCAGGTCCTCTCGCACCGCCATGGACTCGGGGTAGTAGTTGCCGCACTCCGTCGGGACGGGCACGACCCCGGTGTCGAGCACCTCGAGCACCTCACCGCGGGCCATGTCCACGAAGGCCACGACCCCCTCGATGGGGTGGGCGTACCCGTTGTCCTCGGGTGTGTGGCGGACATAGAACAAGCACCGGCAGATACGTCGTCCCTCCTCGTGCGACACCCCGAAGGACCCCGCCGGCCAAGGGTCGATCTGCACCGTCTCGAGGTCCTCGATGCCGCGCCGGCGCATGGCCTGTTGCCACTGGGCATTCTCCTGGACCGCCACGATGGCGGCGAACGACTCCTCGAACAGCAGACCGGGCCGGACACCCGCCACCTCGGTCATCGAGACCTCACCGGTGCGCAGTGATGCCACGGCTTCGACGACATCGGCCTCGGGGCCGAGCACGAGCATGAGCCGCACGCGTCGATCGACGGGCTGGTCCGGCGTCCACGCCCGTACCTGCTCCTTGCTGGGCTCGACCAAGCCGATGTAGGCGAAGCGTGTCGTCTCGGTGAACGTGGGGTGGGCTTGCACGAGCGCCACGGCGGCGGCCACCTCGCCCACGGTCAAGGCGGCGAGTGGATGCTCCACCTCCGTCGAGGACACGACCTGCGCCACGAGCTCCCTCGGTGTGTTCGGTTCCGGTGTTTTGCGTGGAATGCGGGCCACGACAACCCTGTTTCCCGTGGTCACGGTAGGTGCAGTCCCCTGGCACCGGCAAATGGGTCAGGTGGCCCCGAGCGTGCGCCGGAAGACGAAGAAGACCCGGCTCACCTGCGCTCCCACGCGTGCATAGGGGCGCATCGGTCCCACCCAGGCCACCTCGGCGTAGCGATGTCCCCGGGCGCGGATGTGGTGCAGGGCGCCGATGATCAGCGGTCGTCCCACCCCTTGGCCCCACAGGTCACCCCGCACGGCCGTGGGCCCGAGGACGGCGGCCCGGTTCACGTCAAAGGCACAGAACCCCGCCATCCCCTCGCCGTCGCGGCCGATGACGAGCGTGGATCGCTCGAGGGCGCGTCGCACCTCGGGTTCCCAGTGCGGCCAGTGCCGGTGCATCCATGTCGCCACCTCGCCGCGTTCGTGGGACCCGGCCAGTGCGTGGCCTCCGGGATCCGGGGGCAGGGCGCGCAGGTCCACTCGCATGTTGAAGTTGGACTCACCCCGCTCGTACCGGTGGCGCTCGAGAAGACACAGCATGGCCGTGTGGGTGGTCTCGACCCCGGGGTAGAGGTAGTACGGCGGGTCTGCCCCCACCTGCACGCTCGTCGCTCCGAGGGCGGAGAGGTCCGCCTCTGCGCTGCGCAGCAAGGCCGTTCCGTGTCCTCGACGCCGCACGGCCGGGTCGACCCCGAGCAGGCGGATGTAGCCCTGGGCGCCGGTACAGGTCGTGGCCACGATCCCGATGCCCGGTGCACCTCGGACCGTGACGGGTTGGTCGGGGCTGAAGAGGCTGGCCGACAGCTCGTCCCGGGAAGGGGGCTCGGGCAGACAGCGGCTGCACAGATCGAACACGTCGTCGAGCCGACGATGGTCGAGCAGCTCCAAGCGGGTCACAGCCATCTCCGGTTCGAGGCGGTCCGGCGCAGCCCGGTGCCGGCATCGATGCCCAGGCTAGGTGGGGTGCCGCACCCGCGTGAGCGGCCTGTGAGGCCCGTCTGTGTTCGGATCTGTCTCCTCGGGCCTGGCGCGAGGTGCATCGCCGCTCGCGCATCTCGACGAACGAAGTACTTTTCGTGTCCCGCCGTCACTGGTGTGCTCGTAGGACCCGTAGCTGTGAATCCCTTGAGAATGTGATCGTTCGTAGCGCGTTCTTCCTGCGTGTGTGGTCGTATCCTGCTCGCGATCAGGGCCGCGTGTGCAGGTGATAAAGTTGACGTGGGGCATGTGGCCGATCTTTGTAATGGATCGACTTGTAGTTTTAGTCGCGCCTGCTTTCGAGGAGGTCTCCAATGGCACGTGATCAAAGCGTTCGCAATCGGATTGTCGGTTATCTTGCAGAGCAGGGCGCAGTAGAGGATTCCAGTGGAAAAGCGACGTCCGTTCTCAAGAAGGCGATCGCATACGAGGGAACCGACGCAGGCTTTACACAGGTCGTCGCCGCCATGGCCAAAGCAGGCTTGTTGACGCGCCAGATCAAGGGCAAGCGCACATACCGCATCTCCCACAGTGGCACCGGCGCGGTGCGGGCAACGGTCCCGGGCGCCAACGGTTCGAACGGTTCACACAACGGGGAGTTGGATTACGACGAGCTCGCTGCCGCGTTGCTGGCCCAGGCGACGCGTGCGGCGGCGATCCCCGCCGACACCTCGGAGTCGGCATCGTGGGCGCGCCGCCGCCTGGAGCAACTCGAAGCGAGAAATGCTTCCCTATTACGAGACGTGGCACGCGCCAATGCCGAAGCAGAGGCTGTGGCAGCCGAACGAGACATCTTGCAGAGTCAGCTCGAGGCGGCGCAGCACAACCTCTCTCTGCTCACCGATCGACTCCAAGAGCCTCGCCGCCCTCAGGTTGGACGGGCCGCCGAACGTCTTGGACCTGACGAGCAGTCGCTGTTGAACAGCCTGCGTCATCGTCATCCGCAGCGGGCGACGACGTCAGAACGCGCCATCTGAACGGACCCAAAGAAAGGGCGTCGGTTTCGCGACGCCGCGCTGTCACACCGGAGTGATCGATCGTCACTCGGTGGCTCGAACGTCACTCCGTTGCTCGAACGTCACTCCGTCGCTCGAACTTCACCGGGACGTCGTTCTGGGTTTGTGCCAGGATGTCGTCGCTCGAGGGAGGGACAAGCGCAAAGGGTGCCTGACGTGGAGAATCAACCCCCGGTTGTGTCTCGGTCGAACCTGCGGACCCGGCGGGAAGTGCTGGTGGCGGGCATGGCCGGCGCCTTCGGCATGGCCCTGGCGGCATGTGGAGGGGACACGGCGCGCAAAGCCGCCGCCGTCGCGCCGGCGGGCTCCGATATCGGGGCCATCGAGCACGTCATCTTCCTCATGAACGAGAACCGGTCCTTCGACCACTATTTCGGTACCTACAAGGGCGTCCGAGGCTTTGACGACCGGACGGCCGGGACGCCGGGCCCCTTTGCCCAGGCATGGCCGGGGGGGACGGCGAGTCAGCTGCTGCCGTTCCACCTCGACACGGCCAACACCGATGCCGAATGCACCTTCGACCTGTCACACGAATGGTCGGCGCAACACATGTGCTGGAACCAGGGGCAGATGGACCGGTTCGTCGCCACGCACACCATGCCCCAATGGGAGGGCCC
>DATCBU010000122.1:0-3341 GCA_036511675.1 Acidimicrobiales bacterium | reverse complement strand
CGTCCAGAGCGAGAAGGTCGCGCGCGGCGAAGAGCCGCGCGAGCTGAGCGCACAGGAGGCCGAGGACATCAAGGCGTTCGGGCACGCCGAGTAGCGCCCGACCACGGCGGTGCAGAAGTCGGTCTCGACCGGTACGGCACGGGTGGGGCGGTGGCGTTACCGGGCTCGACCGAAGTCTCAACCCGACGTCGAGGGTCACACCAGGTTCCAATGCCCCGCGGCGACCCGTGGTTCGTCGCCCGGTGCGATTTGAAACCGGCCTCTGTGGCGGACACGACCAGGGGCAAGCTGCGGGTCCTCCCTAGCCCCGAGCTCCAGGCCAGCCCCCCGCTCTCGTGCACGCAGCAGAGCGTGATGGTTCCCCCCGAAGCTGGCGCCAAGTTCCGCCAGGCGCTCCTCTTTCAGAGCGCCGAGTGGATCGGACCTACAACTTGTTGCGCAACACCAACGAGGGCATGAACGGGTATGTGAAGGATCCCGCCCACGAGGCCCTTGACGAGCCGGACGCGCGACGATACCTATACCATCACCCCTTTGCCGCCAGGGAGCTCGGGCGCAGAGCGCGAATGAACGTTGCTGGCCCACACGACGCGACCGCGGCGGCGGCCTCGTTCGGCCAACGGTGTGCCGCCTCGCCTGCGGGAGCCGACAGATGAGCCGGGATCCGTTCGTGTCGTATGCGCAGAACCAGGAGGATGTGGTGCTTGCCAGCGCCCTACGCCCTGACGACCGGGAGGGCTTTTGGGTGGACGTCGGTGCCGGTGATCCCGTTCTGGATTCGGTCACTGCGGCGTTCGCCGATCGGGGATGGCGGGGCGTGAACGTGGAACCGCTCCCGCGCGAATACGAGCGGCTCTGCGCGGCACGGCCGGCTGACACGAATCTGCGGGTCGCGCTCGGTGCAACGGCCGGACACGGGAAACTGTTCGTCGAACCGACTGAGAAGCCGGAGTGGCCGGGCCCCGATGCTCCGATCGACCGCGGCGCGTCCACGATGGTGCCGGAGATCGCTGAGCGCTACCGGGCCGACGGCCAGGAGTTCACTCCGATCGAGGTGCCCATCTGGACGCTCGCGCAGGTCGTGGCCGACCACGTTCCGGGTCCCGTCGACTTTCTCAAGGTGGACGTAGAGGGTTTCGAGCGCGAGGTGCTCGCCGGGGCCGACTGGTACAGCTTCCGGCCCCGGGTCGTGGTCATAGAAGCGACCGTGCCTAAGTCCGACGAACCGGCCCACGAGGCCTGGGAACCGACGCTCCTCGAAGCGGGTTACCGGCTCGCCCTCTTCGACGGGCTCAATCGCTTCTATGCCCACGCCGACGAGCCGGCGCTCTTGCAGACGCTCGCGATTCCCGCCAACGTGTTCGACGACTTTGTCCCGTACGAGTGGACGCGCCAAGTCGACCAGGCACAACAATGGGCACACAGCCTGGAGGAAGCGCTCACCCACGCGCAACAGGAACGCGACCAGCTCTACGAAGATGTGGCAGGCGCAGGCGCCGCCAGGATTGCCCTTGTCTGTGTCGGCAGCGCCCCCGCACTCCCCCCAGCAGCTCATCCATCGACGTGACCGGCTGGGAGGTCTGATCCACGAATACGAGCTCGCAGCTTGAACGACGGATCGAGTTTTCGGACCTTACGCGTTCTACCGAAGATCGGTGACGTATTGGAGGTGCGTCATCGGTTCGCAGACGACAAGATGTGCAACGTAGGACTACCTCGCCGGAGCAAGCCCTGGCGCTTTCTGCGGCGCTCTGAGCTGCCAGCCGACGCCACACTGAGCGCGACCGTCAACGCGACGCTCGCGGTCGGCCCCCCGGGTCAGGGTCCCGGTGGACCCTCGCCGCCATCGGCATCGGTGGAGACATCTCCGCCCGCTGAGCGCTGAGCTTCCACCGCACGCCGGAGGAGCATCTTCAGGATGTCAGCGGTCAGTGCACCGATCTGGGCTGGGCTGCGGTCGAGGTCAGCCATCAATGCCTGCGTGGTGAGCGGAGAGAAGTTGAGGAAGAAGGCCATCGCCAAATCCTCCGGCGGTTCGCCGGTGCCTCCCGCTGTCCGCCAAGCGAGGGACACGATGTAGGACATCCAATGGAGGCGGTATTCGCGCCGGAGCGGGACCAACTCGGAGAGCGCCCCGAGTACATTGCTGGTCGGGCCGTGAATGTCCCAGGAAGCTGCCCCCAGGATCTCGGCGTTTCTGCTGTGGATCGTCGACGCCAGGCCCTCGAGCCAGCCGTCGAAGTCGTCTGTGGGCGAAAGCAGGCCCTCGACCGGCGGGCGGGCGCAGGCCTCGAGCATGTCCTTCACGGTTCCAACTATCAGCCGGTCTTGGCTCTGGTAGTAGCGGAAGATCGTGCGGGGACTCACGTGGGACACTCGGGCGATCTCGTCGACCGTGGCGTCGAAGCCCCGTAGGGCGACGACTTCCATGGCGGCTTTCCGGATCCGATCCCGGGTCAGTTCACGCTGCTCTTGGGCCAAGGAGAGTCGGTGCGTTCCCTGTCCCTGGTCTTCCGGCATTCCCCTTTAACTCCGGCCACCCGAGAGGTGGTTGTGTACCTCGAAGAACTCGACCTTGAGGGAGGCCGAGTCGACGCCGATCTCCTCGAGGATGGCGGTTTGTGTCTCCGCGAACTGGTCGAACTCCTCGTGTGAGGCCCACACATTGACGATGCGAATGCCAGCGTCGGTCTTGGCGACCCAGTGGAACAGGCCTCCGGCGGGGAGAGGGCCTCCGGGCAAAAAGCCCGCGAACTCGATGGCTTCGTCGTATTGCTCGAGCGTGATGCCCGGAACGTCAATCTGAACCGCTATCGCCATCACAGCTCCCGCCGGGTGTCCAACATCGGCTCATGGCTAAGGCTCTATCGGCCTCTCGCCTGAGAGTGCTCCGCCCTGAGACGCCAGTCTAGGGCCATTATTCTCCGGTGCTTCTGCCCTCCGACTCGGGACGGCTGTGCCGGGCCGATGGCGGACGCTGCCCAGAGCCATCCGCAACCATCCCTGCCGGGAGTAGCTCGGGGCGTCGGAGGAGGTAACCAAACTCGTCCGAGCAGTATCGCTCTCGGCCGCGATTATCGGGCGAGTCCCCTCTGTGGTGAGGCGTACTGGATCGGCACATCCAGCCCGGCCCACATGAATACACACGGGCGTCGTTATCGCTCGCACTTCCGTTGGTGATCGAGAACGCCCCTGAGCCCGAGGTCGGGCCTGTGGCCATTCGGGTCCTCGCCTACTCTTGTGTCCTTCAGGCGGGAGGGCATTTCTTGACCACTGAGAACGTGGCGATCCTGTTCACCGACGTCGTGGGCTCGACCGAGCTGTCGCAACGCCTCTCGTCT
>DATCBU010000121.1:0-42334 GCA_036511675.1 Acidimicrobiales bacterium | reverse complement strand
GCTCGCGACCGGCGTCGGCGCGGTGTGGAACACCGCGCATGTCACGGCCGCCTCCACGGTGGCGGTGGTCGGGTGCGGTGGCGTGGGGCTGTCGGTGATCCAGGGGGCCCGCCTGGCCGGGGCCGCCACCATCGTGGCGGTCGACCAGGTGGCGTCGAAGCTCGAGCTGGCCAAGGCGATGGGAGCCACCGCCGTGGTGGACGGCTCCACCGTCGACGCCGTGGAGGCGGTGCGTCACCACACCGGGGGCCGCGGTGCGGACTTCGGCTTCGAGGTGGTGGGGCGGGCCGCCACCATCCGCACGGTCTTCGCCGCAGTGCGGCGGGGCGGAACGGCGGTGCTGGTGGGGGCGGGCTCGCCCGCCGAGCAGGTGTCGTTCTCCGCCTTCGAGCTGTTCGTCGATGCCAAGACGGTGATGGGTTGTGTGTACGGCTCGACCGACGCCGATCGGGATTTTCCCGTGCTCGTCGACCTGGTCCGGGAAGGGGCGATCGACGCCGAAGGCCTCGTGACGCGGCGGATCGGGCTCGACGATGTGAACGACGCCTTCCGGGCCATGGAGGCGGGTGAGGTGGCGCGCAGCGTGATCGTCTACGACGACGATGGTGCGGGCGCCCAAGACGAGAGGGAACGGTGATGGCGACGGACCTGCACGTCGTGGACGCAGATGCGCACGCGGTCGAACCCCTGGAGTTCTTCGCCGAGCTGATGCAGCGCTATCCCGAGCATGTGGCGCTGCGGACCGACACCAGGCTCGGGGTCCTGATCGAGGGGAGGCCGTATCCGCAGTACGAGGGGCCCGGCGCAGGATGCCCCCCCCAGCACGGCCTGACCACGGCTCCGGGGGTCGACCCCGGGACCGTCGACGGCGTCCTGGCCAACGCCGACACCGACGGGATCGACGAGATGGTGCTGTTCCCGAGCTTCGGCCTGTGCGTGCCGACCCTCGACGACCCGGTGCTCGGGGCGGGGCTGGCCCGCATGTACAACCAGTGGGTCTCGGAGTTCTGTGCCAAGAGCGGCGGCCGCCTGCACGGCATCGCCGTGGTGCCGATCGAGCACGGCGACCTGGCCGTCACGGTTATGGAGGAGGCCAAGGGGCTCGGGCTCGTCGCCACCATCGTCCCCCCCGCGCTCAAGGACCGGAACCTGGACCACCCCGACATGGACCGTTTCTACGATGCTGCGGCGGCGCTGGACATGCCCCTGGGAGTGCACGGGGCTCCGGGGATCCACCTGCCCAAGATCGGGGTGGACCGATTCGACAATTACATCCAGGTCCACTGCGTCAGCTTTCCCTTCGACCAGATGTTCGCCATGACCGCACTGGTGAGTGGCGGGGTCTTCGACCGACACCCCACGCTGCGGGTGGCCTTCTTGGAAGCCGGAGCGGGGTGGCTGCCGTGGTTCGTCGAGCGCCTGGGCGAGCACTATGAGGCGCGCGGCGACTGGATCCCCAATGGGTGGCAGCGTCCACCCGCCGACTACGTGGCGGCGGGGAACGTCGTGGTGACGTGCGAGCCCGACGAGGACGCCCTGCCGTGCGTGGTCGAGCTCCTCGGAGACCGCTGCGTGATGTTCGCCAGCGACTACCCCCACTGGGACGGTGCCTGGCCCCGGGCCACCGCCGAATTGAAAGAGCACGCCGAGGGGCGGCTCACCGACGCTGCCCTGGCGCGGGTGGCGGGCGCCAACGCCCTGGACTTCTACAACCTGCCCCGGTGATCGGAGAGACCATGGCAACAACCGCATCCACAGGGCTCGTCTCTGGGCTCGCCTACATCGACGCCGACGGGCACGTGCTCGAGCATCCCGACGGATTCCGGGCGTTCGCCCCCAAGGGCTTCGAGGACCGGGTGTGGCACATCGAGGTCGACGCCAAGGGCCAGGAGTGGGCCGTCATGGACGGGACCCGCACCCTCGCCAACTTCATGTCGTTGGCGGGCACGGCGGGCATGTCGGCACACGACCGGGACCGGGCCCAGCGCGGCGAGCTCCGCTACACCGAGGTGCGGCCCGCGGCGTGGGACGCGCCGGCCCGCCTGCTGGACATGGACACCGACGGCATCCACCAGTCGGTGCTCTACCCCACGCTCCTGCTCGGGATCCAGGGACACCCCGACGTGGAATTCGCGGCCGTGATGTGCCGCGCCTACAACGACTGGGTGTCCCAACACACCCAGGCCGGATCGGGGCGCCTGTTCGGGGTGGCCGTGCTCCCACAGCAGGACATCGAGTTGGCGGCGACCGAGATCCGTCGGGTGGCGACGCTGCCGGGGATCGTGGGCGTGTTCCTGCGCCCCAACCCGAGCGCGGATTGGCGACCCTTCTCCGACACGGTCTACGACCCGCTGTGGAGGGCCGCGTCCGAGACGGGTATGCCCATCGGGCTCCACCCCTTCCTGGCCGCGGATCTTCCCGGGGCTTGTCAGGGCCTGCGCATCAACCGTCTGCGCAGCTCGGCCAAGCCGCTCCCCGACGACACCGGGACCGTCGCCATCGACAACATCTTCTTCACCCAGGCCATCGCCAACCCCTTCGACATGATGAACTCGATGGCCTTCCTCCTCGCCGGGGGCGTGTGCGAGCGCTTTCCCGATCTGCGCCTGGTCTTCCTCGAGGCCGGGGGCGGGTGGCTCGTGCCGTGGCTCGAGCGCCTCGACCACCACTACGAGATCTTCGGTTGGGACGTGCCCCAGCTCACCCGGGAGCCCTCGGAGTACTTCCGCCGCCAGTGCTGGATCAGCTTCGACCCTGACGAGTCCACGCTCGCCTTCACGGCCCGGTCCCCGCTGTGCGGGGCCGACCGGATCGTGTGGGCCTCGGACTATCCCCATCCCGATGCCGTGTTCCCGGGTGTGACCCGTGAGCTGTCCGAGGCCATCGCCGAGCTTCCGGCCGAGGACCAGCGCCTGATCGCGGGCGCCAACGCCGCCGCGCTGTACGGGCTTTCGTCCGCGTCCTGAGCCCCCGGCCCGCCGCTAACCTCGGTCCGGTGAACGACGACTTGCGCCGCAGGATCCCCCATGTGATCGCACTGGGCCGCATCGCCTTCGGACTGGGCCTCATGGCCACGCCGGCAGCGTCGGCGGCTGTCTATCTCGGTGCCGAGGCGAGGCGACCGAGCGTGCGCTTCATGAGCCGGGTGTTCGGCGGCCGTGACCTCGCGCTCGGCATCGTGTTGCTCCAGGCGCTGCGCGAGGACCGGCCCGAGGCCGTGACCCGGGCCCTGTTGCTGGGGGCGGGATGCGACGCGTGGGACGCCATCGCGGCGTTGCGCAGCCGCGAGCTGCCGATCTGGAGCCGGCTCATGGTGGCCGGCATGGGCTCGACCTTCGCCGTGCTCGGCGCGTCGGCGGCGTTGGGGCCACCCCTCGACCCGAGCGAATTCGCCTCCGCCGCACCCGCCGCCTAGATGCCGGCCGAGACACCCGGACGCGTCGGTGACGAGGCGATCCGGGACCGGGTGCGGGCGCTGGTGCGCGACGTGGTCGGTTTTCCCCAGCCTGATGTGACGTTCAAGGACATCACACCCGTTCTCGCCGACGCCGGGGTGTTCGCCGACGCCGTGGCGTGGTTGGGGGCCCCGTTCGCGGGAAGGACCAACAAGGTGGCCGCCATCGAGGCCCGGGGGTTCATCCTGGGTGCGCCCGTCGCCTACGCGCTCGGCACCGGACTGGTCCCGGTGCGCAAGCTGGGCAAGCTTCCCGCCGACACCATGTCGCAGGCCTACATGCTCGAGTACGGCGAGGCCACCCTGGAGATGCACACCGACGCCGTCGAGCCCGGTGACAAGGTGCTGATTGTGGACGACGTCATCGCCACCGGTGGGACCCTGCTCGCCACCGCTTCGGTGCTGCGCCGGGGGGGCGCCGAGGTCGTGGGTGTGGCGGCACTGCTCGAGATCGTGGCGTTGGGCGGCCGGGCCCGGCTCGACGACCTCGACCTGCACGTCCTGTTGTCGGTGTGACGCGCGGGCCGCTGTCGCTCGAGGTCGTCGACGCCCAGGAAGAGCGGTTCGCGGCCGCTTTCGAGGCGGGGGACATCTCGTTGGCCGGGACCCTGTATGCGCCCGACGTGGTCTACGTCAGCCCCACGACACGGCTCTTCGGATGGCCGGCGCGCATCGTCGGGGTCGAACAGGCGCTCGAGTTCATCCAGCTGACCATCACGGGTTTGTGCGACGTCTCCTACGGCATCGACGAGCGGGCGCTCATCGACGGCGACCGCGGCGCATACGTCAAGGTGCGGTTCGACTTCGACATGCGGGGCGTGCGGCTGCGATCGAACTATGTCGTGGTGTACCGCTACCGCGACACACTGATCGCCCGGCAGGAGCTGTACTACGACCCCAGCGCGGAGCTCGAGCGGGTTCCCGCCCAATGACCGACGAGGCGGCGCCCCGTACGCCTACGCCGCCGTCGCACCCCATGTACCGGGACCAACTCGTGGAGATCGAGGCCGTCGCTCTGGCGCCTGCGCCGAGCGAGTCGGCCCCGTCCCCGTAACGAGCTGTCCTACATCGGCATCGCTTCGTACACCTCGACCGTGCCACCCCCGGCCAGGACGGGGCAGCCCTTGGCCTTGCCCGCCGCGTCGGAGAGACTGTTGGCGGAGATGACGCTGTAGCCCCCGATGGCGCCGGCAGCGCCGTCCTTGGTGGAACCGTCGGGCTTCACGGTGCTCGAGGCGCCGAACGGGTTGCCCGGGTCGACGATGTCGTCACCCAGCGTGCCGAACCATCCCATCCACGCGTCCATGGCCGCCTTCTGGCCCTCGGGCGTGTCGGCCATCTGGCCACCGGTGTAGAGAAATACGAACTTCCCCATCGTGCGTCCTGCCTTTCTTGTTGGTGTTCGGTTGTGGTCGGTCTGTCGGTTCTGTCGGTGATCGGGTGTCGGTCTACGCCGGTCCCTGGTCGGGGCCGGGGTCCCCGCCACCGCCGGCGATGGCGAGCCGAGCCAGGTAGTGGCGCCAGCCCGCGGCGTGGGGCTCGACGGCCTCGAGCGGAAGCCCGCGGTGCACGAGACGCACGATGGTGTCGTCGCCGTCGGGGGTCAGGGTGATCTCGACGGTGCTCGACCCGGGGGGCACGGGGTTGCCCTCGTCCTCCCACCCCCAGGTGAAGGTGACCCGGTGCGGAGGGCTCACTTCGACGTACTCCCCGCGAGCGACGTGGGTGCCGTCGATGTTGACCCGGTAGATGCCGCCGGGCTGGGCGTCGACCTTGTGGTCCATGCCCTTCCAGCGCCGCATCTTGTCGGGGTCGGTGAAAAACGGGAACACGGCCTCGGGTGGCGCCGCGATCCGGATCTCCTGCTCGATGACGTCATCGCCTGTGGGCACGGTCGCTGTCCTCCATCTCTTGCATCTCTTGCTCCACTGCCCGCTTCAAGCGGCGCAGTCCGGTCGACCAGAACACCTCGAGGTACTCGCGCAGCTCGTCCAGACCCTCGGGCCGGGCCGAGTAGATGATGCGGGTGGCATCTCGACGGCTCTCGAGGAGGCCGGCCTCGACGAGGACCCGGAGGTGCTGGGACACCGCCGGGCGACTGAGCTCGAAATGCGAGGCGATTTCCCCCGCCGCCAGCTCATTGTCAGCCACGAGTCGGAGGATCTCGCGCCGGTGGGGCTCGGCGATGGCTCGGAGGGCGGCGTCCACCCGATGAATGTAAGCAGATCCTTACGTAAGTAGCAAGTGACAATTACCGATAGCTCCGGACCAGTCCGGACCACTCCGAGGCAACCGCCGGCCAGTCCTACGCTTGCTCCTGGGAGGAACCCTGATGCTTGGATCGAGTGACCTGGTGGCATTTGTGGCGACGTCCGACCTTGACCGGGCCCGCGCCTTCTATGGCGAGGTCCTGGGTTTGACAGTGGTGGAGGAAAGCCCCTTCGCATGCGTCTTTGATGCCCACGGGACTCAGCTCCGGGTCACGCCCGTCGGTGAGATCCGGACTGCTCCCTACACGGTGCTCGGATGGGTCGTCGATGACATCGCGGCGATGGTGCAGGCGCTGGTGCACGAGGGTGTCCGCTTCGAGCGATTCGTCCAGATGGAACAGGACGACCTGGGCGTGTGGGCGGCACCGAGTGGGGCCCGCGTGGCGTGGTTCGCCGACCCTGACGGCAACGTCCTGTCGCTCACCCAGGCATCCTGACCCAGCACCGCCAGCGAGCTCCTCAGCGGCGGGGCATCTTGATGGCGCGGTCGGCGATGATGTTCTTCTGCACCTCGGTCGTGCCCGCCCCGATCGAGGTGTAGCGCTGCCACACGTAGTTGTGGCTCCAGTGACCCTTGTCCACGGCATCGGGGCCGCCGCGCGCCAGGACGCCGGCGGCGCCGAGGATGTCGACCCCGAGCTCGGCGATGGTCTGAGACAGGTAGCTCCACTGCAGTTTGGCCAGAGGCACCTCGGGCCAGTTCTTCTCGCCCTTCAGGATCTTCGAGAGGGCACGGGCGTTGAGCAGCCGGGTGAGCTCCAACTGCGTCCACAGGCGGGCGATGCGGTCGCGGATGCCGGGGTCTTCGAGTGCCTCGGGGTTGTTCTTGCGCGCCGTGGCGATGAGGTTGTCGAGCTCGATGCGCATGGACACCGACAGTCCCGCCGTGCCGATCCGTTCGTTGGCGAGCGTCCCCATGGCCACGTTCCAGCCCTGGTTCTCCTCCCCCAGGCGGTAGGCGGCGGGCACGTGTGCCCCGTCGAAGTTGACCTCGCAGAACAACTCGCCGCCGGTGATGTCGCGGATGACGTTGACCTCGATGCCCGGGAGCTCCATGTCGATGATGAGCGCCGTGATCCCTTCGTGCTTGAACCCGCGTTCGATGGCGGTGGGATCGGTGCGCACCAGGAACAGGCCCCATTTGGCCAGGTGCGCCGTCGAGATCCAGATCTTGCGGCCCGTCACGACGTACTCATCGCCGTCGAGCACGGCCTGGGTGCGGAGGTTGGCGAGGTCGGAGCCGGCTTCGGGCTCGGTGAATCCCTGGCACCAGTGGACATCGGCGTTGAGGATTCCTGGGAGCCACATCTGCTGCTGCTCCTCGGTGCCCCAGCGCAGGATCATGGGACCGATCTGCCACAGGCCGTTGGCGTTGTAGATGCCCGGCGTCTTGGCGTTGGCCATCTCCTCGGAGTAGATGGTGTTCTGCATCACTGTGGCCTCGCGGCCCCCCCAGGACTTGGGCCAGTTGATGGCCGCCCACCGGCCGCCGTGCAGCTGGCGCTGCCAGGCTTGGCGGCGGAGCATGGTGCGGCGGTCAGGGTTGTTCTCGTCCCCGATCTCTCCCGACGCCATGAACGCCGGCAGGTTGGCATCGAGCCACTGGCGCAGCTCGGATCGGAAGGCGTCGTCTTCGGCTGTGTAGGAGAAGTCCACGGGTTCCTCAGTGTTTCAGGACGTCGGGGTTCACGATGTTGCGGGGTGTGGCGCCGGCGAGGAGGCGGCACAGGTCGTCGGCGATGGTCTGGGTGTGGTTCACCTCGGTGTTGTACGTGGCGCCCCCGATGTGGGGGGTGAGCACGACATTGGGGAAGGTGGTGAGGGGATGGTCGATGGGCAGGTGCTCCCCCACGAAGTGGTCGAGCCCGGCCGCGCCCACCTTCCCGGACCGCAGCGCTTCGACCAGCGCGTCGCCGTCATGGAGCTGGGCGCGCGCCGTGTTGAGGAATACGACGCCGCCGCGCATCGCCGCGAACTGGGCGGCGCCGATCATGCCGCTGGTCTCCTCGGTCACGGGGGCGTGCAGCGACACCACGTCGGATACCTCGAGGAGCTGGTCGAGGCTGTGGGTGGCATCAGCGGCGTAGGGGTCGTAGGCGACGACGTGCATGCCCAGGCCCTCGAGGCGCCAACGAAGGGCGCGCCCCACCGCACCCAGGCCCACCAGCCCGGCGGTGCGCCCCGCCACCTGCCACGCTCGGAACCGCTGGTAGGGGATCGTCCCGTCCTTGTAGATCTCGCCGGCCCGGACGTCGTGGTCCGCGCCCAGCACGCCGCGGGTGGCGGCCAAGAGCAGAGCCACGCCGATCTCGGCCACGGCGTCGGCGTTGCGGGCCGGGGCCCGCAACACCGGGACCCCAGCCGCGGTGGCGGCATCGATGTCGACATTGTTGGGATCGCCGCGGGTGCTCGCCACCGCCACGAGCGGGAGCTCGAACACGGGGCCGGCGCAACGGTCGGCCTCGACCATGAGGATGGTGGCCCCTTCGGCCGCGGCCCGCTCGGCCAGCTGCTCGGCGTTGTAGATGCGCAGGGGTTGGTGGTCGATCCAGGGATCGATGACGAGGTCAGCGAGCTCGCGCAGCAGATCGAGCCCGGGGCCCCGCACTGGGGTGGTGACAAGGGCCCGATGGCGGGTCCGATCCATCGATCCTCCTTCGGGCGCCGAACTCCTTCATAATGGCCGAATCATGACGGTCGTGTCAGGTTCGATCACCGTGGGCATCGACATCGGGACGACGGCGGTGAAGGCCGTCGCCGCCGACGAGACCGGCGCCGTCCTGGCCCGGGCCCGCATCCCCCATCGCTTGTTGACCCCCGCGCCGGACCAGCTCGAGCACGACGCCGGCCAAGCGTGGCGCCGGGGCCCGATGCGCGCCCTGGCCCAGGTCACCGCAGGCGGCGCGGACGTCGCCGGGGTCTGTGTCACGAGCATGGTGCCCTCACTGGCGGCGGTCGACCGGCGCGGCATCCCCCGGTCCCCCGGACTCCTCTACGGCGATGTCCGAGGCCAGGTGGTGGCGGGGCCCGACGTCGGGGACACCGATTCGGTCATGCCCGACGCGGGAGGCTTCGTGCGGTGGGCGGTGCGCGAGGTACCGGGCGCGCGCGGGTACTGGCCCGCCCAGGCCGTCGCCAACTACGCGCTGGGGCGTGTCCCCGCCATCGACACGGGCACGGCCATCTGCATGGGCTCGATGCGTACCGGGAACCACTGGAACGACGACGTCTTGACCACGTTCGGTGTCACCCAGGAGCAGCTCCCCGTCGTGGTCCCCATGGGCCAGGCGGCCGGCACGCTCACCGGCTCCGACACGGTGCTGGCGGCGGGGACCGTCGACGCCTTGTGCGACCAGATCGTCTCGGGCGCGGATCACAGCGGGGACGTCCTCGTGATCTTCGGGGCCACGCTCATCGTGTGGGCCGTGGTCGACGACTGGATCGAGGCACCGGGGCTGTGGACGCTTCCCCACACCGTCGCCGGCAAGGTCCTCGTGGGGGGACCGAGCAACGCCGGTGCGCTGTTTCTGGACTGGGCCCGCGCCCTGCTCCATGGCACCGCCCCCCGCCCGCCACGACCGGCGGCGGCTTCGGCCCCGGCGGCCGCGGGGACGGCTGCGGAGCCCGAGCGCCGAGGAGACCCCGGGCGTGTGCCGGTGTGGACGCCGTACCTGCGGGGCGAGCGGGCGCCGTATCACGACACGTCTCTGCGCGCCGGACTGCACGATCTCGACCTGACCCATGATGCCGGTGCGGTCGAGCGCGCCGCCTACGAGGCGAGCGGGTTCGTCATCCGGCACATGCTGGATCGAGCCGGCATCACGGCCCGTCGCATCGTGGCCAGCGGGGGGGGCACCCACGTGGTGCCGTGGATGCAGGGTGTCGCCGATGCGTGTGGCCTTCCCGTGGACACGGTGGGTGTGGCCGAAGGCTCGGCCCTCGGTGCCGCCTACATCGCCCGCTGGACGGCCGGTCTCGAATCGTCGCTCGACGGCGCCCAGCGGTGGGCGCGGGTGGGGCGACGGGTGGAGCCCGAGGCGCGCTGGGCCGCGGCCGCCTCGAAGCGGTACGCGCGGTTTCTCGCGCTCAGCCCTGGCACCTGAGGTCCGGGACCGTCGGGTTGGGGGTCGTCGAGGTGCTCTGCCATGCTGGGGATCGGAGGTGGCGCGGTGAGCCCCAAGGCACATGAGCACGACGAAGACGGCGTCGGTGCAGGCGACGAATGGGTGTTTCCCTTCGAAGCCGAGCTGCACGCCTTCGCGCCGGGCTTGCACGAGGCCCAGAACGCCTGGTTGGCCCAGATCGACTCGCTGCGTGCCCCGGACCGCAAGACCCACGAGCTCATCCGCATGGTGTGCACCGTCATCCTGCGCAATCCGCCCGGGATCCAGCGTCACGCCATGCTGGCGGCCGAGGTGGGTGCCACCTGGGAGGAGATCGCCGGCAGCGTCGTGTTGACCGAGCCTGCGTTCGGGCTGTTGCGGGTGGTCGAAGCCCTGCCCTGGGCCCGTCGGGGGTGGGAGCGGGGACACTCCACCGTCGACGACGGGGGGAAGCGGCGGCGCTCCCCGGCGTGACTCAGGGCCTGCCCGTCTCCTTCGGGTCCTGGTCGGCGGGGTTCCAGTCCGACAACACGTAGGCCGGCGGGGGGCCCCCGCCGAACAGGGCGCGGTGCACCATGGTGGTGAGCGTGTCGAGGGCCGAGGCGTCTACGGGTTCACCGGCGAACTGCCGTAGCTGATGGAAGCGGTCGACCATGGCGACGACGGCTTCGGCCGCCGCGTTGGGGTCGATGCCCGGGTGTGGCCCGGCGCCGTCGATGCGCGCCGCCAGCGTGTTCGCCACCCCGCCCGCCGCCGCGTGGGCCTGGGCCCCGAGCTCGGTGTCGCTCATGACCAGGTCGGTCCAGGCCCGGAGCACCGGTGCGTAGCGTTGCCAGGCTTCGGAGAAGCGTTCCATCCAGGCCCGGAGCTCCTGCCATCCCGCCGCGTCGGGGCCCACCGTGCCCAGCCCGTGGTCGAGGGCGGCCACCACCTCGCCCGCCTCGCCCACGAGGGCGCGCAGAAGGTCCTCCTTATTGGAGAAATACAAATAAAAGGTCCCGTGTGAGGTGCGGGCCACCTTGACGATGTCGTCGACGCGTGCGGCGTGATACCCCCGACGTGCGAAAACGACCATGGCGGCGTCGAGCAACTTGCGCATGGTCTTGCGACCCTGCGAGCGCAGCGCGCGCTTACTGGCGGGCTCACCGGCCACGACGGCCACCTTGGTGCCGCGCGCCGCAGCCCGCTTCCCGTTCGTGCCGCTCTTCGCGCCCCGGGTGCTCACCGGGTCGGGCCCGGATGGGGCGCTCGGCGTGGTCGCCGGTCCCATTCCCGGGGCATCGTAGTCACCGACCGGCTCAAGATGCCTCGAAAGCGACCTTGATGGCTCCGCTCTCGTCCTGGCGGGCGATGGCCCGCAGGGCGTCCCACCACCGGTCGAGTGGGAACCGGTGCGTCAGCATGCCCGTGAGGTCCACTCGTCCGGAGGCCGTCATGTCCAGGTAATGGGCGATGGCGTGCTTGCGGACGCCGTCGACCTCCTCGATGCCGAACGCGTTGGAGCCGGCGATGGTGAGCTCTTTGAAGTAGATGGGCGTCCACTCCCAGCGTCCCGGCGTGGACACCCCGCTCTGGACGAGGGTGCCGCGCTCGGCGAGCACCCGCACGCCCACCTCGAGGGTCTCGGGCCTGGCGATGGTGTCGTAGACGACGTCGATCCCACCGGGGTGGGCGACGGGCAGACCGTCGAAGGGCGTGTGCAGGACACCGCCGGACCACTGGGCGAGCTCCTCCACCACGGCCAGGCGAGGCTCGTGGGACAGCACCTTGCTCGCCCCCAGTCGGGTGGCGAACTCCGCTTGGGCGGCAAAGCGCGCCACCACGGCCACCTCGACGTCGGGGAACAAGGTCCGCAGGACGACGACGCTCGTGACACCCAGCGCGCCGGCGCCGTAGACGAGTGCCTTGCCGCCGGCGGGCGGCGGGTGGCGGAGGATGGCGTGCATGGACACCGAGAACGGATCGGCCAGCACCGCCAGGGTGTCCGACACCGTGGCCGGGACGGGGATGAGCATCGAGTCGTGGGCGGCGAGAAGGTCTGCCCAGGCGCCGGGCGCGTCGGTGGTGACCCCCACGTGGACGCCCGGGCCGAGTGCCCCGCGGGTGAAGCTCCAACACAGGTTCAGGTCCCCTGCCTGGCAGGGGGGGCACATCGGGTCGACCCCGCGCGGCGCACACGTGAGCCAGGGGTTGAGGACCACCCGGTCACCGACCTCCACTCCTCGGGCATCGGGGCCGAGCTCGACCACTTCGGCCACCACCTCGTGCCCGGGGACATGGGGGAGCGACGAGAAGGCGGACATGGGGTTGTCGATATCGCCTTCGCCGAAATCACCCAGGACGAGCTTGGCGTCGGACCCGCAGATGCCCGACAGGATGGGCCTGGTGACGACCCAGTCGGGGCGCGGGGGTCGGGCGTCCTCGACCACGTGGAGCCCGAAGGGGAGCGCGGCCAGCATGCGCTCGAGATCGTCGGTGGGTTGCGGTCTGGCCTCGTCGGGCGCGGGTGCGGCGCCGAACACGAGTGCTCTCACGGTGTCGGTCCTCTTTCTGTCGTGCTCACACGATCCCCTTGGCCTGGAGCTCGTCGAGCTCGGTCCCCGACAGGCCCACGATGTCGCACCACACCTCGCGGTTGTGCGCCCCGAGCGAGGGGGCACCACTGGGCACGGGGGTGGGCTCGCCCACGAGCCTGGGGTAGGGCGCCTGCTGGCGGAGCAGGCCCAGCACCGGGTCGTCGACGGCGACGAGATCGTGGCGGGCGGCGAAATGCGGATCGAGGGAGATGTCCCTGGCGGTGTAGGCGGTGGCCACGGGCACGTCGTGGGCGATGCAGGCGCGCTCGACGTCGGCGGCGTCCTGGCTCGACGTCCACTGGGCCACGATGCCGTTGATGGTGTCGCCGTTTCGGGCCCGATCGGCCAGCGTGGTGAAGCGAGGGTCCTGGAGCAGGTCGACACGGTCCATGGCGCGACACAGACGCCCGAAGTTGGCGTCGCCCCCGGCCACCACGCACACGTAGTTCCCATCCGCGGTGGGGTAGTTGTCGAGCGGAGCTGAATTCGACAGGCGGTTGCCCTCGCGCCCCCGCACGGTCCCGAGTCGGTCGTAGGCCGGGATCGTCCACTCCAAGATGCGCAGCACCGAGCCGTACAGCGAGGCGTCGACCACCGCCCCCCGGCCGGGCTCCGCCGAGCGACCGGCGTCGCGTCGATACAGCGCCGCCAGCGCCGCCTCGGCGGCGAACACCCCCGTGAGGTAGTCGGCGACGGTCACCCCCGGTCGCACCGGTGGTCGGTCGGCCTCACCGGTCAGATGCAGCAGACCCCCATAGGCGACACCGAGCCGATCCAGCCCGGGACGCCCGGCATAGGGGCCGTCCTGGCCGAAGGCGCTGATGCGCACGAACACCAGGCGCGGGTCGAGCGCTGCGGGGCCGAGCCCCCATTCCTCCATGGTGCCGGGCCTGAAGTTCTCGCATACGACGTCCGCCGTTGTGGCCAGGCGCCGGAAGAGGTCTTGGCCTTCAGGCACGCGCAGGTCGCAGGTCACGCTCTTGCGGCCCCGTCCCTCCACGGCCCAGAACAGGGAGTAGCCCTCCACGAAGGGCCCGATGGTGCGCATGAAGTCGCCGGTGCGGGGCTGTTCCACCTTCACGACCTCGGCTCCCCACTCGCCGAGCAGGCCCGCGCAGAACGGCGCACCGATCCTGGTGCCGACGTCGATCACCCGCAGGCCCTTGAGGGGGCGCGCCATGGCGGGGGCGTCAGTCCTGCCCGGGAGGTGCCTCGGCGGCGTCCCCCCGGTCCCGGGCCGCGAAGACCTCCTTCATCGAGCCCATCTGCTTGCGCTGCTCGAGAGCCGACAGCGCAGTAGCGGTGTTGTGGGCCCACTGGTGCGCCATGAAGTGGTAGCGCCACGATGCCCCTTTGCCCATGAGCTCGCCCACGTTGTTGAGCGAGGCCTTCACCACCTGGGCGGTCACGGGCGGGACCAGGGCGACGCGCTGCGCCAGCTCCATGGTGCGCGCCGCCAGGTCGGCCCGGGGGACCACCTTGTTCACGAGACCGAGCCGCCGGGCTTCCTCGGCGTCGAGCTCTTCGGCGGCGAGGAGGAATTCCTTGGCCTTGCGGATGCCGAGCTCCCACGGCTCGACCAGGAGCTCGACGCCGGCTCCGGTCATGCGCAGGACGGGATTGGAGAACGACGCATCGTCGGCGGCCACGATGAGGTCGCACATGCACGCCAGCATGAGCCCTGCCGCCACACACTTGCCCTGGACCGCGGCGATGGTGGGTTTGCGGAAGTCGTGGATCTTGCGGCAGCGGTCGACGTACATGATCTGCTCGTGGCGGAACTTCCCCTCGGGCGTCTCGCGCATCGCCACCCATTCGTCGGCTCCCTCGTTGCCGACGATCGCCTTGAGGTCGTGACCGGCACTGAAGTGCTTGCCGGCGCCGGCCAGGATCACGACCCGAATGTCGTCATCGGCGTCGGCGCGGTCGAAACAGGCGTCGAGCTCGTCGATCAGGGCACTGTTCTGCGCGTTGGCGACCTCGGGTCGGTTCATGGTGAGCGTCACCACGGGCCCGTCGACCTCGTAGCGCACCACCGGCTCATTGCTCGACACCGCATGCCTCCTTCGCCGTCATCGGCGGGTCGGTCGGGTCCTCCGGCGCCGGGCGGTCACCGAGCCGCCTCGGGTGCCACGGGCTCACGCGGCAGGCCCAGCACCCGCTCACCGACCACGTTGCGCTGGATCTCGTTCGTGCCCGCGAAGATCGACGCCGCCTGATAGTAGAGCCAGGCCCGCTGCCACGATCCATCGCCGGGGTTCCCGGTGGCGTCGCGCCACAGCGGCGCGGCGGCACCCAGGACCTCGAGGGCGAGGGCGTGGAGTCGCTTGCTCATCTCGCTCCAGTAGAGCTTGAGAATGCTCCCCTCGGGCCCGGGCTCGAGCCCCCGTTGCAATTTGGAGAGCGATCGCCAGTTGTGGAGCTGGAACAACCGGACCTCGACATAGGCCTGGGCCAGCTTGCGACGCAGTCGGGTGTCGTCGAAGGCACCGCAGGATGCCGCGGCGGCCAGGAGCTCCTCGAGATGTTGCATGTGGATGACGAGTTGGCGCGGGTTCACGCCCCGCTCGTTCGACAGTGTGGACCCTGCCACCCGCCAACCCTCCCCGGGCGCGCCCACCAGTTGGTCGTCGGGGACGAACACCTCGTTGAGCTCCACCTCGTTGAACTCCGCTTCTCCGGTGAGCTGCACCAGGGGATGGACCTCGACGCCCGGCGCGTGCATCTCCACGGCGAAGAACGAGAGTCCTTTGTGCTTGGGAGCGGCGGGGTCGCTGCGCGCCAGGCATACGCCCCAGTCGGCGAACTGGGCGTAGGAGGTCCAGACCTTGTGCCCGTCGAGCTGCCAGCCTCCGTCCACCCGCCGCGCCATGGTGCGCACCGCGGCGAGGTCGGAGCCGGCGTCGGGCTCGGAGAACAATTGGCACCACAGCTCCGCCGCGGTGGGGATGGCCGGCAGCCAGCGTGCCTTCTGGTCGTCGGTCCCATGGGCGAGCAGCGTGGGGCCGGCCAGGTTCACCCCGATGCGGCCCACGAGCTCGGGTGCGCGGGCCCGCGCCAGTTCCTCCTGCACCACGAAGTTCTCGGCCGGGCCGAGGTCGCGCCCGCCGTAGGCCTGGGGCCAGGTCACCGCCACCCACCCCGCCCCGGCGAGATCCCCCTGCCACCGCCGCCCGAACGCCACCTCGTCGCTCAGGTCGTCGAAGCGCGGCGGCAGACCCACCCCGTACTCCCATGGCAGGTGACCGCGGAGCCACTCCCGCAGCTGGCCGCGGAGGCGCTCCTGTGCAGGCGTCGTCGTCAGGTCCATCGCCCGCGCCAGCATGACACACGCGTCAGGCTCGGGAACGGGGCTGTCGGTAGGCTCCGGCCCGTGGACTTCGAGCTTTCGGCCGATCAGGTCGCGCTGCGCGACGCGGCCGCCAGCCTCCTCGACGACATGTGCCCGACCACCCGGGTCCGAGACGTGGCCGGGACCGACCGCCATCTCGACGACGCGCTGTGGGGGGCCATGGCGGAGCAGGGATGGCCGGCCGTCGAGCGCTCCTCCGGCGACGGGGGACTGGGACTCGGCCTGGTCGAAGTGGCGGTGTTGTGCGAACAGCTGGGACGCCACCTGGCCCCGGTGCCTTTCGCCGGGACCGTGGTGGCCCACGGCGCGCTGGCCGCGGCGGTCGCCGCCAGCGTGACCGAAGCGAAGGATCGGACGGGCCTCGGCGACACCGACCTCCGGGGGTGGGCGCAGCGCCTGTCGGCGGGCGAGGCCACCGGAGCAGTGGCGTGGTCGCGAACGGTCGACGCCATGCGCGCCCGGCGCGACGGCGACGGCCCGTGGCGGTTGACGGGCCGGTCCGACCCCGTCGTCGACGGCCCCATGGCCGACGTGCTGGTGGTGTTCGCCACCGCCGACGGTGTCCCCGCCCTCTTCGCCCTGGCGGCCGAGGACGGTGCCCGACCCGGCGACGAGCCGGCCATGGACCGCACCCGCGCCTTGGGATGGCTCGAGCTCGACGACCGCCCCGCGTCCTGGCTGGGTGACGATCGGGCCGCCGACGCCGTGCTCGACCGGGCGGTGTCGGCTGTGTGTGCCGAGATGCTCGGCGCCGCCGATGTGGTACTCGCCATGACCGTCCAGTACGCCAAGGACAGAGTGCAATTCGGCCGACCCATCGGCGGGTTCCAGGCCGTGAAGCACCGGTGCGCCGACATGCTGGTGGACGTGGAGGGCATGCGATCCGCGGCGTACTACGCCGCGTGGGCCGTGGGTGCCGGTGACCCCGAAGCCTCAGCGGCGGCGTCGGCGGCCAAGGTGTGGTGCTCCGATGCGGCCCGGCGCGTGATGGCTTCGGGACTCCAGGTCCACGGCGGCATCGGGTTCACGTGGGAGCACGACCTCCATCTGTTCCTCAAGCGCTCGCAGCTCGACCAGGTGACATTCGGTGATGCCGCTCATCACCGCGAGCGGATCGCCCGCACGCTCAGGGCACGCGCCGAGGCCGGGCTGCCCGTTCTCTGATCCGGTCGAGCACGCTGGGCCCGCCCTCAGGGGGGCGAGGCGCGGAGGTTGGCCGCCATGGTGCGCATGGTGCTGCGGTCGGGCTTCCCCGCCGCCAGGACCGGTAGGGCGTCGAGCTGGATGACCATCTCGGGGGTCTTGAACCGGGTGACGCCCCGGGCCGAGAACCAGTCGCGGCACGCGGCCAGGTCGAAGGGCCGGGTCGCCTCCACGAAGGCGGCCACTCGCTCGCCCACCTCCGGGTCGGCCACGGCCACCGCCACGGCATGTCGGACGTCGGGATGGGCCTCGAGCACGGCTTCGACCTCCGACGCCGAGATGTTCTCGCCGGCGCGGATGATGATGTCCGAGAGCCGGCCCACCACCTGGAGCCAGCCCTCGTCGTCGAGCACCCCGAGGTCACCGGTGCGGAACCACCGCCCCCGGGGGGACAGGACCCGGGCCGTGGCATCGGGGTCGACATAGCCGGCGAAAAGCTCCGGGCCCCGCAGCCAGAGCTCGCCGACGGTGCCGGGCCCGAGCCGGGCCGCGGTCTCGGGGTCGTGCACCTCGAGCTCGACGTCTCCCAGGGCGCGCCCGTCGGTGTCGCGGGCCCGGGCCACGCTGTCGTCGGGGCCTGAGGTGGTGACCGTGGGCGCCTCGGTGGATCCGTAGGTGCGCTTGACCCGACACCCGAACGACGCGCTCGTGGACTCCACGAACGCAGGGCTGACCGAGGCTCCGCCCGTCGAGACCAGCCGCAGGCTGCGCACCCGGTCCGGGCGGAAGCCCGCCGATCCCGCCATCTGCGAGAAGAACACCGGTGGCGCGCCCATGAACGACACGCGCTCGTCCTCGATCCGGCGGAGTGCCTCGTCGGGGTCCCACGCCGCCATGAGCACGGTCGGGATCCCCGCCGTAGCCGCGATCAACACCCCGTTGAGCAGCCCCGACACATGCGCCAGGGGGGCGGGCATGAGCACGGTGTCGTCAGCCCCGAGGCCGTGCACGGCCACCATGAGGGCGGCTTTGTAGCCCAGGCCGCGATGGGTGTGGAGCGCCGCCTTGGGCACGCCGGTCGACCCCGAGGTGAACAACACCACGGCGATGTCGCTCGGCCGCGCCGGGGAGGACCCGGCTCCCATGCCCGGGCCGGGCGAGAGGACCTCCAACAGGCCTTCGATGTCGTCGCGGGCGGGCACGAGCGCTCCGGGCCACTGCGCACCGGGCATTCCCGCCGCCGCCACGACCAGCACGGGGTGCACCTGATCGAGGGCGGCGGCCACCTCGGCGCCCCCCAACCGGTGGTGCAGCGGCGCCGCGATCGCCCCCAGCCGCCAGCACGATCGGTAGAGGAGGAAGGGCGGCGCACCGTTGGGCAATTGCCAGCTCACGACGTCCCCGCGCCCTACACCCGTGGCCGCCAGCCCGCCCGCCAGGGCGGCGACGGCGGTCTCGACGGCGGTGGCGCCGAGTCGGTCTGTGCCGTCGACGACGGTGCCCGTGGAGGAGAACGACGCATCGAGCGCACCGCGGTCCCACGCCCCGCCGGCGTGCCGGTAGCGCGTCGCCCCCGCCTGCACCAATGTGGGACGCAGCCGGGGCACCCGGCCACGCTACCGCCGGGCCGGTTTGTCTAACCTGACGCCGTGGTCAGAGAACGCGGCGCGTCCCGGACTCATATCGTGGCCCCTCCCGACGTGGTCGAACGCGTGGCCCTGGCACCGGCGCCGGGCGAAGCACCGCTGCCCGCCGCCAATGCGGCCGCACTGCTCCGACGCAACGGCACCGACCCGGAGTTCGCCTCGCGCCCCGCGCTGCATTTCGGCGACCGGACGTGGAGCCACGCCGAGATGTACGCCGAGTCGACCCGCTACGCGGCGCTGTTCCGCCAGCGGCTCGACCCGGGGCGGCCCCCGCATGTCGGCGTCCTCCTCGACAACACCCCCGACTACGTGTTCTGCCTGGCCGGTGCGGGTCTGGCCGGTGCGGCGGTGGTGGGCCTCAACCACACCCGACGCGACGAGCACCTGCTGGCCGACATCGACTACACCGATGTCCAGCTGCTCGTCACCGAGCCCCGCCACCAGGAGCTCCTGGCGCCTGTCGCCGCTGATCTCAAGCTGCCCGGGGGGCTCCTCGTCTCGGAACGATTCGCCGCCGGTGACGGGGACGCCGCCGGCGCCGGGGATGCCCGGTCCCGCACCATGGGCGAGTCCCTTGACGACGCCCTGGCACCGTGGGCACCGGGTGACGGTGACCCCGGGCTCGAGCCCGACGTGGAGACGCTGTGGGTCCTGTTGTTCACCTCGGGGACCTCGGCCGCGCCCAAGGCGGTGCGCTGCACCCAGCGCCGGCTGCTCACCACGGGCAACCGGATGACGATGGTGCTGGACGTGGGCCCCGACGACGTGGGGTACCTGGCCATGCCCCTCTTCCACTCCAACTCGCTCATGGTGGGCCTGGCGCCGGCGTTGGTGGCGGGAGCCTCGGTCGGCCTGGCCCGGCGCTTCAGCGCGTCGCGCTTTCTCGAGGACGTGCGCCGGTACGGGGTCACATGGTTCAACTACACGGGGAAGCCCCTGGCGTATCTGTTGGCCACCCCCGAACGGCCCGACGACGCCGACAACTCCCTGCGCCTGGCCTACGGCAACGAGGGCTCCCCCCATGTGGTGGAGGCGGTGGCCACGCGCTTCGGCGTGGCCGTGGTCGACGTGTTCGGGTCCACCGAGGGGGGGATCGCCCTGGACCGTTCCGGCGGGGTGCCCCGGGGGTCGGTGGGCAAGCTGCGCCAGGGGATCAAGGTGGTCGACCCCGACGGGAACGAACGCGAACGCGCCGTCTTCGATGCCGACGGCCGCCTCGTCAACGCCGCGGCGTGCGTGGGCGAGATCGTCAACGTCGAGGGGGTGGGCCCCTTCGAGGGGTACTACCGCAATGCCGAGGCCATGGCGCGCACCACGCGCAACGGCTGGTACTGGAGCGGCGACCTCGGCTACGTCGACACCGATGACTGGGTGTACTTCGCCGGTCGCACCTCGGACTGGCTGAGGGTCGACGGCGAGAACTTCCCGGCCGCGCCCATCGAGGCCATCGTGGCCCGCCATCCCGACGTGATGTTGGCCTCTGTCTACGGTGTGCCCGACGTGGACTCCGGGGACCAGATCATGGCGGCGCTGGTGATGCGCCACGGCGCCACCTTCGACCCCGTCGCCTTCGCGGCGTGGATCGACGCCCAAAGCGACCTGAGCCCCAAGTGGCGCCCCCGCTACGTGCGGCTGTGCGCGATCCTGCCCACCACCCCCACCAACAAGGTGCTGGTTCGGACCCTCGTCCACCAGAAATTCCGCGCCGATCGCCTCGGCGGTGACGCCGTGCTGGCGCGGGGCCGCGGCGAGGAGGCCTACCTGCCCTTCGGGCCCGCACAGGAGTCGGCGCTGCGCGCCGCCTTCGAGAAGAGCGGGCGCGCCCAGGCCTGGGACCTCTAGGAAGGACTGTCGGAACAGGTGGACCTGTCGCTCACCGAGACCGAGCAACGCTTCGCGCACGAGGTGCGGGCGTGGCTCGAGGCCAACGCCGTGTCGGCTCCCGACTCCGACGACCTGGCCGAGTCCGTGGCGTGGGGTCGCGCCTGGCAGTCAGCGTTGGCCGGCGCGGGATGGGTCGGCATCAACTGGCCGGTGGAGTACGGGGGCCGAGGCGCGTCACCCGTCGAGGTCGCCATCTTCAACGCCGAGTACGCGCGCAGCGGGGCGCCGCAGCTCGTCAACCGGGTCGGCATCAACCTGGCCGGCCCCACCCTCCTGGCCCATGGGACTCCGGAGCAGTGCCGGCGGTGGTTGCCCGCCATCGTGAGTGCCGAGGAGATCTGGTGCCAGCTCTTCAGTGAGCCGGGGGCGGGCTCGGATCTGTCGGGGCTCGTCACACGCGCCGACGTCGATCCCGGCGGCGGGGGCTGGCGCGTCACGGGCCAGAAGGTGTGGACGTCGTACGCGCAGTTCGCCCGCTACGGGTTGTGTCTGGCCCGCACCGAATCAGGAACAGCGGGTCCCCGGGGCCTGTCGTTGTTGGTGGTGGACATGGAGGCGGCCGGCGTCGAGATCCGCCCTCTCGTGCAGATCACGGGAGAAGCCGAATTCAACGAGGTCTTCCTCGACGACGTCCTCGTCGCGCCCGAGCATCTCGTGGGGCCGGCCGGACAGGGCTGGACGGTGGCGTCGACGACCCTGGCGCACGAGCGGGGCACCAACTTCCCGTTCAAAGAGGAAGTGGTGCACGAGGGCTATCTCACCCGGCTGTTCGCCCAGGCGGCGCGCAACGGCACCCTGGACGACCCCGACGTGGCCGACGCCTTGGTCGATGCCTACGTGGCCCTTGTGGTGTTGCGCACCCACAACTGGCGTACCCTCTCGAAGTTGGCGCGCGGCGGCGAGCCTGGGCCCGAGTCGAGCTGGGTGAAGTTGACGTGGTCCGACATGACCCAGCAGCTGTCCGAGGCGGCTCTGGCGGTGCAAGGGCCGGCGTCGGGCCTCTTGGGGCCGTGGCAACGGCAGTGGCTGTGGTCGAAGGCGGCCAGCATCGCCGGTGGCACCTCGGAAGTGCAGCGCAACGTGATCGGGGAGCGCATCCTGGGGCTCCCCCGCGAGCAGAGGAGATAGCGTGCCCGTCCACTACGAGCTCGGTGACGACCATGTGGTGTGGATCACCATCGACCGCCTGCCGTCGATGAACAGCCTCGACATGGAGCACTTCGCCCTGCTGCGCGGGGCCTGGGACCGCTTCGGCGAGGACGAGGACGCGTGGGTGGCCATCATCACCGGTGTCGGCAACGCCTTCTGCACCGGCGCCGATCTCAAGACCTACATCCCCCAGGTGACCAAGCTCCAGCGAGAGATCGCCTCGCGCCAAGTCGAGGAGATCGACGGCTACCGCATGGACGACGGGGTGAAAGCGGTGCTGCGGGGCGTGAAGCTCTACAAACCCATCATCGCGGCGGTGAACGGCGCGTGCGTGGCGGGCGGGATGGAGATGCTGGGTGGCTGCGATCTGCGCGTGGCGACGCCCGAGGCGTACTTCGGGGTCATGGAGCCCAAGCGCGGCCTGTTCGCCGGTGGGGGGACGACGGTGCGGCTTCCCCGGCAGATCCCGTTCCCGGCGGCCATGGAGTTCCTGCTGTGTGCCGATCGCGTGCCGGCCGACCAGGCCCTCGCCTTCGGTCTGCTCAACGCCGTGGTCCCCGCCGACCAGCTCCGGGACAAGGCCATGGAGTACGCGTACCGCATCACCGCCAACGGCCCCTTGGCCGTGCGCAAGACCAAAGAGAGTGTCCTGCGGGCCCTGGCCGTGGACATGAAAGAGGCGTACCGCATCGAGTCCTCCATCGCCACCGAGGTCTTCTCGAGTGAGGACGCCAAAGAGGGCCCCGCCGCCTTCGTGGAGAAGCGCCCGCCGCGCTGGACGGGGCGCTAGGACTCCGCGTGGAGCACGTCACGCTCGAGGACGCCGTCGCCCATCACCTCCGGCCCGGCGACACCGTGCAGGTGTTGTGCGGTCACAGCCGGTGGACGGCGGCGGCGCGGGAGATGGCGCGTCAGCACTGGGGCAGTGACGCCGGCTTCACGCTCGTCATGCTCAGCCTGAGCTCGCTCGGTGCTCTGTTCTTCCAGGGAAAGATGGTGCGCAGGGTCGTCACGACGTATTCGGGCGACACGTTCCCCACCTATACCCCCAACCCCATCTTCCAAGAGGCGTACTCCTCGGGGGCGGTCGAGGTCGAGCACTGGTCGATTCTCACCTTCACCCAACGCCTCGAGGCCGCGGCGCGCGGGCTGCCGGCCATCGTGACGGGCTCGCTCCAGGGGTCGTCGATGGCCTCGAACGCGCAGTTCACGGTGGCCGACACTTCCTTCGGGCCGGTCGGGCTCCTGGCTCCCCTGACCCCCGACGTCACCCTCGTCCACGGGGCGGTCGCCGACCAGGAAGGAAACGTGGTGTTGTCCGAGCCCCTCCTCGAAGGGGCGTGGGGGGCGTGGGCGGCCCGGCGCGGTGTGGTGGCGACGGTCGAGCGCGTGGTCGAGAGCCTCGACGGCCTCGGCCACCGGGTGAAGATCCCCGCCCATCGCATGCTGGCCGTGGTCGAGGCTCCCTTCGGCGCCCATCCCGGTGGGTTGTACGCGCCCCAGACCCCGGTCGCCTCCTACGGCGAGGACATCGGATTCTGGAGCGAGGCGCGCGCCGCCACCCGCCACGACTTCGACGCCTGGGCCCGACACTGGGTGCTCGAGCCCGCCACCCACGACGAGTACCTGCAGCGCCTGGGACACGAGCGGCTCGACTGGTTGTCGGCGCGCACCGATCCCGGGTCATGGCGCCAGGACGCCGAAGCCCACCCCGTCGACGCTTCGGTGCCCCCGAGCAAGTGGGAGCACGCCGCGGCCTATGGAGCCAGAGAGCTCGAGGCCGTCGCCGTCGCGCAGCACGCCGATGCCGTGCTGGCCGGCGCCGGGGTGGCCAATCTCGCCGCCTGGGTGGCGGTCGCCCGGGCCCGGGCCGGGGGCAGTGCCATCCGGCTCACGGCCGAGCTCGGCCTGTGGGGCTACACCCCTACGCCCGCCGATCCGTACATCTTCAACCACCGCGTCTTCCCCGGCTCACCCCTGCTGGCCGATGCCTCGACGGTATTGGGGATGGTCGTGGGGGGCCCGGGCACGCGCACCATCGCCTGTCTGGGTGCCGCCCAAGTCGATCGGGACGGGAACCTCAACTCGACCCTGATCCCGGGCGGGCCCTTCCTGGTGGGGTCCGGGGGGGCCAACGACGTCGCCAGCCGCGCCGCGGCCTGCGTGGTGGTGGCCTTGGCGCGCCCCGACCGATTGGTCGAGCGCGTGGGGTACGTCACCAGCCCCGGGGCCCGGGTCACGAGTGTGGTCACCGACCTCGGGATACTGCGGCGGGTCGACGGCACGTTGCGGGTGTCGGCGGTGCCGAGCGGGCCGGCCCCGGTGGCCGAGCGGGTGCGGACGCTCGTGGCGGCGTGTGGGTGGGACGTCGACGTAGCCCCATCGGTGAGTGAGCTCGACCCGGTGACGACCGACGAGGTGTTGGCGCTGCGGCGCTACGACCCCGAGCGGCTGTTCCTGGCCTGACACCCTGGTCAGGACACTCCGAAGTAGGTCCCGAGCCAGCGATACGGTGGACCGGTGGAGGCGGCGGGCGGCGGGCACCCAGCGCAGGCCCAGGCTACAGTGACCAAGAGCACGAACTGACACAGACGTCAGGCATGACGTCGATCCGGGGCCTCGCCGGACCCGCTGGGCCCCGGCCTTTGTGGGTGACGGTGACAGGGAGAGGGGGACCGATGTCGCGCAGTCGGCGAGGGAGATTCGCGGCTGTGTCCACGGCAGTGGTCGCGCTCGCGGTCGGGCTCTCGGCCTGCGGGAACGCCAAGGCGGGGATCAGCACCGGCGGTGGCGACCCCGGGGTGACGAACAACTCGATCACCGTGGGCAGCATCGCCAACGTCACCGGTCCACTCTCGTCGGACTTCGCCCCCATCGTGCCCGGGGTGCAGGCCTACTTCTCCATGATCAACGCCGAGGGCGGCGTGGACGGGCGACTGCTCAAATTGCCCACCGGCAACCAAGAAGACGACCAGGGCAGTCCCACCACCGACCTCTCGGTCGCCCAGAAGCTCGTCGAGCAGAACAAAGTGTTCGCCGTGGTAGGGGTGGGGACACCCTTCTTCGGCGGAGCTGCCTATCTCGCCCAGAAGGGGACTCCCACCTTCGGCTACGCCGTGTCGACGGACTGGGCCAAGCGGCCGACCCTCTTCGCCGACTACGGGTCGGTGCTCTGTTTCCCGTGCGGCGCGTCGGGGGACGGCTACCTCGCCCAGCAGTTGGGCGCCAAGTCGATCGCTGTCGTCGCCTACGGCGTGCCCCAGTCGGCGGCCGCCTGTCAGGCCGCGGTGACCGGCATGCGCGCCGCCGGCCTGACCGTGTCGTTCAGCGACCTGAACCTGGTGTACGGCGCCGACCCCACGCCCGCGGTCCTGCAGATGAAGAACGACAACGTGGACCTGCTGTTCACGTGCCTGGACGTCAACGGGAACGTGGCCTTCGCCCGGGCCATCAGCCAGAACGGCCTCACCATGAAGCAGATCTGGTTCAACGGGTATGACCGTGGCACGTTGGCGCAGTACAGCTCGATCATGAACGGGGTGTACCTCGGCCTGGAGCACGTGCCCTTCGAATCGGCGCTGTCGGGCCAGTACCCCGGTCTCGATACCTACATCAAGGAGATGAACAAGTACCAGCCGAGCTTCACCTACGACGAGGTGGCACTCGACGGGTGGATGGCAGCGGACCAGTTCGTGACCGGCCTCAAGGCCGTGGGCAAGGACCTGACCCAGAAGAAGCTCGTGGCTGCGCTCAACAAAGAGACCGCCTACAACGGAGGGGGGCTCACGCCCCCGGTCGACTGGACCAAGAGTCATTTCGGCTCCCCGCCGCCGTTCTGTCAGGCCGACGTCGTAGTGCAGAACGGCGCCTTCGTGCCGGCCTTCACCCATCCCAACGGCCAGGTCTTCACCTGCTTCGACCTGAACAGCACCACGCCTGTTCCGGCGTTGCCCGCGACCCCGGGCCCCTCGGGGTCCTGACCCTCCGCCTGGGATTGCCGATCCGGTGCACGCCATGGGTTCGGGGGGACCATGAGCCACTTCTTGAGCTATGCGATCCCGGGCATCCCCTACGGGTGCAACTTCGCCCTCATGGCCGTAGGCCTGGTGCTCACGTTCCGGGCCACCGGGGTGTTCAACCTGGCGTTCGGAGCCCAGGCCTTCGTGGCCGCCTTCATCTTCGACCTCCTGGTGCGGACCAACCACCTCCCGGTCCTGGTCGCCTTCGTGCTGTCGGTGCTCGTGTTCTCCCCCCTGCTCGGCCTCGTCCTCGACAGGTTCTTGTTCCGTCACATCCCGACCGCCTCGACCACGGCCAAGCTCGTGATGTCGCTGGCGCTGCTCATCGCCATCCCCCAGGCGCTGCCGATCTTCTTCGGCAACGGACAGCGACTGAACCCGCCCAACCTCTGGCTCAACCCCAACCGCGTCTACTTCCACATCTTCTCGACGCCGATCAACGGCGGTGACGTCACCACCACCGTCATCACCGTCGTGGTGGCGGCGGCCGTGGTGGCCATGTTCCGCTGGAGCAGCATCGGCCTGCAGATGCGCGCCGTGGTCGAGAGTCGTCGCATGTCCCAACTCGAGGGGATCAACGCCCCCCGGGTGGCGGCCGGAGCGTGGGCACTGTCGAGCCTCTTGGCCGGACTGGCCGGCGTGCTGTTGCTCCCCCTCACGGCGTCGCTGCAGCCAAGCGACCCCCTGCAGTACACGGCCCTGCTGGTGGCGGGCCTCACGGCCGCGGCGGTGGCGAGCATGCGGTCTCTCCCCATCGCCCTGGCGGCGGGCATCGGCCTCGGCGTCCTCGAGTCCCTGCTGGCGGGATATCTGCCCACCGGCGGCGTCCTGGCCCAGGCCGTCGTCCCCGCCTTCCCTTTCGTGGTGCTCGTGGGCACGCTGTTGCTCAACCCCGGCCTGCGCCAGCTCGAGCTGAGCTCCGACCCGTTGGCGGCGGCCGACCCCCCGCCGGCCCCGCCGTCGGTGTCGATACGCGACCGCCGCCTGGAGGTTCCGACACGCGTGGGCTTCTGGGTGCTGGTGGTGGCGTTCCTGGCGTCCAGCGTGACCTGGGTGCCCGGCTACTACGTCACCGCCTTCGCCGAGGGCCTGTGCCTGTCCATCGTGTTCCTGTCCATCACGCTCATCACGGGCATGAGCGGCCAGCTCTCGTTGTGCCAGGCCGCCTTCGCCGGCATCGGCGCCTTCGCGGCCGGGCAATTCGCCGAGCACCTGGGCCTGCCCGTGCTCCTCGGCGCCGTAGCGGGCGGCCTCCTGGCGGCGGTGATCGGGACGATCGTGGCCATCGTGGCCATCCGGGTGTCGGGCCTGCTGCTGGCCCTCGTGACGCTCACCTTCGCCCTGTTCTGTGATCAGACGCTGTTCCAGTATTCGTGGACGGGGGGAGGCCTCGCCGGTGTGCCGGTGCCGCGTCCGGTGTTGGGATCGATCAACTTCGGCTCGGACCGCTCGTTCCTGGTGCTGTGTTTCGTAGCACTGACACTCATCAGCGTGCTCGTCCTGCTGGTGCAGCGCGGGACGGTGGGCCGCTACCTGGCCGCCATGCGGGGGAGTCCTGTCGCCGCCGCCAGCCTGGGCATCAGCCTACGGACGGCCCGCCTGACGGTCTTCGCCATGTCGGCGGGGATCGCGGGGTTCGGCGGGGCCCTGTTCGGGTCGGTCGTCCAGCACGTGAGCTCCGATCTCTTCGTCTACGAGTTCTCGCTCGTCTACGTCGTGGCCGTGATCACCACCGGGTCGCGGACCATCGAGGGCGCGGTGCAGGCCGGGATCGGGTTCAGTGTCATCCAGCTCCTGCTCACCCTGTACCTGCCCACGCGCTTCGCCGGCATCGAGCCCATCCTGTTCGCTTTCGGTGCCATGACCTACGCCGCGCATCCCGAGGGCATCATCGAGTACCAGAAGAGCCGGTGGATGGTGCGCGTGAGCAGGCTGTTCAGCGTGTACGACGCCCGGCGCGCCCGCAAGGCGGGGCCACCGGCCACCGGCTCGTCGGGCTCGATGGAGGGGTTCCGCGAAGCGATCCCGGCGCTGGGCGTGACCGGAAAGCCGTTCGGTGGCTGACCTCTCGGTGGGCACTCCGGCGCCTGCCTCCGCGTTCGGCGCGCTCAGCGCGGACGGTACCGCACCCTTGCTCGACGCCCGGTCGATCTCGATCCGCTTCGGCGGGGTGGCGGCGCTCAAGGACGTGTCGGTGACCGTCGATGCCGGCGAGGCCGTCGGTCTCGTGGGCCCCAACGGTGCCGGGAAGACCACCTTGTTCAACTGCTTGTGCGGCCAGCTCCACCCGAGCGGCGGCACGGTGATCTTCGACGGGCACGTGCTCGACCGCATGCCGGCGCACATGAGGGCGAGGCTGGGTATCCGGCGCACCTTCCAACGCGTCGAGGTGTTCCCCGAGCTGTCGGTGCGCGACCACATGATGGTGGCCGAGCGGGCCCGCCGGGGAGACGGGGCACTGTGGAAGGACCTGTTGAACATGGGCAAGCCCAAGCCCGACGAGCTCGCCCATGTCGAGGAGATCCTCGACCTGGTGGGATTGTCCGAGATGGCCGACGTGCCCGTGGCCGCGCTCAGCCTGGGCCATTGCCGGCTGGTGGAGCTGGGCCGGGCCTTGTGTGGTGAGCCCCGGCTGCTCATGGCGGACGAGCCCTCCTCGGGGCTCGACATGACCGAGACCGCGGCGTTAGCGGGGGTGTTGCGCGGCGTGCAGCGCGACCGCGGCATGGCGGTCCTCCTCGTTGAGCACGACATGGAGATGGTGCGGACCGCCGTCGACCGTGTGGTGGTGCTCGAAGTGGGCGAGATCATCGCCCAGGGGAGCTTCGAATCGGTGGTGGCCGACCCCGAGGTGCGTCGTGCCTATCTGGGGCGCTCGGCATGAGCGACATCCTCGAGCTCGACAATGTGTCGGCGTCCTACAGCACGTACCGCGCCCTGTTCGGGGTGACGCTCTCGGTCCCTGAGAACGGCATCATCGCCCTGGTTGGTTCGAACGGGGCCGGCAAGTCGACACTGGCCCGGGTCGCGTCCGGCCTCGTTCCTGTCAGCAGTGGCACCATCCGGTTCGAGGATCAGGACGTCACCAGATGGGCGGCGCATCGCATCGCCCGGCTGGGCATGGCGCACGTGCCCGAGGGCCGCGCCATCTTCTCCTCGCTCAGTGTCGAGGAGAACCTCACGGTGTCGTTCAGCCACCGGGTGGGGCGCAAGGGCACGCCCGAGGCCCTGGCACGCGCCTACGAGGCCTTTCCCGTCCTGGCCGAGCGCCGGCGGCAGTTGGGGGGCACGCTGTCGGGCGGCCAGCAACGGATCCTCTCGCTCGCCAAGGTGCTGGCGGTCCCACCCAAGCTGCTCATCGTGGACGAGCTGTCGCTCGGCCTCGCACCGGTGATCGTCGACCAGGTCTACGACGGCCTCATCGCCATCCACCAACAGGGATGTGCGCTCCTGGTGGTCGAACAGCAGGTGGACCGCGTCCTCGCCATCGCCGATCGGGCCGTGTTGCTGGTGAAGGGCGCGGTGGCGTGGGAAGGCCCGGCCCGCGACGCCCGGGCCACCTTGGAGTCGCACATGCTGGGGGGCGCGTCCACCAACGGCTCGGTGGCCTCCTCCACCAACGGCACGACCCCGGCGCGGCGCGCTGCGGTCCCCAGCCCGGTGCCACGCACCGGCCCGGTGGCGCCGCCTCCGCCGGGCAACCACCCTTCGGACCTGTGGGTGGTGGGACCGACGTTCCCCAGTCCCAACTAGACACGAGCGAGGACGACCAGGATGGGTTTGCTCGACGACAGGGTGGCAGTGGTCACCGGGGCCGGAGGAGGCATCGGACGCGAGATCGCGCTGTGCCTGGCGTCGGAGGGGGCGCGGGTCGTCGTGAACGACCTCGGGACCACCCTCGACGGGGCCGGCACCGCCCAGGGGCCTGCCGCCGAGACGTGCCGGCTCATCGAGGACGCCGGTGGGAAGGCCGTGGCCAACGGTGAGTCGGTGGCGGACTTCGACGGGGCCGGGCGCATCATCGCCCAGGCCGTCGACACCTTCGGGTCGATCGACATCCTGGTGAACAACGCCGGCATCGTGCGCGACCGCACGTTGGTGAAGATGACCTCGGAGGACTACGACGCCGTGGTGGCGGTCCACCAGAAGGGCACCTTCAACTGCACGCGCCACGCCGCGGTCCACATGCGAGAGGCCGGGTACGGACGGATCGTGAACATCACTTCGTCGGCGGGGCTGCGGGGGAACTTCGGCCAGAGCAACTACGGCGCGGCGAAGGCCGCCATCATGGGCATGACCTTCGTGTGGGCCCTCGAGCTGGGCAAGTACGGGATCACCGCCAACGCCGTGGCTCCGGCCGGGCTCACCCGGATGACCGAGAACCTCTTCGGCGGGGCCGATGCCCCCCCGGACCAGGACCCCGCCCTCAACGCGCCGCTGGTGGCCTTCCTGGCGTCGGAACAGGCCGGGTACGTGAACGGCCAGGTGCTCGGGCGCACCGGGTACGCGTACACGATCTTCCAGACCCCCCGACAGGTCGCGGCGATGTGGCGAGAGGGTGGGTGGACCCCGGCCGAGCTGGCCGAGCACTTTCACGAGGTGCTGGGCCAGCACCTCCAGCCCGTCGGGATGCCCGCCCACCCGTTGCTGGGCAAGAAGGACGGCGGCTGACCTTACGCAGGCTCGAGGATGACCACCGGGATCTGGCGGTCGGTGTTCTTCTGGTAGTCGTCGTAGGGGGGCCACGCCGCGGTGGCCCGGGGCCACCACAGGTCGCGCTCCTCGGGGGTGGCGGTCCGGGCCCGGAGCTCGTGGACTACGGCGCCGTCTTGGAGCCGGACCTCGGGGTCGGCGACGAGGTTGAGATACCACACGGGATGTGTGGGCGCGCCCCCCATCGACGCCACCACCACGTAGCGACCGTCGTGCTCGACCCGCATGAGCGGGGTCTTGCGCACGGAACCGGACTTGCGACCCCGGGTGCTGAGGATGATGACGGGCTTTCCCTCGAGGGTGTCACCCTCCTTGCCGTCGGTCGCCTCGTACAGCGCCACCTGATCGGCGACGGGCGACCACGCACTCGGCTCGTACTTCCCCTCGAGCGGCATCGACATCATCCTCCGATCAGTTCCGGCCCGGCGCGTGCGTGGACCGGTCACAGTTTTGCACCTCAGCCGGTGTCGAAGTCGAGGGTCCCCCCCGGGGGTGCGCACCGCGCCCAACATCCCGGACCGCCGGTGAGCTCGTACCCGTCACCGGACACGAGATGGTGGTGCCACTAGCTCTTGGTGGTCACCAGCCGGGTCTCGGATGCGGAGAGATCCGACAGACCTCGGCGAAGCAAGAACTTCTGCCTGAGGAGCGTCACCTCGGCGTCTGCCGTCTCGACTTCGGCCCGTAGGGCCGACATGCGCTTCGTGTTCGACGTGTGACCCCGGGAACCCTCTCGTCCCAGCGCCTCCGCATACGAAGCCTGCGCGTGACTCGAGCGCAGCAAGGCCTGCAGTGTCCTGTCCACGCCTACTCAATCGTCACCCCGGGGGCCGACATTGAGCCGGTGGGTGGAATTCCCGGATTCTCGGGGTATGGATCTCGGCGCTCTCGGGAGTTCAGGGGTTGCGGGTGAGGATGTTCACCACCGAGACCCCCGAGCCCCGGCCTCCGACGTTGTGCTGGAGGGCGAAGCCCTGACGGATGGCCACCTGACGCTCACCGGCCTCCTCGCGCAGCTGCCACCAGCATTCGGTGAGCTGGGCGATGCCCGTGGCCCCGATGGGATGGCCCTTGGCCAGAAGTCCCCCCGAGGGGTTCACGGGAATGCGGCCGTCGAGTGCGGTCTCGCCCTCGAGCGACGCCGGGCCGCCCTTGCCCTTCTCCACGAAGCCCAGGTCCTCGATGTCGAGGATCTCGGTGATGGTGAAGCAGTCGTGCACCTCGGCCATGTCCAGGTCGCGCGGCCCCACCCCGGCCATCTCGTAGGCCCGCCCCGAGGCCAGGGTGGTGGCGGGGAGGCCCACGAACGTCGACTTCTCGTGCAGGTAGGGATGGTCCGTGGCCACCCCGAAGCCGGCCACGTACACGGGCTTGTCCGTGAACTCATGGGCCCGTTCGGCCGAGGTCAACACGATGGCGGCGGCCCCGTCGGTCTGCGGGCAGCAGTCCAGCAGCCGCAGCGGGCTGCACACCATGGGTGAGGCCAGTACCTGCTCGACGGTGATCTCGCTCTGGAAGTGCGCGTAGGGGTCGAGGCATCCGTTGTGGTGGTTCTTGACCGCCACCGACGCCAGCATCTCGGGGGTGGTGCCGAACTCGTGCATGTGGCGCGTGGCGAAGGGTGCGAACAGCACCGGCGCGGTCTCGCCCCGGTTGTACAGCGGGTGCCCGGCCGCGGCCCGGGCCAGCAGCCCCTCCTGGGTGGACTTGTCGCGCATCTTCTCCACGCCGATGACCAGCACTACGTCGTGGACGCCGCTGGCCACCACCATGGCGCCGATGCGAAAGGCGTCGGACCCCGACGGACAGGCGTTCTCCACCCGGGTGCAGGCCACGCCGGACAGGCCGATGGCACTGGGCACGGTGTTGCCCCCGACGCCCTCCTGGCCCCACAGGCTGCCCCGCTGGGTGGCGACGATCACCGCATCGATGGCCGACTTGTCGATTCCCTTGTCCACACTGCCGAGCGCGGCGGAGAAGGCACCGGCGGCCATCTGCTCGTAGCTCTGTTCGAACAGCTCGCCCATCTTGATGAGTCCCGCCCCGACGACGGCGACCTTGTTCCAGCTCATGCGCCACCCTCCCTCGCGCTGCGCTCCCGAGCCGAACCTACCGTGGCCCCGCTCCTGGCCCAGTCGCCTTCGACCCGGAACGCCTTGTAGCCGTACACGGGGATGCCGCGCTCGAGCGCGTAGCGGCGCAACGACAACGTCACCTCGTCGCCCACGGCGAGATCGGCGGCGTCGGCGGGCGAGCCCTGCACCATGAGCCGGGCTCCGTCGGTGAGGTCGATGATCACGAGCGGGAGCGGCGCCTGGAAGGGCGGGGGCATGGTCTGGTTGACGACGAAGGTCTCGACGCGACCGCGGCGCGCCAGCGGGACTACCTCGAGCTTCGATCCGCCGCAGCCGATGCAGGTGGGGTGGATCGACGGCGGGGTCGAGATCGTGCCGCACTCTGCGCAGCGTGCCCCGAACAGACCGAGCATCTCGGGGTTGCCCCGGACGAAGGCCGCCCCTCCCGGCGGCAGGCCCATCTCGATGGGGTCGTCCATGGGCGCGAGCTGGCCCCGGGCCCGCAGCGCCTCGGCATAGCTGACCTGGCGCCCGGCACCGAACCGGTCGACGGTGACTGCACCGGGAACGGCCCGCACCGCATCGACGACGACGGCGGTGGCGCGGCCTCCGCCGTAGCCGATCATCCCCAGCAGTCCGGGGGACCCGTCGTCGCCGCACATATGGACGAGGCCGAGCAGCGCCCCGGCCGCTCCGGTGTCACCGAGGGCGCCGTGGACCGGTGCCGACGCCAGGGGCGCCCCCAGGCGCTTGGCCACGGCGGTGGCGAGCTTGCCGTCGGGATCGGCGATGGCCCAGGCGCGCAGCGGTGCATCGGCGTCGTCGGCCGCGGCCTGCCCTGTGGCGCTGACCAAGGGCACGAAGACCTCTTCTCGGAACAGCCGCGGGTCATAGACGTCACCGGTAGCACCTCCCCCGTCGGCGCGGTAGCGGTCGACGGCGGGCACGGCCCGCGTCGTCCGGGACACGAGGCGCGCCGCGGGAGACGACCCGTTGGCTGACGGGCCGTCCGAGGCGTTGGCGATGACACCCAGGACCATCGCCGCCGCACCGGCGCCGGTGGTCGCCTCGCTCGCGGTACCTAGACCCGGCACGAGCGCGTCCGAGGTCACCACCAGCGCCACCCGGGCGTGGCCGGCCGCCAATGCGTCCCAGGCACCGAGGAGTGCCTCCATCCCCGCATGCGGTGAGCCGCTCACGAGGGAACCGCCCACGGCGCCGTCGAGGCCCAACGTGGCGGCCAGGAAGGCGTGACTGGGTCCCTCGGCGAACGGTGGGCGGGCCGTCCCCCACCACAGGCCCGACACCTCCTCGGCGGTGATCCCCGCCGCGTCGAGCGCCGCGGTGGCGGCCCGCCACGCCAGGGTGAGGGTGTCCTCATCGGCGTCGCACACCGCCACCGTGCCCCGGCCCCCGCCCGATCCCCATGCCGCGCCCACGTCTTTGGCCGCCAGTCGCAGGGACGGCGCGGCGGCGCCCACCCCGAGGACGGCGACGGGCTTGATCGACGCGGGGTTCATGGCGGCAGGGTTCATGGCGGCAGGGTTCATCGCGGCAGGGCCTTCCACCATGGACCGGCGGGGACCTTCCCACCCAGCAGCGCCGTGCCCACGAAATTGCGTTGGATCTCGACGGTGCCCGCCCCGATGCACAGCCCCCGGATGTCGCGATAGGCGCGCTCGACGGGGTACTCCCGGCTGTAGCCGTACCCGCCCAGAAGCTGGATGGCCTCGTCACACACGTGCTTGGCGGCGAGGTTGCAGGCGATCTTGGCCATGGCGGACTCGAGGGGTGGCGGCGTGCCGTGGCGACCGGCCAGCACCAGCGCCCGCTGCAACAGGAACCGGGCGCCCTCGAGCTCGGTGGCCATGTCGGCGATCTTCCACTGCAGGCCCTGGAGCTCCGACAGCATCTTGGTGCCGACCTTGCGGTCGCGCATGTACGCCATGGCGTACTCGAGCGCTCCCTGGGCCGCCCCCACACACATAGCCGCGTTGCCGCACCGTTCGTGGTTGATGTGCGCCAGCAGGGTCTTGAGCCCGCTGTTGTCGGCGGGGTCGCCGGGGACGAGCACGTCGCCGGGCTCGATGCGCACGTCGTCGAAGGCCAGCTCGGCCTCGGTGCAGCCCCGCAGCCCCATCTTCTTGTGCGTGCCCGCCACGCTCACGCCCTCGCCGGCCAGGTCCACGACCACGGCTCCGATGCCCTTGCCCGTCCCGGCCTCGCTGCCCGGGAAACGGCACCACACCAGACAGGCCACCGCCTTGTGGCCGCCCGTGACGTAGTTCTTGTAAGCGTCGAGCCGCCACCCGTCGCCGTCGGGGGTCAGATGCGCCCGCATGGTGGTGGCGGCGGAGCCAGCGTCGGGCTCGGTGATGCCGATGCAGAACAGCTCGCCCGCGGCGGCCAGGGGGAGCCAGCGGGATCGCAGCGCGTCGTTGCCGAGGTGCTCGATGGCACGAGGGGGGCCGTTGAACACGAGCTGGCACAGGATCGCACTCGACACGTCGACCCGGGCGATCTCCTCGAGGACGATGGCGGCCTCGATGTCGCCCATGCCCATCCCGCCGTACTCCTTGCCCACGGTCACGGTGAAGAGATCGGCGCGCCGCAGCGCCTCGAGCGACGCCTCGGCGAATTCCTCGGTCTCGTCCCATCCCGGGGCGTGGGGGGCGATGTCGCGCTCGGCCACGTCGCGGGCCAGCTTGCGCAGCGCGGCCCGGTCGTCGTCCTCGACGAGGTCGATCGCGCTCATGCCCCAGCCGTCCCCACCGGGCCTGGCGCGCGCCGGTGGCGTAGGGACACCGGACCTGACACCATCGTCAGCGAACTTACTACACTGGCCGTTCGTCATCCCGGGCCGTTCGAGATTCCCGGGCGGTTCGACATGCCCGGGCGGGCAGGCCACGCGACCGTCAGGGGTAGCCAGAGGGGGGCCGATGAGCCACACCACGACGCTTGACCGAGAAGCCGGGGGCTGACCATGGCTGCTCCACGTGAAGCGGTCATCGTCGACACGTGCCGGACGGCCTTCGGCAAGCGGGGTGGCGCCCTGGCCAACTGGCACCCCGTCGACCTTCTCGCCTTCGCGCTCGCGCATCTGGTCGACCACACCGGAGTCGACCCCGAGCGCATCGACGACGTCATCGGGGGATGCGTGAGCCAGGTGGGCGAGCAGTCCACCAACGTGGCCCGCAACGCCTGGGTGGCGGCGGGGCTGCCCCAGTCGGTGCCGGCCACGACCGTCGACCGCCAATGCGGGTCGTCGCAACAAGCCGTGCACTTCGCCGCCGCGGGCGTGGTGGCCGGGCACTACGACCTCGCCATCGCCTGCGGCGTGGAGTCCATGAGCCGCGTGCCGCTCGCCTCCAACGCCCGGGGCGGGACCGGGCCGTTCCCCCAGTCCTTCCTCGACGTCATCGAGGGCCGGCTGTGGATGCAGTTTCGGGTAGCCCAGCTCCTGGCCGAGCAGTGGAAGATCTCGCGCCGGGACATGGACGAGTACGCGCTCGAGAGCCACCGGCGTGCCGCCGCCGCCACCGACTCCGGGCACTTCGCCAAGGAGGCCATCCCCGTCCCCATCCGTGACGACGAGGGCACCTTCACCGACCAGTTCCTCCACACCGACGAGGGCATCCGCAGGGACACCACACTGGAACGCCTGGCCTCGCTGCCCCCCGCCCAGTCCTTCGACCCCGATACCGCCCCCGACATCACCGCCGGCAACTCGTCGCAGATGACCGACGGCGCGGCGGCCATGCTGATCGCCGAGCGATCGGTGGCCGAGTGGCTCGGGCTCCCGATCCTGGCGCGCTTCCACGCCTTCGCGGTGGCGGCCGAGGACGCCGCCATCGTGCTATCGGCGCCGGTCCCGGCCACGCGCAAGCTGCTCGAGCGCACCGGCATGAAGGTCGACGACTTCGACGCCATCGAGTGCAACGAGGCGTTCGCGGCGATCGCCCTCATGTGGGCGCGGGCCTTCTCGCCCGACCCCGACCGGCTGAACCCGCGCGGCGGTGCCATCGCCATCGGCCACCCCCTCGGTGCCAGCGGGGTGCGCCTCATGACCACGCTGCTCAACCAGCTCCAGGCCACGGGGGGCCGCTACGGATTCCAGACGATGTGCGAGGGCGGCGGCCAGGCCAACGCCACCGTCATCGAGCGTCTGGCCTAGGCCCGGGCCCACCCGCCAAGCTGTCGAGATGGACTTCACCTTTTCCTCCGAGCAGGAGGACTTCCGTGCCGCCGTGCGCACCGCACTGGCGGTCGAGGCACCGGCCGCCTATGTGCGGGCCATGATCGAGGACCCCGTGGGCGTTACCCCCGAGCTGTGGGAGACCATGGCCCGGCTGGGCTGGTTGGGTGTGCTGGTGCCGGAGTCGGCGGGCGGTCTGGGCCTCGGGCTCGTGGACATGGTCGTGCTGCAAGAGGAGATGGGCATGCTTCCGTTCCCGGGGCCCATCGCCTCCTCGGCGGTGGCGGCCACCCTGGCGGCGGGGCGCCTGGGGGTGGACGACGTGCTCGGGGACCTGGCGGCGGGACGCCGGCGGGGGACCGTGGCGGTGGAGGAGCCCGGTCACGGGGACCCGCTGCGCACCGTGCGGGCCCGCGCCACACGCGACGGTGCCGGTGCCGGCGATGATCAGTGGGTCCTCGAAGGGACCAAGCCCCTGGTGCTCGACGGGGCGCATGCCGACTTCGCCTTCGTGGTCGCCCACGACGGCGACGGCCTGGCCACGTTCCTTCTCGACACCCCGGCCGGGGAGACCGTTCCCGCGCTCGACGTCACCCGCAAGCTCTCCCGTGTCGCGCTCGACGGGCGCCGGGCCCGCCGGGTCGGCCCTCCCGGTGACCACGAGGCGGCGTGGCGCCGCATCCTCGACGACGTCAATGTGGCCCTGTGCGCGGAGTTGGTCGGCACCGCCGAGCGCGCCCTCGAGCTGGCCGTGGAGTACGCCAAGGTGCGCGTGCAGTTTGACCGCCCCATCGCCACCTTCCAGGCCATCAAGCACAAGGCGGCCGACATGCTGCACCACCTGGAGCTGGCCCGGGTGGGAACGCACTACGCGGCCTGGGCCTCGGACGCCGATGACCCCGAGCGCGAGCGCGCCGCGGCGATGTGCAAGGGCTATGTGGCCGAGGCGGCCGACTCGGTGACCGCCGAGTGCATCCAGGTGCACGGGGGCGTGGGCTTCACCTGGGACGTCGACTGCCACCTCCTCTACCGCCGGGCCAAGCAGGACGACCTGCTCTTCGGGGCCCAGGGCTTCCAACGCCAACGCCTGGCCGACCTCCTGCTGGGACCGGCCGCTCGCTGATCACGCCGGGGCGGTCAGCTCACGATGCCTCGGAGCGGGCCAGCTGGTGCCACGAGCTGAGGTCGTCAGCGGGGTAGGCGCCCAGGGCGGTGGCGGGAAGGGGCACGCCGTAGAGGTATCCCTGGGCCAGGAAACACCCCAGCGCCTGGAGCTTCGCGGCTTGGGCCGGCTCCTCGACACCCTCGGCGACGATGGACAGGCCGAGGGACTCGCCCAGCCCGATGACGGCCCGCACGATGGCCACGTTCTCGGCTCTCTGGTCCAGGTCCTCCACGAAGCTGCGGTCGATCTTCAACGTCTCGACGGGGAAGCGCTTCAGGTAGCTGAGCGACGAGTAGCCGGTGCCGAAGTCGTCGATCTCGAAGTGCACGCCTACTTGGCGCAGCGCCTGCAGGGTGAGCACGGCGTCGTCGGCGTCGCGCATCAAGGTGCTCTCGGTGATCTCCAGCCACAACCGGTCGGGGTCGATCCCCGACGAGTCGAGGGCCCGTGTCACCTGGTTGACGAAGCCGGGGTCGGCCAGCTGTAGGGCCGAGACGTTGACCGACATGTTCAGGCGCGCCTCGTCCAGCTTGGCCTCGGCGCGCCGCGCGCTCCACACCGACACCTGCCGGCAGGCCTCGTGCAGCACCCAGGCCCCCAGGGGCACGATGAGCCCGCTGTCCTCGGCCAGGGTGATGAACTCGTGCGGCGCCAAGAGCCCCCGGGTGGGGTGCTGCCACCGCACCAACGCCTCCATCCCCACCAGGGTCCGGGTGTGGAGGTCGACCACAGGCTGGTAGTACAGCACCAGCTCGTGGCGCTCGAGTGCCCGGTGGAGCTCGTTCGACGTGCGCAGACGACTGAGCACGTTGTGCTCGTCCTCCTCCTTGTAGACCTCGATGCGTGACGGCCCCCGACCCTTGGCCCGGTACATGGCCACGTCGGCGTTGCGCAACAGCACCGCGCCGGTCTCGGTGCCGTTGCCCGACAGTGCGATCCCCACGCTGAGCGAGGCGAACACCTCCCCGCTGTCGATGGCCAGCGGCTGCTCCATGGCCCGCACCAGCCTCCGGGCCACCTCGAGCGCATCCTCTTCGCTGTCCACCTCGTCACACAGCACCGTGAACTCGTCGCCTCCGAACCGGGCCAGGGTGTCGGTGCTGCGCATGACGCCGTTGAGCCGGTCCGCCACGGCGCGCAGGACGCGGTCGCCGACGTCGTGGCCGAGACTGTCGTTGACGAGCTTGAAGCGATCGACGTCGAGGAAGATCACCGCCACCTGGTGGCTGCTCCGCGTCAGCCGGCGCAGCGCCACCTCGAGACGGTCCATGAACAGCTCACGGTTGGGCAGGGTCGTGAGCGAGTCGTGGATGGCGGCGAAGGCGAGGCGGTCCCGCAGGGCCCGACCCTCGGTGACGTCCTCGATCTGCCCGATGAAATAGAGCGGTCGTTCCTGCTCGTCGCGCACGCACGACACGTTGATCGACACCCACACGTCGTGGCCGTCAGCGTGGAAGTAGCGCTTCTCCAGCCGGTACCCGTCGGAATCACTGGCGATGAGCCGGTTCATTTCTGTCTTGCTCAGCTCGCGGTCATCGGGGTGGGTGAAGCTCTCGATGTTCTCGCCGCAGACCTCGAGCACGTCGCGCCCCAGGATCCGCCCGAAGGCGGCATTGGCCCGGGTGATGCGACCGTCGAGGTCGGTCATGACCATCCCGATGGGGGCGTTCTCGAAGGCGGACCGGAACCGCTCGTGGGCGTCGCGCAGCGCCTCTTCGGCCCGCTTGCGCTCGGTGATGTCGTGGAGGTTGCCCACGATGCCGCGCACCTTGGGGTTCTCGAGGTGGTTGGACACCTTGGCCTCGAACCACCGCCAGCTCCCGTCGGCGTGACGCAGCCGGATCTCGGTCGCCATGCCCTGGCGGGCGGACCCGCGGATCTCGCCCGACCGGCCCCGCATGTCGGTGAGGTCGTCGGGGTGCATCATCTCCGCCGCCGAGCGGAATCGGAACTCGGCCGCCGACGATCCCAGGATCCGGTCGAAGGCGGGGCTGACGTAGGTCAGCCGGCCGAGCGTGTCCGACACCACGATGATGTCACTGGCCTCGTGCACCAGGGCCTCGAACCGGCCCTCGCTGTCCTCGCGCGCCGAGGCGAACCAGTGCAGCACCAAGATGGTGAAGACCGTGCCCATGGCCGCCAGCGCGCTGAGGCTGTCCACCAGCGGCTCGCGGATGAGCGTGGGGGCGATGCCGAGCGCGATGGCGCCCTGGCCCAGGGCGATGCAGCTCAGCGTCCACGTGATGGCGGGCCGGGCCGCGGCCGCCCCCGCCACGCGCATCACGTCGACGGCGCCGAAGACGAAGCCGATGGCGAGCATCGGGCCCCAACCCACGCCGTAGATGACGAGCGCGATCACCGTCATCTCGACCGCCACCCGCACGTGCAGTCGCCACCCCGAGGCGCCGTCGCCCACCAAGGCCACGGTGACCGAGTTCACCACCAGGGCGGAGACCAGCAGGGCGGCGATGACCCAGTAGGGGATGTCGGCGATGAGGTCCCACGACCGGATCAGGCAGAAGATCCCGATCACGGGGGGGACGGCCAGGTTGGCGGGATCGGCCAGCCTGGTCTTGAGCCGTGCCCCGAACCCGGACGCGCCGAACTGCACGGGGGTGTCGACGTCGGTCCAGCTCACACCATTTAATTCGGCGTGCCCCGTGAGGGCTTTAATCCCCGGGGGATCCGCCCCGAATCTCCCCGCCCGACCGCGTTCGGCTTCTGAGAGGTCCGGGGCACATCGTGGCTGGTCAGAGGCCAATTTCCGGAATCCGGAAGAAATCGCTCAAGTCCGGAGCCCGAGGGGCCGATACAGCTGTGGGAAGCCCTGGCGTACGTGCGGTCCGGTTACCTCGGGTCCGGCTACGGCTACGTCGGAGACGACGCCGCCAGGCGGTCCTGGAGCTGGGCCTTGAGCACCTTCCCGGTGGCGTTGCGGGGGAGCTCGTCGACCAGCTCGATGCGTCGGGGCACCTTGTAGTCCGCCAGGGCACCGGCACAGTGCTGGCGCAGCTCGTCGGGCGTGGTCGACGCCCCGGGCGAGAGCACCACCACGGCGGCGACGTCCTCCCCCAGCACCTGGTGCGGGACGCCCACCACGGCGGCCTCGACCACGTGCGGATGCTCGAGCAGCACGGCCTCGACGTCGACGGCGTGGATGTTGTTCCCCCCCCGGATGATGACGTCCTTCTTCCTGCCCACGATGTAGAGGTAGCCGTCCTCGTCCAGCCGGGCCAGGTCGCCGCTGTAGAGCCAGCCGTCCTTCCACGTCCCGGCGGTGGCCTCGTCGTTGCGGTAGTACTCGCGCTCTCGGCCCTTCATGCGCAGGATCGCCTCGCCCACCTCCCCCACGGCGAGGTCATGGCCATCGTCGTCGACTATGCGCACCTCGAGGGGAGGCACGGGTTGGCCCACCGAGCCGATCCGCTTGAGCGACTCCCCCTTGGGCATGGAGCAGAAGGCGGGCCCCGCCTCGGTCATGCCGTAGCTGTTGGAGACCGACGCCTCGGGCATGCGCTCCTGCAGGGCGCGCAGGGTGGCCGGTGCCAGCGGGGCACTGCCGATGGCGCAGATGGCGATAGAGGACAGCTCCGCCTGGGCGAAACGGGGATGGGCCACGATGAGCTGGGCCATCGACGGCACCAGGAACACGAATTGGGGCCGGAGCTCGTCGACCACCTCGAGCCACCGACCGGCGTCGAACTTGGGCTGGTACACACCGAACAGCCCGAGCTGCATGGGGTTGTAGATGAACCCGATGCCGGCGAAGGTGAACAGCGGGCTGGCGTGCAGCCAGCACTGGCCCGAGTAGCTGGCGTGCGGCGCGCCGGGGATGAGGGCCACGTTGCGGTGGCGGATGGCCACCCCTTTGGGAAGCCCCGTCGTGCCCGACGTGTAGAGGATGTCGGCCAGGTCCTCGCCGTCGACCTCGACCTGGAAGGTGCTGACGTCGTCGGAGCCGGGCGCGTTCCATCGCCAGGGCGCGACACCCTCGGGCGTGCCCGGGGCCACGATCACGTGTTCGAGCGTGGGGAGCGCGTCGGCCAACCGCTGCGCCAGGGGCGACAGCTCGGCGTCGGTGAGCACCACCCGGACCTCGGCATGACCGAGGAGGCGTTCGAGCTCCCCGTCGGTCAGCCGCGTGTTGGTCGGCACGGCGACGGCCCCCGCCTTGTGCACCGCCGAGTAGCCCACCATGAACCGCAGCGCCTCTTCGGCCCGGAGGTAGATCGACACCCGGTCGCCCTTGACCACCCCCATGGACACCAGGGCCCGGGCCAGGCGGTTGGACTCCGCCTCCCACTCGGCGAAGGTCATGGCCCCGCCGTCGGTCACCTGGTAGGCGACCTCGTCGGGGAATGCCGCCGCCATGGCGCGCAGGTGGTCGGTGAGCAGCGTCGTCACAGGCCTCCGTCGAGGGTCGCGGTCCGGCGTTCGAAACGCCAGCCCTCGGGTGTGCGCACCAGCAGGTCGTGATACCGCCCGGTGCGCTGGAGTCGGGAACGACGCTTCTCCGGCGGCGTGTCGGCCGAGGGCCGGGCCACCACGAGCAGGGTCACGTCCTGCACGGCCCGGTCGCCGTCGACCTCG
>DATCBU010000120.1:0-40778 GCA_036511675.1 Acidimicrobiales bacterium | reverse complement strand
AGGCCGCCAGCCCGCTGACCGGCTGACGTGACCGGCGACCCACCGACGCCCTGAACGGGAGGACCCGTGCCCGCATCCCCGCTCGACGACACCGCCTGGTGGCGCTCGGCCGTGCTCTACCAGGTCTACGTCCGCTCGTTCGCCGACAGCAACGGCGACGGGATCGGCGACCTGCGGGGCCTGCTGGGACGGCTGGACCACCTGGCCTGGTTGGGCGTTGACGCGCTCTGGCTCAGCCCCGTGATGCCCTCGCCCAACGCCGATTGGGGATACGACGTCGCCGACTTCTGCGCCGTGCTCCCCGAGTACGGGACCCTCGCCGATCTCGACGAGGTGATCGCGGCGGCAGGCCGGCTCGGGATCCGTGTACTGCTCGACCTCGTCCCCAACCACACCAGTGACCGACACCCGTGGTTCGTCGAGTCGCGGTCCTCGGTCGACTCCGAGCGCCGCCACTGGTACGTGTGGGCCGACCCCAAGCCCGACGGCTCACCCCCTAACAACTGGGTAGGCAGTTTCGGCGGCCCGGCGTGGAGCCTCGACGAGGCATCGGGGCAGTACTACCTGCACAACTTCCTGCCCGAGCAACCCGACCTCAACTGGTGGCACGACGGTGTGCGTCACGCCTTCGACGGCATCGTCGCCTTCTGGTGGGACCGCGGCGTGGCCGGTTTCCGCATCGACGTGTGCAACATGATGATCAAGGACGCCGAGTTGCGCGACAACCCGCCCGCCACCGAAGACGACCCCTTCATCATGCAGATGTTCGGCCAGCGCCCCCTCTACAACGGCAACCGGCCCGAGGCCCACGACATCCTGCGCCGGTGGCGCACCATCTCCGAGACCTATGCGCCGCCCCGGGTCCTGTTGGGAGAGACCAACGTCGACACCCTGGAGAACCTCGCCGCCTACTACGGGTCGGGGGACGACGAGCTGCACATGGGATTCAATTTCCCCTTCATCGAGGCGGAGTTCGACGCCGCGGTGCTGTCCGACATCGTGGCCCGCACCGAGGCCCTGCTCCCGCCCTCCGCCTGGCCGGTGTGGACGGGCTCGAACCACGACGTGTCGCGCCTGGCCACCCGGTGGTGCCAGGGCGACGCCGCCAAGGTGCGCCTGGCGTTGCTCATGCTCCTCACCCTGCGGGGCACACCCGTGCTCTACCAGGGCGACGAGATCGGGCTCACCGACCGCGAGTTCGAGAAGGACGAGTTGCTCGACCCGGTGGGGCTGCGGTTCTGGCCCTACTACCCGGGCCGCGACCCCGAGCGCACGCCCATGCACTGGGACGGTGGGCCCAACGCCGGGTTCACCCCGGCGGGGGTGACGCCGTGGATCCCGATGGCCGACGCCCCCGTGCACGTGGCGGAGCAAGGGGCCGATCCCGGGTCGGTGCTGCACTTCGTGCGCGACGCCATCGCCGTGCGCCGCGCCTCGCCCGAGCTGCTCGGTGGCGACTACCAGGCGGGGCCGGTGCGCGACGGCCTGTGGGTGTGGCGCCGCGGCGCCACCTTGGTGGCGCTGAATTTCTCGGCGCAGCCACGCCACCTCGATGTGGGAGCGACCCCCACGAAGACCGTGGCGCTGTCCACGCACCGGGCCCATGAAGGGCCGGTGGTGCGAGACACGCTGGTGCTCGATGCCTTAGAAGGCATCGTCGTCACCAGTCGAGCTTGAGCACCTCGCGCATGGCCGCCTCGAAGGCGGCGTCGTCGAGCGCGGCCCGGGCCCCGATCACCATCTCGGCGTCGGTGCCCACCGGGACGCGCCACGGCGCCGCGGGCGACTCGATGGCGTCGGCGATGGCGGTGGCCACGACCTCGGGCCCCGGCGCCGCGCCCCGGCCCAGCTCGGCCTCGAGCTTGCCCATGATCTCCCCGAGCTCGTCATAGGGAGGCGCGTCCACCCCGAAGTCGTGATGGGACTCCGAGATGTTGGTCTTGAAGAATCCCGGCTCGATGACGACGGTGCGGATGCCGAAATGCCCACCCTCGATGTGCAGGGACTCCGACAGGGCTTCGAGCGCGTACTTCGACGCCGCGTAGATGCCCGACAGGGGAGCCGCCACGCGGCCCGACACCGACGACACGTTCACGATGGTGCCCGATCCCCGGGCCCGCATCTGGGGGAGCACGGCCTGCATCATGCGCAAGGGCCCGAAGGTGTTGGTCTCGAACACGCGACGCACCTCGTCCATGGGCACCAGCTCGATGGGCCCGCCCGTCCCGACCCCGGCGTTGTTGACCAGCACGTCCACGGTCCCCGCGGCGGCGACCGCCTTCGCCACCGAGGCGTCGTCGGTGACGTCGAGCGCGAGGTGCGCGTCGGCGTCGAGGTCGGAGATGCTCTCGGGGCGACGGGCGGTGGCCACCACCTCGTAGCCGCGCTTCTTGAGCTCCACGACGGTCGCCCGCCCGAAGCCGGTGGAGCATCCCGTGATCAGCGCCCGAGCCATGTCTCGCCTCCTGCTGTCCCGACAGAGCCCGTCTCCGCCGCCGGGCCGAGGATAGGGGTCTGGGCCAAGATGGTCACATGCAGCACGACGACCATCTCGACGCCGGCCATCTCGACGCTGCGCTCGACGCCGTGCTGGTGGGGGGCCGCGAGGAGCGGCCCGTGGAGGTGGTCGACCCCGACCCCACGTGGCCGCCCACCTTCCGGCGTCACCGCGTCGTCCTGGCGCGGGCCCTCGGGGACCGGGCCCGCCGGATCGACCACGTGGGCTCGACGTCGGTCCCCGGTCTCGCCGCCAAGCCCATTGTGGACATCCTGGTCACGGTGGACGATCCCGACGACGAGGCTGCGTTCGCCCCCGCCCTGGTGGGGGCCGGATACGAGTTGCGCGTGCGCGAGCCGGGCCACCGCATGTTCCGCACCCCGGCGCGAGACGTCCACGTCCATGTGTGGGCGACGCGGTCCGACGACGAACGGCGTCACCTGCTGTTGCGGGACTGGCTGCGCGTCGACACCGCCGATCGCACGCGCTACGAGGACACCAAGCGAGCCCTGGCCGCCCGGCCCTGGCGCGACGTCAACTACTACGCCGATGCCAAGTCGCCCGTGATCACCCAGATCATGGCGCGGGCCGAGACCTGGGCGGCTCGAGAGGCCTGGCGGCCGGGCTGATCTGTGCTCCGGACTGATCGGTGCTACAGCGCGGCGGTGAGCGCCCCCAAGGGCATGCGCAGGTCCTCGAGCATGCGCAGGTCCTCGTGGGGGGAACGCCCCAACGTCGTCAGGTAGTTGCCCACGATGAGGGCGTTGATCCCCGCCGTCATGCCCATGGCTTGGAGGTCCCGCAACGTCACCTCGCGGCCCCCGGCGTAGCGCAGGATGACGCCGGGCAGTGCCAGGCGGAACAGGGCGATCCACCGGATGGCGTCCCAGGCGCCCACCACGGGCCGCTCTCCCAGGGGCGTGCCGGGGCGCGGGTTCAGGAAATTGACCGGCACCTCGGTGGGACCGAGGTCGCGCAACTGCAGGAGCAGCTCCACGCGCTGGGCATCGGTCTCGCCCATACCCACCAGGGCCCCGCAGCACAGGTCCATGCCGTGCGCCTTGACCAGGCGACAGGTGTCGGCCCGCTCGTCCCAGCTGTGGCTCGTCACCACGCTCGGGAAGTACGAGCGTGCCGTTTCGACATTGTGGTTGTAGCGGTGCACCCCGCCCGCCGCCAGGCGGCCGGCCTGGTCGTCGGTGAGGATGCCGGCCGACACCGCCACGTTGAGCCCGGTGCGCTCGCGCACCAGGGGGACGAGGTCGGCCAGGCGGGCCATGATGCGCTCGTCGGGGCCGCGCACGGCCAGGACGATGCAGAACTCGGAGGCGCCCATCTCGGCCGTCTCGGTCGCCGCCCGCAGGACCTCGTCGGTGTCGAGGAAGGGCGTGGCCTTCACCGGTGTGTCGAAGCGCGACGACTGCGAGCAGAAGTGGCAGTCCTCGGGACATCCCCCGGTCTTGGCCGACAGGATGCCCTCCACCTCCACGGTGGGCCCGCACCAGCTGAGCCTCACCTCGTGTGCCAATGACGCCAACCCCATCACCGACTCGTCGGGCACCACGGCGAGGATCCCCAGCTCCTCGCCGTCCAGCATGCGCTTCTCGTCGAGCAGGGCCACCCCGGCGGCGGCGATGTGCGCCCTCGCCCGGGCCGCGCTCGGTGCGGCCGGGAGCTGCACCGGGCAGGGCTCGACGGGCGCTCGCAGGGAGACGGTGCTACGCGTGGGGGCGACGGTGGCGTCGGCTGGCACCGGCACACGGTAGCGGTCGGCCCCTGCGACTCGACAACAGGGGCCCGAAACGAGGAGGCGGTCGGTGGCGTGGGACTTCGAGACTGAACCCGAGTACGAGGCCAAGCTGGCCTGGGCGCGCGCCTTCGTCGACGAGGAGGTCCTGCCCCTCGAGACCCTCGAGCTGGACTACGACGACCTCCTCCGGGCCATCCGACCCCTCCAGGACGAGGTCAAGGGCGAGGGCCTGTGGGCCGCCCATCTGCCTCCCGAGCTGGGGGGGATGGGCTTCGGCCAGGTACGGCTGGGGCTGCTGCACGAGATCCTGGGCCGCTGTGCAGTGGCGCCGGTGGTCTTCGGCAACAACGCGCCCGACTCGGGCAACGCCGAGCTGCTGGCGGTGGGGATCGAGGCCAACGGCCGCGTCGAGCAGCGCACCCAGTGGCTCGAGCCCCTCTTGGAGGGCAAGCTCCGCAGCGCCTTCTCGATGACCGAGCCCGGGGCGGGCGCTGACCCGACCCTGATCGCCACCACGGCGGTGCGCGACGGTGAGCAGTGGGTGATCAACGGACACAAGTGGTTCACCTCCAACGGGTCGGTGGCCGACTTCCTCATCGTGATGTGTGTCACCAACCCCGACGTGCATCCCTACGCGGGATGCTCCATGCTCCTCGTCCCCGCCGACACCCCCGGCGTCGACATCGTGCGCGACGTGCCCACCATGGAGCACCCCTTCCCGCACTACGGGAAGTTCGGGGGCCACTCCGAGATCATCTACCGCGACGTGCGCGTGCCGGCCGAGAACCTGGTGGGCAACGAAGGCGACGGCTTCCGCCTGGCCCAGATGCGGCTGGGGCCGGGCCGCATCCACCACTGCATGCGCTGGCTGGGCCAGTCCCAGCGCGCCTTCGACATGCTGTGCGAGCGCGCCGTGTCGCGCCATCTCCACGGCTCGCTGCTGGCCGACAAGCAGATGGTCCAGAGCTGGGTGGCCGATTCCATGGCCGAGATGACCGCGGCCAGGCTCATGACGCTCCAAGCAGCCTGGAAGATGGACCGCGACGGCGCTTCCGCGGCGCGCGTGGAGATCGCCATGATCAAGTACTACGGCGCCGGGGTCCTCTACAACGTGATCGACCGCGCCATCCAGGCCCATGGGTCGCTGGGCTTCTCCACCGACATGCCCCTCGAGCACATGTACCGCGCCGCGCGGGCGGCGCGCATCTACGACGGCCCCGACGAGGTCCACAAGGTCACCGTGGCCCGCCAGGTCCTCAAGCGCTACACGCCCGCCGAGGTGCCCTCCGAGCACGTGCCCACCCGACGCGAGGCGGCCCAGAAGAAATTCGCCGACCTCCTGGCCGAGGTCAGCGCCAACGACTGAACCGGTCCGACTGCACCGGTCCGACTGCACCGGGCCAACCACTGCACCGGGCCAACCACTGCACCGCGGGCGTCCCGGGCCCGGCGCCGGTGCGGCCTGCATCCCACCCAGACCCCGGCAGCCACACTTGACCGGCTTCGGCCCGCCGTGGCCAAATCTCCGATGACGTGTGCAGGGCCACCGAGGCGCGTCTCGATCGCAGGGGAGCCGGGATGCGCGTGACGATCTGTGGGGCCCGGGGATCCACGCCCGCCTCGGGGCCCCAGACCGTGCGCTACGGGGGCCACACCTCGTGCGTGGCCCTGTCCCACGACGGGGAACGGCCCAGCCTCGTGCTCGATGCCGGCACGGGCATCCGCACCGTGACGGCCCTGCTCGAGGGCCACCCCTTCACCGGCGCCATCGTGCTCGGCCACCTGCACTGGGACCACACCCAGGGCCTGCCTTTCTTCGCCGGGGCGGACCGACCCGAGGCCCGCACCGACCTCTACATGCCGGCCCAGGGCGACGCCGAGGAGGTCCTGCGGCGGGTGATGTCTCCTCCCCATTTCCCCATCACCCCGGCCGAGCTCCGGGGCACCTGGCGCTTCCTCGGGCTCGAGCCGGGCACCCCCACCGACATCGCCGGCTTCACGGTGCTCGCCCTCGAGATCCCGCACAAGGGGGGACGGACCTTCGGCTTTCGCGTCTCGGACGCCACCGCCACGGTGGCGTACTTCTCGGACCACTGTCCCACCGCCCTCGGGCCCGGTCCCGAGGGGCTGGGCGAGTACCACCCGGCCGCCCTGGCGCTGGCCGACCACTGCGACCTGCTGATCCACGACGCCCAGTACCTCGACGAGGAACTGCCCACCCGGGCCAGCTTCGGGCACTCGTCCAGCGGCTACGCGACGCGCCTGGGCCAGCGCGCCTGGGCCAGGCGCGTGCTCCTCTACCACCACGACCCCCCCCGCACCGACGACGCCATCGACGCCATCGTGGCCTCGCACGCCCGGGACCCGCTCCCGGTCGACGGCGCCGTCGAGGGCATGGTCATCGACCTCCCGTCGTCGCCGGCGCCCTGAGGCCGCGGGCCTCGACCGTCGACCGGCCTGGCCTACAGTGCGGGGCCATGGCGGTGCGGGTCGTGCTGGCGGAGGACAACTACCTCGTGCGCGAGGGGGTCAAGACCCTGGTCGAGACCGAGCCCGACCTCGAGGTGGTCGGGGTGTGCGAGGACTACGACGCCCTCATCGCCGCCGTCGAGGCCGAGCTCCCCGACGTGGTGGTGACCGACATCCGGATGCCGCCCACGGGCACCGACGAGGGCATCCGGGCCGCCGAGGTCCTGCGCACCAGCCATCCCGACATTGGTGTGGTGGTCCTCAGCCAGTACTCCGAGCCCGCCTACGCCCTGGCCTTCCTCGACGGCGGCTCCAAGGGCCGGGCCTATCTCCTCAAAGAGCGCGTCTCGGACATCGGCCAGCTCGCCGCGGCCATCCGCGAGGTCGCCTCGGGAGGTTCGGTGATCGACCCCGAGGTGGTCGACGCCCTGGTGGCGGCCAGGGCCAAGCCGGCGGACTCTCCTCTGCACCGTCTCACCTCGCGTGAGAGCGAGATCCTGTCGGAGATGGCCCAGGGCAAGAACAACGCGGCCGTGGCCGCTTCGCTCGTGCTGTCGGAACGGGCCGTGGAGAAGCACATCAACTCGATCTTCTCCAAGCTGGCGCTGTCGCAGGAGCCCGACGTCCACCGCCGCGTGAAGGCGGTCCTGCTCTTCTTGTCGGTCCAAGACGCCTGACCCGACCCGACCCGGCCTGCCGACGACGGTGGGGGTGCTGCCACCACCGTCGCGTTCGTGCTGTCAGCCTGTGCCGTGCACCCGCGGGCTGCCAGGATATGGACGTGGCTGACCAGGCGACCACGGTGCTCATCGTCGATGATCAGATGCCGTTCCGCATGGCGGCGCGCACCGTGGTCGGGGTCACGCCCGGGTTCGAGGTCGTCGGGGAGGCCAAGTCGGGCGAGGAAGCCGTCGAGCAGGTCGCCACCCTGCACCCCGAGCTCGTCCTCATGGACATCAACATGGACGGGATCTCGGGGATCGAAGCCACCCGTCGCATCACCGCCGAGCATCCCGGGACCAAGGTCATCCTGCTGTCGACCTACGACGAGGAGGACCTTCCCGGTGACGCCCGCACCTGCGGGGCGCTCGGCTACGTCCACAAGGAGCAGTTCGGCCCCGACGTGCTCATCGACATGTGGTCGGGAGACCAGAAGGGCCGCTTCAGCGGTTGAGGGGGATGCGGCCGGCGATGGTGGTGCCCTCGCCCGGTGCGCTGCGCACCTCGACGGTGCCGCCGATCGCCCCCACCCGGTCGCTCATGTTCACGAACCCGGCGCCACTGGCGAGGGTGCTCTTGGCGTCGAACCCCGCCCCGGTGTCGCGCACCTCGAAGTTGAGGCTGGTGTCGTCCTGCCACACCCGCACGAAGGCGGCGGCACCCTCGCCGGCGTGCTTCCCCGCATTCTGCAACGCCTCGAGGCAGCAGAAGTAGACGGCGGACTCCCGCTCGGGTGAGTACCGCTCGAGGCCCTCGGCCTCCACCTCGGTGGGAAGTGCGGCGCGGCCGGCGGCGGAACGCAACGCCTCGGCGATGCCGCGGTCGATGAGCAGGGGCGGGTAGATGCCGTGCGCCAAGGCCCGCAATTCCTGGACGGCCTCCTGGATGCCCACGCCCAGCTGGTCGAGGATCTTGCCCGAGGCTTCGGGGTCGCGCTCGGCCAGCTGGCGGGCCAGGCGGACGTTCACCGCCAACGCCACCAGGTGCTGCTGAGCGCCGTCGTGGAGGTTGCGCTCGATCTGGCGTCGGGCCGCGTCCGAGGCCGCCACGATGCGCGCCCGCGACGCCCGGAGCTCGTCGGCCTGGCGCCGGACCTCGTCGAGCGACTCCTGGAGCGCGGAGTCGAGCTCCACGTTGTGCAGGGCCAGTCCCACCTGGCGCGCCAGCTCGGTGAGCATGGTGTCGTCGTCGGTGGTGAACTGGTCGCTGTTGGGCGGCCGCACGGCGACGATGAGGCCGAGGACCTGGCCCGAATGGGTGGTGGGTGCCACCCGCACGATCGAGGCCTCGCGCCCCCGCAGCAGGTTCGGCAACCAGATCTCGACCCAGGCTGTGCCGGTCACGCCGGCCCGGGCCACCACCGCCGCCTCCTCGTCGTTGAGCGTCAGGCGCTCCACCGGGACGTCGGGCACCGACACCGTGCGCTCGAGATGGCCTCCCGAGCCCGTCCACACCTCCGCCGAGGCCAGGCCCAGGGTCTTGCGCAGCGACTCCGCCACCTGCAGCAGGAGCTCGTCCATGGGGATGGCGCGCGACAGGCGGCTCCCGAACGTGCGCAGCACCGTGTCGGGGGCTTCGCGCTCGCCGTAGACGATGCGGTTGGCGTACTGGGTGAGGCGCTCGCGCGCCGGGCCGTAGAGCAAGGCGGCAACCGCCGCGGCCGCCATCGACAGCGCCAGGAGCGAGCGTTGGTCATGGGTCGGGGTGTGGCCCAGGCCGACCACGATGACGAGGTACACGAGGACCACGATGCCGGTGAGACCGGCCAGGGACACGGTGTGGGCCAGGATGCGGTCGATGCGCCCCGCCAGGCGCCGCGAGCTGCCCATGGCCAGGGCGACGGCCAAGGGCAGGCTCGAGACCATCACCACCAACCACGTGCGCGTGGGCCATCCCCACAGCACGCGCAGGGCCAGAGCGACCACGAGCATCTCGGCCCCCACCGCCAAGGCCCACCCGAACCACTGCATGCGCTGGCGCTCCACGCCCCGGGACCGCATGTAGCGCCGCTGCGAGCCCACCAGGCCGATGGACCCGAACACGACGGCCTCGATGGCGACGGGCCACAACGGCAGGGCCGGACGACGCGTCCACATGACCACGCCCACCGCCGCTCCCACGACGTATCCCCCGATGACGGCGACCCGGCTCAACCGGCAACTGCCGTCGGGGAGGCCGAGCAACAGGTGCATGACCGCCACCGGCAGGAGCGCCACGGTGACGGGCTCGGCGAAGCGCGCCACGGTCACCGCCGCCGAGCCCACGCCGCCGCCGTGCACATGGGCCTGGAGGACCGCCGCACTCAGCGCCGCGAACGCCCCAAGGGCGGTCCCGCACAGCGCCAGCAGGCCCTGGCGCTCGAACGGCCGCCGCGCCACCGCGAACGCGCCGGCCAGGGCGAAGGCCCCCACCAGTCCGGCGCGGACTGACTCGGTGGCCAGGTTGCCGTGGCGCCCGAGCACCGGGGCATAGGCCGCGGCGCCGAGGACACACAACGCCACCACGGCGGCGGTGGCCGACGTGGCCGGGCGGTGCGGTGGTGGTGGTTCGGACGCGGAGCGCTCCGCGCCGGTGCCGTCGCCGGTTGCCGTGCCGGTTCCCGTGCTCGGGTGAACCCGAACGGTCATCCTGTGGTCGTCGGCGTGCCGGCCGCGGCGGTGCTCCGCCCGCCCGTCCCGTCGTCCTCGATGCGCCCGTCGCGCATGCGCACGATCCGGGTGGCCGCCGCGGCCACGTCGTCGTCGTGGGTCACGAGGAGGATGGCCTGGCCCCCGGTGTGGAGGCGGCGGAACAGCTCGAGCACCTCGAGGCCGCCATCGGAGTCGAGCGCGCCGGTGGGCTCGTCGGCGAGCAGGAGCGTGGGCTTGTTGGCCAGGGCCCGGGCGATGGCCAGGCGCTGGCGTTGGCCACCCGACAGCACCCCCGGCGCGGCGGCCTGCTTGTCGGCCAGGCCCAGCATGTCGAGGAGGTCGCGGGCGCGGCTCTCGGCCTGGCGCCGCCGCGCCCCGGCGATCACCGCCGGCAAGGTCACGTTCTCGAGCACGCTCATGCCTTCGAGGAGATTGAAGAACTGGAAGACGATCCCGATGTGGGAGCGCCGCATGCGGGCCAGCGCGTTCTCGTCCTTGTCGGCCAGGGACTCGCCCGCCACGGTGATCTCGCCCTCGGTGGGGGTGTCGAGACCTGCCACCAGGTTCAGCAGCGTCGACTTCCCGCACCCCGACGGGCCCATCACGGCCACGAACTCGGTGTCGTCCATGGTGACGTCGATTCCCCGCAGGGCGCGCACCGGCGCACCGTCGGCCTCGTAGGTCTTGCGGACGCCTCGTGCCTCCATGACGTGCATGGCTCTACTCCCTGTCTCGGTTGTCGGTATCGGATTGCTTGGCCACGGTCCCCGCCGCCACCTTCCACGCCGCGACCGGCGCCTCTCTGCCCTTGACCAGCGCCGGGGGCAGCTCGGTCGCCGGCGGGGGATCGGAAAGGGACTGGTAGGTCGTTTCGCTGAGGACGGTCTCCCCGGGGTCGGCCCACTGCTGGAGCCGCTGGGAAAGGTTGACCGTGTCGCCCACCAACGTGTACTCCAGGCGCTCCTCGGAGCCGAGCAGGGCAGCCGCGGCGGGGCCGGTGGTGACCCCGATGCCGAGCTCGAACGGCGCCAGGCCGGTCTCGACCCACATCGTGTTGACCCGCGCCTGGGCAGCGTGCATCTCGAGCGCGGCCTCCACAGCGCGCTCGGCATGGTCGGGAACCGGCACCGGCGCGCCGAACACCGCCATCACCGCATCACCCACGAACTGCATGACCGTGCCGCTGGCGTCGATGATGGCCCGGTTCATCTCGGCCCGGTGCACGTTCAACTGGCCGGCCAGCGCGCTGGGGTCGGCCAGTTCGGCGATGCTCGAGTACCCCCGGATGTCGGACATGAGCACGCTCACCACGACCGCCTCGGTCTCTCCCAGGCCCCGGCCCTGGCGCACCAGGAGATCGGCGACACCTCCGGGGAGGAGCCGGCTCAACGTCTCGCCCTGTTCCTCGCGGTTGACGATGGCCTCGTGCAGCAGACGCAGCCGCCGCAGCGAGTTCTGCCCGCCCGCGCTGGCCTGTTGGGCGATGCGCAGGAAGAGCTTCTCGACGGCGTCCCCGGCCGCGGCGGCGGTGATGCCCTGGGCCACGGCGATGGCCTTGATGGGCCGGCCCTCGGCCACGAGGTGCAGCAGCTCCTCCTCGGCGTCGCTCAGGTCCCCGGCGTCGGTGACGGGGTGCACCATCGACTCCACGATCGTCGGGTCGAGCACCGACCCTCCCGTGGCCACGGCCCGCACCGCCCGGGCCAGCTGGTCGCCCTCGGCGATGTGGTCCTTCAAGAGGTACGCGCACCCCGCCGCGCCTTCGTCGAGCAGCGAGATGGCGTATTCGGCGTCGTCGAATTGCGACAGGATCACGATGCCGGTGCCGGGGTGGCGCTTGCGGATCTCGTGCGCGGCCTCGATGCCCTCGTTCTGGAAGCTGGGGGGCATCCGGATGTCGGTCACCACCACCTGGGGGGCGAGCTTGCTCGCCCCCGTGACGAGCTCGTCGTAGTCCGCCGCGGTGCCCACGACCTCCACGTCGGACTCCAGTGCGAGCAGGGCCCGCACGCCTTCTCGCACGATGAGGTTGTCGTCGGCGAGAAACACACTGATGGTGCCCCCTGGCATGCCCCTATTTGGCCCGTTCACAGGGCCGGGGTCAAGGGTGCGCGCCCCCGGCCACGAGGGGGTGCCAGCCGGTGTGTCGGGCCCTCAGACGCGGCGCCGGCGCCGGTCCGCCAGCACGCGCCGGGCGCAGTTGTGCCCGGCCATGCCGTGGACGCCGCCCCCGGGGTGGGTCGAGGCCGAGCACAAGTAGAGGCCCTTCACCGGCGTGCGATAGCGGAACCACCCCGGCACGGGCCGGAACACCAGCTGCTGGTCCAGTGCCGACGACCCCGCTCCGAGGTCGCCCCCCACCAGGTTGGGGTTTTCGCGCTCGAGGTCCTCGGGGGTGCGCACGGCGCTGCCCACGACCCGGGCCCCGAGCCCCGGGGCATGGGCCTCGAGGCGCGCCATGACCACGTCGAAGAACGCCTCGCGTACCGAGTTCCAGGACCCCGCCGGGCGCGGTACGGGGGGGACGTGGGTCTCGACCCATAAGGTGTGGCCGCCGGCGGGAGCCCGACTGGGGTCGGCCACGGTTTGCTGGCCCACGATGAGCATGGGCGTGGCGGGGACGATGCCGCGCCGCGCCTCGTGGGCGGCGCTCGCCATGGAGTCGAGGTCGCCGGTGAGGTGCACCACGCCGACATCGGCGAGCTCGGGCGCCGCCCACGGGGCCGGCCCGTCGAGGGCCAGGTCCACCTTGAACACCCCCGTCCCGTAGCGGAACCGAGCCAGACCCTCCAGATACCGCGCCGGCAGCAGGTCGCTTCCCACCAGACCGTGGAACAGCGCCCCCGGCCCGGTGTCGGCGAGCACGGCCCGACGGGCGCGCAGGCGCGACCCGTCGGCGGTCTCGACGCCGGTGGCCCGGTTGCGCTCCACCACCACCCGCGTCACGGCGGTGGAGGTCCTGATGGTTCCGCCCGCGTCGGTGACGGTGTCGGCCAACGCGGCGGCGAGCCGTCCCGCCCCGCCCACGGGGACGGGCATCCCCAGGTGTTGTGCGGCCAGGGCCAGGATGAGCGCGGCAGGGGTGCTGCCGGGATGGTCCACGGGCACATCGGCGTGCGACGCGCCCGCGGCCAGCAGCGCCCGGGCGGCGGGATCGGAGAGGCGCTCCACGCACAGCGCCTCCAACGGGCCCACCAGAAGTTGGGTGGTGTCGAGCAGGCCGTGGCGCCGAGCCCGTCGGGCGAAGGCCATCCCGGGCCCCGGCGCGCCCACCGGCCCCAGCATCTGGGCCAGGAAATAGGTGCCGGTGTCGCGCCACCACCGGTACAGCGCCGTCCACGCCGCCCCGTCACCGGCGGCCCGCCGAGCCAGGCCGGCGGCGGTGCGCTCGGGGTCTCGGTGGCACACCGCCACGGACTCCGGTGCCACTGCGGCGGCGACGGGGGAGGAGAAGTGCGCCCACTGCACGGCGGTGTCGAGCCCGAGTTCGGTCAGCACCGGGGAGCAGTGCAGCAACCCGTAGAAGGCGGAGTAGGTGTCGTGCACGTAGCCGGGCACGGTGAGCGGGCCGCTGTGGACGGCACCCCCGGCCACCTCCGAGCGCTCCAGCACCGTCACGCTCCACCCGGCGCGCGCCAGGAGGGCGGCGGCGACGAGGCCGTTGGGCCCCGACCCGATCACCACTGCATCGACATCGTCCATCGCCCGCCTGCCTAGGCGAGACAGCGACGGGCGGGCAACTTCACGAGGCTCCCTGGTCCTCCCGACGGTGCCCGCTGCTCAGCTCCCGCAGGGCCTCGCGGTCGACGCTGTCGGACGAAGCCACGGCCAGTTTGCACGCCGTGACGGCCCGGATGGTGGAGGTCCGGTGTCCCCCTTCGAGCACCGCCCGCTCCCCGTGCATCGACCCGGGCCCGTACTCCGCCAGGCGCTCCCCGTCGACTTCGATGCGCACCACGCCGTCGAGGACGAGGAAGATGTCGTCTTCGGCCGCGCCCTGTTCGGTGATGACCGTGCCGGCCTTGTACGTCTTCACCTTGGGCTTGGCGCCGCCCGACATGAGCGTCAGCGACATCTGGCGCTCGAGGGCGGACTCCACCTCGGTGGTGAAGGCCTGGGAATCCCGGTCGCCCCACGGACTGTGCTTGCCGAAGGCGCGGCGGTACCAGTTGGAGAAGTCGATCATGCCGGACTTGAGCGCCAACTTGTTGTCCCCCCCGTAGACCCAGTGCCGAGGGAAGGTGCTGGCGCCCAGCAGGGCGAACGACGAGGTCCCGTCGGCCCGCAGGGTGAGGGCCAGGGTCGTCCACGCCAGGGGCGCCGCGAACTGCACGAAGGGCGCCCGTCGCACCCGGCGGGGCGCGGGCACCCCGGTGCGGCCGCCTGCGGTCTGGACGAAGGTCACCTCGGTGGCGCTCACCACGGGGTCGGGGTGCAGGTCGGGGAGGGCGATGGCCTCGAAGGCGACCTGCTTCTTGCCCAGGTTGATCAGCGTCGAACAGATGAGGCCGCCGCCGGACTGCCCGTGGCCCACGATGGCGCCGTCTTGCACCTCGATCCAGGCCTCGAGCCGGCTGGCGAAGCGGAAGCGGCCGTCGCGCTGCAGGGCCTCGAGGTCCTCGATCACGTCGGGCGGGGGCTGGTCGTAGTGGGCCATGCCCGTCTCGAACGGCATCTTGGTCATGCCGCCGACGGCTTCGGACGGAATCCAGGAGATGGACGTAGCTGAGGACTCGATGCGCATGACGCCTCCCCGATGTCGACCCGCGTGTCGAACCGCGTGTCGAACCCTACCGAGGTGCCCCGCCGATCCCAAGGGTGAGGGCTGGTGTCGCGTGGTGGGGGTGGCATCCCCATCCCCCGATGCCCCGACGGGGCGGCTCCGGACGGCGGCCGGGCCCTGGGGTCGGGGCGTGGGCCGGGGTCGGGTCAGGGATCGACGAAGCGCAGCGGGGCCCGCCGGACGCCGTTGATCACCGACGAGGGGCTGCGTTCGACGTCGCCGGCGCGCTCGACCTCGGCGAAGCGGTCGAGGAGCGCGTCGAGCACCACCCGCCCTTCGAGACGGGCCAGCGCCGCCCCCAGACAGAAATGGTTCCCCTGGCCGAAGGCCAGATGGGGGTTGGGGTGCCGGCCGACGTCGAAGACCGACGCGCTCTCCCCGAAGGCGTCACCGTCGCGGTTGGCCGACGCGAACACCATGAGCACGGGCTCACCAGCCTCGATGGCCACGCCCCTGACCTCGGTGGCACGCGTGGCGGTGCGCATGAACGACACCACCGGCGACGACCACCGCAGCATCTCTTCCACGGCGCTGGGGACGAGGGAACGGTCGGCGCGTAGCCGGGCCCATTGGCCGGCGTGGTCGGCGAAGGCGAGCAACCCCGAGCTGATCAGGTCGCGCGTGGTCTCGTTCCCGGCCACGAGGAGCTGGACCAAGAACATGGCCAGTTCGTCGTCGCTGAGACGCTCCCCGTCCACCTCCACCTGGGCGAGCCGGGTGAGCACGTCGTCTCTGGGGTGCGCCCGGCGGTCCTTGGCCGTCCCCACGAGGTACTCGATCATCTCGGTCATCAACTGCGACCGCCGCTCCTCGGGCCAGTCCGTGGCGCCGGGGATGACGGCCTCGGACCACTCGTAGCACCGCTCCCATTCGTCCTCGGGCACGCCCAGGATCTCGCTGATCACCTGCAGCGGGAGCGGCACGCTCAGCACCGAGACCACATCGGTGGGGGCACCGCCCTCGATCCGCCTCACCAGGGCGGCGGCGCGGGCCCGGACGACCGGTTCGAGAGCGCGCACGGTCGAAGGCTTGAAGGCGGGCTGGACCAGCCGCCGGTACCGGGTGTGCACGGGTGGGTCGGCATGCATCATGGTGGGAGGCGTCGCGTACGTCGTCCCGATCTCCTCGACGAGGATGCCGCGCCCGGCACAGAACGTGACGTGATCGGTCTCGATCGCCGCCACATCGGCGTGCTTGGTGACGGCCCAGAAGCCCCGTTCCTCGTTCCACGCCACGGGTGCCTCGGCGCGCAGCCGGGCGTAGAGGGGGTACGGGTCGGAGCGGTAGAGCTCGGGGTCGGTCAGTGGCGCCGCCAACGCCGTCCCCGGTCGACTCGCTGCCGGCACGGCCGACACCCTACCGAGCCTCGTCCCGGGGACCGAAGGGTGGGGCGGGATCGGCGAATCGCGCCGGACGGCGAGCAGTGAGGGCGGCCACCCCTTCGGCGAAGTCGGGGCCGGTCATCATGGTCCGGAGCCGCTCGTCGGCGTCATGCGCCGAGGTCGCCGCGTCGCGGTGCAGGTCGGTGTAGAGCTGGAGCTTGGTGGCGGCCAGCGAGGCCGGAGACACCTCGGTCGCCAACATGCGGGCGTACTCGGCCACCGTGTCCATGAGGGTGCCCGCGGCTGTCACCTTGTTGACGAGCCCCATCTCGGCCGCCTCTTCGGCCAGCACCACCCGGCTCGACAACAAGACGTCGGCGGCCCGGGTCACCCCGACCAGCCGTGGCAGCAACCACGACAACCCGAACTCGGCGGGAAGGCCCAACCGGCCGTGGGCCGTGGTGAGCTTGGCCCCCGCCGCGGCGAAACGCAGATCGCAGTAGCACGCCAAGGCGAACCCCACGCCCGCCGCGGGCCCGTTCACCGCAGCGATGATGGGCTTGGGGATGCCGAAGTGGTAGGCGAACTCGGCGTCGAACTCCCGACGCACTCCGAAGCCGGGGCTCTCGAGGCCCGGTCCGGTACCGGGGTCATAGGCGCCGCGCTCCACATGGCCCTCGAGCGCCCGGGTGTCGGCACCGGCGCAGAAGCCGCGTCCGGCCCCGGTCACGACGATCACCCGGACCGACGGGTCAGCCGCGGCCCGGGCCAAGAGGGACCGGTACTCGGTGTTCATGCGACCCGTCCAGGCGTTGAGCCGGTCGGGGCGGTCCAGGGTGATGGTGGCCACGGCGCCCAGCGCCTGGTAGCGGGTGACCTTCAGCTCGCCCAGCTCCACGGGGCCCTCCGATCACCGTTGTGCCCATGTTGGTCGTCCACGCGCTCAAGTTCTGGCCGCCGGCGCCGATCATTCTCCACGGACACCTTCAGTTCCAACCCCACACTCCAGCATCCCCAATGTCGAGAACCCCCACCAACCCCGGTGGGGGTTCTCGCGTCCGGGCCCGGTCGTACGATCGCACCATGACCGCTGCGCCACCGGTCCTGGGTGCGCTCGACCCCCAGGCCCCGCTCCCGTTCGGGCGCCACAGCGTGGTCCGGGCCGTGGTGGCCGAGCCCGTCACCGCCCTGCTCGTCCAGCGCGCCCTGATAATGGACGTCGCCCACCCCAGTGTCGCCGCCGCCGTCGCCCACCACAGCCATTTCCGGAGCCGCCCGCTGACCCGGGCCTGGGTCACCGTCGACGCCGCCCTGCGGCTCGTCTTCGGCGACGAGCACACCGCCCGGGGCGCGGCCCGACAGATCTACGGCTTCCACGATCACGTCTCCGGGACCATCCACGGGCACCTCGACGGTGCCGGTGCGTATACGCCGGACGGCGCCGATGCGTATACGGCGCACGATGCGTCGCTGCTGGCGTGGGTGTGGGCCACGCTGGTGGACACCACCGAGACGGCGTTCACGCGCTGGGTGCGTCCCTTCGAGGTGACGGAGGCCACGGCCTTCTACGCCGAGATGCGCTCTTTCGCCCGCTTTCTCGGCATCCCCGACGACCTTCTTCCCCCCGACCGGGTCGCCTTCTCGCGCTACCTCGAGGACATGGTGTCGGGCGGACTGCCGGCGGCGACCGAGGTGAGCCGCTCGGTCGCCCGCCAGGTCCTGTGGTTCGACCACCGGATCGTCCCCTCACCGCTCGTCCGGGTGGAGCGCGTGCTCGCCCTGTCCACCCTCGACCCCCGCTTCCTCGATCGACTCGACATCGCTCCCGATGCCGGCGACGCCGCGCTCGGGCACAGGATCGACTCCTGGCTGCGCTCGTACTACCGACGTCTGCCTCGAGCTCCCCGGATCACACCGGAGCTCTACGTCCTCTTGCGCCGGCCCAGCGTCGGGCTGGCGGGCCGAGCCCGAGCCCTGGTGGGGAGCGTGCGGCGGTGAACTGAGCCTGACCAGGGAATTACCACGTTCCACGTTTGTAACACCGCTACAAGCGGTGAAAGAAGCCGAATCTCTTGTATTGTTGTCTGCATGTGGTCCAGTATTCTCACTAATGCCACATGAACGGGCACTGAGAGTGAAGCCTGGTCAGGCAGCGTCCGGGGACGAGGGAGCCGCTGACGGGTGGGGGCAGCCCGGGCTGCGGCGGGTGGACCCCTGGGTGTGGTTCCTCACGGGCGGGCTCGCCCTCGTCGGCCTCGCCGTCTCGGGGTTGCTAGGTGGCCTCGAGCCCACGGCGGTGTTCGTCATCGGCATCACGACGCTGGTGGCTCTGGTGCTGGCGGTGCGCCGCCATCGACCGGCGCTCACCTGGCCGTGGTGGGCGATCTCGGCGGCGATGGGCTTCTTCCTCGTGGGCGGGGCGCTCCGATTCGACTTCCATACCCTGGGCAACATCACCGCCAGCCGATCTCTGGTGCCGGACGTACTGTCGCTCCCCGGCTACGGCCTGGGGGCGGCGGGCCTGTTGGGTTTCTCCCGGGCGCGCGACCGCGGCCGCCAACGGCATTTTGGGGTGATCCTCGACGCCGTCATCGCCGCCTTGGCCATCTTGGCCGTCGCCTGGGTCTATGTCATCGACCCCGTCCTGTTCCACTACCACACGCCGTTGGCGATCCGACTCGTCCTGACGTGCTACCCGGCCATGTCGATCTTCCTCGTGGTGGTGACGGTGCGCATCGCCTTCAGCTCCGAGCAGAACCGTGTCCCGTCGTACTGGTTCTTGCTGGTCGCCATGACGTGCATGTTCGTGGGGGACACGCTGTACATGTTCGCTGACATCGATCTCATCGGCGTGGCGGGCCGCCTCCTCGATCTCCCCTACGCACTGGCGTTCGTGGCGACGGGCACCATGGCACTGCACCCGTCGATGCGGGCGCTCACCGAACCTGCCGGCAATCGCCCCCAGGCGTCGTCGCCGGGTCGGATCGTGCTCGTGGCCGTCGCCCTCCTCGTGCCCGCCATCATCACCCTGCAACACCCGTCGAGCTCGCTCCAGGACCGGGTGGCACTGTTCATCATCATCATCATGCTGACCGTCGCCGCCGTCTTGCGGATCGTCCAGGCCCTCCACATCGCCGAGCGCTCCGAGGCCAACCTCGCCTACCAGGCCATGCACGACAGCCTGACGGGGTTGCCCAACCGGAGGATGATGCACCAGCACCTGACGAGCGTGCTGCACCAAGCGGCGGTGGACGACACCCACGTCGCCCTGCTGTTCCTCGACCTCGACCGCTTCAAGCTCGTGAACGACACGCTCGGCCACACCCACGGCGACGAGCTGCTCATCGCCGTGGCCAAACGCCTGACCATGCACATGCGGCCATCGGATCTCGTGACGCGCATCGGTGGTGACGAGTTCATGGTCGTCCTGGGCCAGGTGGTGAGCGTGTCCCAAGCCCTCGACCTCGCCAACCGGCTGCGCTTCAGCCTGCGGGCCCCCTTCGTCGTGAACGAGATGGAGTTCTACGTGTCGGCCAGCATCGGGCTGGCTTTCGCCTCGGGAGACGATCCCGACACCACGGCCGAGGTCCTCGTCCGCGACGCCGACACCGCCATGTACCAGGCCAAGGAGGCGGGCCGCGACGCGGTGGCGGTGTTCGACGAGTCGATGCGGACCAAGGTGTCGGAACGTGTCGAGCTCGAGCACGATCTGCGCCGGGCGGTCGAGCTGCGCCAGCTGCACCTCGTGTACCAGCCCATCATCCGCATTCCCCACGGGCCCATCGAAGGGGTCGAGGCCCTCGTGCGCTGGGCCCATCCCACCCTGGGTGTCATCCCCCCCGTGAAATTCATCCCGCTGGCCGAGGAGAGCGGGCTCATCATGGGGATCGGGGAGTGGGTGCTCGAAGAGGCCCTGCGCCAACTCGCGGCGTGGCGACACCAGACGACGGGGTTCGAGGACCTGTACGTGTCCGTCAACCTGTCGGGGGCCCAGCTCCACGACGAGGGGATCATCGAGCGCGTGCGGGAGGCGTTGTCGCGCCACGGGATCGAGGGCAACGCCCTGTGCCTCGAGCTCACCGAATCGGTCGTGATGGACAAGCCCCTGGCGGCAGCGGCGGTGCTCACGGCCCTACGGAGCCTCGACGTGCGGCTGGCGATCGACGACTTCGGGACCGAGTACTCGTCGCTCGCCTACCTCAAGCGCTTCCCCGTCACGAGCCTCAAGATCGACAAGTCCTTCGTGGACACCCTCGAGGACGAGGACAGCTCCGACGCCACCTTGATCGCCGCCGTCGTGGCCATGGCCCATGCCCTGGGGATCACCACCATCGCCGAAGGCGTGGAGACCAGGGCCCAGGCGCACCGCTTGATGGACCTCGGGTGCGACGCCCTGCAGGGGTACCTCTACTCGCGACCGGTGCGAGCCGAGGGTCTCCCCTACATGGTCAACTCGCTCTGGAAGCAGGCCGAGGACGTCCTGGAAGGATCGGTGTCCTAGGCACCGGGTCTTCGGTGCCCAGCCCGACGGTGCTGCGCAGGTCCAGGGGCCGCAGTGCCGGTTCCATGCCCACGCCCTCGAAGTACAGCGCGTGCAGATCGGGGTCGGTCTCCGCCAGGCGCCGGTCGGTGTCGCCCACGTTGCACCACACCGGCATGCTGGCCGGCGACCCCAGGTACGGCCGGGCACCCACGCCGATGAAGCCGGCCATGGGCATGCGCAGCCGCCACCGGATCATCCGGAACACGGGCACGTCGAGGATGGCGAGCAGCCACGCCACCCCACACCGGGTGCTGGCCATGGCGAGGGCCTGATAGAGGCCCATGCTCACCAGGCCCATGGTGGCCTTGCCCCGGTACTCGGGGGCGACGGCCAAGGTGGCGATGTCCCAGGTCCGCGTGAGATCGATCTCGATGCCGGTGCGCGCTGCCATGGCAGGGACGGGCTCACCCCACACCGGCGCGGCGTCATCGAGGGTCTTGAACCCGGCGACCGAGGGCACCACGATCCGCATGGTGCCGGCGGGGACACGGCGCAGGTGGTCCACGACGCACAGGAAGATGCTGGACTCCTCGTAGGGCGCGTACTCCTTGGCCAGGAGCTCGGGCGTGTTGCCGAACGTCTCCATGAACACCACGCGCTCGACGTGCCGGGCGAGCTCCGATGCCGAATCGGTGGCGCGGAACAGGTAGACGCCCAACGGCGCCGTCGTCCCCGGTGCGGTCACGGCGCCGGCCAGCCGACACAAGGCGGCGTCGCCCATGACCGTGGCCGTGGCCGTGGCCGTGGCCGTGGCCATGGTCAGAACGCCTTGGCGACGATGGCGTCTGCGAAGACCACGGCCGGGAGTGCCACAGCGCAAAGCGTAGGAACCTGATCGGCATCAGAACAAGAGGCGTTCGCTCTCTCACATACAGTGGCGGTTCAGCGCCCGGTGTGGTTGGTGTGATCAATGATCACATGCTGGACAGAAAGTGCTCGACTTCCTGGCCCACCGTCACCCGGGTGGCGACGGGGTCGTCGGCGTTGGCGACGAGCATGGCCGCCTCGTTCAGCGCAGCCAGGAGGATGTGTGCGAGCGGCTGGACGGAGCGACGTGCCACGAGCCCGGCCTCCATGCAGTGCTCGAGGGCGGCGGAGACAAGGCCGAGCCCGTAGGTGGTGTCGATCTCCCGCCATGCCTGCCAGCCCAGGACCGCCGGCGCGTCGAGCAGCACGATGCGGCGCACGGCCGGGTCCAACGCCGCGTCGAGGAAGGCCAGACACCCCAGGCGGAGATGGGCCATGGGATCGTCCCCGCGCATGGCGGCGGTGGCGATGTGCTCGGCCAGCTCCGTTTCGAGCGATTCGACCACGGCGCGGAACAGCCCCTTCTTGGTGGCGAAGTGATGGGCCAGTGCGCCGCGCGTCACCCCGGCGCGTTCGACGATGTCCTCTTGCCCGGCGCCGGCGAACCCGCGCGCCGCGAACAGTTCACGCCCCGCCTCGAGCAGGGCGGCGCGGGTCGCGGATCTCCGCTCCGCCTGCGTGCGGCGCCCGGGCGCGGAGTCTTCGTTGACACCCATTGTGTCCCCAAGTATAAAAGGCGTGTAACCCGCATGTAAGTGTTTTCCCCGAGGAGGACGAGATGACCCTGCCCCGTACCGTCGTGGTCCCTGGCCTGATGGCTGAGCTCGAAGCGTTCGGGGCGCTGATCGCCCCTCTGGACGCGGCCCAATGGGCATGCGCCACCCGCTGCGAGGGATGGGCGGTGGGCGACGTGGCCGCCCATGTCGTGGGCTCGATCGCCGACGTGGTGTCGGGACAGCTCGAGGGCCTGGGCTCGCCCGAGGTCACCGCACGCGAGGTGGCCGAGCGCAGCGGTCGCAGTCCGGCGGAGCTGGCCGAGGAGCTGACGGCGGTGACGAAGCTGGCTGCCGATCTCGCCGCCGTCTTCGACGACGAGGCGTGGGGGGCACCCGGGCCCGGCGGCTACGACGGCACGCTCGGCCAGGGGGTCGAGGCGCTGTGGTACGACACCTATCTCCACGCCGATGACGTCCGGGCCGCGCTGGGCCAGACCTCGTCGCGGGGACCGGGCCTGCGCGCCAGCGTCCACCACGTCGCTTTCGAGCTCGACAAGCGGGGTTGGGGCCCGGCCACGCTGGCGTTCGAAGGGATCGAAGAGGTGCCCGTCGGCGCCGGGGGATCCACGCGCACCGGCGACGCCCTCGAATTCGTGTTGGTCGCCACCGGTCGTCGCGACCCGGCTGGGCTCGGGGCCGGCGCCCCACTCAACATCTACGCATAGCCGGCTTCTGCGGTCAGCTTTCTGCGGTCAGGCTTCTGTGGTCAGCGCCGTCGTCGGGCGCGTCGCTGGCCGCGTGCGAAGGCGAAGCCGGCCATCCAGAACACGAAGAAGACGAGCGCCGCGATCCACAGCAGGTGGACGGCGAAGCCCACGCCGGCGAAGACCAGGGCCAGCAGCAAGAAGACGACGACGAGGCATCCCATGGAGCGACCGGCGGCGGGGCCGGCTCAGCCTCCTCCGGTGCGAGGGGCGACCTGGTTGAAATTCGCCCGCACGTCGCGCAGGTGCGACCTGATGCGGGTGATCGAGGGGGCAGCCTCGCCGTCGAGCGTGTTGGCCAGCTCGTCCACGGCTTCGGTGAGATGCGCCACTGCCAGCTCCAAGGCGGCCAGGCGTTTGGAGAGCTCTCCGTCTTCCATGACGCGCAGCTTACGGTGCGCCAGGCCCGCCTTCCCCGAAGGGCGCCGGCACGGTCGTGTCGGGAGCGGGTTGGAACCCTCGTCGGCTCAAGTCGGCCTCCGGATGTGCCGATCGCAATATGGGCCCGTGGCGGAGTTCGAGCCCCGTCCCGGTGGCCCTCGAACCGTAGGTGCAGGCACAGGCGTGACGTGGCCTTTGGGCTAATGGGAGCCAGGGTCCGTGCCGATGGTGTTGATTATGGGGAGACGTCGCGCGATCAGCGCCCCTGAGGCGGAAACAAGCGCCCCCGAGGCCGAAGAGTCCGAGCCCAACACCCAGCCGGTGGTGACGGCGCGGCCCCGCCGCGCCGTGGCCCGGGTGTTGCTGGCGCTGTTCTTGGTGGCCGGGTTGGCTGCTGCCGCGGGGGCGACGTGGCAGTGGAAGAACGTCCAGGCTCGCCAGACCCGACAGGCCTTCGACCAACGCGCGTCGGGTGTGGCCGCCAAGGTCACCAAGGCGCTGCAGCGCGACGCGGATCTCACGACGTCGAGTCGGGCCCTCATCAAGCAGAACCCCGACATGACTAACGCGCAGTTCGGCACGTGGTTCTCGACCCTGGGGGCCTCGGCCCCGCCCAACACCACCGGGGTCGCCTACATCGAGAAGGTGTCAGCCGCCCAGCTCTATTACTACCGGGTGGCCATCGGCGCCGACCCCACGAGCGCACTGTCGGCGGGCGAGCCCTTCGCCATCACACCCAGCACGGCCCAGGCTCCCTACTGCTTGACCCGGCTCCTGGCGCTGCGCAGTTCCCAGACGAGCGTCGGCGACGTGGCGCTGCCCCCCGGCCTCGACTGGTGCTCCACCTCCGCCAACGGCGCCCTCAGCGCGTCGCGTGACTCGGGCGGGCTCGAGGTCACGAAGCTCCTCAGCTCCGACGAGGGTCGTCTCCTCGGATTCCAGGCCGCGGCCGGCACCGCCCCCGGCAATGCGGATATCGAGACCCTCAAGTCGCTCGACCTGGCCTTCAGCTCGACCGTCGTGGTCCTGGCGCCCGTCTACGAGGGGTCCACCTCCACCACAGTGGCGGGACGCAGTGCGGCGCTCGAGGGATGGGTCGGAGGCGTCTTCGACACCGGCTCGGTCCTGGCCCAGGCAGTGGGCGCCCACAGCAACATGGCGGTGACCCTGTCGCGGGTCAACGCCGGATCCAAGCCCGTGGTCATCGCCACCAACGACGGCACCAACGCCACCGGGGGGCTGGTCGACGCCATCCCGACCACCGCCGACGGGCGCTGGATCGTGACCGTCCGCCAACCGCTGCCGGCCGGCTCGGCGACGGGAGGGACCAAGGGCCTCGCCATCGGGGGCGCCGTCGCCCTGGCCACGCTGATCCTGTTCCTGGTGCTGCGTTCGCTGGTGGTCACCCGCCGACGCGCCCTCGACCAGGCGGCCGAGCAGACCGGTGAGCTCCACCACATGACCCTGCACGACGCCCTCACCGGCCTCCCCAACCGGACGCTGGTGGTGGACCGGGCCGAGCAGATGCTCATCCGGAGCCGCCGGAGCCAGATGCCCACCGCGGCGTTGACCCTCGGCCTCGACCGGTTCAAGGAATTCAACGACACCCACGGCTACGCCACCGGGGACGAGCTGCTCAGGGCCGTGGCAGACCGTCTGCGCACGGTGCTGCGCGAGGCCGACACCATCGGCCGGGTCGTGGGCGACGAATTCATCGTGTTGACCGACGGGGCGTCGCTGGCAGCCGGTCCCGAGCTGGTGGCGGAACGGATCCTCGATGTCATGCACGAGCCGTTCTATCTCGGCGACACCCATCCCGAGCCCTTCAGTGTGTCGGCTTCGGTCGGGGTCGCGCTCGGGCCACGGATCGACGCCGAGCAGTTGCTGCACGACGCCGACACGGCACTGGCCGAGGCCAAAGAGGCGGGCCGGGGCCGTTTCGCCCTGTTCGGACAGGACATGCCCCAGGCCATCGAAAGCCGTCTGGCCTTCGAGAACGAGCTGCGCAGCGCGGTGGCGACCGACCAGTTCTTCCTTCGCTACCAGCCCATCTTCGACATCGAGACGCGCACGACCACCGGGGTGGAAGCTCTGTTGCGCTGGCAGCACCCCACCGGGCGCGTCATCCCGCCCGACCATTTTCTGCCCCTGCTCGAAGAAAGCGGGTTGATCGTCCCGTTGGGCCGGTGGGTCATCCAAGAGGCGTGTCGCCAGGGCGCCGCCTTGCACAACAGCGGCTACCTCATCGCGATGTCGGTGAACCTCTCGGCGCGCCAACTCGAGTCCGAGAACCTGGTCAACGATGTGGGCGATGCCCTGCGGGAGTCGGGCTTCGAGCCCCACGCGCTGGTGCTCGAGATCACCGAGACCACCATCATGCGCGACACCGCGCTCATGGTCGACCGTCTCATCGCCCTCAAGGGGCTCGGGGTCCGGATCGCCATCGACGACTTCGGCACGGGGTACTCGTCGTTGGCCTACCTGCGCCAATTCCCGGTCGACATCCTCAAGATCGACCGGTCGTTCATCAGCTCTCTGTCCACGACGCGCGACTCGTCGATGTTGATCCACACCCTCGTCCAGTTCGGCAAGACCCTCGGGCTCGAGACCATCGCCGAGGGGATCGAGGAAGAAGACCAGATGGACCCGCTCCTGGCCGAGCAGTGCGACACGGGTCAGGGGTTCCTCTACGGGCGCCCGCTGTCACCCACCCAACTCGACATCTTCCTGCGCACCCACCTCACCCAGGAGCCTCCTTTGTGGGTGGTCTCCCCCAAACAAGCGGCCCGGTAAGTCTGGCGCCGTCCGAGCCGGGAGCCCCCGGCCGGGCGTGGATGCCATGATGGACCTCGGGCCGCCGAGGTGACGCGGCGATGCCCGGGGGCCATGCCCGGGGAGGGAAGCCGTGAGAACGACAGCACCGGTCCACGAGTGGGGGAGTGACTTCGACGTCCTCGACGCGCAGTACGTCGCCGACCCGTTCGGGATCTGGGACCAGCTCCGCACGACGTGTCCCATCGCCCACACCGACCGTCGGGGCAGCACGTGGTTGCCGACCCGGTACGAGGACGTCACCGCCATCGCCCACGACATCGAGCACTTCAGCTCGCTCGAGGTCGCCGTCATCCCCTTCGAAGGAGAAGAGCCCGAGGAGCCCGTCCTCCCCTACGGGCTTCCGCCCATCTCGGCCGACCCACCGCTGCATACCTGGACGCGGCGCCTCCTGCTGCCCTGGTTCTCGCACAACCGGGTGGAGGGCTATGAGTCGATGACCCGGGGACTGTGCGACGGGCTCATCGACGGCTTCATCGCCGAGGGCCGCGCCGATGCCGCCACCGACTACGCCCAGCAGATCCCCGTGCGCGTCATCGCCCACATCCTGGGCGTCAGCCCCGACCTGTCCGACACCTTCACGGGATGGGTGCGCGACGTGCTGGAGTTCGCCGACGACCACGATCGACGGGTCAATGGGGTCCAGGGTCTCCTGCAGTACTTCATCGGGGAGGTGGCCAAGCGGCGCGCCCAACCCGGTGACGATCTGTTGAGCGAGCTGCTGCACACCGAGGTGGACGGCAAACCCATGGAAGACAGCCTGGTGCTGGGCGCCGCCGCCCTCGTGCTCATCGCCGGGGTCGACACCACCTGGAGCGCCATCGGCTCGTCGCTGTGGCACCTGGCGACCCATGCCGAGGATCGCCGGCGCATGGTCCAGGACCCCGAGGTCATGTCGCTCGCCGTCGAGGAATTGCTGCGCGCCTACTCCCCGGTGACCATGGCGCGCATCGTCACCAGCGATGTCGAGTTCGCCGGCTGCCCCATGAAGGCGGGGGACAAGATCCTCATGAATTTCCCCGCCGCCAACCGCGACCCGGAGGTGTTCGCGGATGCCGACGAGGTCGTCCTCGACCGCGCCCACAACCGCCATGTGGCGTTCGGCTCGGGCATCCACCGCTGTGCCGGCTCCAACCTGGCCCGCATGGAATTGCGGATCGCCCTCGAGGAATGGCTGCGCCGCATCCCCGAGTTCCACCTCGCCGACGGCGAGGACGTCACCTGGGCCGGTGGTCAGGTGCGCGGGCCGCGCCTGCTTCCCGTGGTCTTCCCGTGAAGATCCGGGTCGACCCGGACAAGTGCCAGGGCCACGCCCGTTGCTACGGGCTCGCCCCCGAGCTGTTCGAGATCGACGACTACGGCACGTCGACGGTGGTCGGTGACGGTTCGGTCCCGCCCGATCTCGAGGACCGGGCCCGGTTGGCCATCGCCAACTGCCCCGAATTCGCCATCGACGAGGTCTGAGGCCCGAGCGCTCAGGCCTGGTTGCCCAGCGTGGCGTAGGACCGGCACGGCTCGCCCCGCAGCGCCCCGCAGGCGGGCATGGCGGCAGTGGGGTTCACGCCCGTGACCACGTTGAGGGCCAGCGACGACGGCATGGCACCGCCGAGCGAGAGTGTGTCTGTGACCGAGCCGTGGGTGGGCGGCGTGGCAAAGGCCCAGGCGGGGCGGTCCCCGCCCGGGGCCGAGATCACGATGCGCAACCGGGTGCCGGTCCGGAAGGCATGGGCGATGGGGTCGATGGGGATCCGCACCAGCGTGTAACCCCCCGACGTGAGGTCGTGGCGGTCCGACTTGCGATAGGTGGGGATCGGCGCCAGGGCGGTCGACGTCGGCGCCAGGGTGTGGTTGGTGCTGCGCAGGAAGCCTGAGGTGACGTATTCCTCCTGGGTCTCCCCGGGTCGCACCTCGGTCACCGTGACCTGGAGGTCGGTGGACGGCGCCGAGGACCGCAGCCACAGGTCCAGGCTGGCGGGGCCCACGACGGTGGTGGCCGAGGCGAAGGCGGGAGTCTCGAACCCCAGGCCGTTGGCGGCGGGAACCGTCGTCCAGTCATAGGGCGGCTGGGCGGCCCAGGCGTTGCCCGAGGGGAGGTCGATGGCGGGGCGGACCGTGGGGTCGGGCCGGAACGACACACGCGTCGCCGCCCCCTTGGCCGCGCTCAGGCTGCCCTGGGTGCCGAGGTAGTACCGGGTCACGGTCCCCCTCGGCGGCCATTGCGAGTAGCCGGCTTCGAACGTGGGTTGGAGTGCTCCGGGCCCGAGATCGCCGCCCCCGTTGTCGAAGAGCACCCTGAGGCGCGGGTCCTGGGCGGCGTAGTCGGACTGCGCCTGGGACAGCGAGTCGTCGCTCGTGAAGCGCACCGGAGGCGGGGTCATGGACTTGGCCCCCCCGGTGGCCTGCGAGTAGACCACCGGCGCCAGCAACGTCAGGAACGGGTTCTGCGTGGGGACGCGCCCGGCCACGTAGATGTCGAGGAACTCCAGCCATCGCGACAATGTGTCGGGACCGAGCGAGTCGATGTGGGTGCCGTTGAGCATGGTGGCGTAGACGTTGTGGTCGTGGCTCAGGGCGGTGATCAGCGCCGGCCACTGCGGGCCCGTCTGCTCGTCCTCGAGGGCGCCGACGAGGAACACCGGAACCTTGACGTGCGTGGCCCATACCGCCGGTGACCGTTGGTCGAACAACGAGGGGACGCGGCTCAGGCCGGGTCCCACCAAGGACTCGAGCTGCTGGGCCTCGGGGTGCAGGACCTGGTTGGCGAGACACGTCGTGTCCCCGGTGGCGATCTCGGCCGTCGCCCACGGTTGGCCGCCTTTGGGTGCAGCTTCGGCGTCGACCTTGCGCTGCGCGATCCAGCTCGCCGCGAATCCACTGTTGTAGATCCCACCCGGGTAGCCGGTGGAGAACAGGTCGTCGGTGGAGCTGAGCGGCGTGATGGCGGCCAGGTCGGGCGGGTCGGTGCCGGCCACCTCGAATTGGGAGATGCCCGAGTAGGAGATGCCGACCATGCCCACCTTGTGGTGCAGGGCCCAGGGCTGGGCCCCGACCGTCTGGATCATGTCGTAGCCGTCGTAGTCCGACGGCAGCCCGAAGAGGTCGAACGCACCTCCCGAGCACCCCGTACCTCGCATCTGGACGCTCACGGTCACGAAGCCCAGGAGCGGAGCGATGACGCTGCCCACGATGGTGGCGCTGTCGGGGAGGAGCGGGTCGCTCGACGGAGCCTTGCCCTCGAGGGCGTCGATCAGGTTGTGGGGGGCGGCCGTCGCGTACCCGGAGTACTCGATCACGGTGGGGAAGGGGCCGTCGGCCAGGGTTTTGCCCGGGGGGAGGCGCACGGTGGCGGCGATGGAGATCCCGTCGCGCATCGTGACGTAGTTGAGCCCGGCGTGAAGATGCTGTCGGGAATACAGCGACGACGGGGGAGTCGAGGCCGCCGCCAGCACGGCGAAGGGTGCGGTCTGGCGGTGGCGGCCGCCCGTCTCCTTGAAGCGGTAGCCGCGCCCCGGGCCGATGTTGCGGATGATGATGCCGCCCAGGCTGTCGACCACCCCCGAGCCGACTGTCGAACCCGAAGCACTGAGCAGGGTGAGGTGCTCGCCGGGCTTGGCCCCGAGGGCGTACGCCTGTCCGATCGACCCATGGCCCTGGAACGACGTGGCGGCGAAGCTCGGGGACGAGGCCGTGGCGACGACCATGGCGGCGGCGGCGATGCCCGCCAGCACGGCGGCGGTCCGCCGCCTCGTCAGGATTCCCCCCACACCCCACTCCCGTCGCGCCCGCCGCCCACCAGGGCGCCCGTGGCGCCTGGCCAGGGTAGTCGGCGCCGGGTGGACCGTGATGTCTAGGCGGCCTCGACGATCAACCGCACGAGCCGCCCGTTGACCCGACGCAGGACCGAGGCGGGGCGATCGGACACGGCCACGGCCGCCAGGGCCAGCACGTCCTGGCCGAGATCCTCGGCCAGACAGGCCTGCTCGTACCCGTTGGACCCGGTCTCAGTGCTCGCCATCGTGCGCGCCCCCCGACCCGATGGTGGGACGCGGGGATCAACGTGGCTCCAAGCGACGGTCAACTTCTCGGCAACGGTGGCGGCGATCCCGTGCCGAACGGCCCGACGTCGAAGCCGGCGATCCCGTAGGTGAAGCGGAACGGCTCGGGCACGAGCAGAGGGCTCGACGTCTGGGGTGGGGTGACCTGCAGCCACTTGCCCTCGTAGCAGGCGTTGGGCGAGCCCGTGGGCCCCGAGCCCGGCGTCAGGACGGTGTCGCACACGTCGGGGTAGGAGATCTCGAACCAGGCGCGCCCCTCGGGTGCGATGACGACGGGCTTCGGTGCCGGGGTGGCGGCGCCCGTGCTCACACCCATGGTCGCCACGTCCTGGGTGGCGGCGGGAAGCGCGGTCCCGTTGGCACTGTTCACGGCCAGGCCCGGGTACCCGAGCAGCGTGCACGAGGAGAGGGAGATGTTGGTGAGCGACACCGTCTCGTAGGTCGTCCCGCTGATGCCCTGCCAATTGGTCACGGTGCCGCTGAGCTGGCCGCTCACGCAGCGGGGGGGTCCCGACACCGAGGTGGTCGTGGGCGAGGTCGAGGTGGGGTCGTTGCCGGACTTCGTCGAGTGGGCCGGCGAGGCGTAGTACTTGCGCAGCGCCACCACCATCCGATCGATCCCGAAGGCGGCACCGCCGACGGCGACGACGACCGTGACCACCAGCGCGGCGACGCGGGCGCGGTGCAGCAGCCGGCGCCGACGGACCCGACGCTTCACCCTCTCTTGGACCGTCTCGGGATTCGTCATGGTGGTGATGGGCTCATTCTCGACCAGATGGCGGCCTCCGGTGCCGCAGGGGGGCGGGGCCGGACGCCATCGTGACCGGTATCTTCGATCACAACGGGCCCCGGCGCGCAGTCGGACACCAGCGGAGCCCCCGCCGCCTGCCCCCGGGTCCTGCGACCGGTGCCCCGGCCGGGCCGGGGAGGGTCCGTCCGGGATTGCGGCCCTGGGCCGGTGCGAGCGATCCTGGACCGGGCTCGTCGGCTGCGACCGCCCCACCGACAGGGAGAGAGCCGTGGAGGAGCGTCGGGCACGGGATGACGAAGTCGCCCGCTGGCGTGAGCACGGGTGGGTCCTCCTCGAAGGTCTTGTCCCCCCCCATGAGATCGACGCCGCCGTGGACGACCTTTACGTTCGGTTCCCGCGACCCGAGGAGTACCACGCCGATCCCGAAGGCGAGACCGAGCGCCGCCTCGGCCGGCCGGCCCCCGTCGACGAGTTCCCGTGGCCCCCCGACGGACCGGGTTTCCGACACGACCAGCACCGTTGGCAGGGGGAGTTCCCCTTCCCGGGCAGCGGGGCCCTCAACCGCCTGGTCGTCCACCGCGCCATCGTGGACTTCGCGGCCCGGGCCCTGGGAAGCACCGACCTCCGGGTGTACCAGGCGCAGGTGTCGGCCAAGTACCAGGGCATCACCAACTACGAACAGCCCATGCACACCGACCGCAACCACTCCTGGCTTCCGGCGCTGGACCAAGCGCCGTGGTGGCACATCGAGGGGTTCCTCTATCTCTCCGACGTGGGCCTGACCACCGCGCCCACCCATCTGGTGTCGGTGACCCACTCCGGGCACAGGCGCACGACGACGCCCCTGGTGATGCCCGAGCGCGACCCGGAGATCTACGCCGCCGAGCGCGGTGCGACCGGTGTGCGCGGCTCGTACCTGGCGTACCGGCCCGACGTGTTCCACCGAGCCGTCGACCTCACCGAGCCCGGCGGATCGCGCTTTCTGCTCAACGCCAGCTACAAGATCGCGGGCCAGGACTGGGTGGGCTATCACACCATGCAGTCGCGCTCGACCTCGCCCGACTGGGTGGCCTTCGTCGAAGGATCGACGCCCGCCGAGTTGTCCCTCTTCGGTTTTCCCCCGCCCGGGCATCCCATCTGGAACGCGGCCGTCCTCGACGCCACGCATCGCCTCTACCCGCGCCTCGACACCGCTCCGTGGCGGTCGATGCTCGCCGATTGAGGCGGGTTCAGATGAACCTGATCAACTCGACGGCGACCACCGTCCACCCCCCGGCCACGAGGATCGCCGGCACCCTCAGGCGCTGCGTCGACGACAACAAGACGATGCAGCTGAACACGTAGAGGTCGTCGAGGCTCCGAAAGCCCACATCACCCAGCCAGATCCCCGGAGCCAGGCAGAGGGCCAGGACCCCGTAGGCGACCCAGGAGGCCCGTTCGTAGAGCCGGGACGTCGTCGTCCGCAACGCCAGTGCCGCCACCACTACCACGACGACGAGGATGCACAGCTCACCGAACCACAGCAGGGCCGCTCTCGAAGGGAGCAGGCCGAGGTAGTAGTGGAACCCCTGTGCCGGGCCGGTGAAGGGAACGGCGAGGTTGCGCTGACCGGAGGTAAGCAACGGCCACGAGCCCGTGGCCGCTCGCACCACCAGCTGCCACGCCACGAACACTGCTACGGGCACGGTCCAGGCCACGACCGGCACGGGGGCGGGGGCGTCGGTGGCGGCGCCCTCCGGAGCATCAGCGGTGCGTCGGGCCCCGAGCCGGCCGAGGACCGACGAGGCGGGACGTTCCAGGGCCACGAGGGCAACCACCAGCAAGGCCGTCTCCCGGCTCAATACGGCCACGCCGAATGCCACTCCGGCCAGGAGGGCGCGCTGGCGACGCAAGGCCACGACACCGGCCACCACGAAGGTCGCGGTGGTGATCTCGGCCAGATCGCGAGAGAGCACCCAGACGAACCCGGCGTAGCCCGGGAGGAGGAGCCCCCACCACGAGTGTCGCCCCGCCTCCCGGGCGATGAGGGCGCCGAGGCCGCCCAGGCACGCCAACCCCACGACGTTCACGACCACGAGCGACCAGGGCACCAGCCACTCCCGGCCCCCGGCCACCAGCCACGAGAACGCCGGATAGGCGATGCGTTCGAATCGACTGAGGGAGTCCATCCGGATCCCGTACGCGCTGTGGTTGAAGTTCAGCGGGCCGAGTGCCATCCGGTAATAGAACTGGCCGTCGTATCCCTGGCCCGAGGTGACGGGCACACCGGCGGGGACCCCGGCATGCGCGTGAGCGGACCCGACCACGACGAACGACGCCACCTTGTCGTGCCCGGCCACCACGATCCTCGCCGCGGCGACGAGGCCGCTGGCGCTACCGGCGAGACCGGCGACCCACCGGGGCCGGTCGGCTCGGCTGGCCACCGACGACAGGCGCTCAACACCCATGCCTGTGGATCTCCTTGGACCTGTGGGGAACGAGGTGGTCGTGCGCAGTATGCCCGCCGGGTCGCTTCGACACCGGCATGGGCGCCGACCTGCCGAGCACGGCACCCGCCTGGCACACTGCCGTGAATGTCGGGTCGAGGACTCTCCGAAATGGGTTTGGCGCGACTCCACGACGTCCTGGCGTCGCAGGTGGCGAGCGGTGCGATTCCCGGGATCATCGCCCTGGTGGCCCGCGACGGCGTGGCGCACGTCGAGGTGCTCGGAACCAAGGCGCTCGGGGACACCGAGCCGCTGCGGCGCGACGACATCTTCCGCATCGCCTCGTTGAGCAAGCCGATCGTGGCGGCGGCGGCGTTGGTCTTGGTGGACGAGGGCACCGTGCGGCTCGACGATCCCGTGCAGCACCTGTTGCCCGAGTTGGCCGACCGACGGGTCCTCAGGAGTCTCGATGCCGAGCTCGACGACACCGTGGCCGCGGTGCGCCCGATCACGATCCTCGACCTGTTGACGTTCCGACTGGGCTTCGGGAGCATCATGGCGCCAGCGCTGACGTACCCGATCCAGAGGGCCGAAGAGGAGCTGGCGCTGGCGACGTTGCGAGCGCCGTGGCCGCCGCCACACTCCCCCGACGAATGGATGCGGCGATTCGGGTCACTGCCGTTGATGGCGCAACCCGGAGAGCAGTGGATGTACAACACCGGGGCCCAGGTTCTGGGGGTCCTCGTGGAACGAGCGGCCGGCAAGCCCCTCGAGGCCTTCCTGCGAGAGCGGATCTTCGAACCCCTCGGGATGCACGACACCGGCTTCAGCGTGCCGCCCTCGAAGCTCGACCGGTTCACCACCGCCTATGAACCCGATCCCGAGTCGGGCGCACTCACGGTCTGGGACGCAGTGACCGACAGCTACTGGCGCAGCCCACCGGTATTGCCCAACGCCGCCGGTTGGTTGGTGTCGACCATCGACGACTACTGGGCGTTCGCCCAGATGTTCCTCCCCAAGGACACGCATCACGGCGCGCGCATCATCTCCGACACCAGCGTGGAGCTCATGCTCACCGATCACCTCTCGTCGCATCAGCGATCGGCGGCCCGCTTGTTCCTGGGGGAGCACGGCGGCTGGGGCCTGGGGATGCTGGTTCCCGCCGCCGCTGTCGATGCCCCGAGCATCCCGGGCGGCTTCGGTTGGGACGGCGGGACCGGAACCACGTGGCGCTCGGACCTTGACCGAGGCATCACGGGCATCCTCTTCACCCAACGCGCCATGACCTCGCCCGAGCCCCCGGCGGTGTTCGTCGATTTCTGGGATTGCGCCTACTGAGCGGTGACGGACTGAGCCGCGGCGGGCCGCCATCGGCACCATATGGTCACGATCGACGCCTGAGCGCGGGCGCCGCCATTGTCCAAAGGGACGGCCCACCGCTAGATTTCGTAGGCAAGTTGGGTCGCAGCCAGCCGATGCGGTCCTGCGATGTGGCAGGGGGGCGATGGACGTCGACGGTTGGCATCCCGATCCGTACGGGATCCATGAGGAACGACTGTTCGCGCACGGCGAGCCCACCCCACTTGTCCGCGACGGGGGAATCGGATCGTTCGACGCCTCTCCGTTCGACGCGCATCCCGTCTTCGCCACGCCCGTGGGGGGCCGCTCCGTGCACAACCCCCACAGGCCGACCAAGCCCATGTATGCGCTGGCGGCCTTGCTCATCGGCGCCGGAGTCGTCGTCGGCGTCCTCGGAATCCGCCACGTGGGCGGGAGTGGCGGGGCGGACACCACGACGACGGTGAACCCCCTTGTCCATGCGTTCCGGCACAACCTCCCTCCGTTGACCACGGTCATCCCATCGCAGCGCGGGCCCGCCCCGGCCACCTCCACCACCCTCAGTCCGCTCGAGCTCGCCCTGGCGGCGTTACCGCGCACCACGACACCGCCGCCGACAACGCCGCCGGCGCCCGCCACCACATCCAAATCCGTCGCCTCGCGCGTGACGCAACCTGCCAAGCGGCCTGCACCGGCGGTGGCGCCGTCGATCGTCCCCTCGACCACACTTCCCCTGACGACGCTGGCCACGACAGTGGGGCAGGCGGATCTGGGGTGGTACATGGCCTACGGCTCGGTTTTCAACACGCTGCAGACCGACATCGAGAAGCTGGACCGGTCCCTCGCTTCGACGAGCAAGGATCTCTACGTCGACGTCCATCCCTACTGGCAAGCGCTGTACCTCGACGCCAATTACGCCAGCTCCCTTCCTCCCATTCCCGACGCGGGGACCCAGTCGGGCTGGGCCAGCGCCTTGAGCGCACTGAAAGAAGGGGCGACGGAGTCGATCCTCGGCTCCACCGGGGACCCGGGCAGCGCCGGGTTCACCCCACCCATCTTCAATCAGGGCGCCGCCTTGGTGACGGCCGGCACCACCCAGCTGGACGGGGTGCTCACCTCCATCGAGAGTCACGTAGCCGCCACGTCCACCGCGTCACGCAGCCAGGTCCGAGCCTGGCAGCAGGCTCACGGAGCGGCGGTCGCCACGCTGCAGACCGACATCGCCAGGCTGAATTCGGCGTTCACCTCGAACACCTCGTCCGACTTCTCGTCGGTCGACCCCGATTGGCAGCAGCTCTCGACCGATGCCCAGAGTGCGATGAAGCTGGCTCCGATCCCCGACCCCCTGATCCAGAGCTATTGGACCACCGCCCTGGACGACCTGGTCCAGGGATCGAGCGACTGCCTCGGCTCGGTGGAGGCGCTCCCGCCCAACCTCTTCGACCAGGGGGTGGCGTCGATCGACTCCGGCACCACGTACCTGAGCACGGCCACCGCCGCCATCCAGACCCTGGTGGGCTGAGAGACAGTGGGCTGAGAGACAGTGGGCTCAGCCGGTGCAGCTCAAATCCGGTGCCGCTCACGGCGGGCGAGCGGGAGTGGCGTCAGCCGACCCGGTGACTGTGTTGCCCGCGCCGGAGTGGAAGCCGGCTCGCGACGGCGCTCTTGGCCGTCGTCCATCGGGATCCCTCGCGCCCTGATCCAGCGGTCGAGCGTTTCGGGGAGGGGTCGGGGGTGGCGACCCACGGCGGGTCGTTGAACAGGTCGACCCGTTGGGTGTCGGCGAAGACCTGCGAAGGGTCGAACCACGACACGGACCCGCTCGAGGACATGCGTTGCCTGTTCATGCGAGAAAATGTAACGCCACCGGGATTCGGGTTTGGGGATGGGCGCCACGGCACCGGCAACGGCTCGAGCGATCGGTCCCAGGAGGTCTCCGCCCGCCGCGTCGGCGGCCTTCGGCAGGTGGATCAGCTCGAGGGTGGGGCGGGGACGGTACTGCCATCGCCCACCTTGAACCCGTCGTTCAGACTGTCGGCGTTGGACGGTGTCGCCACGGTGCTGCCGTTGCTTCCGACCATCACGAGGTCGTACAGGGTGGCTCTGCTCGCCGGCGTCAGGAGGGGCCGGTATGTCGTAGAAAGGCTCGGGGGGGATGTCGAGTAGTAGGAGGGATCGAAGCTCTCGTTGGTGGTCGTGGCCAGTGTGGCGAGATGCGTGGAACATGGCGAGCCGATGCAAGGCCTCTCGTGGATCGCCTCCACGCTCGCGCCGGTCGAGTTGTACCGCACGGTTCGGCCGGCGCTGTGCCCTGTCGTGACATCGGCGACGATCATTAACCACCGCTTGTTCTTCCCGTGCTTGTTGGCGGTCTCTTTGACGGTGACGACGATCTTGTCACCGGCGGAGATGGCAAGAGACAGTGGGTCTTCGCTGCGCGGAAGGATCTCGGTCCAGGCCTGATAGAACGCCCTGCCGTTGAGATTGTCCTCCTCTATCCCGGCTTGGACGAGCTTGGGATCGCTGAATCCACCGATACCTACCCAGTCAGACGAATACTGGGTCCCGGGGACGCTTGTGTTGACGGTCGTGACGACGATGTCGGTGGCCACCGCCGTAAAGGTGTTCCTCGGCGCGCTCTGGGCGTAGCCCGACCAATTGTACGATGAAGAGCCGACACCGGTGTTCCGTCGATCGATGCCCGGTCGGGTGGGTGCCACGAGGTCCTGTCCTCCATGGGGCAGAGGACCCAGCAGTGCTGCGTTCGGCACCGGGGTGGCACTTCCTCCCAGGGACACCGTGGCGATGCACAGCGTCGCCGCCCCGAGTGCACAAGACAAGAATCGACCCACCGTTTCCCCCGACCCGTCGGCATCGCCACCCCGAAGACGCCCTTGTCCGAGCCAGCCTAACCGGGGCCGGATTCCTCTGCCGATCGGTCGACGGGGCTGGAAGTTGGCACGTCGCCACACCCTCTGCGACCTCATGACCGTGGCCGGCGTGCATTGCCCGCCCGTTTCCGACCGCTGACCACCACGGCGTGGTGCGTCACCGGATCTCTGCGATGACGCCTTCCCACGCCCGGACAGACAGGTCGTCGTCGAAGGGCTCACCGTCACGGCTTCGATCGGTGGCGACGGAGATCCGGCCCGATGTCCCTCCGAGCGTGGCATCGTCGTCGCTCAGGTTCAGCACCACGATCACGCCATCACCTCGGCGCCAGGCCCACACCCCCGCCGAGGCCGCCATCGTTTCGTAGCGACCGGCGTGGAGTTCGGGGCTGCGATTGCGCAGAGCGATCAGGTCGCGTGCCAGGGTGAGCATGGACCCGGGATCGGATCGCTGCTGTTCCACGTTGCATTCCCCCGTCGGGCCCAGAGGTAGCCACGGCCGTGTATCGGGAGCGGTGAATCCACCGCCGGGGGCGTCGCGCCACGGCATGGGTGTGCGCATGGCGTCGCGTCCCGCGTAGGCGGGCCAGTACCGGACCCCGAGAGGGTCCTGCATGTCCTGGTGGGCCACCGGATGATCCTCCAGACCGATCTCGTCGCCCTGGTACAACACCGGCGTGCCGCGCAGGCTCAGCAGCATGAGGAGGGCGACCCGCGCTTTGCGGGGGTCGCCGCCCGCCCACCGCGAGGCGAACCGGGACATGTCGTGATTCGAGCCCGTCCATGCCGGCCATGCACCGGGGGGTAGGTGCGACTCGGTGTCCTCGACGATCTGGCGCATCACTGCCGCCTCGAAGGGCGCGGTGATGAACGGGAAATTGAAAGCGAGATGGAGCTCGTCGCTTCCGTCTCCGTAGTAGGTGGCCAGCTCCCCGACCGTGACCGGGGTCTCGCCGATCAGTGCCCGGGGTGGGTCGTAGGAGTCGGCCAGCGTCCGCCACCGTCGGATGACGTCGTGGACCTCGGGCCGGTTGCCGTTGTACACGGGTCGCTGCCCGAAGAGCTGTGCCTCGAAGTCGTCGTCCGCCGTGGCGGGTGGGTTGTCCCGGAGCTCGGCGTCCTTGACGATGATGTTGCACACGTCGATGCGGAACCCGGCCACCCCTCGGTCGAACCAGAATCGGAAGATGGCGTCGAATTCGTCCCGGACCTCGTCATTCCACCAGTTGAGGTCGGGTTGCTCGACCAGGTGGTTGTGCAGGTACCACTGGCCCGTGGTGTCGTCGAGCGTCCACGCCGGGCCCCCGAAGCTGCTCACCCAATTGTTGGGGGCGCCATTGTCGGGGCCGGGATCGGCCCAGACGTACCAGTCTCGGTGCGCCGAGGTCCGGGCCGAACGAGACTCCTCGAACCACGGATGCTGCTCGCTGGTGTGGTTGGGGACGATGTCGAGGAGCACGCGTAGGTCCCGCCGGCGTGCCTCGGTGACCAGCCGGTCGAACGTCTCCATCGTCCCCAGATCGGGCTGGATGGCGCTGTAGTCAGCCACGTCGTAGCCCCAGTCGGCATTGGGCGACACCGTGACGGGGCTCAGCCAGATGCCGTCGACCCCCAACCATGCGAGGTAGTCGAGGCGGTCGATGATCCCTTGGAGGTCACCGTGTCCATCGGCGTCGGAGTCGGAGAACGATCTCGGATAGATCTGGTACAGGACCGCCGATCTCCACCACGGATGGTCGGGAGTCCCTGCCGGGTCGGTGACCTCGGTCACGGCGCGCCCGGCAGCGGCTGCCAGTCGTTCACCACCACCCAGCACACCCCCTGGGGTATGTGGTTCATGGGGAACTTGCACTGGCTCGACGGGGGCGAATTCGTGTGCAACCGCACCACCCGGTATTCGGTCGGGCCGTAGAACTTGTCCTGTCCGTAACTCAGGATCGGGGAATAGCCTCCGGGGAAGTCGGCGATCTTGGCCATCGCCGCGTCGAAGGTCCGTCGATCCAGATGCGGCCCCGCCGCCGTGGCGGCGTCGGCGAAGAGCCGGATCTCTTGGCACCACCCCTGCACCGGTCCCTGTTCCTCGAGGTAGTACGTCTGGTTTCCCTTGGGAATCTGGGGATAGGCCTTGTGCCAGGCGGTGAAGCAGCTGCGGACGCCGGGGTCGTAGCCCCCTTCGGCCTCGGGCCTGGTGTCGTCGATCCCGCCCAGAGTCTCGGTCGTCAGGCCCTCCTGGCCGTCGAGGGCCTTCTCATAGGGGAAGGGGAGGAGTCCGAGTGCCGACTCGATGGACTCCTCGTAGTCCGACAGCAGGAGTTTGGGGAAGTACTGCTGTTGTGTCTCGGCCGCCAGCACGGGAAAGAAGACGTTGAACGGCATGAGCGGGATCACCGAGGTGACCCCGGCGGCGCGCAACTGCTGTACCACCAGGGGGGCCTGGGCGTCGGTGGAGGCCGTGTCGGAGGGATCCGCCGCGATCGTCTTTACGATGGGCGTGATGCCGGCGCGCCTGAGATCGGGTAGCAGGTATTGGTTGAGCGCCAGTTGGTCGCTGGCCCGGTTGCCGGCGACCACCCCTACCGTGCTGCCGCTGCCGAGAAGGCCGGCGCTGGTTCCCCAGTTCACCGTGGCCTGCAGGATGGCGGCGTCGTCGGGGCCTGTCCACCACAGATAGGGAGAGCCTTCCTGGGTCCAGTTGGTCACCGTCGTCCACTGGCTGAGCAGTGGCGTATGGCCCTCCTGGGTGATGCACAGTTCGTTGTCGCCGGTCCAGGTCCCGACCCCGTCGAGCACGGCGAAGGCCGGAGCGCTGCCGTCGGTCCAGTCTTTGCACAGCGACCGCATCTCGGCCTCGTTGGTGGGATCAAAATTGACGATGCTGGCGTCGATCTGGCGTCCGTGGATTCCACCGGCAATGTTGATGAGCTTGACGAACAGCTTGATGGCCTTGCTCTGCTCGCTGTACTCGATGTCCCCGGCGAATCCGAACGTCGACGCCAGGCCCGACAGGTTGGAGACGGGGAAGACCACCCGGATGGCGGTGGCGGTGACGCCGGCGGTACTGGCACTGGCATGGACCGGCGACGCCGTGGTGTCGCCGGTCGTC
>DATCBU010000119.1:0-30652 GCA_036511675.1 Acidimicrobiales bacterium | reverse complement strand
GGCCAGGTGGTCGGCGAACAGCGCCAGCACCGCAGCGGGATCGTTGCCCGACTCGCCGATGAGCCCCGACAGCACGTCGTCGAAGGTCTCACGCGCCCCGCCGAAGTCCAGGGACACGGGATCGAGCGCGAGCCGCTGCCGGCAGTAGTCGAAGATCATCTCGACCATGCCCTCGTCGATCTCGAACATGGGATTCGCCACCATCGTGCCCTCCGGGCACCAGGATCGCACCCTGGGGTCCGACGGACGCTGATGCACATCCCGCAGCGCCGACGTGGCAGCGTGGGGGCATGGACCTCCCTGTCATGCCGCCGGTCTCCCCCATGCTGGCCAAGCTGGCCCGAGAGCTCCCCACCGCCCCCGGCATGCTGTACGAGCCCAAATGGGACGGGTTCCGGTGCGTCGCCTTTCGAGACGGGCCGGAGGTGGAGCTCGGGAGCCGCAACGAGCGCCCGCTCACGAGGTACTTCCCCGAGTTGGTGGAGCCCCTGCGTGGCGCATTCCCCCAACGCGTCGTGATCGACGGGGAGATCGTGATCGCCGGCGCCCACGGACTCGACTTCAACGCCCTCCTGCAGCGCATCCATCCCGCCGCATCCCGGGTGGCGACACTGGCGGCGTCCACCCCGGCGTCGTTCGTCGCCTTCGATCTCCTCGCTCTGGGCCGGCGCGACCTGCGGGGTGAGCCGTTCTCGGTGCGCCGAGCCCTTCTCGAGGACGCGCTCGGCCATTGCGCCGCGCCGGTGCACCTCACGCCGTCCACGACCGACCCCGTCGTCGCCGGGGACTGGTTCTCGCGCTTCGAGGGGGCGGGGCTCGACGGCGTCGTGGCCAAACGTCCCGACCTCACCTATCGCGAGGGCGAGCGTGTCATGGCCAAGGTGAAGCACGAGCGCACGGCTGATTGCGCCGTGGCCGGGTTCCGGTGGCACAAGTCCGGCGGTGTGGTGGGATCACTGCTCCTCGGGCTCTTCGACGACGAGGGTCTCCTGCATCACGTGGGAGTCTCCGCCTCGTTCACCGCGGCGCGCCGTCGCGAGCTGGTCGACGAGCTGGCCCCGTACCGCTCCTCGGCATTGGAGGGTCATCCCTGGGCGGCGTGGGCCGAGCTCGAACGCCAAGACGACGGGGGCCGCAAGCCCGGGGCCCCGTCGCGCTGGAACGCCGGCAAGGACCTCAGCTGGGAGCCCGTCGACCTCGGTCTCGTCTGTGAGGTGGCGTACGACCACCTCCAGGGGGACCGCTTCCGCCACGCCACCACGTTCCGCCGCTGGCGTCCGGACCGTCGGCCCGAATCGTGCACCTATGCCCAGCTCGACGTGGTCGTGCCCGCCGAGCTCGAATCAGTGTTCCGGGCCTGAGGCCGGCTCCTCGGTGTCACGCTGGCGCGACCGGCTCGGTGCCGCCCGGTGCGGCTCTCCCGGCTGCTTGGGGAAGTTTGGAGGCCACGGCGCGTCGCCGAGGCCGTCGACCTCGTCGCGGTAGGACAATTCGAGGAGCGGGCCGAGGTCGTGGCGTGTCTCGTCGATGGCGGCGGCGGGGTCGCCCCTGGTCGCGAACCGGCCCGGCACGGTGGCGATGGTGAGGTCGGCGGGGTCGACGTCGGGGACCTCGTCCCACTCGAGAGGGCACGACACCCGCCCTTCGGGGTTGGCTCTGACCGAATACGCCGACGCCACGGTGCGGTCCCGGGCGTTCTGGTTGTAGTCGACGAACACCCGCTCGCCCCGTTGTTCCTTCCACCATGCCGAGGTGGCGATGTCGGGGAGCCGACGCTCGAGCTCGCGCGCCAGGGCCAGGGCCGCCCGACGGACGTCGGTGAAGGTCCAGCGCGCCTCGATGGGCACGTTCACGTGCATGCCGCGCGACCCTGAAGTCTTGGGGAACCCCACCAGAGAGTGCTCGTCGAGCACGGCCCGCGCCTCGAGCGCCACGCGCCGCACGGCGTCGAAGCTCACACCCGGTTGCGGGTCGAGGTCGACGCGCAACTCGTCGGGGTGATCCGTGTCGCTCCTCCGCACCGGCCACGGGTTGAGGTCGAGGCATCCCAGGTTGACGGCCCACAAGATGTGGGCCACGTCGACGGGACACAGCTCCTTGGCGCTTCGTCCGCTCGGGAACGTGACCGTCACGGTTTCGAGCCACGGTGGATGGCCCGACGGCACGCGTTTTTGGTAGAAGAACGGGCCCTCGGCGCCGTCGGGGTAGCGCTTGAGCACCGTCGGGCGCTCACGGACTCCCCGCAGCGCACCGGGGCCGACGGCGAAGTAGTACCAGACCAGATCGAGCTTGGTCTCTCCCCTGGTCGAGAAGAAGACCTTGTCCGGGTTGGAGATCTTCACGCTGTGGCCGTCGACCTCCACCGACACAGCAGGAACCCCGACAGCCATGTATCGATGGTGACACAGGTCCAGGCCGGGAGGAAGATCGGTAGCCTCGACACCGATGGATCCCGACGTCGCCCTCAAGCGCATCGCCTACCTGCTCGAAGCGCAACGGGCCGAGACCTACAAGGTCCGAGCCTTCCGGCGCGCCGCCGCCACGGTCGACGAGGTCGACCCTGACGTCCTGGCCCAGCGGGCCACCTCGGGCCGGCTCACCGACCTCCCCGGGGTGGGAGACACCACCGCACGGGTGATCGCCGAGGCCTTGGCGGGCGAAACCCCCGCCTACCTCCTGCAGCTCGAAACCGAGGCCGTGCCCTCGCTCAGCGGGCGCGCTGCCGAGCTCCGGCGCCTTCTGCGGGGGGACTGCCACAGCCATTCCGACTGGTCCGACGGCGGGAGCCCCATCGCCGAGATGGCCGAGGCAGCTGCGGCCCTGGGCCACGAGTACCTGGCCCTCACCGACCACAGCCCCCGGCTGACCGTCGCCCACGGGCTCGACCCCGAACGCCTGGTGCGCCAGCTCGAGGTGGTCGAGACGTTGAATGCGGAGCTCGCCCCGTTCCGCATTCTCACGGGCATCGAGGTCGACATCCTGGAGGACGGCTCGCTCGACCAGGACCCCGAGCTGCTGGGTCGGCTCGACATCGTCGTGGCCAGCGTGCACTCCAAGCTCAAGATGGACCCCGCGCCGATGACCCGCCGCATGGTGGCTGCTATCGAGAGCCCGCACACCGACATCCTCGGTCACTGCACCGGTCGCATCCTCGTGGGTCGGGGCCGAGCCGAGTCTCGCTTCGACCACGCCGAGGTGTTCGACGCCTGCGTCCGCACCGGCACCGCCGTCGAGATCAATTCGCGACCCGAACGTCTCGATCCGCCTGACCCGCTCCTGCGCGCCGCCACCTCGGCGGGATGCATGGTGTCGATCGACACCGATGCCCACGCACCGGGGCAGCTCGAATGGCTCGGAAACGGCTGCGTGAAGGCGGCCGACGCCGAGGTGCCGGCCGAACGGATCGTCAACACGTGGCCCATGGCACAACTGCTGGCGTGGACGTCGGGCCACGGTGCCGCATGAGCGACGGCCCCGGCGACGACATGATCACGACGATCGACACCTTGGTCCTGCGCGACGGTCGGGCACTGGAGCTGTTCACGGCGGGCCAGCGCGACGGGACCCCGGTCGTCTTCCATCACGGCACACCCTTCGCAGCCGTCCCCTACCCCGCCGCCGCGCACAGCGTGGCGGCACGGGGAGCGCGGCTCGTCTATTGGTCTCGCCCCGGGTATGCGGGGTCCACGACCCAGCCCGGACGACGGGTGGCCCACGCCGCTGCCGATGCCGCCGATGTCCTCGATGCACTCGGGCACGACCGGTTCGTCACCATCGGATGGTCGGGCGGCGGTCCGCATGCGCTGGCCTGCGCCGCGCTCCTGCCCGATCGATGTGAGGCCGCCGCCATCATCGCCGGCGTCGCCCCCTTCGACGCCGAGGGCCTCGACTTCCTCGACGGCATGGGACCCGAGAACATCGAGGAGTTCGGCCTGGCCGCGGCGGGAGGACAGCCGTTCGCCGACTTCCTGGCCCGAGAGTCGGCACAACTCGCCACCCTGTCCGGGCCCGACATGGCTGACGCTCTGGGCGGACTCGTCTCCGATGTCGACAAGGCCGCGCTGACCGGCCCGTTCGCCGACTTCATGGCCAGGGCCCTGGTGGCGGCGGGGTCAGCCGGCCCGGCGGGGTGGCACGACGACGACATGGCCTTTCTGGGCGATTGGGGATTCGACCTGGGAGGCATCAGGTGCCCGGTGGCCATCTGGCAGGGCGACCAGGACCGGATGGTCCCCTACGCCCACGGGGTGTGGCTCGCCTCGCACGTGCCCGGGGTGCGGCCGCACCTTGTGGCCGGCGAAGGCCACGTCTCGCTGGGCGTCGGCGCCTTCGACCACATTCTCGACGACCTGCTCGCCTCGAGGAACTGACCGACGCCGTCGACCCGGCGGCGACACCGGCGTCAGGTGCCCTCGGAGCCTTCTGGGGGATCAGGTCGGGGATCGCTGCTGTTGCGCCGGACGATGACTTCGGAACGATCGGGGTGCTCGGGGTCGAGGTGGACTTCGGGTAGATCGTCGCCGGGTGGGTCACCGCCGGCATCAACGACGATGGCGATCTCGCTGCCGTGGGGGCCGTAGATGACCTCGTGCAGGCCGAGCATGGCGGCCCCGAGCATGCTGGCGGAACGGGTCTGGCTCCAGTGCCGGGGGCGGCGGGCACCGTCCTCGTCGGGGGCGTCGGGATCGTCGGTCGCATCGAGCCAGGAGATCCACTCGTCGTCGGTCCAGGACTCGGGGTCGGCGGGGGGCTCCAGCACCGGCGCGCCGAGGGTCGGGGTATCGGCGGGGGTGATCTCCGCTGCGGCGGTCGCGTCCGCCTCGCCCGGCACTGGTTCGTCCACCTCGTCTGCTTCGTCTACTTCGTCCATTTCGTCCACCTCGTCCGCGCCCGCTACGCCGGTTCGGGGCTCTCGGGAGGGAGCCCGGACGAGGCTCCGCCGGGTGGCCGGGTCTCGTCTTCATGGCGCCGCCACACCGCCTCGGCGCGATGCAGTACATCGCGCAGCGGGGCTCCGGTGCGCGATGCCACGCGCGCCGCATCGCGCTGCTCGACCTTCACGCGCCCGGGACTGACTTTCACCTGCACCGAGGCGCCGTCCAGGTCCACCTGGTCCATGACCCGTGCCGCCGGCCAGCGCCCCAGGAGCACACCGCGCACACCCATGCTCCCCGTTTCGGCCTGGAGCCTGGTGCGCACCGTCTCGGTGAGCGCTGGATCGACGAGGACACTCACGGTGTGGCCCGGCCGCCCCTTCTTCATGAGCACCGGGGTGACCCAGACGTCGTAGGCCCCGGCGCCCATCAGGGCCTCGACCGCGTGGGCCAGGACTTCTCCGGTGACATCGTCGAGATTGGTCTCGAGCAACATGACCGGTTGCCCCTCGCCGTGAGACGCCGCCAGGGACTGGCCCACCACCACCTGGGTGCAATTGGGAAGCCCGTCGATGTCGTGCGAGCCGGCGCCGAATCCGGTGGCGTCGATGCGCATGGGCGGCAGCGGCCCGAAGCTCGACGCCATGGCGGCCACAATGGCGGCGCCGGTCGGCGTGGTGAGCTCGACGGCCAGGTCCCGGCCCCAGGTCGGGATCCCGTACAGCAGCCGGACTACCGCCGGCGAGGGGTTCGGCAAGAACCCGTGTGCGCTGCGGATCGTGCCCATGCCAGTGGCCACGGGCGACGCGGCGATCTCGTCGACTCCCAGGATCTCCAGGGCGGCGGCGGTGCCCACCACGTCAATAACGGTGTCGTGCGACCCGACCTCGTGGAAGTGGACCTGGTCGGGAGGGCGCCGGTGCAGTGCTCCCTCCACCTCCGCCAGGGCTGAGAACGTCTCGAGCGCCCTCCGGGTGACCCGCGTCGGCAGTCGGGCTTCTTCGACCAGGCCCACGATGTGGGCATGGGTCCGAACCACGACATCGTCGGTCGTCTCGACCACGGCGCGTGTGGCGGCGATGCCGGCGCGAAGCACGGGCTCGGCCCGAAGGCTCCACCCTCCGAGCGGGAGGCGTCGCAAGATGGTGAGGAGCTCGGAGAAGTCCGCGCCGGCATCGAGCAGGCTGCCGAGCGCCATGTCGCCGGCGATACCGGCGAAGCAGTGGAACCACGCCACCGTCGACGGCCGGCCGTCGCCTGTGGCCCGGGACGCCGCGTCACGTCCCGTCTCACCTCGACTGACACTCACGGGAGCATCCTGGCGACAGCGCAGGCGGCGCCGAAACCGTTGTCGATCCCGACCACGGTGAGCCCCGCCGCGCACGAGGCGTGCATGGCGAGCAGGGCCGTGATGCCGTCGAGGGCGGCCCCGTAGCCGGTCGACACCGGCACGGCGACGACGGGTGCTCCGGTGATCCCGGCCACCAGGCTGGCCAGTGCTCCCTCCATCCCGGCCACGACGACCACGGCGTCGGCTCCGGCCACGTCGTCGGCGGAGGCCAAGAGGCGGTGCACACCCGCCACACCGCAATCGGCCACGAGGGCCGGACCGAACCCGAAGGCCCGCAACACGGCCATGCACTCCTCGGCCACGGGCAGGTCGGCCGTCCCCGCCGTCACCACGACCACCCGTCCGGTTCGCTTCGGGCCCGGGCGCCAACACACCGTGGAGAGGGCGCCCGACGTCGTGACGTGGCCATCGGGAGCGATCCCCAACGCGGCGGCGACCTGTCGCTCGTCGGCGCGCGTGAGCAGCACCGGGGTCTCTCCGGGCTCAGCCAGGAGCTCAGCGACGATCTCGGCACACTGCGACGCTGTCTTCCCCGGCGCGTACACGGCCTCGCCGGCCCGCTGCCTCAGGGCACGGTGGTGGTCCACGCGTGCGAACCCGAGGTCGACGAACGGGAGCCGGCGCAGTCGGGCCACGGCGTCGTCAGGGCCGACCACTCCGGCACGGACGTCGTCAAGAAGCTGGCGCAGGGCGGGCTCGTCCATGGGTGCCCACTATCCTGCCGCACATGGATGCGGCTGCAATCCCAGGTCCGGCGGGTGTGGGCACGATCACCTTCCTGGGCCCCGCCGGGACCTTCACCGAGGAGGCCTTGTTCACGCAGCCCGACTATGCGTCGGCTGAGCTCGTCCCGGCCGCATCGCTGACCGAGGCCCTCGAATCGGTCGGCGATGGCCGAGTTGCGCTCGCCTTCGTGCCCATCGAGAACTCGATCGAGGGTGCGGTCAATGCCACCGTCGACAGCCTCGTCTTCGAGGTCGACCTGCTGATCCAGCGAGAAGTGGTCCTGGACGTCCACCTCCATCTGGCGGCCCAACCGGGGACCGAGCTCGGGGCGATCACCCGCGTCCTCTCGATCCCCGTGGCGTCGGCGCAGTGCCGGCGCTATCTCGCCGCCCAGCTCCCCGATGCCGAGATCGTCGCCACCAATTCCACCGCCGAGGCGGCCCGCATCGTGAGCAAGGATTCGCAACCGGGGAGTGCGGCACTCGCGCCTCGGCTGGCGGCGGAGCTCTACGGGCTCAATGTCATCGCCGCCGAGGTCGAGGACCATTCGGACAATCAGACCCGATTCGTTGCCTTGGCCCCCACGGGTGTGCCGGCTCCGACCGGGCATGACAAGACCAGCATCGTGTGCTTCCAGCGAGAGGACCGGCCCGGCAGTCTCCACGCCATCCTGAGCGAATTCGCGGCGCGCAGCATCAACCTAACCAAGCTCGAGTCCCGGCCCTCAAAACGAGGGTTGGGAAATTACTGTTTTCTGATCGACCTCGAAGGCCACGTCGCAGATGAGGTGGTCGCCGATTGCCTGCGCGTCCTGCACGCCGAGCTGGCGGGCGTGAAGTTCCTGGGCTCCTATCCGGCGGCAGGGGACCACGGCCCGGCCATGCGGGCCCGCGCCGACACGGCGTGGCGCGAAGCCGACGCATGGATCAGCTCGCTGCGATCACAGATCCGGTCGTCCTGAACGGGGCTACCCTGGCGTCCCGGAGGGATGGCAGAGCGGACGAATGCGAGGCTCTTGAAAAGCCTTGGCCCAAAAGGCTCGTGGGTTCGAATCCCACTCCCTCCGCTGTTGCCGACAGCACAACGTTCGGGCTGATCAGTACCTGATTTGGTGTCGTATCGCTAGAGCCCAGGCTGACACTCCAAATCCGACCGGCTTGGCGAGTCGCCCGCTCGCTCGGAACACGAACTGGTGGTGTGGCGTCGGATGGTCTTGTCGGTTTTCGCTTACGTGCCCAGCACTTGACCCGGCTTTCCGTACGCCCGAAGCACACCCAACGAGGGGTTGGGCCGGCCATAGTCGCATACCACTTGCGGTACCGATGTGGTGCTAGCACGGGGGAGAGCGCACGGGCTGACCCCCTTGGTCCCGGCCCAGGGGTGAGCCAGACTGCCAGAGAGACGCGCCAGCATGGTGCGCCTGGGAGGTTGATCCCAACGTGAGCCAGCGAATGCTCGGCGGCTCAACACTGTGAATGGGCAGACGGTCCGGGTCGCTTGGTACCGGCTTCGGGCCACCTTCGGGCGCCGTCGAGGCGGCTACTTAGCCCTGATCCTCCTCGTTGGGGTGGTGGGTGGCGTGGCCATGGGCGCTCTGGCTGCCGCCCGCCGCACCCAGTCGTCGTTTACCACATACTTGGCCAGCACCAACCCGTCGAACCTGGACGTGTCTGTCTACGGCAGCTTCGACAACACCAACGTGAGCTACTCCTCGTCCGCCACGGAGAAGATCGCCCATTTGCCTGGTGTGAAACATGTTGAGGCCGCGATCCCCCTCAATGACGTCCCGCTGCGCTCCGACGGCGCCCCCCGCCTCGACACGGCCACTCTGGACTCGACTCTCTCGGTTGCGAGCGTCAACGGCCTGGACTTCGACCAAGACCGCTTGGCGGTCATCGATGGCCGGATGGCCGACCCTGATCGGCCCAATGAGTTCGTGATGACGCCGAAAGCGGCGCACCTGCTCGGGTTCCGAGTCGGTCAGGTCATTCCCTACGGCCTCTACACCCAAGAGCAAGAGAACTTGCCGGCCTTCGGCACGCCGAGAGTCCCGCCCCATCGGCGCATCAACGTCAGGTTGGTCGGACTTGTCCAATTCAACAATGCGATCGTCCAAGATGACATCGACCGCCTCCCAACGTTCATCGCCTTCACCCCGGCACTGACCAAGGAGGTCCTGGCTGACTCAGGACAGGGCAGCGCGGGCGCCGTCGTCTATGGGATCCAGATCGTCGACGGCAACAGAGGCGTGGCCGCCGTAGAACGGGAGTTCACTCGCTTGGTTCCACCCGGCACGGCCTACGAATTCCACGCCACCGCCCCCGTCGAGGCCAAAGTCGATCGGACGGTGAAACCGCTCGCCATCGCCCTGGGCGTGTTCGGCGCGGTCGCCGCTCTGGCCGCCCTTCTCATCGGAGTCCAGGCCATCGCACGCCAACTGCGCTACGCCGACGAGGAGTTGGCGGTTCTGCGCGCCCTTGGCGCGGGTCCGACGACCATCGCCGCTGACGGTCTAATCGGCATTCTGGGCGCCATCGTGATCGGATCGCTGCTCGCCGCCGTCGTGGCCGTTGCCCTGTCGCCGCTGTCGCCCCTGGGACCGGTGCGTCCGGTCTATCCAGAGTCGGGTTTCGCTTTTGATTGGACGGTGCTCGGCATCGGGCTTGCGGTACTCATCAGTGGGCTCGGTGGGATGGCGATGGCCCTCGCCTACAGGGGAGCACCGCATCGTGTGGCTCGACGCTCCCAACTCGTTCCTCCGAGCGCCTCGAAGGCTGTACAGGCAATCGCGTCGACGGGCCTGCCGGCACCGGCCGTCGTCGGGGTGCGCTTCGCCCTCAACTCAGGCCGTGGCCGCACCGCGGTGCCGGTGCGTTCAGCGTCGCTGGGAGCTGCCCTCGCCGTTGCGCTGGTGGTGGCGACTCTCACGTTCGGTAGCGGTCTGCAATCCCTGGTTTCACATCCCGCGCTCTACGGGTGGAACTGGAGCTACACGCTCAACCCCAGCAGCAACGTTCCCCCCCAGGCCCTGTCGCTCCTCGGGCACGACCCCGACGTTGCCGCGTGGACAGGGTACGACTACAACGATTTCGAAATCGACGGCCAGAACCTTCCCTTCCTGTTCGAGGGCGTCCACCCCGCGAACAGGGAACAAGTCAGTCCCCCAATCCTGACCGGTCATGGGCTTGAACAGAGAGACCAGATCGTGCTTGGCGCAGCCACACTGGCGCTGCTGCACAAGCACGTCGGCGATACCGTCGTGGTGACTTACGGCAATCCGAAGGACGCTCCCATGTACGTCCCGCCGACCCATCTCGTCATCGTGGGTACGGCCACCATGCCCGCGGTCGGATTCTCCAGCGTCATCGCCGATCACACATCGATGGGTAACGGTGTACTGGCGTCCGAGAACTTCCTGCCCGCCGGTTTCCTACAGGCCCGCAGCTCGGACCCGACTCTCGTCGGCCCCGAGCTGGTATTCGTACGCCTCCGTGACAACCTCGGTCGCGCATCCGGTCTCGCAGACATGCAAAGGATCGCAAACGTCGCCAACCGCGCCTTTGCGGCCGTACCCAACGGCGGAGGTCAGGGCAACACCGTGTCGGTTTTGGGTGTGCAACGCCCGGCGGAGATCGCGAACTACCGCTCCATGGGCGCCGCTCCTGCCCTGCTTTCGTCCGCACTCGCCGCTGGTGCGATCGTCGCTCTCGGCCTCACTCTGGCGGCATCTGTGCGGCGACGGCGACACGACCTGGCCTTGTTGAAGACGCTCGGATTCACGCAGAGACAACTGGCCGCCGCGCTGTCGTGTCAGGCGTCGGTCGCTGCTGTCATTGGGATCGTGATCGGCGTACCTCTCGGCATTGCCCTTGGCCGCTGGCTCTGGACCCTTTTCGCCCGCCAGATTTACGCGGTTCCCGAGCCGACCGTGCCTGTGTTGTCGGTGGTGCTTGTCGCGCTCGGCACGCTCATTTTAGCGAACGTCGTGGCGGTTCTGCCGGGACGGAGTGCAGCCCGAACCCCCACGGCACTGCTACTAAGGGCCGAGTGATGCGAGTCCGGAAGGAGTACTGGATGGCGTGCACCAGCGCGAGGACGACCCATCCTGCATGAGATGTAGACATGCCGATATCGGTGCACCGGTTCCCTCAGGTGACAAGGGTCAAACCGTCGCTATCACCACAGCGCCGCGCTTGTCTGTGAGAGGAGTGGTGGTCAGGTCCTCCACCGTTTGGTGTCGAGCACTGTCAATTTTGGGAACCCGCGGCCAACTTGGGTCTGTACCGCCAGTGTGTCAGTCGGGGTATTCAACCAGGTCAAGTAAGCCTTTCAGGGTCGCAGGAGGGTTTGAATACAGTCCCATGCTCTCCGCTGCTACCGACAGCACAACGTTCGGGCTGATCAGTACCCGCTCGGGACGCCACATGAACGGTGATGTGTCTGGCGTCGACGCGGCAGCCGCATCGCAAAGGGCTTATCCGGCCGCACTGAAGAATGGAAGGGGGAAATACTTACTCCCTGCCATTCTCAACGTAGCGCGCACTGGGCGCTTGCAGCAAGGCCCCGGTCGGCGCGCAGAATCTCCGTTCCGGACCAGAACCTTCGGAAAGAGGAGGGGATGCGTATGACCGAGCATGTTGTGGTGATCGCCGGCGCAGGCGCGACGGGGATGATGCTCGCTGCTGAGCTGACGTTGGCGGAGATCGACGTCCTCGTCGTCGAACGACGTGCCAGCTTCAAGCTCGATAGCTCGCGCTCCCGCGGCCTGCACGCCCGCACCATCGAGGTGCTGGATCAGCGCGGTGTCGTCGATCGCTTCCTCGCCGAGGGGAAGGCGATGCAGGTGCAGGCATTCGCCGGCGTGCCGATGGACATCAGCGATTTCCCCACCCGCCACAACTATGGGATGGCGCTGCTGCAGAGCCACTTCGAACGCATTCTGGCCGGCTGGCTCGATGAGCTGGGCGTTCCCATCCTGCGCGAGCGCGAGGTGACGGGTTTCACGCAGGACGACAGCAGAGTCGACGTGGCGTTGTCCGACGGGACGTCGCGTCGGGCGCAATATCTGGTTGGTTGCGACGGGGGCCGCAGTGCCGTGCGCAAGGCGGCCGGAATCGATTTTGCGGGCTGGGATCCAACCACGTGCTGGATCATCGCCGAGGTCGAGATGGAGGAGGTGCCGGAATTCGGGCTGCGAGGCGGAGGTGGAATCGGCCCAGCGGAAGATGGACGGGTTGGCGTCACGCTCACCGTGCCCGATCTGGACCGCACCGATGAGCTGACTCTGCAGGACGTCCGCGACGCGCTCATTCGGGTGGACGGCAAGGATTACGGCGTGCACAACCCGCACTGGATCTCTAGCTTTACCGACATGACGCGTCAGGCGGTGGCGTATCGCAGCGGGCGCGCGCTGCTCGCAGGTGACGCCGCACATGTGCACGCTCCAATGGGCGGACAGGGTTTGAACATCGGCGTGCAGGACGCTGTCAACCTCGGGTGGAAGCTGGCTCAGGTCGTCAACGGAATATCACCGGTGAGCCTTCTCGACACCTACCACGCTGAACGGCATCCGGTTGCTGCTCGCGTGCTGCAGAACACGATGGCGCAGAGAGCGGTGGGCGCCAACGACGAGCGCACGGTCGCACTGCGCGGCATCCTGGCCGAGTTGCTGAGGATGGATGAACCGCGCAAGCACATCGCCGGGATGATCTCCGGTCTCGACGTCCACTACGACCTCGGCGAGGGGCATCCGTTGCTCGGCCGCCGCATGCCCGATCTTGATCTCGTCACCGCTGACGGACCGCTCCGAGTATTCGAGTTGCTGCACGACGCCAAGCCAGTAGTGCTCAACGTCAGTGAGCCCGCCGGGCTAGACGTCACTCCGTGGGCTGATCGGGTCCAGTTCGTCGACGCCACGTACGGCGGCGGTTGGGAACTTCCGGTCGTGGGCCCAGTCAGCGCTCCCACTGCCGTCTTGATCAGACCCGACGGACACGTCGCCTGGGTGGGTGAGGGCACGGAAACCGGATTGCGTGACGCCCTGACTACCTGGTTCGGAACACCCATGAGGACACCAACGGTCTTTTTGTGACCTACTCCGGTTGGAACACCGCGATCGTGTTCCCGTCGGGGTCCTTGAACCAAGCCGAGCGGCCGATGCCGGATGAAGTGACGATGTGGTCGACGGTCTTGAAAGTCTCGGTGTCGTACTCGTCGAACTCGATGCCCTTGGCCGCTAGCCCCGAGACGTCCTTGTCAATGTCGGTCGACCAGAAGCGCACCTGCGTGTGGTCTGCTTTGTTGCCATTGCCCCGTCCGTAGATCAGCAACGTCGTGCCGTCGCCACATGCAAATACCAGGTGGTTCTTGATCGTCTGCGGTGAGAGGGTCAGTCCCACCTTGCTCTCGTAGAATTGTTGGCTCCTCTCTAAGTCGGCCGAGACGAGCACGGCCGAGATCCGGTTGTTGGCGATCATGTCCATTGCCTCCCTGTGTGATCCGGTCCGCGCCGCCAGTACCGCTACGGCAGAACCGTGGAGAGCTCGATCTCGGTTTCTTCGGGAGGGGTCGGAAATCCACCCGTGATCCCAGCTTGCATGCGAGGCATGAGGATGCCGTCACGGAACGTTTCCCAGCTCTGCTTCGACTCGTGGACGGCGACGATGGTCCATCCGCCGGCCGAGGCGCCGGCGGCATGGAAGATCTGCCCGTCGGGTAGTCCGTTCGCGGGGTGAACTGCGGCAACCGATGCCTGATAGTTCTCCTCGGTGCCGCCGGGGAAATGGTGGACGATGGCAAACGCCATGGGGAGTGCCTCCTTCGAGGGTGTTATTTTCCTACGAAACGAAATATACTAGTCCGTGTGGCGAAGTCAAGACCCGGGGAGCACGAATTCCTCGAACCCGACGAGTGGGAGTCGTGGGGCGCGTTGATGATGTTGCATCGTTCGGTGCTCCAGCGCCTCGATGCCGAATTGCGTCGCAACCACGATCTTGCGGTCACTGAGTTCGACGTGCTGATCACCCTGTTCAATGCGCCCGATCAGCGACTGGGCATGTCAGCCCTTGCCGATCGAGTGCTGCTTAGCCCGGCCGGAACGACTCATCTCGTCACCCGTCTCGAGCGCGACGGAATGGTCCGACGCGAGGTCGACCCAGCTGACCGGCGCAAATGGTTCACCGTCCTCACGGAGGACGGTGAACTCGCGCTTCGGGCTGCCCGGCACACTCATAACGACGTAGTGCGACGGACGCTGCTCGATGCCACCACGCCCGGTGAACGACAAACCCTGCGCCGCCTCTGGCGGCGACTATCGGGGCAGCGGCCACACCCATTGAGTCCACCCGAATAGCAGGCCCACACCGTGAGCGTCCCGACCCACTGAGTATTCTTGGCCCCGAGCGACCGGTGAAACCCTGACTGGGGCCGGGTTAGGGGCCAGGGCACCATGACTCCCCAACATCGGCTGGGTACACAACTCCGCCAGTCGGGTACATCCGCGCCTGAACATCAGCAAGGGTGATCGTCTGTGGGATGACCACGATGCGCCCAAGAAGCGGAAGCCGTGGCGCATCCGGTTCGGCGTCGCTTCCAACCAGCGTCGCGATCTGCGTTGCCGCGTTGTAGGAGAAGAGTGCAGACAAGCAATCGCCGCCGCGGTTGAAGGACACGAATGCCAGGTAGCTCATGCCGACGACAAGCGTGCCGGATCCAAAAACCATTGGTGTACCATCACGCACGATTGGCGATGTGCCGCCGGGAAATTCCGGCAGGGTCTGCAAGACCGTGTCTGTCTTGTAGACGGCTGTAGCGGATCCGTCCGACACCGATCCGTGTATTTCTTGCACAGTGATGATGACGACCAGGCTCGCCGACGACGCGAGCACCGTGATGGCATCATCGTTCGAGGGGAGACGGCACCCTGGTGGACAAGCCCCCGGCGTCCGGGGAGCCAGTGTGGTTGTGGTCGTTGGTGGAGGTGCTGTCGCCGTCGACGCAGTCGTCGTCACGGCGTCGGGATGGTGCGGCTCCGCAGTGGTCTTGGCCGCTCCACACGCTGTTGTCCCCAGGGCCATCAGGCCCACGATCGCCATCGGGACCATCCACCGGCGAACCGCAGGCATTGACTCAGTGTGCCAGAACCCGATTTGGCGAACACCTGGTCAACCACACGGTGTAGGTCTTGGACCCGAGATGGAGCGCCGTCGGTCTGTGCCTTGCGGACGACGAACCACTTGGGATCTGCGGGGCTGAAGGTTAAAGCATGGCCCAGCCGTCAAACGCCGCGCCGACAGCCCAGGAGAAGGCCGGCGGTACTGCTCGGTCGAGCGAGGACGGACGACCCGGCGGTTACGGACCGGTTGCCGTGTACATGTAGTCGTCGATCGGTGGGTCGAGGGCACTCGTCCCCCTGCTCGTGTGGACGGTGACCTCAACCGTTCCCGCCGCACCAGGCGGGGCTGTGGCCACGATCCTGGTCGAGCCCTTCACGGTCACACTCGGCGAAGGCGTGGAGCCAAAGTCGACGGTGGCGCCGTTCAGGAGTCTCCCGGTGATGATGACCTGCTCACCGCCGGCCACGTTCCCCACGTCGAAGACGACTGACGTCACGACCGGGAGGTTCAGCACGAAGGTGTACTGGTCTGCTGAATCCGTGGGCGACGTGGAACCGCCCAAGATCGTGACCGTGACGTCCACGGTGCCGGCCGTGTGGGCGGGCGCCACGGCCGTAATGGCGTTGGGCGAGTCCACGAGGAAGTCCGTGGCCGGCGTCGAGCCGAAGTCGACCGCGGTGGCGTTCGTGAAGTCGGCGCCGCTGATCGTCACCTGATTGCCTCCGAGGGTCGAGCCGGCTCGCGGGCGCACGCTTTGGATGACCGGTGTCGACACGTAGCTGAATTGGTCACCCGGCACGATGGCGCTCGTCCCGGTGTTTGTCGTCACGCGTACGTCCACCGTTCCCGTGCCCGCCGGCGCGATGGCCTGGATGAGGTGCTTGGTGCGGGGCACGAAGCTCGCGGCCGTAGTCCCGAAGTCCACGGCACTGGCACTCACAAGGTTCGAGCCCTTGATCTGCACAATGGTCCCTCCGGTGAGCGGACCGTGGTTGGGGGTCACAGAAACCACCTTGGGGGCGAGAAAGCGTCCGTGATGGGCGCGTTGGGCGAAGGCCCCGCTCGACACACCGAGAATGCCGAGACTTGTGGTCATGGCGATTCCAACCGATAGCACGACGAAGCGCTTCATCTTGCCCCTCCAAGGGTGCTTGCCCATCAGCAGTCTTGCTTGACGCCCGATGTGGCGTACGGCTCCTGATCGCTCGAGCCACCCGATTCGTTACATGATGGCGCGATGTTTCACGGAGCGTGGTGTGGAACCCACAGAAGACCCGGCGCGGCGGCCGTGTCGCCTTGATCCGGCAGGCGGGTTGCTTGTCGATCCCTTGGGCGTCACGGGGTGGCACCGCTGACGAGACTGAATGAGGCGCCCCGGCCGAGAGGAGTCGGTGCACCCCCGCGGTCGCCCAGGGCGCCCGTTCTGACCGTGGTGTTGGGACGGGCCCCGGCCGGGCCGCATCGACGACGAAACCGGAGAGGCCCATACCGGCGAGGTCGTGCCGGACTCTCCCTGGGTCGACAATTTGGAGACCGGTGGTTTCCCCTGGCCTGCTTTCGTGCTCGGCCGTTGGTGGCGGGATCGATCGGAGGCCGTCGCCTTGTGGGTTCCCCCCGGCACCTGCAGTCCCCCTGAAACCGGGAGACGCCCACGTGACGCCACCGGAGGCCGCGAGGTTCCCGGCGGCTTCGGGCCGTGCCGCCACGTTGTGGTGGTCGGCGTCGAGGTTGAAGCCGCCGCCCTGCCACGGGTGACAGCTCCCGAGTGTCGAACGGCGATGGCTCGCGACCGGGGCCCGGCGGCGCGGACGACGGTCTTGTTTCCCCTGGTGGTCGATGACCTGGTGACACCCTTTCGACCGTCGAGTTGCCCAGACGACGGTGTCCCGGCGTGGCCGGTCGCCCCCAAAGGCGCAGAGGGGGGAGGGACGCCTGCACAATACGCCGGGAGGTGGCCGGCGCCCCCGGCTGCCGTCGCCAGGTTGCGGTAGGCGGTGCTGGGGTGCGTGAGCCCGCCGGCCCTCCAGGCGCGACAGAGCCCGACCGTGGCCCGACCTCTCGGGCCGGAGTCGGGACCGGTGCCCCTCGCCGCGGCACCTCCCGTACTCGAAACGGGCGACCCAGCGATACCGCGATTGTCAATATCCGGCTTTGGCACCGAGATGCCGAGACTCGACAACGCCCGCGACACCACCGCCTGGGCCGACGGCGGTAGGGAGTCCGTCCCCGCCGCCACACCGCCGCCCAAGAGGACGACCGGAGCGGTCAGGGCCAAGACCTTGGCGGAGAACTTGGGAAAGGCGAACGTTCGCTTGGTTCTTGCCCGGACTGGACGGGACCGCACTTTTGCGGCGAACGTCGTCACGATTGCTGCCCGAGCTGCGAGTTCTCCGGCGGTGGCCGCTCCCTGGGCCTTGTTGATCATTCCGGCGATCCGGTCGAACCCCGGCGGGGCATCGTCGATCTCAACCGCTCCTGAGATCAACAATTCCGTCGTGGTGGCGTCCAGGTAGAGCGAGGCCATGTCGTCCAGATCGTCGAAGGTAGTCAAGGCATTACACCCTTCGTGCGGTGGGCACGTGGTCGACGCCATCGCGACTCAGGCGGCGCAGCGCCCGATGCTCGATGACCCGCACCGTTCCGGGCCGCTTGCCCAGTATCTGTGCGACGTCATCCACAGACAGGCGGGCGACGACCCGGAGCACCAGGACCTCGGCCTGCCCGGGCGTCAGCACGGCGACGAGATGATCGATCGCCTGCTGCGCTGACAGTGCCTCGAGGACGACATCGGCCGGGTCCTCTCCTCCCGGCACCTCATTGAGGTCTTGAGGGGCGACGGACTGGGTTCGGCGACGAGCGCTGCGCCGGCGATGGTCGGCGAGGCGGCGGCGCGCCACCGAGAACACCCATGCTCGTAGGGCACGTTCATCGCCGGCGAAGTCCTGGATGCGCTCGGCCACCGCCAGCCAGGTCTCGCCTGCCAGGTCATCGGCCGCGCCGGGCTCTTCCCATCGCAGATAGCGCAGGAGCGACGGCTGTAGGGCGTCGAAAAGGACGGCCGCCGCCCACTCCGCTCCGGCGCTGGCCGCTTCTAGAACCTGTTCGAAATCCTCGATCGTCGTGGCGTCACCGTAGCTCGCCGCGACTCGAATCACCGAGGGTGTTCAGGGCCGCCGCCAAATAGAACGCGTACCGGCTGTTGCGTTGGGCGACTCTCCCCTGGCACTCGTCGCCGGGCTCCTGGAATCAGTGGCTGGTGGGCCGGGTCGTCTTCGTAGTGGTCGCCCCTCTACCGCGACGGCTTGGCGTCGGCGTATTCGTCGTGCCAGTTCCACCACGCATACGGTGGGGTCTGGGGGTAGCCCTCGGGCGAGTCCTCCCAGTCCTCCTGGCGTCCGAGCGCGGTCAGATCGAGGTAGCTCCACGTGCTCCCCATCGCTTCGTCGCCGCGGTTGTTGATGAAGTAGGTGCGAAACACGCTGTCGCCGTCCCGGATGAACGCGTTCGTGCCGTGCCACTCGTCCACGCCGAAGTCGGTGTCGAAACCGTCGGTCATGGTGTACCAAGGAAGACTCCAGCCCATCCGCGCTTGCACGCGCTCGATGTTTGGCTGCGGCGCGCGCGAGGCGAAGGCGAGAGTGGTGTCGCGGGCGTTCAGATGGGCGACGTGGGCAACCTGGTCGGCGACCAGGGAGCAGCCGGGGCAGGCATGGTCAGGCCAACCGTTGACGTCGGGTTCGAAGAAGGCGCGGTAGACGATCAACTGACGACGGCCCTCGAACAGGTCGAGCAGGTTCATGTTGCCCTTGGGCCCATCGAACTCGTACTCCTTCTCCACGGCCAGCCACGGCATCCGCCGCCGCTCAGCTGCCAGCGCGTCACGAGCGCGAGTCAAGGCCTTCTCCTTCACGAGCAGCTGCTGGCGCGCCGCCTCCCACTCCTGTGGTGTCACGATCGGGGGTGTCTTCATCGAGATGTCCACCTTCCGGTTCAAGTTCATGAGTGTCTCCGATCTCATGTGTTGGGGTGATCCGAGGGTGCCAAGGGCTGGTGGCCGTGCGGCGCGCCCGCCCTCTACGCAGGCAAGGCCTCCCCGGTCTCGAGCAGGGTCTTCAGACTGGCCAGGACGGCAGGCCACCCCGAGGAGACGCCCTGGAGGACACCGCTCCCGGGTTCGAAGCCGTCGTGGACGACCGTGAGCTTGACCACGCCTTTCCCGGCCTCCTCGATGTCGAATGCGACCTTGGAGCGAGGCTCGGCCCGCCACGCGGCGGCCGTGGCGTCGTCGAAGCCGTGCTGGGCGCCCCACTCGGGGGTGAATGTGTGCCAGGTATAGGCCAGGCGGCGGTAGGGATCGGACTCGAGGATCAGCTGTTCGGGATCGCTGATGACAAGCTCGATCTTCTCGTAGGCCACGTCGTAGCTCGAGCCCTTCTGCCAGTCCGAAGAGAACGAACTCCCGCCGGACGCTGGGTGCCGCCAGTAGCGCGTGGTGAAGGCGGGGTCGGTCAACCCCTGCCAGACCCGCTCGGGGGTGGCGTGGATGTACGTGGTGTAGACGAAGGTCGTCTGGTCGGTCTTGTGGTCCATTGGGGTCGTGGCCTCCAGTGCCGTCTTGAGATCGGACAAGGCCTCGGCCCGCGCCCGGTCGTACGAGTGGATCCATCGGTCGGCGATGTCGTTGATGGGAGCGGCGTTCAGGTAGTGCAGGCGTTCTCTCCCTCGGCGCAGCGTGGTGATGAGTCCGGCCGCCTCGAGGACGTCCAAGTGCTTGGTCACCGACTGCCGGGAGATGCCCATATCCGCACAGAGCTCGGAAAGGGTGAGCCCGTTGCGCTCATTGAGCCGGTCCAGCAGGCGGCGCCGGCCGGGGTCGCCGAGGGCCCTGAAGACCACATCCATTTCTCGCATCGTGATCCGCTGTTGGGTCGATGCAGCCATCTGGCTGCCCTTGGACTTTATGCAGCCATCTGGTTGCATGTCAAGGGAAAGATCAAGGGCGGCGGAGTGGGACAGACGGGATTCGGGAGGAACCTCGTGGACGCGGCGAAGCCACGTAACGGGATTGCGCCCGTCCGTCTCCTCAACCCCTGACCTCGATCAATGGTCGGTCAAGTCCGGCTCCCTCTGATCCAGGGTTCGCACAGAATTCTGGCGGTCGCGAACCGCGGCTCGCGCGATGCGTCGTGCGTGGATTGGACCAACACGAATCTGCCCACTGAAGGGAGCCCACATCCCGCAGAAGTAGAGGCGTGGCGCCAGCGGGTGTTCGGGCGCGCCTGAATGGCAGACCGGAGCGCCATCGGCCTGCAATACGCCCAAATGCCCGACTAGTGGTTCCAATCCACGTCGGTAGCCGGTGGCGCAGATGACTGCATGGGGCTGAAGGTGCGTACCGTCTACCAAGCACCACGTCGACGCCATCGAGACTTTGCACTTCGGCGGCAATTTTCGCGTGTCCGCCTTTGAGGGCCGCGACAAATCCGTCATCGACGGCGGGATTGGTGCCGCGACGCCTGTAGCTGGTGTAAGCGCCCTCAGGAGCGCGTGGAATGCCAAATGGGCGGAGGTCCCCAAACGTCAGCCGCTGCCCGACCGACAAGAGGCGGTCAGCGAGTTTGATGGGCATGTGATCGGCCAGGAGAACCAGAAGGGGCTGGCCCGGAAGGCCGAGGAACTCACGCGTCGACAGTTTGGTGCATGACGCATCGAAACAGTCACCCTGGCTCCTGCGTGTACAAGATGGCCGGCAATGTCGATGCCTGAATTCCCGGCCCCCACTACCAGAACGTCGCGATCTCGATAGGCAAGGGCAGACCGGAATTCGGACGAATGGATCAGCTCCGGAGTGAATGTCTCCATCCCCGGCCACTGCGGAAATACGGGCACGGCATCCCACCCGGTGGCAATGACAAGGTAGCGAGCACACAACGGGTGGGTGGATGTCTCTAACCGCCAGAGGTCACCGGTTCGCTGCACCTGGACAAGGGCGGTTTCAAACCGCACACGGATCCGGTGACGGGTCGAAACATCGTCTAGATATGCGACGAAGTCGTCGCGACTCGGGTTCCGCCCACAGCTGCGCGACATGCCTTTGCCTTGAAGCTTTGACATCGGACGCCACGAGTTGAGCCGCAACTCAGCGTATCTTGTCAGCCAGCGTGCGCCCACCGAGTTCGAGGCCTCGATGACCACCGTCTCGAAGCCACGTTTGCTCAAGGCACACGCAGCAGCCAGCCCGGCTGAACCGGCACCCACGATAATTGCTTCGTGTCTTTCCACCTCCCTGCCGCCTTCCACGCTTCGAGGTGAACGATCGGGGAGCTGGGATTCATGTCTGGTCGTCAACGGCAAGACATGACCAGGGCGCGCCGGTGACCTCCCCGGCTCATTGTTGCTTGGGTTGGCCCCGCCGCCAAGGAGGCCAGCCGGCATTCAGGTGGTAGCACCCCGAGATCGACGCATCGACTCGAGTCCTCTTCGTCAGCGTCACCGGTCGACGACTCGATACCGTGGATTGCTCAGGCCGAGCGGTTGGGTCGGTTGACGAGAGTATTCGCCCTCTTGGCCCCGGCGGGCAGAGGGGATGGGGGTGGGGTGGGTGATGAGAGAGGTGCGGATCGAGGACCTTCCCGAACCTCTGCGCAGCGCCGACGAGCAGGCCCTCTACGAGTTCGCCGTGGCGCTGGAGGTCGACCTGGATGTCGGGGGCATCATCGCCGACGCCCGGAGCACCACCGGCCTGGACCAGTTCGGGGATCCGACGGTGCTGGACAGGCTCGCCTCGCAGGTCGCCGCCGTCGAGGCCGACAAGGGGCTGTCCGGGCTCGGCCGCCGCATCGTTCGTGACCGCCTCGTCGGACTGCTGAAGGCCAGGCTGCGCTTCGAGGACTTCGTGCAGCGCCACCCTGAAGCCCTGAATGTCGAGCTCGAGCCACCGATCGTCGTCGTCGGGCTGCCGCGCTCGGGCACCACCCACTTGGTGAATCTGCTGGCTGCCGACTCCCGGTTCCGCTCCATGCCCTGGTGGGAGGTCATCGAGCCGGTGCCGGTCATCGGGGACGGCCCCGGCCGTGACGGCGTCGATCCCCGTTTCCAGCGGTGTCTGTCGGCATACGAGGTGACGAGGTCTGTGGCACCGCTCACCGCGCTCATGCACGACCGGCCGCCCTGGAGCATCGAAGAGGATTGCGAGCTGCTGGACCTCGACCTCTGTTCCTACACCCTGGAATGGCACGCTCGGGTTCCGGCATGGCGCGACCGGTACCTCGGCCTCGACCAGCGGGTGCACTATGCCCTTTTCCGTCAGCAGCTCCAGGTGCTGAGCTACCTGCGGGGCCCGAATCGGTGGGTCCTGAAGACCCCCCAGCACCTCGAACAGCTCGGCCCCTTACTGGAGACCTTTCCCGACGCCACCATCGCGTTGACCCTGCGCGACCCGGTCGCGGTGCTCCAGTCCGCCATCACGATGCTGGCCTACGGTGACCGGATGCGGCGCGTCCACGTCGAGGCCGACGAGCTCGCCGCATATTGGGTCGATCGCATCGAGCGTCTCCTGCGAGCGGCGGTGCGCGACGCACACTTGATCCCGGCCGAGAGACGTGTCGACGTCGAGTTCGGGGAGTTCATGGCTGATGACCTGGCCATGGCCTCCAGGATCCTCGCCACGGCGGGCATGGCGAAGACCGACCAGGCGACGTCTGAGCTCTCGACATACCTGGCGGGCAATCCTCGGGGCAAGGAGGGGCGGATCATGTACGACCTGCGAGGCGACTTCGGCCTCGACCCCGCCCAGATTCGTGACCGCTACGCCTTCTACTACGAGGCATTCCCGCAGATTCGCCCCGAGGTGGATTGACGATGCCCGGCATCCACCGCCAAAGGCCTGGTGCCGATGCCATCGCGCCGGCAACGGGCGCACCTGCCGTTGACCTGGGCGACGGCATCTGGATGTCGCCGGGCCTCTCCAACAGCTATCTCCTCCGGACCGACGACGGTCGGATCATCGTGAACACCGGCATGGGGTTCGAGGGACCCCTCCACCGGCGGGTCTTCGATGCGCTGGACGGCACACCGACACGGGCGGTCCTGCTCACCCAGGGCCATTACGACCACGTCGGCGGCGTCGACTGTCTGCGGGACGAGGGTACCGAGGTGATCGCCCAGGCCAACTACGAAACGTGGCGCGACGACAACGAGCGCCTCGAGGCCTTCCGGGTGCGCAATGCCGCCTTCGCATGGCTCGATGCCATCCTCGCCGCCATCGCCCACGCCGAGACGCAGGGTGTTGGCGTCGCGGCACAGGCCCGCCCGGTGCCCACGACGATCTTCGAGGATGGGCTGGAGCTGCGCATCGGAGGCCGGGACCTGGTGCTGCTGTCGACCCCCGGGGGCGAGACCACGGACTCGATGATCGTCTGGCTCCCGGACTCCCGGACGCTGTTCACCGGCAACCTGTTCGGACCGCTGTTCGGACACGTGCCGAATCTGGTCACGATGCGCGGCGACCGCTACCGCGACGCCCTCACCTACGTGGCGTCGCTCGACCTGGCCCTGGGGCTCGGAGCCGAGCGCCTGATCACCGGGCACTTCGACCCCATCGACGGCGCCGAACGGATCTCCGAAGAGATCGAGGCGATGCGTGGGGCGACGCTTTGGGTCCACGACCGAACCGTCGAGGGCATGAATGTCGGCACTGACGTGCACACCTTGATGCGCGAGGTCGCGGTCCCGGGGCATTTCGACCTCGGCGAAGGATATGGGCGGACCAGTTGGAACGTGCGGGCCATCTGGGAGAATTACGCCGGCTGGTTCCACCACCGGTCCACCACCGAGCTCTACGACGTGGCTCCCGCCGCCGTGGCGCCCGATCTCGTGGCTGCCGCCGGAGCCGGTGCCCTCGCCGCTGCCGCCCGGGCGCGACTCGACGCTGGCGAACCCGTGGCGGCATTGCACCTTACCGACATCGTCCTCGCCGTCGATCCACAACACGCCGAGGCGCGCAGCGTGGCGGCGGACGCCACCCGCCTCCTGCTACAGGAGAGCTCGAACTTCTGGGAGCGCGCTTGGCTCGACCGATCGCTCGAGCGACTGGAGGGCAAGTGACGAACCTGGTGGCCTTCGACTTCTCCGGCGCTGGAATCTTGGTGACCGGTGGCACCAGCGGGATCGGCCACGCCGTGGCCCGCGCCTTCGCCGACGCGGGGGCCACGGTCACGGTGACCGGCACCCGGAGCGGGCCCGGCGACTACGACACCGATCTGGCGGAGTTCTCGTACCGGCAGCTCGAAATGACCGACGCCGCCTCGATCGACGCGCTGGTGGAGTCGATCGACGCGCTTGACGTGCTCGTGAACAACGCCGGTGCCAACTTCCCCGGCGGTCGGGACGAGTGGGAGCCCGACACCTTCGCCACCGCTGTCACCTTGAACCTCGTCGGCCCCATGCGACTCACGACCGGTTGCCGGAGCCGACTGGCCGCCAGCACCATGGATGGCGGGGCGAGTGTGGTCAACATGGCATCGCTCGCCGCCTTCCGCTCCGTCCCCATCGTCCCCGGCTACGGGTCGGGCAAGGCGGGGCTCGTCACGCTCACCCGCAACCTCGCCCGCCATTGGGTCCACGACGGTATCCGGGTCAACGCCGTGGCCCCCGGGGTCATCGACACCCCGATGACCGCACCGATGGCGCAGTTCACCGAGCTCCTCGAGATCGAGTTGGCGCACACGCCCATGGGTCGGCTGGGTAGGCCCGGGGAGATCGTCGGTGCCGTGCAGTTCCTGGCCAGTTCGGCCGCCAGCTTCATCACCGGCCACATCCTCATCGTCGACGGCGGCTACCTGCTCCCGTGAACTCTCCGCCTCTTTCCCCGCACTACCACGTGGGCATCGTCGTCCGGGACGTCGCCGCGGCACGGGGAGAATTGACCGAGCGCCTCGGCGTCAGCTGGGGGCCGATCCTCCACCTCGACGCGTCCGACTATCGCGACGGGTCCGGCGTGGACCTGGTCTTGCCCACCACGATCTGCTACTCGGTCGAGAACCCGCATCTGGAGCTGATCGAAGAGGTGCCCGGATCGGTCTGGGTCTGCAACGAGCACTCGAACCTGCACCACATCGGGTTCTGGTCTGACGACCTGGTGCGCGACAGCGCCCGTCTGGTGAGGTCCGCCTGCCCCCTGCAGCTCTGTGGCCGAGACCGACGCCAAGCGCCGGTGTCCTTCGCCTACCACGGCACCGATCTCGGCATTCGACTCGAGATCGTCGACAGCGCGTTGCGTCCGACCATGGAATCATTTCTGTTCCAGCTCGATGAGGGCTGATTCGCCACGCAACACCTGGAGAGCCACCACGGCGCGTCATTCCACGTTCCCGTACCCATGCACCGCTGCGACCGCGTGGGACTGCATGAGTCATGGCGTCGCCGACCACCGGGAGTGGGTCGAATATGCAATGACCAAGGAACAGTCCACCGAATTCCTCGCCACGTTCCCCAAGCCGATCCAGTGGATGCGCCCCTTGCTCTTGCGTCGGTACGACAAGGGCTGCCGGGTCCTGGGCGTCGATCCTGCCCTTCCATCGCACCCATCGAATCAGCCCTGCGGCCTCCCCCGGTGGGGTCGAGCCCACCCACGATGAGACGTCATCGCGCCCCTGCCTCGTTCGACCCAGGTCTCAGAACTGACAGAAGATGCCGTGCAGCGGTTTGAAACCGCGTGATGTCTCCAAAGGGCCGGGCGACGAGCATGGCACCTTCGAGGCCGCTCACGATCATCCGAGCCGTGTCGATGGATGGGCCACTGAACCGAAGAGTCTCCTCTTGTTGGCCCTGCTCCAACACACGAGTCAGCCACGCCTCGTTGTTGTCGAAGAACAGGATGACGGCATGTTGCATCGGCACCGGAAGCGTCTGGTACTCGGCGGCCATCATCCCGCACAGGCACATCCGTTGCTCGCGCAGTACATCGAGATACAGGTCGGCGTAGGCATCGAGCCTGGCGGGCGCATCCATCGTCCGTACCTCCACCGCGGCCAGCGCCTCGGTGAAGCGCCCCGAGTAGCGGGTGATCAGCGCCTCTCCCAGCTCTGCCTTCCCGGCGAAGTGGTAGTGCAGCGCCGCCTTCGTGACGCGCAACTCGGCGGCGATGTCGGCATAGCTGAACCCGTTGAAGCCGCGGACCTGCACCAGTCGTTCGGCCACGTCGAGGATCTGGGTGGCCGTGTCCGCCCTGTCGACCTGTGCGTTCTTCATCCATCCATCCTGGCTGGAGCGATCCGGGCTGGAGAGATCCGGGCTGCAGAAACCTCTTGACCCTTACTTATCAGTAGGTAAGGATACCCGCATCGCCAGGTGACCGACAGACAGTGAGTCAGGAGGCGACGATGCCCCAGACCGAGCACAAGAGCTTCGAGAAGCCCGACGAAGTCAGGGAGTTCCCGAATGGTCGGGCCGAGATCATCAAGGCCGGTGGTGGGGAGGTCGGACGTCTCGTCCTCCAGCCCGGATGGCGCTGGTCCAACGACGTGAAGCCGATCGCAAAGACGAAGAGCTGTGAGGCCCCGCATTTTCAGTACCACGTCAGCGGGCAGTTGGCGATCCACATGGACGACGGCAGCGAATTCGTCGCCGGTCCCGGGGATGTCACGTCGTTGCCCAGTGGGCACGATGCCTGGGTGATCGGGAACGATCCGGTGATCCTCGTGGACTGGTTCGGCGCCGGCAATTACGCCAAGTGAGAAACCCGGGCCAGGCGATGGACCCCATCACCGTTGTCGAGACATTCGGAGCGGCGTGGGCGGCTCATGATCTGGACGCCGCTGTGGGACTTCTCACCGACGATTGTGTTTTCGATGCTACGGGCCCTCCCCCCGACGGGATGCGCACCGAAGGTCGCTCTGCCGTGCGACTTGCCTGGGCCGCGATCTTCAGCGACAGTGCCTCCCGCTTTGAACCGGAGGAGACCTTCGCCGCCGGAGACCGGGTCGTCCAATGCTGGCGTTACAGCTGGGACGGCGGGCACGTCCGCGGGGTGGACGTGTTCCGTGTGCGCGATGGCAGGGTGGCGGAGAAGCTGTCGTACGTGAAGGGTTGATCGAGCGACACAGGAGGTGATGGCATGAGAGCGATCGACCCGGTCGATCAGTTCTTGGCCGGCATCGAGAGCGCGGTCCTGTCCGAGGACATCTTCAGCGAGGACGTCGTGCTGGACGCCACGGTGCCGAACTGGCGGTTCTGCGTGCGCGGCGCGGCTGCGGTGCGGGCTGAACTGGAGAAGTGGTATGGGAATCTCGGCCGCTTCCAAGAAGTCAGGCGGCGTGGGTTCGACGACGGTGAGCTGGTGGAGTTCACCCTGGGCTGGGAAGAGAGCGGGGTGCCACATGCCTGTCACCAGGCCCACGTGATTCATATTCGTGATGGTCTGATCGCCGTGGACACCGTGTTCTGCGGAGGGCGCTGGCCTGAGCCCCTGCTGGCCCAGATGCGCGAGGCGCAGCACGCAATGGATCGTGGCGCCGGGCTCAAGGCGGGCTGAACACGGGTCCACCGTTTCCTCCCGGCGCTGCCGAGGCCCGGCTATGAGGGAGCGAAGGACGTTCGAAGCCCGGCGCTCGGGCCGGCCGGAGCCGGGACCGACGTCGACTGGTCCCCACGACCGATCTCGCTCGACAGGTGCGATCCGACGGTATCGATGCCGAAGGCGCCACCGACCAACAAGACGACCAGGACCGCCGTCTTGAGCTTGGTTCGGCGGGGCCGACTCATGACACATTGCTCGGACATATGCACCAGTTTGAGTTCCCAGTCTGTGGACTTCGTGAGACGTTGCTGTGAGCCCACCCCGAATGCCCGCCGTCAGTGGCCGTGCAGGTGGGTCGATGTCAGCCAGGGACCGACCCGCCCCAGGACGAGGAACCCGAGCAGGGCACCGAGGACGAGGCTCGATGCGATCGTCCACTGGCGAAGCCCTGCACCAGCCACATCTCGCCGGGTCCTGTGGACCCAGTCGCGCGGCGCCAGCCGGGCCGTGTCGGCGATGTGTCCGAGCACGTGGATCGTCATGGCACCGAACCACAAGATGAAGCTGACCTTGTGCAGCAGCAGAAGCGACCGCTGCCAGGCTGGGCCGGCCAGGAGCAGGGCGACCCCGCTGGCAAGCACAACGACGGTCAAGACGACCACGAAAGGGCCCAGCAGGCGAAGGAGCACCGGTGGCGGGCCCTTGCGTCGATAGGCGGGAGTGCCGAGGTAATACCGGACCATCCGATAGGTGGTGCTGGCGGTCTTCACCAGCACCGGTGGGATGAGAAGCATGCCGATGAACACGTGGGGCGTCAGCAGACTTCGGACTCGGAGGATCGTGAACCCTTCGGCGGCGAGGAGCACCAGGAGCACCGCCGCCGTGGTCCCCGTGAGGCGGGCGTTGGATTCCGGGCCGTCGGTGTCACGTCGTGGATCCTCGGCACCATCGGGACGCTCGTGGCTCGGGTGGGAGGCAGGTCGCATCATTCAGGTCACGTACAGCTGCCCATCAGAGCCCTTGCTGATCCTCAGGGGAGTCAAGCCGGAGGATGCCGGCCCGTTCTCGACGGCCCCTGTCTCGCCGTTGAAGACCGAGCCGTGACACGGGCAGGCGAAGAACCTGTTGCCTTGGTCGTACTGGACCACACAGCCCGCGTGCGGGCACACAGCGTCAAACGCCAAGAACCTCCCCCCGCTGGGCTGGATCACGAGCGAAGGGTCGCCCGAAGACGGATCTTGGAACGACGCCGCTCCTCCGACGGGCACGTCGGAGGCGGGCCCTATGCGCGTGCCTGACGGATGTGGCACCGGTGATGAGGTGGTTGGAGACGACGTGGGCACGGTCGGCACCCCACCTGGTTTTCCACCTTGGGTCGTCGTGGTGCTCGGCGCAGTTCCAAACGAGGTGCCGGCGCCCAAGGGAGCGGCACCCGGACTGGACGATGACGACGCCAGACGTCCGATGCCCGCTACGAGGCCGGCCCCGATGAGCCCGAGGCCGGCCAATGCCCCTGTCCATGCACCTTTGATGGCGAAGGTGCGGCGATCGATGGCCGCCATGTGACGCGTGGGAAGAGCGTCTTCGTTCCGTAACAAGTAGGGGCAGGGCACGGGTGCGCAGGGCTCATCGTCACGAGCACTGCATCTCCCGGATCTGTATGCACCGCACACCTGTTGGATGGTTTCGAAGGGCACTGCCACAACTGCACTGCGATCGAAGCCGAGCCGTACACGGGCAAGATCGGCCAGCAACGCGTCTGCGGAAAGCACCCCCCCGGTTCCGGCCATGAGCAATACCGTCCAGGCAAACACGAAGACGATGTCGGATCCCGTGTAGTAGGGATTCGAGTGGAAGCTCACCGCCAGAAAGAGGGAGAAGGAGATGGCCATGCCACCGGCGGCGGCGAGCCTTGTCCACAACCCGACAATCGCGCCCAGTCCTACAGCAAGCTCGGCCAAGGCGATGAGCACGCCGAGGGGCACCGCCACGTGTTCCAACGGCCCGACGAGCGCGTGGATGGGGCTTCGCCGTGCGGCCGCGGCCAGTTGTGCCTGGATGGACGAAGGATTCGAGGCAGAAAAGAACCCGGGGTTCGCCAGTTTCTGGAGCCCGGCGAAGCAGAACGTGAAACCCAAGAAGGCGCGCAGGGGCAGCACTGCCCACCCCGTCAGGTGCAGGGCACGGGACGGGGGCCCCAGCCAGGACCATTGATCCCGATCGAGGAGCCACTGCGCCATCGGCGAGCCACTCGAGGTGCCCGAGCGGCCGGCACCACGACCCGGCCGGCCCTCGATTCCTCGCGGGAGAGCCGTGGCTGACGGCCTTCGCCGCGCGGCCCTACGTCCGGACATCGGCCTCCTATCCTCGTCCGCGAGACCGGCCTCGAGCCTGAGGCCTCGACACCGATCCTTGCCCATCCCGCCTTGCAGAATCATGAAGACGGCTGGTGGGCGTCAGTTTCCCAGCCGTGAGCTCACAAGAAGGGGAATTGAGCTCCAGGGGACGCCCGAATGGGCGAACCCTACGGCTTGGTCCCGACGATGACCGCCGCCTCCGAGACGATCGGCGTCGCCGACACGTCGGTCAGGCCGGCTATCTCGAAGTAGCGCTTCCACGTGTCCATTGACACCGGTCGCTCTTGGAAGCGCAGCGTGAATCGGAGGGCGTTCTTCGCCAGTCGCCACCACCCGGCCGGTCCCCTTCGAGCGAGTATCGCGACCTTCTCGGCGATGATGGTCCGATCCCGTGCCGTCCCACCTCGGCCGAACATCATGTCTCCCGCGACCAGACGGCCGCCGGAGCGAAGCCATGAGGCCGCCGCCACCACCACAGCTGCCTTGTCACGGTCGCGAAGGTGGTGCAGTGCATAATTCGAGACCACAAGGTCAACGCTCTGCTCGGGCAGGGACAGGGTCTCGATCGGCGTGACCACACCCAGAATGCCCGTCAGGCGCGAGGCGGCGGCCTTGACTTCGAGAAGATCCACCATGGCCCGGCTCACATCGACCGCCATGACGTGCGCCCCCTGGCGGGCGAGCGGCAGGCTCAGTTGCCCGGTCCCGCATCC
>DATCBU010000118.1:0-2930 GCA_036511675.1 Acidimicrobiales bacterium | reverse complement strand
GGTCGATCGCTAACGTGGGCTGATGGAACTTGGCAAGGTCGGGATCTGGTGGAGCGGCACGTGGTCCGGGGCCGACGGGGCCCACGGTGCAGCGGCTGCCGAGATGGAATCGCTCGGCTACGGGGCCCTGTGGTGCTCCGGTGGCTTAGACCTCGGCTTCCCCAGCCGGTTCGGACGGCTGCTCGACGCTACCGAGCACATCCCCGTGGCCAGCGGCATCCTGTCCATCTGGCATGCCAACCCCGCGCAGGCGGCTGACGGCGCCGCCGCGCTCGAGGTCGCCCACCCCGGGCGGTTCCTCCTCGGACTGGGTGCCAGCCACGCGCCGGTCGTCGAGCAGCTCGGCACCGAGTACGCGCTCCCCTACACCCGGATGGTCCACTACCTCGACGAGCTCGATGCGCACGGGCCGGCGGTCGCGCGCGACCGCCGAGTCCTCGCCGCCCTCGGGCCTCGGATGCTGACGCTCGCCGCCGAGCGGGCGGCGGGGGCCCACCCCTACTTCGTCCCCGTCGAGCATGTGGCCCGGACCCGGGGCCTCATCGGCCCCGGGCCACTCCTGGCACCGGAACTGGCCGTCGTGCTCGAAGTCGATCCGGCGGTGGCCCGGGCCACGGCCCGGGAGTACACAGCGGGCTACCTCCGACTACCCAACTACGCCAACAACCTGCGGTCGCTCGGCTTCGACGACGACGACCTCGAGGGGGGCGGCAGCGACCGGCTGGTCGACGCCGTTGTGGCCTGGGGCGACACCACCACCATCGCCGAGCGCGTACGCTCATTCCACGACGCCGGTGCCGACCACGTGTGCGTGCAGGTGGTGACCGACCGCTCCCAGGGTTTCCCCCTCGACGCCTACCGCGAACTCGGAGCGGCGCTGCTCGGCAGCTGAGCCCAGTCGATCAGGCCGCCGCGTTGGTCACATGGAGGCCACCAGGGTCGGCCGGCTCGGCGATCAGGTCCTCGATCACCTCGACGCGGTGAGGTCATCGAGGAGAACCGACAGCTCGGCCCGGTCGGAGCCACCCTCGTCGATCGATAGCTTGAGCGGCGTCGACGTGTCGACGTAGGTGATCACCGCCGCTGTTCGGCGACGAGATCGCTCACCGAGCCCTTGGCCGTGATCCACCGTGCCGGGCGATGCCGGGTCTGCTCCTCGACGGGCGAACCGCGCCTGACGCGACCAGCTCGGCCAAACGGTCCGCGGGATGACCGAGCGACGAGAGCCGGGCCACGGGACGCCCGCGGTCGGTGACGATGACCTCTTCGCCCGCTGCAGCCGGCCCAGGTGCCTGCTGAGGTTGTTCTTGAGATCGCGCACGCCGACCTCCAGACGAGATGTAGCTACATTCATGTCGCCGATGCAGCTTCTTGCCACTGTCAGCGCCGTCCTCACGTTGCGGCGGGCATGGCCACCCGTCATGATGACCCGGTGGCCGGGGCGCTCCTCAACGACTTCTACGAGCTCAATATGGCGTCGAGCTACCTGCGCCGCGGGATGGCGGCCACCGCCACCTTCAGCCTCTTCGTCCGGTCGCTGCCTCCCACCCGGGGCTTTCTCGTCACCGCCGGGCTCGAGGCCTGCCTCTCCTACCTCGAACGCTTCTGTTTCGGCGACGACGAGCTGGCATATCTGGGCAGCCTCGGCTTCGACCGCGCGACCCTCGACGCATTCGCCACGCTGCGGTTCACCGGGGACGTGTGGGCGGTGCCCGAGGGCAGGATCGTGTTCGCCGGAGAGCCTCTGCTCGAGGTCAGTGCTCCGATCGCCGAAGCACAGCTCGCCGAGACCGTCCTGTGCAACACCATGACCTTCCACACCACCGCGGCGTCGAAGGCGGCACGGAGCCGCATCGCCGCTGCCGGCACGATGGAGCTGGTCGACTTCGGGTTGCGCCGGACGCAGGGCATCGAGGCCGGCATGGTCGTGGCCCGGGCCACGGCCCTGGTCGGCTTCGCCGCCACGAGCAACGTGGAGGCGGCGCGGCAGTTGGGCCTGACGCCGGCCGGCACCATGGCCCACTCGTATGTTGAGGCGTTCCCCACTGAGACCCAGGCGTTCCGGGCGTTCGCCGAGGACCTCCCTGAGCAGGCCACCTTCCTCGTCGATACTTACGACACCCTCGGCGGCGTCCGCGAGGCGGTCGACGTCATCCGCTCGCTCGGCCTCGAGCACCGGGCCGGCATCCGCCTCGACAGCGGCGATCTGTCGGTCCTGTCGAAGGAGTCACGGCGCATCCTCGACGAGGCGGGGCTGCCCGAGGTGCGCATCGTCGTGTCCGGAGGGCTCGACGAGCACCGGATCGCCGACCTCGTAGCTGCTGGCGCGCCGGTCGACGTGGCTGGTATCGGGACCCGCCTCGGTGTGTCGGCAGACGCCCCTTACCTCGACACCGTGTACAAGCTCGTGGCGTACGACGGCCGGCCGGTGGCAAAGCTCTCCGCCAGCAAGGAGACCCTGCCCGGAGCCAAGCAGGTCTTCCGCGCTCCCGGGCTCGTCGATGTCATCGGGATGCGCGAGGAGGCGGCCCCGGCCGACACCGAGCCCATGCTCGAGATGGTCATGGCAGGCGGGCACCCCATCGGACCGGCGGCACCGCTCTCGGAGCTGCGCACCCGCTTCGAGAGCGACCTTGCCGAGCTACCGGGGGCGGCCCGCGCCCTCGACAGTCCCGTGGCTCCCCACGTGCCGATCACACCCGCCCTGAGCGCTCTCACCCGCCGCGTCCACGGCGCGGCGCGGCGGAATCTCCACATCGCCGAGGGACCGACGGCAGGTACCGGCCGGGGAGTCGGGCTCTAGTCGCGTGGCCGCTTTCACCGGACAATGGCACGCTTGCTCGGCGACGCTCTCGAGGGCAACTGCGATACGTCCGGCATTCACGCCATTCATGGGACTCGTCGTCCGACATCCGTGAAACTGTTGCCCG
>DATCBU010000117.1:0-74859 GCA_036511675.1 Acidimicrobiales bacterium | reverse complement strand
CCAGCAGGTTGGACCCCGGTGGCGCCTCCCAGCGCCGCCCGAGACGACCCCGGCCCGCGCTCTGGTAGTCGGCGACGGCGACGGTGCCCTCGGCGGCGCCGGCGCGCGCCTCGTCGAGCAGGTAGCGGTTGGTGGAGTCGATCTGGGCGAACCGCCGGACGGGGCCGAAACGGGTGTGGGGTGGCGCGGGCACGGTGGTGAAGGAGGCAGTGGTGTTGGTCACCGCGGCGCACATGGCACCCACCCTACGGGCCGTGCCAGTGTGGTGGTCCCTCATCCGGACGGGCCCGATCGTGGAGGGCCCCGACGGTGAACGGCCCCCGCTCATGAAAGGTATGGCGTGTTCCACAAGGTCCTGATCGCCAACCGCGCCGAGATCGCCGTGCGCGTCATCCGCACCTGCCGCGAGCTGGGCATCGCCACGGTGGCGGTGTACTCCGAGTTGGACCGTGACGCCCTGCACGTGCGCATGGCCGACGAGGCCTATCCCCTCGGCGGCCAGACGGCGGCCGAGAGCTACCTCAACACCGAGGCCATCCTCGACGCCATCTCCCGCAGCGGTGCCGACGCCGTGCACCCCGGCTACGGCTTCTTCTCGGAGAACACGGACTTCGCCCGGGCCATCACGGCGGCCGGTGTGACCTTCATCGGGCCCCCGCCCGAGGCCATCGAGATCATGGGGGACAAGATCAGCTCCCGCCGGGCGGCCGAAGCGGTGGGCGTGTCAGGGGTCCCGGGCCGGACCGAGCCCATCACCGACGCCGCCCAGGTGGCCGAGTTCGGTGCGGCGGTGGGATGGCCCGTCGCCATCAAGGCCGCCTACGGCGGCGGTGGCCGCGGCATGAAGGTGGTGTCGTCGGCCGACGAGGTGGCCGACGCCGTGGAGTCCGCCCAAAGAGAGGCCCAGTCGTATTTCGGCCGGCCCGAGATCTATGTGGAGCGGTACCTCGAGTGGCCGCGCCACATCGAGATGCAGGTCATCGGCGACACCCACGGCAACACCCTGTGGCTGGGCGAGCGGGACTGCTCGCCGCAGCGCCGTCACCAGAAGCTCGTCGAGGAGAGCCCCGCGGCGGAGTTCCCCGACGAGGTCCGCCGCGCCATGGGTGAGGCGGCGGTGACTGTGGCCAAGGCGTGCGGCTACGTCAACGCCGGCACGGTGGAGTTCCTCTACGAGGGTGGCGAGTTCTTCTTCTTGGAGATGAACACGCGCCTGCAAGTGGAACACCCCGTCACCGAGATGGTGACCGGGCTCGACCTCGTCGAGTGGCAGTTGCGCGTGGCCTCGGGCGAGGCGCTGGGCTTCACCCAGGACGAGGTGCAGCGCAACGGGCACGCCATCGAGGTCCGCATCAACGCCGAGGACCCCGCCGGTGGCCGGTTCCTCCCCTCCCCCGGCACCATCGCCACCTTCCGGGCGCCGGGCGGACCCGGGGTGCGCCTCGACGCCGGCTACGAAGCGGGCGACACCGTGAGCCAGTACTACGACAACCTCGTGGCCAAGCTGATCGTGTGGGGGCCCGACCGCGAGTCCGCTCGGCGGCGCATGCTGCGGGCTCTCGACGAGACCGTGATCACAGGCATCGCCACCACCATCCCCGCCGACGTCGCCATTCTGTCGCACCCCGACTTCATCGAGGCCCGCCATTCCACGCGGTGGGTGGAGGACCGCCTCGACCTCACCTCGCTGACACCGGTACCCGCCGACTCGGCCGCACCGGGCCCCGACGACAGCGCCCCCCGGGTGTTGCGCGAGGTCACGGCCGAGGTCGACGGTCGGCGCTACCAGGTACGGCTGTGGGTCCCCGACGTGTCCACCGGCGCGGGCGGCAGGGGCGGCACCCGGCCCCACAAGCCGAGGACGACCCTGGCGGGATCGGGGTCGGGATCGGTCACGGCTCCCATGCAGGGCACCATCGTCAAGATCCTCGTGGCCCCCGGCGACGCCGTCGAGGTGGGTGAGACGGTCTGCCTGCTCGAGGCCATGAAGATGGAGAACGCCATCAACGCCGAAAAGGCCGGCACGGTCAAAGAGGTCAAGGTGGCGGCCGGCGACTCGGTGGGCCCCGGTGACGTGATCGCCGTGATCGAGTGAGCGGGACCGACATGGGTGGCGGTGCTGCTCACGATGTCGGGGCAGCCAAGCGGGCGGCGCGTCGGGCCACCGAGGATCTCCAGCCCGCCCTGGTCGGGCTCAGCCGCGCCATCCACGACGAGCCGGAGCTCTGTTTCGAAGAGGTGCGGGCCGTCCAGCGCGTCGGGGACATGCTCGACGAGGCCGGCTTCGAGGTGGAACGCGGTCCCCACGACCTGGCCACGGCGGTGCGGGGTCGCGTGGGATCGGGGCCATTGTCGATCGTGATCTGCGCCGAGTACGACGCCCTCCCGGCCGTGGGCCACGCCTGTGGGCACAACCTCATCGCGGCGGCGTCGCTGGGAGCGGGAATCGCCCTGGCGGGCATGGCCGACGACCTGGGCCTGTCGATCACCGTGCTCGGCACGCCGGCCGAAGAGGGCGGCGGCGGCAAGGTTCTGCTCCTCGAGCGCGGCGCCTTCGAGGGCGCCCACGCCGCCATGATGGTCCACCCCTGGCCCGAGGACCGGCTCGTGGCCACCTGCCTGGCGGTCGACCACATCGAGGTCCATTACACGGGCCGCGCCGCTCACGCCTCGGCCTCACCCGACCAGGGAGTCAACGCCGCGGACGCCATGGTGGTGGCGCAGGTGGCCATCGGCCTCATCCGCCAGCACCTGCACCGCGGCGACCAGGTGCACGGCATCGTGACCAAGGGGGGAGACGCCCCCAACATCGTCCCCCAGGAGACCCGTGGCCGCTTCATGGTGCGGGCGCGGACCCTCGAGGACCTGGCGCTCCTGCGACCGCGCATCGAGCGCTGCTTCGAGGCGGGCGGGCTCGCCACGGGCAGCACCCTCGAGATCCGCGACCTGGCCCCCACGTACTCGCACTTCGTCTCCGACGACCTCCTCCTCGAGGCGTGGCGGCACAACGCCGAGGAGCTGGGCCGGCACTACGGGGCCGACGAGCGCCACGAGGCCCGCCCCACCATCTCCACCGACATGGCCAACGTCTCGCTGGCCGTACCGTCCATCCACCCCATGATCGGCATCGAGTCCCACGGGGCGGTCAACCACCAGGCCGAGTTCGCGGCCGCCTGTCTCGGCCCCTCGGCCGAACAGGCCGTGTTCGACGGCGCGCTAGGCATGGCGTGGACGGCCATCGACGCCGCCACCGACGACACGTTGCGCGCCCACTTGCTGGCCCGCACGGGCTGAGGGCCTTCGCTTCAGGTGGGCTGGTAGACGCCGAATGCCTCGCGCAGGACGTCAGAGACCTCGCCCAAGGTCGCCATGCGGTGCAGGGCCTCGCGCATGGGCACGAGGAGGTTCCGCGTGCCCCGCGCCGCGGCGGCCACATCGGCGAGCGCCGCGTCCACCGCGGCCTGGTCACGCTCGGCCCGCACCCGCCGAGTTCGGTCGATCTGCGCCTGCTGCTGGGCGGGGTCGATGGGAAAGACCTCCGTGGGCTCGGCGGCTTCATCGGTGAAGCGGTTCACACCCACCACGATCTTCTCGCCGTCGTCGACTGCCTTGGCGAACTCGTAGGCGGCCATCTCGATCTCACCCTGCATGAACCGGGCCTCGATGGCGGCCACCGCCCCACCCATGGTGTCGATGCGCTCGAGGTAGTCCCACGCCGCGGCCTCGACCTCGTCGGTGAGCTTCTCCACGAAGTACGACCCTGCCAAGGGGTCGACGGTGTCGGGCACACCGGACTCGTAGCCGATGACCTGCTGGGTGCGCAGTGCGATCTTGGCCGCGTTGGTCGTGGGCAACCCGAGGGCCTCGTCGAACCCGTTGGTGTGCAGGCTCTGGGTCCCCCCCATCACCGCCGCCAGGGCCTGGAGCGTGACCCGGACGATGTTGACCTCGGGCTGCTGGGCGGTGAGGGTGGAACCGCCGGTCTGGGTGTGAAACCGCAGCAGCTTGGACCGCTCGTCCCGGGCCCCGAAGCGCTCGCTCATGATCTTGGCCCACATGCGGCGGGCGGCACGGTACTTGGCCACCTCTTCGAAGAGGTTGTTGTGGGCGTTCCAGAAGAACGACAGCCGCGGTGCGAACGCATCGACGCTCAGCCCCGCCGCCAGGGCCGCCTCGACGTAGGCGATGCCGTCGGCCAGGGTGAAGGCGATCTCCTGCACCGCCGTGGAACCGGCTTCGCGGATGTGGTAGCCCGAGATGGAGATGCTGTTCCAGTTGGGCATCCGCTCGGCGCAGTAGGCGAAGGTGTCGGTGATCAACCGCATCGACGAGCGCGGTGGGTAGATGTAGGTGCCGCGCGCCACGTACTCCTTCAGGATGTCGTTCTGGATGGTGCCACCCAGCATGTCCGGCGCCACACCCTGTTCGTCGGCCACGAGCTCGTAGAACAACAACAAGATGGCGGCGGTGGCATTGATGGTCATCGACGTGGTGACCTTGTCGAGGGGGAGCCCCGCCAGCAGGAGCCGCATGTCGGCCAGCGAGTCGATGGCCACGCCCACCTTGCCCACCTCGCCCTCGGCCCGCACGTGGTCGGAGTCGAGACCCATCTGCGTGGGGAGGTCGAAGGCGCACGACAGACCCGTCTGCCCTGCCCCCAGAAGGAACTTGAACCGCTCGTTGGTGTCCTCGGCGGTCCCGAACCCGGCGTACTGCCGCATGGTCCACAGCCGGCCCCGGTACATCGAGGGGTAGATGCCGCGCGTGTAGGGCGGCTGGCCGGGCTCGCCCAAGCGACGCTCCGGATCCCAACCCTCCAGGTCGGCCGGGCCGTAGACGGGCCGGATCTCGATGCCCGAATCGGTCCGTCTTGACTCGTCGCTCACGCCACCCACGTTAGGGAATGGACAGCGCCAACGCCCAGTCCCCGTCCCGATTTGTGCGGCCGCCGTTCAGTCCGAGGTGGCCACCGTCGGCGCCAGCGCGTGGGGCATGCACAAGTCGTCGTACTCGGCGATCACGATGGGCGCAGCGTGCTCTCCACATGCCGGGCACTCCGGGTCGCGCCGCACCTTGAACGTGCGGAACGACTCCTCCAGGGCGTCGTAGGCGAGGAGGCGCCCCACGAGGGGGTCGCCGATCCCGAGAAGCATCTTGATGGCTTCGACGGCTTGGATCGACCCGATGATGCCGGGTAGCACGCCCAGCACGCCGGCCTCGGCACACGAGGGTGCCAACTCGGCGGGCGGGGGCTCGGGGATCATGCACCGGTAGCAGGGCCCGTTGTAGGGGTCGAAGACCGTGGCCTGGCCCTCGAAGCGGAAGATCGAGCCGTGGACCACCGGGATCCGCTTCAGCAGTGAGGCGTCGTTCACCAGGTAGCGCGTGGGGAAGTTGTCGGTGCCGTCCACGATGAGGTCGTAGCCGTCGATGATGTCGAGGATGTTGTCGGCTCCGAGCCGCACGTCGTAGGTCACCACATCGACGTCGGGATTGAGCCCGGTGAGGGTCTTCTTGGCGGAGTCCACCTTGCGCTCGCCGATGCGGTCCATCGAATGCAGGATCTGGCGCTGGAGGTTCGAGGCGTCGACGACGTCCATGTCGATGATGCCGATGGTGCCCACTCCGGCGGCCGCCAGGTACAGCGCGGCAGGCGAGCCCAGCCCTCCCGCGCCCAGCAGAAGCACGCGCGAGTCGAGCAGCTTGAGCTGGCCCTCCTCCCCCACCTCGTTCACCAGCAGGTGCCGCTGGTACCGGTTGCGCTGTTCGGGGGTCAAGGTGCGCGGCGTCTTCCAGGGACGGCCCTCGTCCTTCCAGCGGTTGAACCCGCCGATGAGCGAGACCACGTCGGTGTAGCCCAGGTCGGTCATGGTCTTGGCCGCGAAGGCCGAACGCACCCCCGCCGCGCAGTACACGACGACCGGACGCGCCTTGTCGGGGATCCTCCCCTCGACCTGGAACTCCAGCTGTCCTCGGGGAAGGTGCAGCGCCCCGGGTATCGCCCCCTGCTCGTACTCGTCGGGCTCGCGCACGTCGAGCCACACCACGTCGGCGTCATCCAGGCGCGGCTGGACCTCGTCGGCCTGGGCCTCACGGATGGCCGACTTGGCCTGGGTCAACAGCTCTCGTGCACTGGCCACGACATCACGACCTTCCGGCTCTCGGGCGGGTTCCGCGCGGGACGGCACCGCCGCCTGATGAGATAAACCCTACCAGTGGGGTCAACATTCCCGCCTCCACCGGGTGACGGGACGGCGCGCCGGGACGGGCGCCGGGCCAGGTGACCGGAGATCGGTAGCTTTCTCGTCCATGGACCTGTCCGACGCCGTGCGCCGGCGTCGCATGGTGCGCAGCTTCTCGGGCCGGCCCGTCCCCGCCGAAGTGCTCGACCGGGCCCTCGACCTGGCGTGTCGCGCTCCGTCGGCAGGCAATACGGGAGGGTGGGACGCCGTGGTCCTGGCCGGTCCCGAACAGACCTCGGCGTTCTGGGACGCCACCACCACCGACGAGTGGCGCGCCCGGTCCCGACGCTGGCCCGGCCTGCGACGAGCTCCGGTCGTCGTCGCCATCTTCGTTGACCAAGACGCCTACCGGGCGCGCTACGACGAGCCCGACAAAGCGGGTAGCGGGCTCGGGGCCGGTGCATTCGAGGGGGACGGCGCGTGGCCGGTGCCGTACTGGTTCGTCGACGGCGGCTTCGCCGTCCTGGTCATGCTCCTGGCCGCCGAGGACGTCGGGCTCGGCGCCTGCTTCCTCGGCAATTTCCGGGGAGAGGTGGCCCTGCGCCAGGCCCTGGGCGTTCCCCCCGACCGCCGCTACCTCGGGGCGGTGCTCATGGGAGAGCCGGGAGGAGCCGACCCCCCGTCACCGTCGTTGGCACGGGGACGTCGCCGGCCATCCGACGTCGTCCACCGGGGCCGGTGGTGAACGCGGTGGTGAACGCGGTGGTGAACGTCGTGCGGTCGTAGGCTGGCACCGTGGCCCGCATCGCTGTCCCTGCCGGCGAAGGGGGCGACGCCGTGCAGGTGTGGAACCTGCGCCCGGAGATGGGTCGGGCCGTGAACCGGCTCGTGGACGCCGCTTACAACAAGAGCATCCTGCCTGTCCGTGTGCGCGAAGCCGCCCGCATTCGCATCGCCCAGCTCAACGAATGCCCGGTGTGCCTCGCCTTCCGGGCCACGTCGGTCAAGGAGCAAGGAGTCACCGAGGACTTCTACCGCCATGTCGGGGACCACGAACTCCTCGAGGAGTACAGCCAACAGGAACAGATCGCCATCGAGTACGCCGAGCGTTTTGCGCTGGACCACCTCGGCATCGACGACGCCTTCTTCGCCCGACTGGCCCAGTGCTTCGCCGACGCCGAGATCCTGGACCTGACCATCTGCCTGGCCGCCTTCTTGGGGCTGGGCCGGATGCTGCGCTCCCTCGGGATCGACGAGACGTCACTGCTCGACGTCTGAATCACCGGCGGCTTCCACCGCCACCTCGGCTGTGGTCCTTGCGGCTGTAGTCCGGGCGGCTGCAGTCCTCGCCGGCTGTGACTCTCGTCGCACCCGGGGCCCCAGGCGTCCGGCGACCAGCACGGTCTCCGCCAGTGCGATGACCGCGATGTAGAGCGGGAAGGCCAGGACGGGTGCCGAAACGTGCTTCACCGTGAGGAGGGTGATCCCGGCGTTGAGGAACGACCCGATGTAGACGCTGGCGCTCTCGGACTCCGGCCGCTTCCAGGACTTGACGAGTGTGGGCACTCCCGCCAACGCATCGGCGGCCACCGCCGCACCCAGTGCCACCAGTCCTTGACGTGTGACGATCCAGCCGATGGTGCCCCCGACCGACAGGGCACCGCAGGTGTAGTCGAGTGGTCCCAGCTTCCACACCGACTTCCGGTTTACGAACGACGCCACGAACACCACCAACGGGCCGAAGCCCACGGTGAAGGTCAGCAGCGATTGCAGACCCACGTGGTCGTTGGTCTCCACCGCGAACGCCAACAGCGGGGCGATGGCCCACAACAACCACGTAACGCGGTTGGGTTGGTTGCGACCCCGGATCGTGTCCGCCACATAGAACGCCTGCCCGATGGTGCCGATGGCGGCGCCGAGGAGCACGAAGTGGACGTTGAGCACGGGCTCTCACTCTGCCTCAGCCTTGGGTGCGGCAGGCGCGTGCGACCCGCGGCGAGGGGACCCGGTGCCGGGCTCGCCGTCGGCATGCCGAGGTCAGGTGGCCAGCGTTCCCGGCGCCCACAGGGACTCGGTGGCCGGTTCGTCCGCACGGGAGTCGGTCGGAGCAACGGCATGGAGCTCGGCGGGTGGGTCGACGCCGGTCGCGGCGGGCACGGCACGGCGGCCGACCAGGAACGGTCCCTGGGCGTAGGCACATCCGAGGGCCCGCAGTGCCGCCACCTGAGCCTCGGACTCGACCCCTTGCGCCACCACCGTGAGCTCGAGGGCTTGGCCGAGCTGGAGCAACCCCCGCACCAACGCGGCGGCTTCCCTGCTCAACGTGAGAGCGTGGCCCTCGGTGGCATCGACGTCACCGACATCGGCCTCCGCGTCGGTGCCGCCATTGCCATCGGGATCGGGATCAGGATCGGTCCCGGGATCGACGGCCGAGGGGTGGGTCGGGACAGACGCGCCGGGGGCCGATGGGTTGTGCTCTCGGATTCCAGGCTCCGGGATGCCGGGGTCGTCACCGAGGGCGGCGACGAGGTCGGGCGCCAGCTTAAGGCCCGAGATGGGCAATTTCTGGAGCAGGGCCAGGTTGGTCTGCCCGGACCCGAAGTCGTCGAGCCCCACGACGACGTCACGCTCGTACAGGGCGCGCAACGTGGTCTCGGTGGAGGCCAGGGCCGCCGCTGAGGGCTCGCGGATGTCGAGACCCAGGACCGAGGGCGACACGCCGTGCTTCTCGGTGAGCTCGTCGACGAGCTCGACCAGTGCGGGATCCGCCACCAGGGTCGGTGCCACCTTGACCCACACCCGGAAGTGGGGGGGCAAGCTCGCCGCCGCGTGCCGGGCGCCGAGGTCCGAGAGCGCCTGGTCCAACACCCATCGGCCGATCGGCACGGCCAGGCCCGCCTCGTCGACGAGGTCAAGAGGTGCCTGGGGTTGATCGGCATCGGGCCCAGGTTGGCTCCAGCCCAGGATCGCCGACTCCCCGATCGCCACTCCCGTGCCCAGGTCCACGATGTCCTCGTACTCGAGGACCAGTCCGCCCTCGTCGAGCGCGGTGCGCAGGTCCTGGCGGTTCTGGGAGCGCACCACGACGTGCTCGCGCATGGAAGGGTCGAACAGCTTCCACGACGCCCCACCCTCGTCCTTGGCGCGCCGCATGGCGAGCGACGCGTCTCCGAGCAGCGTTTCGAGTGTGGGCGGATGACCGGTGCTGTCTCCCCCCGTCTCCCCCAACGTCGTCACGACCACACCGATGCTCGCCGACAGCTGCAGCTCCACGTCGTCGACCGTGGCCGGCTGGCTCAGGTCCTCGAGGATGCGCCCCGCCATCTGGCAGGCGAGGTCGGCAGAGGCCACATAGGGACACACCACGACGAACTCGTCCCCGGCGAAACGCGCCACGGTGTCGGACTTCCGGCGTGCCGCCGACAGGCGCGCCGCGGCGTCGTGCAACAGCCCGTCGCCCACGTTGTGTCCGTGCAGCTCGTTGACGTCGCCGAAGCCGTCGAGGCCGACCACGAGCACGGCCAACGACGCGCCGTCCTGGCGGCACCGGGCCATCGCCTCGTCGAACCGCTCGTCGAGCTCGGTGCGGTTGGGGAGGCCGGTGAGCTGGTCACGTCGATCCCGCTCGTCGTCGGCACCGGCGGGAGGGGGAAGGATGGCACCGAGTCCCTTGCCGAGACCGCGCCGACGAGACACGACGGGCCGCTTCGGCTCGTCCTGCCCCCCCGTGACGTCGTTCATCAACTCAGTACTCCGATCCCTGCGAGATCACGGCGACCCCGCTCCACCCACAGGTCGGTCACGACTTCGCCGACCCGGGTGTGGCGCACGCTCGACGTGCAGCCCTCCCGCAGGCTGACCTGCAGTCACTCGATGGGCGTACCCCCTTCATCAACTGCGCACGCACACCACTGACGATCCTAGGCGTGGTGGCAGTGCTAGTCAGACCCGGTCGGGGATGACATCGACTTGCACAGACGACGGCTGATGTGCCACCGCTGAGGGTGATCGGCGATCCCCATTCCCGCGTTTTCCGTTGTGTTTTCTACGGATATCGGGTGCCACACTCGGTGAGGGTCTTAAGCGGGTCGCGGGCGATGCCGACAACCAGGGTGTGTCGAGCTCTGAGACGCGCCCTCGCGTCCTGCTCCGCCGCATGCCCGTGACGGGCACGTCCGCCCTGGTCGGGGCAGTCACGCTGGTATCCCTGACCCTGGTGATCGTGACCGCGTTCGAGCCTGCGCCGGCCCGATCCGCGACCCCGCCGACGGCGGGATCAGCTGCGTCGCGGCCCTCGATCGGCTTCCTCCACCCCCAGGCGCTCGCCCCCACCACCACCGCTCCCGCGCTCGTCGCCCCCACGACCCCGGTCGCGACCGTTGCACCACAAGCGGCTGCGCCGCCCACCACCCGGGCCACGCCCCCTCCGACCACACCGCGGACCACGACCCCGCCGGTGAAACCGGCGAAGTCCCATCCGATCCTGCCGCCCACCAGCCCCGCCGCCAACATCGCCGAGTCACCCAACTTCGCGGCGACCTGTCGACAAACCGGCACCGAGTCGGCGCCGTGCATCGCCGCCACCGAGCAGGCCACCGCGGCGGCGCGTGCCATCGAGGGCCTCGGCGCCATGGTGCTCCCGTCGGACTACACGGCGTTGTCTCCGGCCGAGCAACTCTTCGTCCTCACCGACATCGAGCGTGTCGACCGGGGCCTGCCGCCCGTGGTCGGGATGGTGGCGCAGCTCGACACCGATGCCCAGAACGCGGCCGCCGCCAACACCGACCCCACCCCGGCGTCGGTGCCGCCCGGGACCACCGTGACGAGATGGGCCTCGAACTGGGGCGAGGGTGCGGGCCCGCTGGGCTCGAACTACAACTGGCTGTACGACGACGGGCCCGGATCCGGAGACATCGACTGCAGCGCCGCAAATCCCGGGTCGTGCTGGGGACATCGCGACAACATCCTGGGGTTCAACGCGTCGGTGATCGCGGCGTCGCACAGCACCCTCGTCATGGGGGCGGCCGAGGCCACTGTGGCTTCGGACAGCCCGTGGACGAGCGACGCCGTCCTGTTCGCCTTGATGACCGGGACCCCGACCTACACCTATACCTGGGCCCAGTCCCAAGCAGCGGGGGCGCGCTGAGTGAGGCGTGGGCGTGCTCGTGCAATACCGCGGTCAGGACATCGGGCGGTCGACGGCGAGGTTGACCGCGAGGTTGACGGCGAGGCGCGGGCGCGAGGGTGCTCCTGTCCCGTCCACCGTGAGCTGGAGCAGCCATGTCCGTCGTTCCCGTCCCCGTCCCTGTCGTGCGTCCCGTCGTGCGTTCCGTTGCCGAGTCCGGGTCGGAGCTCGAGCCCGAGTCGGTGCCGGAATGCATCCGGATCGTGGGGTGGCCCGACCCGGTCATCGATCGACTGGGCTATGACCCCCGGTCGCTCTATGTCGAGACCTTCTGGCTCGGGATCATCGGGCCGACCTGCACTTGGTTGATGCGGCGGTTCGCGGCCGGGCTCGATGACGACCCCGCCGGCTTCGACCTCGACCTGGCCGACACAGCCCGCGCCCTGGGGCTCGGCGACCGAGCCGGACGTCAGTCCCCGTTCCGTCGGGCACTGGCGCGCTGTGTGACCTTCGAGATGGCTCGGCGCGAAGGGCCCACCACGTTGGCGGTCAGGCGCCGCATCCCGCCGATGCCGCAGCGCCATCTGCAGCGGCTGCCCGAATCGCTCCAGAACCGCCATGCGCATTGGATGATCCCGGCCCGCTCCTCCCCGGTGCTCGACGAAGCCCGCCGCACGGCCCGGCGCCTGGCGCTCGCCCTCCTGGCGTCGAGCCACGACCGACCCGAGGTCGAGCTCCAACTGGTCCGGTGGCAGGTCCATCCCGCCATCGCCCACGAAGCCGCCCAGTGGGCATGGGCATACCGGGCGCACGAGACCAACGCCACCACCAGCAACAGGGCTCGTACTGGTGGCGCCGTCCACGCCGGACGATCGGTTCGCCCCTCGTGAACACGGCACCTCGCGCACTCCCCGTGGTCCGCTCGCACCCCCCGGTGGTCCCGAGCCCGGTACCTACGGGTTCCGGTTCACGGCCGTGTCGCACGTCGGAAACGAAGCGTTCACGTGGCACCCCTAGTCTGTGACAGTGGCGACGTTCCTGCTCCGGGTGGAGCTGCCCGACAGGCCGGGCGCGCTCGGCGCCGTCGCCAGTCGGATTGGAGCGGTGCGCGGCGACCTGGTGGCCGTGGAAGTCGTCGAGCACCGTGACGGCAAGGCCGTCGACGAGTTCGTCGTGGAACTCGCCGACGGAGACCACCTATCGCTCCTGCTCAGCGAGATCGCCGAGGTCGACGGTGTGGCGCTCCAAGATGTCCGTCCCGTGTCGGGGCGTCGTCATGATCGACGGCTCGAGGCCTACACCACGGCGCTCATGATCCTGAAGGAACGCACCCCGCACGGGGTCCTGGGCGCTCTGGTCCGACGGGTCTGTGCCGAGCTCGATGCCACGTGGAGCGCGGTCGTCGATGTCGAGGCGCTCTCGGTCATCGCGTCCCAGGGTCGCCCGCCGGCGATGCAATGGCTCTCCTCCTCGCTCACCGAGGCGCGCACCGCCGGCCCCGAATCCGATCGTGGGCCGGCCAACGCCAGCACCGGCGGCGAAGACGACGGATCCCGAGACGCCGGTTTTCGTCCCATAGGGCCCGAAGGCGGTGACGTCGGGTTCGTGGACCTCACGGCCTGGGACCTGGTCCTGGCCGTGGGCCGTCCGGGCTGGCGCTTCGGCACACGCGAGCGCGCCCACCTGGCTGCCCTAGCCCAACTCGCCGACGCCCGCTGGGCGGAGATGACCGACCGCGATCCCGGTCTGGCGCATCCCGGCCGCGCCTCCTGACGCCGCGGGGCGGCGTCGGCATCGGTCAGTCCGGGGCGACCGCGTAGTTCTCGAGGAGCTCCAACAGCGTGCGCACCCCGAAGCCGGTCCCGCCCTTGGTGAGGATCCCATTGTCCTCGTCCGAGCGCGCCGGGCCGGCGATGTCGAGATGCACCCAGGGCACGTCGCCCACGAACTCGGCCAGCAGAAGGGCGGCCGAGATGGCACCGGCCTGGCCTCCCTTGCCGACGTTCTTCATGTCGGCGATCTCCGAGTCGATGTGCGACTTGTACTCCTCGGGCAGCGGCAGCGTCCACGTCCCCTCGCCGGCCCGGTCCGATGCAGCCCGGACCCGACCGATGAGGGTGTCATCGGAACCGAACACCCCGGCGATGGACATGCCCAGCGCCACCACGCACGCACCAGTGAGCGTGGCCAGGTCGATGATGGCGTCGGGTTCGAGCTCCGCCGCCAGCGACAGCCCGTCGGCGAGGACGAGACGTCCCTCGGCATCGGTGTTGAGCACCTCGATGGTCCTGCCGTTGCGGATGGTGAGCACGTCGCCGGGCTTGGTGGCCCGACCTCCGGGCATGTTCTCGGTCGTCGGCGCGATGGCCGTGACCCGTACCCGTACCCCGAGCTCGCCGCAGGCCGATACCGCCGCCAGGACCGCCGCCGCCCCGCTCATGTCGGTCTTCATGGTGGTCATGCCGTCCGGGGTCTTGAGCGACAGCCCTCCGGAGTCGAAGGTGATCCCCTTGCCCACCAAGATCACGTGCGGGACGCGTCCGTCTACGGTCAAAGGGTCACGGGGCTCGTAGGAGATCTTGAGCAGACGGGGCGGCTCGGCCGAGCCTCGCGCCACGCCCAGCAGCCCCCCCAGGCGCTCGTCGACGATGCGCTGCTCGTCCCAGATCTCGACGGTCACTCCGGCACGACCAGCGGCGTGATCCTCGGCCGCCTCGGCGAAACGCGTGGGCGTCAGCGAGCTCGGCGGTTCGTTCACCAGGTCGCGCGCCAGGCCCACGGCATCGGCCACGACCCCACCGCGCCGGGCCCCTTCGGCCGCCTCGGCGGCGTCGAGGCCGGCACCGGCCACCACGAACCGCTCCACCCCGCCTCCCTCGCCGTCACTTTTGTGCGAGACGAATCGGTAGGCGGCGAGGACCGCCCCTTCCACGACGGCCTGCACCGCGGCGCGGCCCGAGCCGACCCCCTCGGCGAGAGAGGCGGGAAGGATGAGCACCGCGGCCCCCGACTTCCCGCCGGCGCGGACCAGGGCGGCCGCGCCCCGGCGCAACGCGCTGGCCGCACTCGGCCCCCCGGCACCCCCGTCGAAGGTGCCACACCCCACGAACACCACGGCGGGCGCTTCGGCACCCAACGACCCCTGGGGGTTCTGCTCCCCCACGACGGTCAGGGTCTGACCCACCTTGCCCTTGAACCCGCGCTGGCGGGCCCGCCCGGCGTCGAGCGCGGTGGAGAGCGCGTCCCCTCCCGTGCTCACGACCACCGTGGCGGGGACCCCGGTTGCCACCACTGGCCCATCGGGAGTCTCGAGGACGGGGATGCCCACCACGGCCACGGCCACGCCCGCCGCCTCGGCTACGGCGGCGGGATCCTCGGCGGCGGCCCACGCCACCCCGAGCAGTGCCGAGCGCGTCGGCGGCCCGGCCGGGCTCACGCCTCACCTGCGCCGGCACCGGCCGCACCGCCACCAGCGGCGCCAGGGGCGTGCCCGATCGAGCGCGCCGCGACGTGCTCACCCTCTTGCCAGCGCGCCATCGTCCACAACAGGTCCGACAGCCGGTTCAGATAGGGCCCCACGTGCGACCCCGATGCCAGCGACGCGCCGCCACATTCCCGTTCGGCTCGACGCACGACCGTGCGGGCCACGTCCAGGGCGGCGGAAACCCGGTTCTGCCCCGGCACCACGAATTCGGCCGGCATCTCGAAGCGCTCGTTGAGCGCGTCGATGTGGACCTCGAGGGCGCCCACCATGGCATCGGTCACGAGAGACGTCCCTTCCACGAGCTTGTGACGGTTGTCCGGGGCTGTGGCCACCTCGGCCATGAGCACCCACAGGTCGCGCTCGAGGCTCAGGAGGATGTCATCGAGCTCCGAGCCCGGCTCGGCTTCGGCGCGGGCCAGGCCCAACACCGCTTGGGCCTCGTCGACATCCCCGTTGACCTCGATGGCCGGCGAGTCCTTGCGGACGCGACCCCCGTAGTAGAGCCCGGTGGTGCCGTCGTCGCCCTTGCGTGTATAGATCTTCACCACGGCGCCGCATCGTAACCCGCTGCCCCCCACCCACCGACGGCCCCCGCCTCTGCACCTCTCCCCGGAACTCCCCGGGCGACCGCATCCCGGCCTCGCCAGGAGAGAGAACTCGACCACTGGCCGTAGACTGTCGGGATCGTGGCCCCGACCGTGGAACCCCATCAGGCACCGCCTCCCGTACTGGCGCACGGCGCCATGGCCATGGACGAGCGAGGCGCCGCCTATCTCGAGGCTGCCCGGGAACGGGTGGTCATCTTCGACGGCGCCATGGGCACGAGCCTGCAGCTCGCCGACCTGAGCGCCGAGGACTACGGGGGCCCCGCCCTCGAGGGGTGCAGCGAGGCGGTTGTCCTGCACCGCCCCGACGTGGTCAAGGCCATCCACCGCTCCTTCCTCGACGTCGGGGTCGACGTGGTCGAGGCCAATGCCTTCGGGGGGTTCGGGGTGGTGCTGGCCGAGTACGGCCTGGAGGACCGCGTCGAGGAGATCAACCTGACCGCCGCCCGCCTGGCCCGCGAGGCCGCCGACGAGGCTGCCGGTGACGGTCGGCCCCGCTGGGTGGCGGGCAACCTGGGCCCCGGCACCAAATTCCCCACCCTGGGCCAGATCCCCTACCTCACGTTGCGCGACGCCTACCAGGAGCAGGCCGCGGCGCTCATCGCCGGCAGCGTCGACCTCATCCTCATCGAGACCGTCTACGACCTGCTCCAGGCCAAAGCCGCCATCAACGCCGCGAAGCGCGCCATGGTCGAGGCGGGCCGGCGCGTCCCCATCCAGGTCCAGGTCACGATCGAGCTGACGGGCCGCATGCTCCCGGGCACCGAGGTCGGGGCGGCGCTGACGGCGCTCGACCCCATGCGGCCCGACATCATCGGGCTCAACTGCGCCACGGGCCCTGCCGAAATGGGCGAGGCCATCCGTTATCTGTGCCAGCACTCACGCCTGCCCGTCTCCGCCCAGCCCAACGCCGGGCTGCCCTCGGTGGTGGACGGCAAGATGCACTACGACCTGACGCCGGACCAGCTGGCCGACCATCTCGAGCGGTTCATCACCGAGCTCGGCGTGAGCGTCGTGGGTGGCTGCTGTGGCACCACTCCCGAGCACCTCCGGGCCGTCGTCGAGCGCTGTCGTGACCTGGTGCCGGCGTCACGGCCGGCGGCCTCGATCGAGCACGAGCCCGGGGCGGCGTCGATCTACAGCAACGTGGCGTTCCACCAGGACACCTCGTTCCTAGTGGTGGGCGAGCGCACCAACGCCAACGGGTCCAAGAAGTTCCGTGACGCCATGCTGGCCGCCGATTGGGACAGCACCGTCGCCATCGGCCGCGATCAGGTGAAAGAAGGCGCCCACGTGCTCGACGTGTGCGTCGATTACACCGGCGCCGACGGCGTGGCCGACATGACCGAGGTCGCCAGCCGCCTCGCCACCCAAGCCAGTGTCCCGCTCATGGTGGACTCGACCGAGTCGCCGGTCGTCGAGGCAGCGCTCATGTGGATCGGGGGCCGGCCCATCCTCAACTCCGTGAACCTCGAAGAGGGCGACGAGCCTGGCACCCGGCTCGACAAGTTCCTCACCCTGGCCCGCGAGTACGGCGCGGCGGTGGTGTGCACATGTATCGACACCGAAGGCCAAGCCCGCACCGCCGACTGGAAGGTGCGCGCCGCCGCGGCCATCCGCGACATCGCCGTCGACCGCTACGGCCTCGAGCCCTCGGACCTCATCTTCGACCCTCTGGTGCTGCCTCTGTCGACAGGCATGGAGGAGGGCCGGCGCGACGGCATCGAGACCCTCGAGGGCACCCGCCGCATCAAGGCCGAGCTGCCCGGGGTGTTCACCATCGTGGGGCTGTCCAACGTGTCGTTCGGGCTCAACCCCGCAGCGCGCCACGTCCTCAACTCCATGTTCCTCCACGAGCTCGTCGAGTCCGGCCTCGACGCCGCCATCGTCCACGCGGCGCGCATCATCCCGTTGTCGAAGATCGACGAGCGCGCCCGTGAGGTCTGCCTCGACCTCATCTACGACCGCCGCACCGAGGGCTATGACCCCCTCCAGGTGCTGCTCGGGATCTTCGAAGGCGTCTCGGCCACCGCGGCGGTGACCGAGGACCGCTCGGGGTGGACCGTGGAGCGTCGCCTCGAACAGCGCATCATCGACGGCGACCGCAACGGCCTCGAAGACGACCTGGCCGAGGCCCTCGGATCGGGCCACGGGGCGCTCACCATCGTGAACGACTTCCTCCTGGCCGGCATGAAGACGGTGGGAGAGCTCTTCGCCACGGGCGAGATGCAACTGCCCTTCGTACTCCAGTCGGCCGAGACCATGAAGGCCGCCGTGTCGTATCTGGAGCCGTACATGGAGAAGGCCGACCAGGGCGGCAAGGGCACCGTAGTCCTGGCCACGGTCAAGGGCGACGTCCACGACATCGGCAAGAACCTCGTCGACATCATCCTCACCAACAACGGCTACGAGATCGTGAATCTCGGCATCAAGGTCAACATCAACGAGATGCTCCAGGCCGCCGAGGACCACAAGGCCGACGCCATCGGCATGAGCGGCCTGCTCGTGAAGTCCACCCTCATCATGCGCGAGAACCTCCAGGAGATGAACACCCGCAACCTGGCTCACATCCCGGTGCTGCTCGGAGGGGCTGCGCTCACGCGCAACTACGTCGAGCGAGATCTCCGCGACGTGTACGAGGGCCGCCTCTTCTACGGCAAGGACGCCTTCGAGGGCCTGCGCACCATGGACCGGCTCGTCGAGATGAAAAAGACGGGCGAGGAGGACCCCGCCTACGGGCGCGAGCAGGGTGGGCGCAAGCTGCCGCCCCGCAAGTCGCAGATGCCGATCGACGAGACTGTGCCGGCGCCGCCCCGTGCCCCCACCGTGGTGGCCGACAACACGGTGTTCACTCCCCCGTTCCTCGGGTCACGCGTGGCCAAAGGCATCCCCCTGGATGACATCGCGACCTATCTCAATCTCACCGCGCTGTTCCGCAACCAGTGGGGATACCGACCCGAGCGCGACCACCAGGGCGTGGCCGAGGCCGACGCCGAGTTCAAAGAACGCGTCAGCGCCGAGCTGCGCGAGGAGCTGGACAAGGCCAAGGCCAAGGACCTGCTGGTGCCCCAGGTGGTGTACGGGTTCTACGCGGCGAACGCCGATGGCAACGACATGGTGCTGTGGACCGACGAGACACGGCGCACGGAGCTGACGCGCTTCACCTTCCCGCGCCAGAAGAAGGAGCCCTGGCTGTGCATCGCCGACTTCTTCCGGTCGATCGAGTCGGGAGAGCCGGACTACGCCGGATTCCAGGTCGTCACCATGGGGTCGGCGGTCTCGGCGGAGGCGGCGCGCCTGCACGCCGACAACCAGTACGTCGACTACCTCAAGCTGCACGGCCTCGGGGTGGAGATGGCCGAGGCCCTGGCCGAGTACTGGCACCACCGCATCCGTGAAGAATGGGGCTTCGTCGACGAGGACGGACCCACGTTGACGGGGCTGTTCCGCCAGCAGTACCGGGGTGGGCGCTACTCGTGGGGCTACCCGGCGTGTCCGGACCTCGAGGACAACGCCAAGGTGGTCGAGTTGCTGGGCGGGGATCGCATCGGCGTCACGGTCAGTGACGGGTTCCAGATGCACCCCGAGCAGACCACCGACGCCATCATCTGCCCCCACCCCCAGGCCAAGTACTTCGTGGCCTAGGCGCAGCACGCAGCGCCGCCCCGCGCCTGCGCTACGCGCTACAGCGGTCCCCGAGCCACGGTTGCTGGCCGTCGAGGGCGAACAGCGCCACGGCCAAGGTGTCCTGTTCGGGTTTCGAGGCTTGGTTCGGGGGCACGCCGATCAGATACAGCAGGCCGGCGGCCCGGGCCGCGAAGTTCCACGTCGACTGGCTGAACTGGAAGGCCCCCATGTACATCCCGTTGGGTGACACTGCGCCGTAGTTGCCGCGCGACTCAGCCTGCACGACACATTGCAGGAACGGAGGAAGCGTCGGGTCCCCGATGGCGGGACCCGGTGCCCCGCCCGTCGTGCCCCCGCCGCCCGGCCCGGCCTTGGTCCCACCATGCCCCGGCTTTGACCCACCCCTCTGTGCCGCAGCCACCGCGGCCGCGGCGGCGGCGTCGGCGGCGCCGGTCTGCGCGGCTACCGCGGCGGCGAGGCGGCCGCTGACGAGGCTCTGCGCCGACTGCATGGCGAGCTCGGTGTCGTTGGCCTGGCCGAGTGCGGTGGCCTTGGCCGTCTGATCCGACTGGTCCTTGGCCTGTTGTTGGTGCAGCGCCGCCTGCTGAGCCTGCAACGAGGCCTGTGCGCTCTGGAGCTGGTCCAGCGCGTTGTTGATGTTGCCGGTGGCGATGGCGTCGTACTCGTTCGCCGACTGCACCTCTTCCGCATTGCCCTCGAACAGCGCCGCATCCGCCCCGGTCAGCGCTCCACCGTTCATATAGGACGTGATGGCGAGCTGGCGCACCTGGACTGTGTCCGCGCTGTACTGCTGCTGGTCCTGTGCAATCTGTTGGTCGACCTGCGCGATGGCCTGCGCGTCGGCGGCGACTCTCGCCGACGCCACCGAGTACTGCTGCTGGTACGCGTCGATCTCCAACTGCTGTTGCACCAACTTCTGTGCGATCGCCTTCGCCTGGGCCTTGAGAGCGCCGACAGGATCAGCTGCGGCGCGCTGCGGAACGAGCACCGTCAATGAGCTCGTTCCGACGAGAGCAGAGAGGAGCGCGACGGGGACGATGCGCGCTGCCCGCCATTGTCCGCCTCGTCTCCCCGTCGCTGTGAACCAGGCACGAGGCACCCTGCGAAAGTAGCTGTCAATGGGGGTATTCACAAACCAACACCGTTCTCACGCTGGGATCGAGGCGTCACTCGTGTTGCAACAGCCTCGGATGTCCCACGGTTGGGCCAGGATGCGCCCACGCGCCCAGAGTGCATCTACCGGTGCGCACAGTTGTGCGTCCATCGTGCGAAGAACACACCGAGGACGGGTACGGTCCGAACAGCAGCCGTTGTTGCTCATGCTGCGCGCCCGACGCTGGGGCACCCAGAACCGGAGGCATCTCATGGCAGTCCAACTGCACCAACGTCCCTACGATTGGCGACAGAAGACCGTGCAACTGGCGTTCGAGCTGGAACGTGCCCACGCCACCATGGAGGATCTTGGTGTTGCGCTGGACAAGGGTGACGACGCCTCGTCACGGCACATGGCGAGGTCGGCCCACGAAGCAGTCGGCTCCATCGGGTATGCCGTCAAAGCGTTGCGTACCGAACAACCGCCCGCCGAGCAACTGGACCCGCCCGATGCCATCGGGTCGACGCTGGCCATCGGGGGATCGGGAGTTGCCACCATTGCGCTCGACGTGATGGTGAGCGCCATGCTGGCATTGGCCGCCACCGACGACGGGGACGAGACCGACTTCCTCATCGGCGCCTGCCTGGACGCCGAGAGCGCCTACGAAATGAGTGCCGCGGTGGTGGCGGCCGCACCCCGGCGCGACGTCCGCGACATCCTCGACCTTCGTCGGGCCTACGACACCCAAGGGTCGGTGGCGTTGCGAAGGAAGGTCATCAAGGCACGTCCGCGCGTCAACGAGATCCGCAAGCGGGTCACCGGCGAGGCTCGGGCCTCCTGACGGGGTTGCCCCCCATCCTCCCGGTCGTATGGTGTGAGGCGTGACCGGTAAGGAGCTCGTAGCCGCCTTTGCGCAGCGACTCGAGGGCCGGGACTGGGCCGGCCTCGCCGAGCTCCTCCATCCCGACGTGGTCTACGAGATCCCCCAGACCCGCGAGCGCATCCGGGGTCGCGACCGCTACGTGACGTTCAACGCCGAGTTTCCCGGGGACTGGCATCTCGAGCCCCGCGTGGTCCTGGGCGACGAGCGAAACGGCAGTCTGCTCTTCCGGTGGAGTCTCGCCGACGAGTCGTCGCTCGCCGTCGCCTTCTTCGAATTCGACCGCGGCGTCATCACCAAGGTCACCGATTTCTGGCCAGAGCCCTGCGAGCCTCCCCCGGGTCGAGAGCACCTCGTCGAACGCTGGTAGGCAGCTCGTAGGCGGCGCGGCCCGGATTGGGTGCTACCACCAACCCGCTAGACCGGCTGGCTACCTTGGGCGCGGCTCCGAGGTGGGCGACACTGGGACCAGGAGGTGGTCTTGGGCGCGGTCAGGTTGATCTTTGGCGCGGAGCTTCGCCGTCGGTGGCGCGCATGGCTGATCCTGATTGTCCTGATCGCCGTCGTGGGCGGATTGGCGCTCGCCGCCACCGCGGCCGGGCGCCGCACGGCCAGCGCCTTCCCCCGCTTCGTCGACGCCCACGGCTACGACGTCCTCATCTACAACTTCGACCCCTTGCCGCAACTGGCCACGCTCCCCGGCGTCGCGTCGGTCACGCCCGCTGCGGTCCTCGGCAACGACAACATCAGCTGTGCCTGCACCCACGACATCAACACCTCGAACCTGACCTTGCAGGCGATGTCGGCGCGTTCGCTTCATCGGGCCGTGAAGTTGGTGGCGGGGCGGATGCCCAATCCGTCGTCGACGAACGAGCTGTTGGCGTCGTACAACCTGGAACAGGACTTCGGCATCCACGTGGGGTCGGTACTGCGTGTCCCGTTCTACGCCGCCTCACAGAAACAGGCGCTGCTCAACGGCGGCAATCCGCCGGCGAAGGGGCCCACGGTCGACTTCCACGTCGTGGGGATCGAGCAGGCCGAGAGTGAATTCCCCACCGGAGAAGCTCCCTCCTACAACCTGTACGCGCCCCCGTTACCCGCGTACCCGACTTTCGCCTATCAGTACCTCATTCGGCTCCACAATGCGACCGACCTCCCCCGCTTCGCCGCCGCCGGCGCCGCGCTGCATCCGGTCTTCACCCAGAACCAGGACACCATCGCCGCCGCCGTGACGACGTCGATCCATCCCCAGGCCGTGGGGTGGTGGGTGCTCGCCCTCCTGGCCGGGTTGGCGGGTCTGGTCGTCATCGGCCAGGCCCTCGGTCGCCAGAGCGTGGTCGAAAGCGAGGAGTACCCCACCCTCGCCGCCCTGGGCGTGGAACGACGCCATTTCGTGGCCCTGGGGACGGCCCGCAACACCCTCGTGGCCTTGGTGGGGGGGCTCGGCGCCGTCGTGATCGCCTTCGCCCTCTCCCCCCTCACCCCGGTGGGCGAGGCGCGCCTGGCCGAGCCCTCCACCGGACTTTCCTTCGACGCGCTCGTCCTCCTCGCCGGCGCGGCGGTGATCGTCGTGCTGGTGCTGATCTTGGGTATCTGGCCCGCGGTGCGCGCCTCCCGGGCGCAATTCGGCGAGGACCGCGCCCGGAGCACCCGGCCTTCGGTCATCGTCGGCCGGGTGGCCGCCATCGGAGCCCCGCCCAGCGCCGTGATCGGGGTCCGCCACGCCCTCGAAAAAGGGCGCGGTGCCGCCACCGTTCCGGTAGGCACGGCCCTGTTCGGCACGGTGCTGGCCGTCATGGCCCTGTGCGCCACTGCGGTGTTCGGCGCCAGCCTGTCGCACCTCACCGCCACGCCTGAGCTGTACGGCGACGCCTATCAACTGTTGATCTCCAACCAGCAGGGATCGGGCAACATCGCCGGTGAGGTGACGGGCCTCGAGCACAACCCCGCCGTCACGGGGATCATGCTCGGCACTAGGAACGAAGTGTCGATCAACGGCATGAGCGTTTTCACCGTGGCGGGCGAGGCCGTGCGTGGACCGCTTCTGCTGTCAAAGGTCACGGGACGCCTGCCGGGTCGTGACGACGAGATCGCGCTGGGCTCCACGACGCTGCATCAGGTGCATGCGCATGTGGGGTCCGTGGTCCGAGTGACCGTGCAGGCGCAGGCGGGCGGCATCCGCACGGCCTCGATGCACGTGGTGGGGACGATCTCGTCCTCCGGGCAGTTCGGCCTGGGGGGCTTGGGTGGTGGCGCGGCGGTCACCCTCGACGGCTACCTCCAGGCCGCGTGTCCTACCGGCCCCAACGCCAGCACGTGCCGGCGCGCTTACGAAAAGAGCCAGGCCGTCGCCGTGCTGGCCAGTGTGGTGCCGGGAGCGAAGGGACAGGCGGCCGTCGCCCACTTCCTCCGCCTGTACTCGGGCGAAGACGCCAAGCGACCCAGGGTGCCGACGTCGCTGGTCAACTTCGGCGAGGCCGTCAATTTCCCCCTCATCCTGGGCTTCATGTTGGCCCTGTTCGGCGCGGCCACGCTCCTGCACCTGTTGGTGGTGAGCGTGGCGCGCCGGCGGCGCGAGATCGGGTTGCTCAAGAGCCTGGGGCTCGTGAATAAGCAGGTAGGCGCGGCAGTGTGCTGGCAGGCGACCACGGTGGCGCTGGTGGGGATCGTCGGCGGAGTCCCGCTCGGCGTGGCCCTCGGACAGTTGGTATGGAAGGCGTTCGCCACCAACCTCGGCGCCGTTCCCGTGGCCACGGTGCCCGCATGGCTGATCGCCGTCCTCGCCGTCGGGGTCGTCGTCGTCTCCAACCTGTTGGCCGTCGTGCCCGCGCTCGTGGCGGCGCGGTCCAAAACTGCCGGGCAGCTCCTGCGGACGCAGTAGGCCAAGAGCCGAAGACCGCACCCCGGGTAGGGTTGAGGTCGGCTACCGGACGACCGGAGGAGCATCTCCCTTGGATCCCTACATCGTCCTGGGCAGTGCCGTCATCGGCTTCCTGGTCGGGATGACGGGCGCGGGCGGAGGGGCGCTCATGACGCCCATGCTCATCTTGCTGTTCGGGGTGAAGCCCTCCATCGCCATCTCCAGCGACCTGGTGGCGGCCGTGGTCATGCGTCCCATCGGCGCCGCCGTCCACTTGCGCAAGGGGACCGTGAATCTGCGCCTGGTGGGATGGATGATGACGGGATCGGTCCCCATGGCCTTTCTGGGTGCGTATCTCCTCCACCTCATCGGCAATGCCAAAGCGGCCGAGCACAACGTGCAGATCGCCCTCGGTGCCGCCCTGCTGGTCGGCGCGGCAGGCATGGTGCTGCGCGCCGTGCTGGACCGTCGCGCCGGTCACATCCGCCGAGGTGTGGTCCACGACCTCACCCTCCGACCCCTACCCACCATCGCCATCGGGATGATCGGGGGGATCATCGTCGGGATCACCTCCGTCGGGTCGGGCTCGCTCATGATCGTCTTCTTGCTGTTCCTCTATCCCATGATCGGAGCCAACCAACTGGTGGGCACCGACCTCGCCCAGGCCGTCCCCCTGACCGCGGCGGCGGCGCTGGGCGCACTCGCGTTTGGTCATGTCGAGCTGTCGGTCACGACCTCGCTCATCGTCGGGAGCGTCCCTGCGGTCCTCGTCGGTTCGTTCCTGTCGTCGAGAGCACCGGACCGCTACGTCCGGCCCGCCATCACCTTCGTGATCCTGGCCTCGGGGCTCAAGTACGTCGGGGTAGGGACCACGACGCTCGGCTGGGTGCTGTGCTCGGTCCTTCTTGTGGCGGCGGTCATCTGGCTCGCCCACACCCGGCCCTGGCAGAAAGAGGCTTCGCCCCCGGTGCATGTGGGAGAAGACGACGGCCTGTCGACCGTCCCGACGGCCCCGGGCTAGGAGGTCCCGCATTGACCGAGCAACATGATGCCATGCAGCGCATCGCCGACCAGGTCGGTGTGGCCCTCGAGGCAGCCGACCTGTCCGCCTACCGTGAGCTTCTCCACCCCGACGTGCGGTGGGGAGCGCCTGACGCCAAACGACCGTCGTGTCGGAACCGTGACCAGGTCCTGGCTTGGTACCAGCGCGGCCGGGAATCAGGAGTCCGGGCCTCGGTGACCGAGGTCGTGGTCCTCGGTGACCGTCTCCTCGTCGGCTTGACCGTCCGTGGCAGGCAAGAAGAGCACGAGGACGGCGGCGCGGCGCCACGGTGGCAGGTGCTGACCGTCAGCGACGGCCGCATCGTCGACATCGTCGGTTTCGATGACCGGGCCGAGGCTGTCGCCCGAGCAGAAGCTGGAGCACAAGCAGGCGCAACGCCGGCGTAGCCTCCGGCCCCGGTCAGCAGTCCGCCAGGTCAGCAGTCCGCCGGGTCAGCGGGTGGGCGCAGCCTTCACAGGGTCAGGGTGGCGCCGCCGTCCACCACGATGGCGGCCCCGTTCACGAATCCGGCGTGAGCCGAGCACATGAAGGCCACCACCCGGCCGAAGTCGGCGGGGTCCCCCATGGGTGCCCCGCCCCCACCACCCAGCTGCTGCATGCGCTCAGTGGCATGCGGGCCCGGGCACACCAGATTGAGGGTGACGCCCGAGCCCTCGGCGGCGAGGTCGGCCGCCGCGGTCTTGGCCCACGCCCGCAGGCCGCTGCGCGCCGTGTTGGACAGCGCCAGCCCGGGAATGGGTTGGACGACCGAGTACGACGTGATGCAGCACAGTCGTCCCCACCCCCCGGCCCGCATGTGGGGCAGCGCCCCACGCACCAGCCGCACCGCAGACAGCAGGTTGCCCTCGATGGCGGCTCGGATGGCGTCGTCGTCGAGATCCAGTGCGTTCCCCGGCGGTGGCCCCCCCGAGTTGGCCACCACGATGTCGAGCCGCCCGAACCGCTCCACCGCGGCGGTGACCAGACGGTCCGGGGTGGCCGGATCGGTCATGTCCGCCACCAAGCCGAGCACGTCTGCTCCGCGCGACGCCAACGCCTGCTCGGTGTGGCGCAGGGAGTCCTCGTGGCGCGCGCATAGCACCAGCCGCACCCCGTCGTCCGCCAGCGCCTCGGCGGTGGCCCGTCCCAACCCCCGCGAGGCGGCGGTCACGAGCGCCACCTTCCCGGCGATGCCGAGGTTCACGCCACGACCACGAGCGAATGGTCGACGGTGTTGAGCGGGACGGCGCCCTGTTCACCCACGACGACGATGTCCTCGAGCCGCATGCCGAAGCGCCCCGGGAAGTAGATGCCGGGCTCGATGGAGAATGCATGTCCGACCACCAGCGGCGTCTCGTTGCCCGCCACCAGGTAGGGGTCCTCGTGTTCCTCGATCCCGATGCCGTGCCCGGTGCGGTGGATGAAGTACTGCCCCAGGCCGGCCTCGGTGATCACGGCGCGCGCCACCGCATCCACGTGCGCGGCGGTGACCCCGGGCCGCACCGCATCCACGGCGGCCTGCTGCGCGGCAAGGAGCACGGCGTAGGTGTCGCGCACCTCGGCCCCGGGCTCCCCCGCCGCCACGGTGCGGGTGATGTCGGAGCAGTACCCCACGTCGTCGTGCAGCGCGTACTCGCCCCCGAAGTCGCACACCACCGTGTCGCCCTCCCCGATGACCCGCGCCCCGGCGTCGTGATGGGGGCTCGCCCCGTTGGGCCCGCTGCCCACGATGGCGAAGTTGACGCGCCGGTGCCCCGCGGCCAGCAGACCGGCGCCCAGGGCTTCGGACACCTGGATCTCGCTCCGACCGGCCAGAGGGATCTCACCTTCTTGGAGCACGGCCGCCACGCGATCCGCGGCGTGGGCGGCGGCACGCAGGGCGGCGATCTCGCCCGCGTCTTTCACGGCGCGCAGCGGGGACGTGACCTTCGAGGCAGGCTGCCAGTGGGCCCCGGGCAGGCTCGACTGCAGCGCCAGGAGCGACTGCGCCCATGCCCGGTCCGAGACCCCGTAGGTGGCGTGCCGGGCCGGCGCCAGGAGGGCGGCGGCGAGGGCGACGGGGTCCTCGGTCTCCGCCCACGGCCGCACCGTGATCATGCCGGCGGTGTCGGGCACCCGGGGGGCCTCGAGGGCGGGGACGATGAGCACGGCCTCGCCCTCGCGGGGCAACACCAGAAGGGTGAGTCGTTCCAGTGGCATGGCCCGGTACCCCGTGAGCCAAGGCAGATCGGCGCCGTGCGACAGGAGCAGGGCGTCGACCCCCAGCTCGCCCATGCGGGCCCGCACCCGGGCCAGCCGATCCCGGCGCGCCGTGTCATGGTCGGTCACGTGGCGGCCGTCGTCGTGCTCGCCGCGGCTGCAGTGGCCGCACCGCGGGCGTGGTAGCTCGAACGCGTGAGGGGTGAGGACTCGACGTGGGCGAAGCCCATGGCCTCCCCCGTGACGCGCAGGGAATCAAACTCCTCGGGCGCCCACCAGCGCGCCACGGGGAGGTGAGCGGCCGTGGGACGCAGATACTGGCCGAGCGTGACGATGTCGACGCCGACCGCCCGGAGGTCGGCCAAGGCGCCCACCACTTCCTCTGCTCGCTCGCCCATGCCGAGGATCATGCCCGACTTGGTGACGAGCCCTGCCTCCTTGGCCCGGGCCAGCACCGAGAGACTGCGCGCGTAGCCGGCCGAGGGGCGAACGGCGCGCTGCAGGCGCGCCACGGTCTCGAGGTTGTGGTTGAGGACGTCGGGCCGCGCCGCGAAGATCGTCTCCAGCGAGGCGGTGTCGCCCTTGCAGTCCGGGATGAGCACCTCCACCGCCGTCGACGGACGTCGAGCCCGGACGGCGTGGATGGTCGCCGCGTACCCCGACGCCCCGCCGTCGGGGAGGTCGTCGCGTGCCACGGCCGTGACCACCGCGTAGGCCAGGTCGAGCTGCTCGACCGCGGCGGCCACCCGGTCGGGCTCGTCGGCATCGGGAGGCTCGGGGTGTCGAGTGTCGACGAGGCAGAAGCCACACGAGCGCGTGCACCGCTCGCCGTTGATCATGAATGTCGCCGTGCCGTCGGCCCAGCACTCGAAGATGTTCGGACACCCGGCCTCTTCGCACACCGTGACGAGACCGTGGTCGCGCACGGTACGACGCAGGCCCAGGAACTCGTCGCCCATGCGGACCGGGACCCGCAGCCAGGGCGGCTTGCGGGTGTGGCTCGACAACCCCGCGTCGGGGTCGACGCCGGCCTGCCGCAGCCGGATGCGGAGCCGTTCGCCCGGGACACGGTCGGCGAGCCCATCGGTTCCCGGCGTGGACTCACCGGATGCGGTGCGCGTCCCGGTGTCGGTCGGCGAGGACGCTGGCCACGCCACGTCCTGGCGTTCGTAGAGCCCGTCGGGAGCCCACCGTCGCACGGCGTGCCGCACGAGGATGTCCACCACGGCGCGCATCGACACTCGGACCCCTTCGGCCGCCAGTGACGTCACCGCCTTGTCCTCGTCACCGATGCCGCACGGCACGATGCGGTCGAACCACGCCATGTCGGGGTCCACGTTCAGGGCCAGCCCGTGCATGGACCGTCCCCGGGTCACCCGGACGCCGATGGCGCAGATCTTGCGCGGCCTGGGGCCCTGGGCGTCGACCCACACCCCGGGGTAGCCGGACAGCCGGCCCGCGTCGAGGCCGAGCTCGGCCAAGGTGTCGATCACCACCTGCTCGATCCCGTGCACGTGCGCCGGCACCGAGCGCGGCGCGGTGGGGACGTTGACCACGGGATAGGCGACGAGCTGACCCGGCCCGTGATACGTGACGTCGCCGCCCCGGTCGCTCATCACCAGATCGGCCCCGACCGTGGTCGGGTCGACCAGCACGTGGGACCGATCGGCGTGGACGCCGAGCGTGAACACGTGGGGGTGCTCGAGGATCAGGAGGTGGTCGTCGTGGCCGCGGTCGTGCAGGGCGCGCTGCACGGCGTGCGCCTCCGCGTACGGGACCCGGCCCAGCCAACGAACCCGGAACATGTCTGGCTCTGGCCCGCTTAGAGCTCGGCGGCCCAGTCGTGCGTGGCGAGGATCTCGGTCACACGCGCCACGAACGCTGCGGCATAGGCCCCGTCCACAGCCCGGTGATCCCATGCCAGGCACAGCAACCCCAGGGAGTGGATGGCGATGGCCTCGGTGCCATCGTTCTGGACCACCACGGTGGGCCGTCGCTTCACCCCGTCGGTGGAGAGGATGGCCACCTGGGGCTGGTTGATGATCGGGGCCGTAAGGAAGGTGCCGAAGGGACCGGCGTTGGTGATCGAGAACGTCCCGCCCGAGATGTCGTCCGCGCTCAGCTTCTTCGTCCTGGCCCGGTCGGCCAACTCGCGGATCCGACGGGCCATGCCCCGCAGCGTGAGCTCCTCGGCGTGTTTCACGACCGGCACGATGAGCCCGTTGTGGTCGAGGTCGACGGCGAAGCCCATGTTGAACTGATGGTGCACGATGAGCGAATCGTCTCCCACCGAGGCGTTGAGATGCGGCCACTCGTGCAACGCCTCCACCGTGGCCCGGGCCACGAAGGGAAGGTAGGTGAGCGCGAATCCCTCCTCGGCCCGGAACTGCGCACCGTGGGAACGCCGCACCCGCTCCACCTGCTCGTAGTCCGCTTCGAGCACCACCAGGGTGTGGGGGCTCGTCGCCTTGGACCGCACCATGTGCTCTGCGGTCCGGCGCCGGATGTTGGTGAAGGGGATGATCTCGTCGGTGCCCGCCGTCGGTTCGGCACTGGGAGTCCTAGTCGGCGGCGCAGCAGGCGAGGCCGGTGACGCGTCGGCAGGCGAGGCCGGTGACGCGGCGGCAGGCGCCGCCGGTGACGCGGCTGCGGGGGCACCCCCGGCACGGCGGCTGTCGATGAAGCCGAGCACGTCCGCGCGCGTGATCCGACCACCGAGGCCCGTCCCCGTGATCTGGGCCGGGTCGATCGCATTGTCATCGAGCAGACGGCGCACCACCGGCGACAGGATCCGGTCGCCCCATTTCCCGGGTCCATCCCCCCCGGGAGGCGCAGTCGCAGCGGGAGCGGGAGCCGGAGCAGCGGGAGCGGGAGCCGGAGCAGCGGCCGCCGGCGCAGGTGCGGCAGGCGGTGAGGGGGCCGGAGCGGGGGCGGGGGCCGGCGGTGCGGCTGCTTCAGGAGCCGGTGTCGGAGCAGCCGGTGGGGCTGCTTCGGCCGCAGGTGCCGTGACGGGCGCGGCGGGAGCCTCGGGGGCGGCCACGGCGCCATCGGCACTCACGACAGCCAGCACCGTGCCCACGTCGACGGTCTCGCCCTCTTGGACACGGATCTCGGCCAACGTCCCCGCCGCGGGCGAGGGCACCTCCGAATCGACTTTGTCCGTCGACACCTCGAAGAGCGGCTCGTCGCGTGCGACGGCCTCCCCCACCGCCTTGAGCCACTTGGTGATCGTCCCCTCGGTGACGGTCTCCCCCAGCTGGGGCATTGTGACGTCAGCCAACGTGCAGTCCCCTTCCGGTGAGCGCCAACACTGTCTCACCGAACGCCTCCGACAGCGTGGGATGCGGCTGGATGAACTGCCCGATCTCCTCGGGCGTGGCCTCCCAGTTCACCGCCATATACCCCTGCCCCAACTGCTCGGTCACCCAGGGACCGACCATGTGCACGCCTACGATCCGCCCGGCCCGGCCGTCGGGAAGCCGCTCGGCGATGACCTTCACCAGACCCTCGGTCTCACCCACGATCCGGGCCCGGCTGTTGCCCCCGAAGGGGTCTTTCTTCACCACCACGTCCAGCCCCGCCTCCTTGGCCTGGGCCTCGGTCAGCCCCGCGAAGGCCACCTCGGGATGGCAGTAGATGGCCCACGGCACCCGCGAGTAGTCCACGGGCAGTGCCGCCTCTCCCAACATGGCCTTGATGGCGAGGATCCCTTCGGCGAAGCCCACATGCGCCAGCTGCGGGGTGTTGACCACGTCCCCCACCGCCCACACACCTTCGGCCGCGCTGCGCTGGTACTCGTCGACAATGACGAACCCCCGCTCGTCGAGGGTCACGTTCGTCCCCTCGGCCAGCAGACCCTCGGTCAGCGGTCGCCGCCCGACCGACACCACGACGGCGTCGACGGTGACCGACTCCCCGTCCCCGAAGCTGACCGTCGTCCCCGCCCCGTTGGGCGAGTGACCGTGCACCGTCACCCCGTTGTGGACGTTGATCCCCCGCTTGCGGAACGAGCGCGCCACCACGCCCACCACGTCGTTGTCACACCCCGTCAACAGAGAAGGCAACGCCTCGAGCACCGTGACCTGGCTCCCGAGGTCGGAGAACATCGATGCGAACTCACACCCGATGGCCCCGCCCCCGATGACGGCCACCGACGCCGGCAGCGTGTCGAGCGCCAGCACCTCGTCCGAGGTCATGACCACCCGGCCTTCGACATCGAACCCGGGGATGGTGCGCGGCACCGACCCGGTGGCCAGCACGACGTTGCGACCCGTGATCTCCAGTGGCTGGGTCGCACCCTCGCCTGCCCCCGGAGCGGGATCGATCCGCACCCGCCGACCGGGCAGGAGTGTGCCGACGCCGTTGAAGGTCACGATGCCCCGGCCCTTCATGAGCCCGGCCAGACCCTTGAAAAGCTGGTCGACCACCTTCTGCTTGCGTCCCTGGCTCACGGCGAAGTCGACCACGGGTTGGCCGGCCTGGACACCGAATTCCTTGGCACTCGCCACCGTCCGCACCACACTGGCGGTCTCCAGGAACTCCTTGGCCGGGACACATCCCCGGTGCAGGCACGTCCCACCGACCTTGTCCCGTTCGACCACGGCGACCCGCAGGCCCGCCGCAGCCCCGTACAGGGCGGTGGCATACCCACCGGGCCCGCCGCCGATCACCACCACATCGAATTCAGTGGTCTCGGCCGTCCTGATCACCTCCGCGTCCTCAAGTTCCCGTGCCCTGCAACGCCCGGGGCCTGGTCCGTGTTCCAGCCTAACGGGGGAGCACCCCCCGCTCGGAGTTGGCACAAAGGGCCCGACGGCGTGCGAGGAGGGGTCAGAGCTCGGGCGGCAAGGGCAGGGGGCGGCGTCCGGCGAACCCGTCCTCGGGAAAGTGCCACCACGCCAACTCGTCCTCACCCAGCTGCCAACACAGCAGCACCTCTCGGCCGCCGTGGAGCGCGGTGAAGTCGATCAGCCCCCGGTCTGGGTCGCGAAGGACAATCCCTTGGCGGTCGAGCTCCGCCAGCGCATCCTTCACGTCGAAGTCCACCGCCGGCGAAGACGGTGCTGGCTCGGAAGACGGTGCTGGCTCGGTGACGGGCGGACCGGCGGGCAGCGGCGCACCGGGAAGCACGGCGTGGCCGTTCCCCCGGGCCGACACCCCCAGGTGGGTGGCCCGGCGGATCACCCCCAACAAGAGACGCAGCCGCGGCAGGTACTCCCGGGCCTCGTCGACCGTCCAGTACCGCACCGGTCGACCCCGACGACTACGAGGATGCCGGGCCGCCGCCGGTGCCACCGGTCATGCGACCGAAGAAGCCAGACACGCGCTCCCGGATCAGATCGGGCAGCACCGCCGTCGCCGCCAGCGGCTCGAACGCGTCCGACGCTGCCACCAACGCCGCGTCCTCGTCGTCGGTGAGCTCGATGTCGGCCGCCGCCGCGTTGACCTCCACCTGCGCGGCCGAGCTCGCACCCGGGATCACCACCACGTTGGGGCGCCGGATCAGCCACGCCAGCGCGATCTGTGACGCCGTGGAGTGATGGGTCTCGGCCACGTCCCGCAGCACGCCCAGCATGGGCTCGGCTCGGCGCAGGTTCTCGGGATGAAACCCCGGTGACGCCGATCGCACGATGCCGCCGGGCCGGTGGTGCTCGTCATAGCGCGCCGACAGCAACCCCTGCGCCAGCGGGCTGTAGGCGATGATCACCCGGTCATGGGCCTGGGCCCACGGCAATAGGTCCTTCTCGGGCCGTCGGTCCACCAGGCTGTAGCGCACCTGGTTCGACAGCACCGGCCGCCCCAACGCCTCCTCGGCCGCCTCCCACCGTGCCAACGAGTAGTTCGAGACCCCCACGTGGCGCACGACCCCCTCGTCCAGCAACTGCCCCAACGCCGGCATCGTCGCCGACAGCGGCACCACCGGATTGGGCTGATGCAACTGGTACAGGTCCAGCGCGTCCACTCCCAGCCGCCGCAGGCTCCCCCGGGCCCGCTGCAGCACCACGGGCCCTATGGGCAGGACCGGGAAGATCTTCGAGGCGATGAAGGCCTCGTCACGCCGGTCCCCCAGGGCCTTGCCCAAGATCCGCTCTGACCGCCCGAAGCCGTAGATCTCTGCCGTGTCGAACAAGGTGATGCCCACGTCGAGGGCCCGTTGCACGATGGCGTCGGCCTCGCGGTCGGAGTAGTCGGCCCCGTAGCCCCACTCCGTCGAGCCGAACTGCCACGTCCCGAGCCCGATGGCGGACAGCCTGGCCCCGCCGATGTCGACGTACTTCACGGGTGCCCTATTCCTTCATCACTGGGGGCTTCACTTGGGAGCATCACTTGGGAGCATCACTTGGGAGCATCACTTGGGGGGCATACGGATCCCCCCGTCGAGGCGGATCACTTCCCCGTTGAGGTAGCTGTTCTGCGCGATGTGGGCCACCAGCTCCCCGTACTGGATGGGCTGGCCCAGCTTCTTGGGGAACAGCACCGACTGGCCCAGCGCGTTGCGCTGCTCCTCGGGCAACATCCCCAGCAACGGTGTGTCGAACAACCCTGGGGCGATGGTCACCACGCGCACCCCCACCGACGCCAGGTCGCGCGCCGCGGGGAGCGTCATCCCCACGATGGCACCCTTCGACGCCGAGTACGCCAACTGGCCCACCTGGCCGTCGAAGGCGGCCACCGACGCCGTGTTCACGATGACGCCCCGTTCGCCGTCGGCCAGCGGCTCGGTCACCGCCATGGCCGAGGCGGCGCGCGTCATGACGTTGAACGTCCCCACCACGTTGAGGTCCTGGATGAACTTGAACGCACTCAGGTCGTGCGGCGAGTTGTCCCGGTTGATGACCCGACCCACCCAGCCCGTGCCGGCACAGTTCACGGCGATGCGCAGCGTGCCACCCTCGGCCGCCTGGTCCACGGCCCGCTGGCAGTCGTCGGGATCGGTGACGTCGCCGGCCACGTAGTTGGCGCCGAGCTCCCCCGCCACCTTCTTGGCGCCGTCCTCGTTGCGGTCGAAGATCGTGCACCGCACGCCCATCGACGTCAGCTTGCGTGCCGTGCCCTCGCCCAGCCCGGACGCGCCGCCCGTGATGACCGCGGAGATGTTGTTGAGGTCCATGCGGCGCATGCTACGGGGGCGCCCCCGCCGACCGCCAAGGCGGGCCGGATACCACGAAGCCCGGTGTCAGGGGACGAAGTGGTCGCCCGATACCCCGTGCTGCGAGGTGGCGGCCTCGACGGCCAGGAGGTCCACCCCGTCGTTCATCACGTTGCCGGAATGCCCCTTGACCCAGCTGAACCGCACGGCCCGGTCGGAGTCCAGCCCCAACGACAGCAGCGGCTCCCACAGGTCCCGGTTCGCCACCGGCTTGCCCGCCGTGTTGCGCCAGCCCCGGCGCTTCCACCCCTCCCACCACCGGTCGCGGAAGCAATTGACCACGTAGGTCGAGTCGCTGTTCACGTGCACCGGGCCCTCCAGCGCCTCGAGGGCCCGGATCACCGCCACGATCTCCATCCGCTGGTTGGTCGACCGTGGCTCGGCCCCGCTGGCGAAGGGCCCGTCGGGCACCGCCCAGGCCCACCCTCCGGGCCCCGGGTTCCCCAGGCACGACCCATCGGTGAACACCGTCGTTTCGAACACCGCTGTCTCGGACATCGGCCCCAGCATGCACGGCCCGCCCGGTGCCGTGGGTGGACGCCCGTTCGGGCAGGTACGAGGGTTCGGCCGGCCCTCGAAGGTTATCTAAACGTGAACGAAAGGTGAACTAGAGGTAAACTGGCTCCATGACCACCCTGACGACCAACACATTGGGCTGGTTCCGGGACCCTTACCTCGTGCACGAATTCCGGTACTTCTCCGAGGGCCACCCCACCAAACTCGTCCGCGACGGTGGCCTCGAGTCCTTCGACCCGCCCCCGGACGTCCCCATGCCCGTATCCCTGGTCCCGGCCGCCTCGGGAGCCAGCCCCTGGGCGGGGCCGGCCGACATGCGCCGGGCCGATGATGCCGAGCGCGAAGCCCCCTACGACCGGCGCGCCGCCTGCCAGAAGGCGACCAGTTCCATCGTCCGCTTCGGTTCCTCGGACTGAACCAAACACTTCAGCCCGTATCCCGGAACCCGGTCCCGGAACCCGGCGGGCCCGTTTCGAAGGCCGCCCCGCCCGGGGGTTCGCTCCACTCCCAGGCCCCCGCCCCACCGCCCAGCACCAATCCTTCGTAGGTGGCCAGGCCGTGGTGCCAGGAGCAGATCCGGGCCAAGCCGGCCAGGGTGCTCGTCCCGCACTCGGCATAGGGCACGTCCCAGTGATGGTCCTCGAGCCCGTGGGCGACCTCGCACTTCGGGACCACACACACCGGGTCGCGTTCTTCCAGGGCCGTCTGGATGTGTCGGGAGACACTGCGCCCCACGTGGCACACCGTAGTGACGTCGGTGCCGTCCAGGACCACGATCTTCACGAATGCATCAGAGAGCTGCCGGTGCACCGCGGCCACCGGGACCGGGCCCACCCCGGATGGCACACGTCTCGCCCGCCTTGGCATACCCCCGGCGCAGTGCCTTGGCGTCCACGCGGATGACCACCGTCGCCCGGGGATTGCCGGTCGCCGATGAACCGGTGCGGCCCGACACCGGGGCTGCTGGCTCCCCCGCCACCAGTGCCACCAGGGCGTCGGCCAGATGGGCGCCGGGAGGTTCGTGCACGTCGGCCTGGCGCGCCGCCTTGAACCGGACGTCGGCCTCCTGCTCGAGCGCGGAGAGGAGTGTGGCCCCCGCGTCGGGGGTGAGCTTGGCATCGAGGCGGAAGGCCCCGTCGGGGTCGGCCCAGTGGCGCACGTACCTCGCGGCGTGCACCGCCGAATACCGCGCCTTCTCCTGCGCGGCCGAGCTCGCCCGCGCCCGGACCTGCGCGGCGCGATCTCTGAGCCCCTTGATGCTGTGATCGGCGGCCGCCTTCAGCAATGCGCCCTCGGTCCCCGGGTTCTGCGCCGCGGCACCGGCGATGATCTTGAGCTGGGTGCCCGACAGCTCTCCTCTGCGCAGCGCGTCAGAAGTCTCGGGAAGTGACACCAGCGCCGATGACGTCTCCAACGCGTTGAGAGCCTCACCCACTCCCGTGCCAGTGGTCTCGGCCATCCACGACGCCGCGGACCGGTGGCCCTCGTCGCGCCATCTCGTGGACTGCGCGGCGCGGTGGGAGAAGAGGACCTTGCCCGCCGAGCCCAGTCGCTCGATGTCGGCGAACAGCGTCACGAGCTCGGCGGCCTGAGCGGCGGTGACCCGGTCGGGATCGGCCCCCGCCAGCTCCCGGGCGATGTCCTGGCGCACGGTCTTCAGCGAAACGAGCACGAATTCAGTGTGCCATGAGGGTGTATCAGTCTCACTGAGATGACACAGAGCTTCATGAGGCTGGTGAGGCAGACGAGGCCGGCGATCCACCGATGAGGGCACCTTCACCGATCCGCCCCCGATCACACCGAGGCCCCCCGTCGTGGTTCGCAGTGTCGGTCTCTTGCCAGGAGGCCGCCCGTAGCATGGGGCAGTGCTCTTCGACGGAATGTCGCATCAACTTCCCGACATCGACCCCCAGGAGACGGCGGAGTGGATCGACTCCTTCGACGCCGTCGTCGACGCCGAGGGACGCCCCCGGGCCCGCTTCCTGCTCATGAAGCTGCTCGAGCGGGCCCGCGCCATGCAGGTCGACTTCCCCGCCACGGTGTCCACCCCGTACGTCAACACCATCCCCCAGGACCAGGAGCCCTGGTTCCCCGGCGACGAGTACGTCGAGAGGCGCATCCGCGCCTACATCCGGTGGAACGCGGCGGCCATGGTGAGCCGGGCCAACTACCGCAGCGAGGGCATCGGGGGCCATCTGGCCACCTATGCCAGCTCCGCCTCGCTCTACGAGGTGGGGTTCAACCATTTCTTCCGGGGCAAGTCCGACGGCGGGTTCGGGGACCTCGTCTACTTCCAGGGCCACGGCTCACCCGGCATCTACGCCCGCGCCTTCGTCGAGGGCCGTCTCACCGAGGACCAGCTCGACCATTTCCGCCAGGAGGTCTCGGGCCGGGGCCTGCCCAGCTACCCCCACCCCCGCCTCCTCCCCGAATTCTGGGAGTACCCCACCGTGTCGATGGGCCTCGGTGGCCTGTGTGCCATCTACCAGGCCCACGCGGCGCGCTATCTCCTCCAGCGCGAGATCGTCGACACCTCCGCCAGTCGCATCTGGGCCTTCCTCGGCGACGGTGAGCTCGACGAGGTCGAGTCCATCGGTGCCCTGGGCGTGGCGGGACGCGAGCACCTGGACAACCTGATCTTCGTCGTCAACTGCAACCTGCAACGCCTCGACGGCCCCGTGCGCGGCAACGGCAAGGTCATCCAGGAGGCCGAGGCCACCTTCCGGGGCGCGGGCTGGAACGTCATCAAGGTCATCTGGGGATCCAAGTGGGACGAGCTGCTGGCGCGCGACATCGACGGCGTGCTCCTCGACAAGATGAACACCACCCCCGACGGCGAATTCCAGAAGTACGCCACCGAGTCCGGCGCCTACATCCGGGAGCACTTCTTCGGCCCCGACCCCCGACTGCGCCGGCTGGTCGAGCACCTCTCCGACGCCGATCTCCAGGCCCTGCCGCGCGGCGGGCACGACTACCGCAAGCTCTACGCCGCCTACAAGCTCGCCACCGAACAGGTGGGCCAGCCCACCGTCATCCTGGCCAAGACCGTCAAGGGCTGGACGCTGGGCCCCGAGATCGAAGCGCGCAACGCCACCCATCAGATCAAGAAGATGACCAAGGCCCAGCTGCTCGCCCTGCGCGACCGCCTCTATCTCCAAGAGGAGATCCCCGACGAGGCCCTCGACGCCGAACAACCCCCCTACTACCGCCCCCCCGAGGGGTCCCCCGCCCACGAGTACCTGTCGGGGCGCCGCAAGGTCCTGGCCGGCCCCCTGCCGTCGCGTGTGGTGCGGGCCGTCACGCACTATGCCCTCCCCGACGACAAGGCCTTCTCGGACATGTTCGCCGGGTCGGGCGCCCAGGCCGCGTCCACGACCATGGCCTTCGCCCGGCTGCTGCGCAACCTGGCGCGCGACCCCGCCCTGGGGCGCTACGTCGCCCCCATCGTCCCCGACGAGGCCCGCACCTTCGGCCTCGAGCCCCTCATCGCCGAGTCCAAGATCTACGCCCCCGAGGGCCAGCGCTACACCCCCGTCGACTCCGACCTCATCCTCCGCTACGCCGAGGACCGCAAGGGCCAGATCCTCCAAGAAGGCATCACCGAGGCCGGTGCCATGGCCACGTTCATCGCCCTGGCCACGTCCTACGCCACCTGGGGCCGGCCCATGCTGCCCATCTATCTCTTCTATTCCATGTTCGGGTTCCAGCGCATCGGTGACCTGGCCTGGCTCCTCGGTGACATCCGCGGCCGCGGCATCCTGGCCGGGTGTACGGCGGGCCGCACCACCTTGCAAGGAGAAGGCCTCCAGCACGACGACGGCCACTCGCCCCTGCTCGCCTCGGTGAACCCCGCGGCGCACATCTACGACCCCGCCTTCGCCTATGAGATCGGCGTCATCATGCACGACGCCGTCACCAGGATCATGGGGCCCGAGCCCGAGGACCGCTTCTGGTACCTCACCCTCTACAACGAGAACTACCCCATGCCCCCCCTCCCCACCGGCGACGCCGGCGACGTGGTGCGGGCCGGAGTCCTGCGCGGCATGTACCGCTTCGCCGAGCCCGCCGAGGTGCCCGACGGCACCAACCGGCGCGCCACCCTGCTCTTCTCGGGGCCCATGTGGCAGGTCGCCATGGAGGCGCGCGCCATGCTGGCGGCGGACTGGGGTGTCTCGGCCGATGCCTGGTCGGTGACGTCGTACACCGAGCTGCGCGAGGACGCCCTGTCGGTGGAACGAGCCAACCGCCTCCATCCCCACGCCGAGCGCGCCGTCCCCTACGTCACCCGTGCCCTGGCGGACGGGACCGGACCGGTGGTGGCGGTGACCGACTACCTGCGGGCCGTCCCCGACCAAGTGGCCCGGTGGGTGCCCCGGCCCTTCGTCTCACTGGGGACCGACGGCTTCGGACGCTCCGACACCCGGGCCGCCTTGCGCCGCTTTTTCGAGGTCGACGCCGCCCACCTGGTGGTGGCCGTGCTCAGCGAGCTGGCCGACACCGGTGACGCCAAGCGCGACGAGGTGGCCGAGGCCATCGGCCGCTACGAGATCGACGCCGACTCCGCCGATCCCTGGACCGACTGACCCCGCTCCGACCGATCCTGGTCCGAGTTGGGCCCTCCGGCGAGGATCGCCCTGGCGGCGCCGAAGGACATCGCCGACCACCGCGACCGCGCCGAGAGCACCGAGCCCAGTGAACCGGCCGAACCGATGGAGAAGGCCGACAGGAACGAGCCGATCGACCCGATCGAGCACGCCGAGCCGATGGAGCCGATAGACATGAACGAGCCCTTGGACCCGATCGACAGCACCGAGTCCTCCGACCACAAGGACCAACGGGAATTGGCCGTCTTGGCCGGCGTCATGACGCCATCATCTCGCACCCCACGGCGCGCCGGGCCCGGGACCGCTCCCCGTCATGGCTGACCGGCTCGTCCAGGCCATCGTCCTCGTCACCGACCTCGCCTCGGCCCGCCGGCGGACCGAGGCGCTCGGTCTCACCGTCCTCGACGGCGGCCGGCATCCGGGGCGGGGCACGGCCAATCTCATCGTGCCCCTCGGCACGCAGTATCTCGAGCTTCTCGCCGTCGTCGACGAGGGCGAGGCCCGGTCCTCGCCCCAGGGACGCCCGGTCCTGGCCGCCTTGGCGAGGCGCGGCCCCGGTGTGGCCCGCTGGTCGATGGAGGTGACGCCCGGGGACATCGACGCCACCGCGGCGCGTGTCGGGCTCCCCGTCGAGCACCGCCAGCGCATCCTCGGCGATGGGACCACCGTGCGCTGGCGCTGCGTGGCGGTGGACGCGTCATGGGAAGCGCCGTGGCGGTGCGCCTTCATGGTCTGGGACGACGCCCAGCTCCACCCGGCACGCCTCGGTGACGTCGTCCACCGTTGTGGAGCCACCGGGTTCGCCCGCCTCGAGCTGCACGTGCCCGACCCCGTGGCCCTGTCGGGCTGGCTGGGTGCAGATCCGCCCCAGGGCGTCGACGTGCGCGTCGGTGGCGACACCGGGCCCACCGCACTCCTGCTGGCCTCACCCTCGGGCGAGATCCGGGTCGCGTGACGCCCGTCACCTGAACCCGCCGGCGTTACTCGGAGCGCAACAGCACCGCCGTGGGCGTACGGGCCGCACTGCGCCCCGGCAACGCAGCCACGATGTTGGCGAGCACCAAGGCACCGAGGGCCACGACGACCACCGACACGACGGGCACGGTGGCGTCGGGCACGGCGTAGATCTGGCGGGCGAACAGATCCCACAACCAGCGCCCGAGCGCGATGCCGACGGGCACCCCCACGACGACCCCGATGACCGCCGCCACCGACGCCTGCCAGGCCAGGGCGGCCGCCAACTGCCGCTGCGTGAAGCCCAGTGTCTTCAACAAGGCCAGATCGCGTCGTCTGCGGCGCACCGAGGCCGCCAGGGTGAGACCCAGCGCGATCACCGCCCCGGCGGCGAGTGCAGTGGCCAGCAGTGTGGGCGTGGCGCCGGTGCTGCGGTAGTTGACGATCTCGGCCGGGCGCTGCACCCCCACCGCCGTGACACTGTTGCCCTGGCCACCCCCGTTGGGCACCGCGGCGAGGTCGCGGGTGACTGAGGCGGCGATGCGTCGCAGACCGGCCAGGCCCACCGCACGAGGAACATCGCCCCGGAGCCGCACGAAGATCAGGTCCGGACCGTTGAGCGTGGGGTCGCCGCTGAGCTGGGCCTTCTGGAAGGCGGCGGGCTCGACGCCCCTGCTGACCAGCGCCCCGGTCCCCATGGAGGTGTGGTCGGAGATGACGCTGGAGAACCCCACGGCGGGCATGGTGGCCGTCCCCACCACCACGACAGGGGTGGGTGGCAGGTAGAAGGGTGCATCTTTGGGGAGGCCGAAGCTCACCACCACCGTGCCGCCGAGACGCGTGTGCAGCTGCTGCATCGTCGCCGCGCCCAGCACGATCTGGTCCTTGTCCTCGACGCCGTGCCCGCTCAGGATCGGGGGGGCGATCGGATCGCTCGTGTCGGACTGCGAGTCCTGAAAGAGGAAGGGAACGGTCTGGCCGTTGATCTCGGCATCGTTGTAGTCGTACCCGGCCCACGTCGCGACGTCGTGGTCGTGGGCGAGCAGGGCCTCGGCCTGGGAGGGGACGGTGTTGGTCGGATTGAGCATGTAGGTCCAGTTCCATCCGTACAGCGAGGGATGCGAGACAAGCGCCTGCAAACCGCTCCCGAAGGTCAGCGTGGCCACGACGAGGGCCACCGCCAGCACCGCACCCAGCAAGGCCGATCGCACCGGGACGGCGGTGCGGCCCCGACCGGACTCGAGGGCGAACCGCACCCCCACGGCCGCAGACGGAGGAAGACCAGTCGACGCCACGACGCGCACGGCCCTCGAGCCACGTGGGGACGGATCCCCCTGGCGTTGCGCCACCCGGTGCGGTGCGCTGCGATAGGCGAGCGCCAACGCCAAGGCGCCGAGCCCGACGATCAGCGCGGCGAGCCCGCTGCCGAGCACAGTCCAGTCGAAGGCGATGGCCGAGCCCGGATACACGGACCGAACCGGGCCCAGCGGAGACAGCGGTGACAGGGCGACGGCCACCAGCACCGCCAGCAGCGCTCCCACCGTGATGGCCCCCACCATGCCGAGCAGTCCGTCGGCGATGGTGGTCCCGGGAGTCGCCCCCAGAGCGCGCAGCACGCCCAGGTCCTCGTCGGCGGCGCGCAGCTGGCGCGAGATGATCTGGACACCGATGAGCAACGCGGCCAGAGCGGCCACCATGCCGAACACGCCCAGGGCGATGGCGAGCGGCTTGACGGTCCGGTCCACCTTGGCCTCGACCGGCGAGATGGCGTGGAAGGCAGCCGTCGTGCGCCTCGGGACAAGGGTGGAGAATTCCCGCTCCACCTTGGCCACGCCGGCGTTCCCGCCGTCGATCTGCAACCCGTAGGTGATGGCCCCGCCCTCGACGTGGCCTCCGTCGGCCACGACCTCCTTGCCCAACGCGGGCGTGAAGAAGATGAAGGTGGGGAGCCGGTCGATGTCGTCCTGCACGAGGGCATTGCTCACCTGGACCAGCCCCACCAATTTTTCATCGATCCGTCGGTGAGGAGGGACCTTGGGCGTGCCGAAGGCCGGCAGACCTTGCTGGTGCTGGGTGTAGAACCCGTAGGGGATCACCTCACCGACGTGGAACCCGAGCAGATGGGCGGCCACCGCGGTCATGACGATCTCGTCGGGCCGGTCCGGGTTCGCCATGCGTCCTTCGGTGACCGCCAAGCGGTCGAGGTCGAAATAGAGACCGTCGACGCTGGCCACGGTGAAGGTGTTCTGCAGGACGGCGGAGTCGAGACGGGGAGCGCCGTTTCGGAGCAGGGGGGCGGCGGTGAGCACGATGCCCGCCTCGACGTGCCTGACGCCGGGCAGCGCGGCGATCTCCTTCGTGGCCGCGGCGGAGTACACGGCGCCGCTGGAATTGTTGAATCCGCCGAAGACCGACACGTCGAAATTGGACGGATTGGTGCTGGCCAAGTAGGTGGCGAAGGACGACTGGGTGCGTCGGGCCGCAGCCAGCGCACCCATAGCCACGCCACCCACCAACCCCACCAGTAGGACGATGGCCAGGTACCCGCCCCGACGGTGACCGAAGGTGGCCCGGAACCGGTACCAGGCGACGGCGAGGGCCTGTCCGGTCACGACGCTGCGCTGTCTGACCGTTGCGTTCCCACGCTCCCACCCTCGTCGTCGGTCACCTGGCCAGACCCGTCCCATCGCAGTGTGGCGGAGGGCCGGGCCGGTTCCAAGGTGGTCAACCCGTCGATGCGCTGTGGTGCCAGCACCCAGGAGGTCCGGCTGACGGCGGCCGGGAACAACGATCTGGCGCGATGCTCAGCGGGGGTCGCGCCACATGGCCCACACCACCGGGCCCCGGGGCACCTGGATCTCCTGGGTGACGGCGAAGCCGTGCCGGGCGTAGAACGGGATGTTGCGCTCCTTGGAGGATTCCAGGTACACGCGCTCGCCTTCGCGGTCGCAGCGTTCGAGCACCGGCGCCAGGATGGCGGAGCCCAGGCCCCGGCTCTGCACGTCAGGCTCGGTCCCGAGCATCTGGAGGTACCAGTGACGCTCCTTGGGGTGATGACTGGCGAAGTACATGAGGCCCTTGGCGCACACGGCGATCCGCAGCCCCACCAAGCGCGTGGTGGCCAGGCCCAGCCGGGTGTCGGTAACCCAACCCATCGGGAACGTTCCCGGAGGGTTCCAGATGGCCGCACACTGCGCCTCTCCGTTCGTGTACACCTCCCCGAAGGGAAGCGATGCCCGCAGCAGGGAGCGGAAGAAGGTCGGGAGCTTGCGACGCCGAGCTTCCGCCGCGGGAAAGAGCCACGTCGTCAGGGGGTCGTCGTCGAAAGCACGAGCCAGTGTGGTGGCGAGCGCGTCGACATCGGCGACGGTCGCCTTGCGGGCCGTAGGACCAGGCACGGCTTGCCACGATACCGGCCGAGTGCCAGCCCAGTTTTCGGACTCAGCCGCCGGGCCCAACCGGCGAGTGACGCCAGATGTTGTTGGAAACCGATCCCGCAGGCCGTGGCGCGGTGCAACAGGTCACGCCGGGCAGTACCCGTGCTGCGCGAGGAAAGTCTTGAGCGCCGACACGTAGGCGGTGCCGGTGGGCCAGCCGACGGGACCGCCGAGCTTTCCCTGCATCTGCAACTGGCCCACCGTCGACCACGCGCTCGTTGCCTGCCCGACGACGCATTCGTCGGCCACCCAGGCCGCCAACACGCCGAGCCCGTTCCCCGGGTCGGCATTGAACGTCGTCCACCATGTGGCGGCGTCCTTGGCCACCAAGTCGAGGTGCTGGCGCGTCACATCGGTGAAACCTCCCGCCCCGAATTGCAGCACCTTGAGGGGGAGGCCCGAGGCAGCATAGGAGCCGAAGGCATAGGCAAAGGCATTGTCGGCGCTGACGATCACGGCGCTGTGGCCATCCGCCGCCAGCGAGGCAGCGGGGTTGCCCACCTCGTCGTCGACGACGGGACCGTGCCCGGACGACGAGATCGCGATGGCGCGGACCACGGTGCAGCAGTGCGCGCCGCCCGTGTCCAGACCCAGAAGGACCGTGGGCAGACTGAAGCCGGGGAACTCGGCCAGGCACAGCGCGTCGGAGTTGGGCGGCGACGTCGACCCCTGGGGCGAGGCCGGGGCGATGGACCAGGGGATCACGGCGTCGGCCTGGGCGGGGGGGGCCACCGACATGTGGAAGCCGAAGCCGCTCGGGAAGGGTTGGGTCACGGCCGGCCCCGACAGCACCGCCTGACCCACCGACAGCACCGGATTCGATAACGCCGGGTCGTCACCCGGAGTCGTCGCCCTGGTCCCGGTAAGGGTGGCCGACACCAGGCCCAGGGTGACCGTGGAGGACACCGGGGTCCCTGTCGGCGTGGTCCAGAGATCGAGCGAAGCACAGGAGAAGGGCGCCAGCGCCACGTTCGGGGGCGTCGTCGTCGAGGTCGGCGTGGACGGGGTCGTCGAGGTGGTGGGCGTGGTGGGTGTGGTGGCGGGAGTGATCTTGCGACCCAAGGGCTCGGAGCGCAGTGAGGAGAGTGGGACGGCGACCGCCGCCACCACGACAGCCGCGGCCCCGATGACCACGGCCATCCGCACACGGTGGCTCCGCCGCACCAACGCCGACACCCGGCCGGGCAGGGACGTCCCCAGTTCGAATTCGGGCGCCTGACGCAGCAGCTCCTGCCGGAGCTGCGCCTCGATGTCGTCGCGCTCAGGCATCGTCGCCTCCTTCGAGTCGCGCCCGCATGGCGTCGAGGGCCCGGGCCAACCGGGACTTGACCGTGCCGGGAGACACCCCGAGGAAGGCGGCCATGTCCGACTCGGTCATGTCCTCGACGTAGCGCAGGACCACGACCACCCGTTGGGCGGGCGCCAGAGCGGCCAACACGCGACCCAGGTCGACCCGGGCCCACAGGTTCTCGTCGGCCCCCGGTGCCGGGGCCGGCGACGGGGCGCGTTCGTCGTGGCGGAACATCACCAGCCGGTGCCGATGCTCCTTGGCCGCCAGATTGACCACGGCCCGGCGGAGGTACGGGGCCAGGGCCTCGATCCGTCCGGCCGACCATTTGGGCCACGCACCGGCGAACGCCTCAGCCACGAGATCCTCGGCCCGGGTCCGGTCTCCGCACAGATAGAAGGCCATCCGCGCCAGGCGGGTCCCGTGCTCGAGCATGGCCGCCTCGAAGGCGTCCTCTTGATCCACCCTCGTCCGGGGACCCGGGCCCTCCGATTTCGCTCGCAACCCTTCGACCCTCCCTGCCGGGACCGCGACTGCCCTCACATCTGTTCTTGACCCCCCACGTCGCCGATTGGTTCCACGCCATGTGCGCGCTCGTGTGCTCGGTCGGAGAAGATCTGCTCGAACATGGTCTGGTCGCCCGCATAAGGGTCCTCCGCACGGGGCCAATGGACCACCAAGTCCGTGACGCCCGCCTCCGCGTACCGCCCGGCGGTCTCGTCGAAGGCGTCGGGCGAGTGCAACCCGGCCCCCAGTCGGGGCCCGGTGAGCACCAGCCGGCCGATCGAGGCGGGGTCACGGCCGATGGCCGCGCACGCCTCGTCCAGGCGCGCCATCTGGGCGCGCACCACCCGCACGCCCTCCTCGGCGTCGAGCAACGTGCCCTCGGGGCCGAGATCACCGGTGGTCACCCAGGTGTCCCCGTGGGCGGCGGCCACCGCCATGCCGCGAGGCCCGGTGGCCGCCACCGCGAACGGGATACGGGGCTCCTGCACGCATCCCGGATGGGTGCGAGCGTCCACCGCCACATAGAACCTGCCTCGATACGACGCCTCGGGATGGCGGAGCAAGCGGTCGAGCACGTCGAGGAACTCGGCGAACCGATCGGCGCGCTCGGCCCGGGACCACGGGTCCTGGCCGAGCATGACCGCGTCCCAACCCTCCCCCCCGGCTCCGATCCCCAGGGTCAGTCTACCGTCGGAGATGTCGTCGAGGGTCACCAGCTCGCGAGCGAAGGGTACCGGGTGCCGGAAATTGGGCGACGCCACCAGGGTGCCGAGCCGTATCCGCTCGGTTGCCACCGCGCCCGCAGCAAGAAACGGGACGGCTCCGAACCACGTGGCGTCGCGCAGCGACCGCCAGGCCAGATGGTCGTAGGTCCAGGCGTGGTCGAAGCCGAGCTCCTCCACCCGGCGCCACAAGGACCGGGCCTGCGACCATCGAAATTCCGGAAGGAGAAGGACCCCGAAGCGCATCGGACGAACCCTAGGCATTTCCGGCGGCCCACGACCGCTTGAGCGCGCCCCCACCTGGCTGCCAAGCTGCCCCCATGCCTGTGGTCCTCGTCCATGGTGTCCCCGAGACACCTGCCGTGTGGGAGCACCTGCGTTCGGAGCTGCACCGCAGCGACATCGTCACTCCCCAACTCCCCGGGTTCGGGTGCCCACGACCCGACGGGTTCGGTTCCACCAAGGAGGAGTACGTGCAGGGGCTCGTCTCCGAGCTCGAGACGCTGGCGGCACAGGGGCCCATCGACCTGGTCGGCCATGACTGGGGTGGAGGGTTCGTCGTGCGTGTAGTCAGCACCCGACCCGACCTGGTGCGGTCATGGGTGACCGATGCTGCGGGTATCGGTGACGTCAACTTCGAGTGGCACGACTTCGCCAAGATCTGGCAGACGCCGGGTGAGGGCGAAGAGTTCTTCGAACAGCAGATGGCGATCGCGCCCGAAGAGCGCGGCTCGGTCTTCGAGATGTTCGGGGTGCCGCCCGAGCGGGCCGTGACCCTGGCCAGCTGGGCGGACCCCCTCATGGCCGAGTCCATCCTCGCCCTCTACCGCTCGGCGGTGGACGTGGGTCACGAATGGGGACCCGACTTTCGAGACATCCCCAAACCGGGGCTCGTGCTCCTCCCCACCGAAGATCCCTTCCTCTCCGACGTCAGCGCGACCAATTCCGCCCGGCGGGCCGGCGCGTCGTTGGAGAAGCTCGAGGGGATCGGGCACTGGTGGATGCTGCAGGACCCCGCCCGAGGAGCACAAGCCCTCGAGGCGTTCTGGTCGACCGTCGACTGAGACCCCAGACCCGCCACCAGCGCGGGTAGGAAGTGAGTCGTCGTGGATTGGGAGGATTGGACCAAGAGGTTGAAGCTGGCGCTCGGCGCGGACGCCACCGTGCGCTTGCGGGAGCTGTTCGCACCCGGTGGCATGTTCAGCGACCCCGTGACCGCACCCACGTCGGACATCAAATCGGTCGAGGACATCACCGATGCCTCCTTCCCCGACTGGAAGCAAGAGGTCACCGCCTCTCACGGTGACCGCACCGGGGGCGCTTTCGAGTGGATCGGGGGTGGCACCCTCGGGGGCGGGATCCGCATCGAGATGCACGGCTGCACCATGGTCGAGCTCGACGCCGACGGGCAGGTCACGAGGTGGCGCGACTACTTCGACCTCAAGGAGATCGAGACGCAGATGGGTGCCACCATCGAGGAGTACCAGCAGCCGTAGCCAACCCGTCGTCCACGAAGTGAGGGCGACGGGCCGGCTAGCACTGCCCGGGTGGGAGCCCGTTGCAAAGGGCCGGTGTGAAGAGGCTCGCCAGACCGACGACCGGAGCATTGAGATGTCGGCCACCCTCTGACCCGAAGAATGATGCGATGCCGAAGCTGAACACCCCGCCATCGCTCGCCACGAGCCAGTAGCCGTCGCCATCGGTGGTGATCCCGGTGATCGGTGCCGTCAGCCGCTTGCCGGCCATGGCACCGAGATAGCAGGCCGAACCGAAGGCGAAGACCCCGCCGTCGGCACTAGCCAGGACATAGCCGTCGCCGATTGAGCATTCCTCATCCGCAATGGCGACGACGGGCCCGTCGAGCCGGACCCTGCTGAGGTCCCCCAGAGCGGGGGCGTCGCCGAAGCGGTACACACGACCGGCCTTGTCGACCAGCCAGTAGCCACCGGGCCCCGAGGATGCGATCCCGACGATGGGCGCGGGAAGCGTCTTTCCTCCCAGGCTCCCGAAATACCCGGCCGAGCCGAAGCTGAACACCCCGCCGTCGGCTCCGACCAGCCAGTACCCCGTACTCCCTTCGGGGTCGGCCCCGACGATGGGCGCGGCGAGTCGCATGGTGGACAGGTCGCCGTAGAACGGTGCGCCGCCGAAACTGGTGACCGCTCCCGCCGCGGTCACCAGGCTGTACGAGGCGCAACAGAACCCCATGATCGCCACCACCGGGCTCGCGGGAGGGTCGTTGCCGAGGCCGCCCTGGTACTGCGCTGTCCCAAAACTGAAGACTCCGCCGTCGGCACCGACCAGCGCATACCCCAAACGCTCCGCCACCGCCGTCGGGGCGCTGCGTGGCGAAACCGAGGGCGCAGCGGACAAAACCGACCATAGACAGATCACCACGAGGGTGGCGATGACGCCCGATCGACGGCGGGCCCCACGCCACGTCGGCTGGCGCCAACGGAAGGATCGGGACACTTCTGCCATGTGAACCCCCTGCCGGGCGCAGCGTAAACTTTCACCTGCCTCCCGTCGACCGGTCCGGCGGATTGTCGCAGCGATCAGGCGGCAGAGCGGGCAGGACCGGCACAGCGGTCAGGACCTGCAGGAATCCCGTCCCCGGCATCGATCAGGGGCGCACCCAGCGCCGCATGCCGTCGGAGCTGGGCACGAGCCACATGCCCTCGTCCTCCGCCATGTCGCGGACGACCCGTTCCTCGCCTTCGAGATAGTCGGGCTCGGTGTCGACGTAGTTCACCTCGATGCGGTGACCATGCTCGTACCACACCACGCTCGTGATCACGTCCTTGACCATGGAGGTGAGACCGCTAGGAACCCGACGCGTCACGACGGGGTGTCGCCCCGACGACCTCCTGGGGAGAGATCGCAGGGGCGACACCCCGCGCATCGCGGGGACCAAGCTCTGGTGGGGCTCGACGCCGACGCTTACCTCCCGCCGGTGAGAACGAGAGTCAGGTGTTGCCTGGCGATTGACCTCCGAGCGTTCTTGGCCTGCACCGCAATCATGTAGGACCGGTTCCGGTCAGTGTGCGGAGCCGTTCCCGTGATGGTGGCGGTCCCCACTCCGGAGTGGAACACCAAACCGATCGGCAGCTTCCCCGCCAGCTTGGTGACCACCGGTGTGGGCACGCCGGTGGTGGTCACCTGGAACGAGAACGGTGTCCCCGCCGCAACCGACACCGTGGCGGCGCTGGTGATGGTGGGAGACGGGCTCACCAAGGCGTTGAATTCCACCGCCGGGATGTACCACGGGGCACCCACCGTCGGGTAGTTGACGCTCCAGCAGTTGTCGTTGGTCCCGTTGTTGGCGGGGAATCCGGCCGGCTCGTCGATGCGGAAGACGTTGATCCCCGCTGCCCCGGCGTCGCAGTAGTCATTGGCGGCGTAGGCGGAGTTCACGATGTCTTCGTACACCGTGCCCGGATAGGTGTCGCTTCCCACACTGGGGGCGCTGGGCTGCTGAGAGACGGCCACGTTCAACGAGTCATAGCCGCAGCCACCCGAAGAACTGTGACAGGCCGTAGCATCGCCATACGGCGCAGCACCCCAGTCACTGGTGTTGTAGGCCACCCCGTAGATGACATTGTTGGGAAGATTCACGTGCCCAAAGGTGAACTCGATGTTGTTGAGATACCCGTTGAAGCAAGTATTGAGCCCGGCATCGAACCACTGGGTCCCGTTGTCCGGGGCAGTGGAGCAGTCTGTGACGTCAGCCGAGGGGCGATAGGGGATGTTGAACGTCTGGGTATCAGAGGCCACCAGCGATCCCACCGACGACGGTCCATTGGCGGTGGCCGGACCGACGTTATAGATGTTCAGCGTGATCGGTTCGCTGAACGTTGCTCCCGGCGTGGTCACACAGGGACTCGGTGACCCTGTCCACGATCCTGATTGACATCCCCAGCTACTCATCTGCACGACGACATCTTCCAACGTGCGGGCTGTGCCGCCGAAGCTGATTTGATTCCCGAATTGCGCCGCGGCGGAAGCTTCGAAGCTCTCGCTGGCGAGGTTGCCGGGATTGGGCTCCACGGTGGAGTTGTAAATGGTGGGGTCATGGTTGCTGATTCTGTGATGCTTGACCTTTTGCGCCTTGTGCGTGGCGGGACCCGCGGCGGCAACGTGCGCCTTTGCTGACGCCATCGGCGAGGTCACCGCCACCGTCAACGCGAGGAGGGATAGAGCCACAATTGCCATAAGGATCTTTCGCACTGACTTTTCCTTCCTCAGGGCGCGACCGACGTCGTAGACACAAGTCGTGCTTTCTGGGACTCGAAGACGTTGACGGGTCACGTTCGCGTGTCTCATGTCCAGTGGCAATCCTCAACAATGACGAGCATGTCGTTGTGTCGTCATGACAGCGCGCAGCCGCACCGACACAGTCGCGACTGCCAGTGCGGCAGTGCATTGCCGCATGAACACATCGGTGTCTGCCACGACGGCACAGTGCACTGTCATTACGACGTACGACCGATGTGTCGTCATGGCAGAGCGGACTGCCGTGCTGGCGCATCGGTGGGCGGCCGATACTGTGCGCTCCGGTGGCACGTGGCCGGCTGTCGTTCTCCCGGCTTGGCGCCAATGGCGGTTTAGGGGAGCCTTCGCCAGTCTGCGTGCAGGGCGCGTTCGCGGGCGAAGCGCGGCGCGGCGATCGTCGTGCCGTTGAGGGCCGTGCGTTCGTCAGCGGTGATTCCCCCGGCGCCCCCACCCAACCAGGCGACGACCGAGCCCGGCACCGACGGGGGCGCCCCCAGAAAGCGCCCGGCGAGACCCAGGCGCTCCTGGGCCAGCACCATGCGCTCGGTCAGGACATAGCCGGGCTCGACGTTCACCACGAAGATGCCCCGGGGGCCGAGCTCGACGGCGAGAATGCCCGCCACCCGGTGGAACGCCCCCTTGGTGACGGCATACCCGAGTCCCCACCCCCCCTCTCCGGTGGGCGCCGGAGGATCACTCGTAGCCACGGCCGAGGTGATGTCGATGATCGTGCCCGCACCGCGCTGCAACATGCCGGGGAGTACGGCCTTGATCAGGACCAGCTGGGCCACGACGTTCGCCTCGAGCTTGACCGCCACCATGTCGAGATCGAGATCGAGAAAGCGCTCCATGCTCCCCGGGCCGGTGTGCACGGCATTGTTGACGAGCACGTCCACGCGTCCCCACTCCGCGAGCACCTGCTCGGTGGCGGCCACCAGTGAGGCGCGGTCGAGGAGGTCGGCTCTGATGGCCAGCGCGCGACCGCCCGCATCCTCGATCTCTCGAGCCGTAGTCTCGAGGCTTCCCGGTATGGGCTCGCCCCGAACAGAGCCGGACTCGTCGAACGCCTCGCCCTCTCTCACGGTGCGGGCCGTGATGGCGACGTCGAGACCGGTAGCGGCCAGGGCGATGGCAGATGCCCGGCCGATACCTCGGCTGGCGCCGGTCACCAGCGCGACGCGGCGTTCGGAGGGCACGAGAGGTGAGCGTACCGAGCGCGCCGCCCCAGGGCCGGGTCAGCTCAGCTCAGGTGGATCGGGTCAGGCGGACGCCTTCTCCCGACGAGATACAGCGCGGAGCTTGCGCCGCTCCCGTTCGTTGGTCCCGGCCCAGTACCCCACCAGATCGGGGACGGCCAGTGCATATCGAAGGCACTCCGCCCGGACCGTGCAGCGCGCGCACAACTGCTTGGCACGCGCCGAGGGGCCGCCGCGGTCGGGAATGAACATCTCCACGCGTTCTCCGCGACATGCCCCCACGGTCTGCCACCGCGGACGACGCAGGAGCTGGACGACGACCGACGAGACACTCTCGGATTCGGTCTCGTCCGTGCTCTCACACCCGGACTCTGCGGACATTGCGAGGCTGGTCATGTCCAGACTTTCGACACTCCCATGCAGGGCCTTTAATCGGCAGGACCGAGTGGCCACCCTACGTGGGCACCGTCGAGCACGGATCCGTGCTCGACCACGTTGTGCGGTTGCGGGCGAAGAATTAGGGTTTCCACCCCTTGACATCGGGAGAATGAACCGCGGAATTCGTGGTGGCGGCGGTTAGCCTCGAAGTATGCGAGCGGAGACCGACGAAGTCACACTCGTACGCAACAGCATCCTCGCGGCCATCGTGAAGGAAGCCAACCGCAAGCGATTCTTCGGACCGTTCTCCCTCGACGACATCCTGCACGCCTGGATGAAACACGACGCCGGCACGATCGCCAAGCTCCCCGACCCGCCGGGACGAGCCAGGTCGTCGGCCAGCCAGCGTCGCAACTACTGGTTCTACGAAGGGTGCCAAGCGCTCGAAGAAGGGGCCTGGATGGCCGAGGTGGGCGACGGCAAGTTCGCCATCGCCTCGATCAAGGTGCTCATGTCCCAGATGCTCGACTCGGAGCCCAGCTCGCAGGACTGAGGCGCAGCTCGCCCCGACCGAGCCCGCCGACTGCCGGAGCGCCAGGAGTCCTGAGTACGCTCGCGTGGCGTGGAACTTCATCTCAGCCAAAACTCCGATGCCGACGCGCTGCTCTCGAAGAGCCCCTTCGCTCTCGTCGTCGGGATGGTGCTCGACCAGCAGGTGCCGTTGGAGTGGGCCTTCGCCAGCCCGCTGGAGCTCCAGCGGCGACTGGGGAAGACGCTCGATGCCAAGCACATCGCCCAGATGGACCCCGAGGCGCTGGCCGCCGCCTTTTCGGCGAGACCGGCTCTGCACCGCTACCCGGGATCGATGGCGGCACGCGTCCAGGAGCTCGCCAAACTCGTGGTCGAGCGGTACCGGGGGCGCACCGAGGACATCTGGACCGGAACGACCTCGGGTGACGAGCTCTTTCGGCGCGTGAAAGAGCTCCCGGGCTTCGGCGAGCAGAAGGCCAAGATCTTCGTCGCTCTGCTGGGCAAGCAGCTCGCCGTTCGGCCCCAAGGCTGGGACGCGGTCAGCACACCCTTCAGCGAACCGGGCAGCTTCCGATCGGTGGCGGACATCACCGACGTCGAATCGCTCAACAACGTGCGCGCTTTCAAGCAGGCCATGAAGGCTGCCAACAAGGCGAAGACTCAGCCCGACAAGGCGGGAGCGTCGACCACCAAGGCGCGACGGACCAAGAAGACCACAGCCGGAAAGCGTTGAGGCTTCGCCCCACCGACGAGCTCGGCGGCCGGCGGCTCTACCTCTGCACGGCCGATCGACCCGACCTCGCCGGATTCCTGGACTCGTGCATCACCGGGGGCGTGGACATCGTCCAGCTTCGGGACAAGGACCTCGAGGCGCGCCACCTCGTGCAACGGGGCCGGTTGGCTGCCCGGGTGTGCGCCGACCACGGCGTCCCCTTCCTTCTCAACGATCGGCCCGATCTGGCCTTGGAGATCGAAGCGGACGGCGTCCATGTGGGCCAGCACGACGTCTGTCCGGCCACGGCTCGGCGCGTCCTGGGACCGACGGCCATCGTCGGGCTCTCCACCCACGCTCCCGAAGAGCTCGACGCGAGCCGCGACGAGCCTGTCGACTACGTCTCGGCCGGCCCCGTGGTACCGACACCGACCAAGCCCGGACGACCCGGGACGGGGCGTGACTACATCACCTTCGCCACCACCCACGCGCCGCGACCGGTGTTCGTGACCGGCGGCGTGACTCCCGACACCGTGCCCGCACTGGTGAGCGCAGGAGCGCGCCATTTCGTCGTCGTGCGGTACCTGACCGAATCCGACGACCCGACACGCGCCGCCGCGCAGCTTCGGGCATCGATCGAACAGAGCCTGGAGGACGCCGACTCTTCCTGAGGGCCCGACCCTTCCTGCGTGAGGTCAGGGGCCCTGTCGCTCGAGCCACCCCGCCAGCAGGGCGACGGCACGCGGGTCAGCACGCAACCGGTGCCCCGCACCGGCCAGGATCCGCAGCTCGGCACGCGGGCCGGCGAGTTCGGCCAGGCGGCGCCCGTCGGCGAGGGGCACTTCCTCGTCGTCGGCGCCGTGCACCACCAGCAGGGGCCGCGGGGACAACTTGCGGGCCGATTCGTCGGGTCGCAGCGCGGCGAAGGCCGCCTCCCACTGGCGCCGATCGGCCGGGAACCCCGCCGAACGGATGGCACCCACCCGACGCGCGTACTCGATCATCCCCACCCCGTCGTTGGCCCAGTCGGCAAAGGTGGCGGGCGAGCCGAAGCAGGCCACACCCCGAACCCTGGTGTCCTCGCCCGCGACGCACAGACCCAGCGCACCGCCGGTCCCGAACCCGACGATCCACACACCACCGCCGTTGCCCATCTGCGCGGCATGGTCGACGAGGGCCCCGAGGTCGTCGTACCAACCCCCGAGCGAGAAGTCGCCGGCCGAGGCGCCCACGCCCCGCAGGCAGCCCACGACGACCGGGTATCCGTTGTCGGTGGCGATGCGATCGGCCAATGTGGGGAGGGTGTCGGCGACGCGTTGGGCCGAGTCCATCTCCACGGGGAATCCGTGGCACAACACCAGGACATTGGCCCGGGTCCCTCGTGTCGAGGACCCCGGTGCGACGTGCAGGGCCAACGCACCAGACGGTCCGTCGATGGCATCCCACGTCGTCGCCATACCCGTTCCCTCCCGCCGCCCGCTGGCCGCAGCTCAGGTCCGCCAGAAGCGCCAGGCGCGGCGCTTCTGACCCAGAGGAGCGTGCGGGACGTCGACGGCGGGAGGATCAGGGAGATCCGCGCTCAAGGCATACAGCTCGACCAGGGTGCGCGCAGCCAGAGCGCGGTCCATCCTGTCGGAGAACTCCGCTTCGCTCAGACGGCCTTCGGCGAAATGGCGCTCGAGCAGCGTGGCGAACCGATTGCGATCGGCGTCCGAGGCGCGTGGCCCGCCCGCACCAGGGGCGGCACCGGGGGCCGGGGCGTCGGGTCGCTGCTCCGGTTCGTCCTCCACGACCTCAGTATCCCGCAGGAAGGCCCCGGAGGGACTCTCCGCAGGGGCCGATCAGGATGCCACGGGCCCGAGCGTCAGATCCCGATCCGCTGGGCCAGGAGCTCGCGATGGTAGCTGGGGTCCCCCAGCATGAGCTCTGAGGACTTGGCCCGCTTGAAGTAGAGGTGGGCATCGTGCTCCCATGTGAAGCCGATGCCACCGTGAATCTGGATGTTCTCCGCCGCGGCGTGGAAGTACGCCTCCGAGCAGTACGACTTGGCCAGGCTGGCGACCACGGGGAGCTCTTCGGAGTCCTCGGCCGCGGCCCATCCGGCGTAGTAGGCGGCGGACTTGGCCGACTCGACCTCGAGGAGCATGTCGGCGCACTTGTGCTTGATCGCCTGGAACGAACCGATGGGCCGGCCGAACTGAATGCGCGTCTTGGCGTACTCGACCGCCATGTCCAGACAGCGCTGGGCACCACCCACCTGCTCGGCGGCCAGCGCCACCGCGGCGAGGTCGAGGGTGCGAGACAGCACGGGAGCGGCTCCGCCCTCGGTCCCGATCAAGCGCGCCGGCGTCGACGCGAATTCGATCCTCGCCTGCTTGCGCGTCTGGTCCATGGTCGCCAACGGGGTGGCGGTCATCCCCGCCGCGCCTCCTTCGACGGCGAACAGGCTCACACCCTTATCCGTGCGGGCCGCGGCGAGGACAAGGTTGGCATTGTGGCCGTCGACCACGAACATCTTGTGGCCGTCGAGCTTCCACTCGTCTTCTTTGTGGGTGGCGGCCAGGGTGATCCCGTCGGTGTCCCAGCGCCCACTGTCCTCGGTCAGCGCCAGGGTGGCGATGGTCTCACCCGAGGCGATCCCCGGCAGCAAGTCCTTCTTGGCGGTCTCGTCCCCACTCGACAACAGCGCGTTGGCACCCAGCGCCACGGTGGCGAAGTACGGGGCGCACAGCAATGCCGCGCCCATCTCCTCGAACACCACCGTCAGCTCGACGTAGCCGAACCCGACACCCCCGTACTCCTCGGGGATCGCCAGTGCCTGCAACCCGAGCTGGTTGGCCATCTGGTCCCACACCGCCCGGTCGAATCCCTCGGTCGTCTCCATGAGGCGCCGGACCTCGGTGGAGGGCGACTTGTCCTCGAGAAAACGCCGAACAGATCGACGCAGCTCCTCCTGCTCCTCGCTGAAGGCGAAGTTCATGACTGTGGGTCCCCCTGTCGGGTCCTCGGAAGGCTCTCGTGGCTCGTCACCGCCGGTCGCTGACGCCCGTTGTCTACCAGACGGCGAGTGTTGTTGACCAGCTTGTCAACAAGCCCGTTCGGCCGTCGGGGCGGCCGCGCGCGCCTCGCCGTCACGGACCCAGGCGCTGCCAGTTCCTTCCGTCGGTGGTCCGCCACAATCCGGTCCCGGTCTCACACACCCAGCCGTGCGTGGCGTCGGCGAACACGACGTTCCCCGTCCCCCCCGCCACCAGGCCGGCCTTGGACAACCCCGTCACCACTCCCCAGGTCCGCCCACCGTCGGTCGTCTGGTAGACGCCCGACCGGTCGGGAAAGAGCCAGGCGTCGGTGGCGGTCAACACGGCCAGGTTCTCGTGGCCCAGCGAGTACGGCGTGACGTATCCCTCCGTCGGCAGTCCCCCCGCGCCGGGGAGGACCGCGCCCCCGGTCAACACCGGGGCGTTGGCGGCGGCGGCGAGGTCCCACTTCATGCCGCCGTCACTCGAGCGGTACAGGGCCTTGGCCTGTGTTCCGGCGCTGGCTTGCGATGCACAGATCACCCACAAGTCGCTCGTTCCCGATGCCGCCACCTGCTCTCCGAAGTCGAAGTACGACGGACACGGGTCGGAACGGGCGGCCCACGTCTGTCCTCCGTCGGCGGTATAGGTGAGGGTCCCAGCCGTGTCCGGTGAGCCGGCGTGGGACGCGAAGGTGAGCACGTAGGCGCGGGCCCGGGTGATCCGAGCCAGCTCGATGTTCTCGTCACTGACCGTCACTTCGGAGTTCTCCGACGCCGGTGGGGCGGCGTCGGCACGGAACCAGGACTGTCCGTTGTCGGTCGACACCTCGAGCACCACCGGGCACGACGGTCCCGCCGTCGGCCGGATGGGGCATGTCCCTACCACGGCCCACACATCGGGCCCGATCGCACTGACGTCGGACACCACAGGCCCGATCCCCGCTCGCGTCCAGGTCCGGCCGCCGTCACGGGTGACCCACAACGGCACGGTCCCCGAGGACGACGGAGGCCCTCCCCACAGATAGCCGTGCGAAGAGTCGGCGAACTCGAACTGTGCGGGAAAGCTCACTGGCACGTTGGGGTCGGCGACGACCCAGGAGTCACCCCCGTCGGCCGAGACCGCCAGCAGCGTCTGCGTGCCGTGTACGACCAACGCGAACCCGTGCAGATCACCCACGAAGACCACCGAGGCCAGGTCCGACGACGGTACCGGTGTCCCCGCCGCCAGCAGGCCGGTCTCGGAGTCGAAGGCAGCAAAGGTCTGTGAGGGCGTCGGGCCCGAGACGACCACCCCGACCACCACACCGAGCGCCAGTGCACCCACCACGACCGCGCCCAGGGCCGCCGAGGCGCGACGCCGACGCAGCCGTGCGGCGCGCGCCAGCACAGCCCCCAGGGTCCGGGAGCTGGCGTCGGGCGGCGTCGGGTCATCCAGATGCTCGAACATCATCTCCTCCCCGGACTCCTCGTTCCTCGAGGTGATGCCGCAGCTGGGCGAGCCCGCGTGACGCGTGGCTCTTCACCGTGCCCGGCGTGCAACCCAGGGCGTCGGCCACCTCGAGCTCGGGCCAGTCCGCCAGGTAGCGCAGCACCACCACCTCGCGTTGGCGGCGCGACAGCCGGCGCAGGGCCCGCGCCAGGTCGATCCGCTCGGACAGGTGCACCTCGACGAGGACCACGGGCTCGCTCCCCGTTTCGGTCGACCGGCTCCGTCGCCGAAGACGATCGATAGCCAGGTTGGTGGCCACGGTCACCACCCAGCCCTCGGGGCGGTCTGCCAGGCGTGCCCACCGCACGTGCGTGCGGGCCAGCGCTTCCTGGGCGACATCCTCGGCGTCTCCTCTGTCTCCCAACACCTTGAACGACACCCGGTAGGCGAGGCGATACAGATCGGGGAAGACGTCTTCGAATCGCCCCGCCTCGGCCACGGCCCGCCGCCTCCTCGCCCGGTGCACGGGTCTACCAGTTCTCACGTTCATCGACCCCGGGAGGTTGACGGGAAGCTGCCACCACCTCCGGGGCCGAGGTCCGCCCGGGCCATCTCCTTCCGGCCCCTCAGCCCCAACAGGCCGCGGGAGGGGTGATGGCTTGCACGCCGTTCCCGTCGGAGACCAACACCCGACCCGATGTGGCGTCGACGGCCAGGAGCTCGACGTCGGCACCTCGGGCATCGACCAGGTGCTCCTGGACGCGGATGACGCCGGTGCGCGGATCGGCACAGGCCATGATCCCGTTCTGGTTCACCAGGAGCAGGGCCCCGTCCCCGTAGATCGTGGACGCGCCCATGATCCAGACAAAGACACCGTCGGGCTGCGGGTCCCCCAGCTCCGAGCTCGGCGGTCCGGCCAAGGCCAGGTCGGACTGCCGGAGGAGGATGGTGGCGCCGGCCATCCCGGTCCGAAACGAGTCCCACACGCCACCGGGAACGGCCGTGAGAACCCCGCCCGCCACGGCATCGGTCACGTTGCTGTCGGACGACGTCCCCGCCAACGCCTGCCCGGTGCGGGCGTCGTACTCGAGGACCGAGGCGTCGACGGCCTTCCCGGCAACGGTGGGATACGCGAGCGCGACGTAGAGATACTGCGCAGCGGCGTCGACCGACAGGCTGGCGACGGTGCCCGAAGCGATCGACAGGGTGGATGACACGGCCCCGTCGGTCACGGCGATGTGGACCAGAGTCCGCCCGTATCCCACCCACACCGTGTCGTCAGGTCCGGCCGCCACCAGGATGTCCATGCCCCATGCGGGCAGGCCCGGTGGCGGCAGCTGGATCTGGCGCACGACGGCCAGCGTGCGCAGATCGACCTGGCACAGCAGCGGGCCCACGGCATCGTCGCCGGACGAACGACCGCACGAGATCCAGAGGTACCCCGCGGCCACGGCGAGGGCGCCCACCGGGAAGGTAGGGCCGCTCTCCGTCGTCGCCCGGGCGAGGTCGATGCGCTGCAACACCCACGGACCCTCTGAAGTGGGAGGCGGGGAGACGAGGGCGAAGCCCGCACCGGCCGCCAGATCCAGCACCTGGGGGCACATGCCCGCCACAACGGTGACCTCGGGCCACGAGGCGAACGGGATGGTGGTAATCGGGGTGCCGGGCAACGTCGGGCCGGACGTGTTCCGGTCACAGCCGTACGACGCCACCCCCGCGTTCGGGGTCGTCGTGGCCGGCGAGGTCGTCGTGGCCGGGGCGGCCCGGGGGCCAGTCGCCGCTGGTGGTTGGCGAACGGCCTGACCGGCGTGGGTACAGGCCGTGAGGGCCAGGCACGCAGCCGCACCCACCACGGCCATCCGACCCTGCCAGGACATCGATCGACGCATCGTCAATTCCACGTCGGGGGACCCGGTTCCGTTCACGCGACACCCGGCTTAGAGTGCGGACATGCCCCACTACCAAGACAGCCTGGTCGAGGTCCACAAGGTCGTCGTCGGCCCCATGGACAACAACGTCTACGTCATCCGCAGCAAGGCGACGGGCGACGCCGTGCTCATCGATGCCGCCAACGAACACGAGATGCTGCTCCAGATGTGCCGTGACCTCGGGGTCCGCAAGGTCCTGGAGACCCACGGCCACTGGGACCACATCCAGGCGGTGCCGGCGGTGCGCGAGGCGGGATACGAGGTGTCGGTCACCGCCGCCGACGCCGAGATGCTCCCGTCCTACGACCTGATCCTCGAGGACGACACCATCATCGAGGTCGGGGACATGCAGCTGCGGACGATCGCCACTCCCGGGCACACGCCGGGGTCGATGTGCTTCACGGTGGAGGGGACACCCCTTCTCTTCAGCGGTGACACGCTCTTCCCGGGCGGCCCGGGGAACACCAAGTTCCCCGGGGGAGACTTCCCCACCATCATCACGTCCATCGAGGGCCGGCTGTTCTCCCCCTTCGGGCCCGACACCGTCGTGCTCCCCGGACACGGCGACGACACCACTATCGGAACCGAGCGGCCCCGACTCCAGGAATGGGTCGACCGGGGCTGGTAAAGCTGCTCATTCGGTGAGACCGCTGAGAGAATGAGACGGCTCAGCGAATGAGACCGCTCAGGGAAACAGTCCCCGGGCCTTGATCGCCGCCGCCAGGCGATCGACCGCCACCACGCCGGCGGCGCGTCGCATGGTGACCCCGAGGTCCCGGGACCGGGCCCACACGTCGGCGAAGGCATCGTCCATGGTGCGGGCCAGGCGGGTGGCCACGAGCTCCTCGTCCCAGGCATACCCCTGGCGGGACTGGGCCCACTCGAAGTACGACGCCGTCACACCCCCGGCGTTGGCCAGGATGTCAGGGACGACGACGATGCCCCGTTCGGCCAGGACGCGGTCGCCGGCCGGGGTGGTCGGACCGTTGGCCGCCTCGACCAGCACTCGGACACGCAGGTCCCGGGCGGCCGACTCGTCGATGGCTCCCTCCAGCGCGGCGGGGACCGCCAATTCGGCCTCCACCGCCCAGAGGTCGGAGGACCGGATCTCCTCGCCACCGGCGAAACCCGCCACCGAGCCGCTGCGCGAGACGTGGTCGGACAACAGGCTCAGGTCGAGGCCGCCGGGATTGTGCACCGCCCCACCCACGTCGGCGACCGCCACCACCCGCATGCCCGCCGACGACAGGAGGAAGGCGAGCGGCCCCCCGACTTTGCCGAACCCCTGGACGATGGCCCGGGCGCCGGCGACCGGCATGTCGAGGGCGGCGAAGACGGCCCGCACGCAGCGCACGACGCCCGAGGCCGTGGCCCCCGTGTGCAACCGCATCCCCCCTACCGCCAGCGGCTTGCCCGTCACGACTTCGGGGAGGGAGCGGCCTTGGAGCATGTCGAGCGTGTCGAGGAGCCAGGCCATGACCCTCTCGTCGGTGTTGACGTCGGGGGCGGGGATGTCCCGGTCGGGCCCCAAGAGCGGGGCGATCTCAAACGTGTAGCGACGGGTGAGCCGCTCGAGCTCACCGATCGACAGTTGGCGGGGATCACAACGCACCCCACCCTTGCCGCCTCCGAACGGGATGTCGACCACGGCGGTCTTGAGCGTCATGTCCGCTGCCAGCGCCGCCACCTCGGCAGCATGGAGGTTCGGGTGGAAGCGGATCCCCCCTTTGGCGGGGCCCCGGGCCGTGTTGTGGTGGATCCGCCAACCCAGGAACACCTCGACGTGGCCGTCGTCCATCCGGATGGGCACCGCCACCTCGAGCACCCGGTCGGGCAGTCGCAGCAGGCGATGGACGTCCGGGTCGAGGCCGGCCAGCTCAGCGGCGTCGTCGATGCGTTCGAGCACCGTCGCCCAGGGGTCGTACGCACCCTCCGCAGCCGGGGTGGCGGCCGAGGGCGGGGCGCTCGGCGCACCGGACCGGACCGGCTCCACATCGGGCCCGCCCTTCGCCCGCCGGCGGGCCCCCTTCGCCGTCCCCGGTGCCGGCTCGGTGCTCAACTCGGCTCCAGGGCCGGGCCGGGCCCGTTGCGGCGGCGGGCGCTGAGGATCTGGGTGTCTTCTTCGTCCTCACTCTTCACGTGCACCACGAGGGGGGACCTCGTGAGCGAGAAGACACCGGCGAGCAAGACCATCATGGCCAGGATCTCACCGATCAGCCTCCCGCCCGCGGTTTGCACGTGGTCGCCGAAGAGGCCGATCCCGATGGCGATGGACACGAGCGGGTCCACGATGACGAGGGCGGACTGCGATGCCGTCACGGGGCCGGCGTGAAAGGCGTTCTGGGCCAGGAACACCCCGACCAGGCCGGCGCCGGCCAGGGCGTAGGGGGGCCAGCTGAGAAAGACGTGGCTCCAACCCCGGGTGATCTCGTCGTTCATGGTCTTGATGAGCGCGGCGGTGAAGGCGAAGGCAATGGCACCCGCCGTGCCGAACCAGGCCGCGCGCCACGCCGGGGACCCCGTCCGGGTGGCCAGGACCGACAGCGAGCACCCCGCGATCACGGCGAAGGACACGATTCCCCAGTCCTGGAGGTTGGGCGTCTCGTTGCCGCCGCTCGGGGCCGACAAGGCCAGGAAGGCGCCCAAGCCGCCCGCGGCGGCGCTGGCCCCGACCCACTCCCGCCAGGTGAGCGGGAGGCGGAACCAGATCCCCAAGATGGCGATCAGGAACGGAAGCTCGAGCGTCAGGATGGGTTGCACCGTGGTGAGACGCCCGAAGTGCAGCGCCAGGAACTGCAAGAGGAACGCCGCGATCAGCACCAAGAAGCCCGCGATCCACACTGTGCGCCGCACGGCGTAGGCGATCAGGCTCAGTTTCAGGTTGGTCTCCGCCGGGGCGGACTCCACCCCCATCCGTTGCAGGACGCTGGTCAGAGCATTGGCGAATGCCGCCATGACGGCGAGCACGTAGGCCATCACGGCAGTTCTACCGCAACAGATGCCCCACTCGTCCGGTTTGTCCTGCTTTGGCGGCCATTCCGGGCCCGTCGGTACGCTGGGAGGTCCACACCCAGGCTGCGCCCGAGCCGAGAGCCCGGCGCAGGCCCCGCAGGGTGGGCACCGACGTGAAAGAGAGCCCCATGGCCGACACCATCTCCGAAGAGGAATTCGAGCGGGCGGCGCTCACGTTCCTCGAGGCCCACGCCGAGCCCCGAGTCCAGGCGGACGAGGGGTGGGGCGAGGGGTCGGACCAGGTGTCGCTCCTGCCCGAGCGCACCCTCGAGGAGGAGCTGGCCGAGCTCACCGCCGCCCGGGCCTGGGCCCAGACGCGCTTCGACGCCGGGTTCAGCTGGATCACGGGGCCCGTCGCCTACGGCGGCCGGGGCCTCAACCGCGACTACCAGCGGCTCTACGAGTCGATCGAGGCCCGGTTCGAGACCCCGCCCATGACCCCCTACGGCATCGGCCTGGGCATGGTGGCGCCCACGATCCTGGCCCACGCCATCGACGAGGTGAAGGAGCTGTACCTGAAGCCGCTGTGGCGCGGCGACATCGTGGCTTGTCAGTTGTTCAGCGAGCCCGGTGCCGGCAGTGACCTGGCCGGGGTCCAGACCAAGGCGGTGCGCGACGGGGACGAGTGGCTGCTGACGGGCCAGAAGGTATGGACCTCGGGCGCCCATCTCTCGGACATCGGGGAGATCATCTGCCGGACCGATCCTGACGCCCCCAAGCACAAGGGCCTCACCTGCTTCGTGGTCGACATGCGCGCCCCTGGCGTGGAGATCCGGCCGCTGCGCCAGATGACCGGCGGCGCGTCGTTCAACGAGGTGTTCTTCACCGAGGTGCGCGTGCCCGACAGCCACCGGCTCGGCGACGTCAACGGCGGATGGTCGGTGGCGCTCACCACGCTCATGAACGAGCGGGCCGCCATCGGGGGGGGCAGCATGTCGTCGGGGAGCGGCAACCTGAGCACGCCTCGTCTCATCGAGCTGGTGAGGCACCAGGGCAAAGCCGCCGACCCCTTGGTCCGCCAGCAGCTGGCCGACATCTTCATCCACGGGCGGGTGGCGAGCTACACCAACCTGCGCGCCATGGCCAAGATCGCCGGCGGCCAGGCTCCGGGGCCGGAGATGTCGATCGCCAAGCTCTCGCTGACCATGAACATGCGTCGGATGACCGAACTGCTGTCGTCGGTGTTGGGCCCCAAGCTCGTCGCCGATTCCGGCGAGTGGGGCACGTACGCCTGGTCCCAGTTCTTCCTCGGGCTACCCGGAATGCGCATCGCCGGCGGTACCGACGAGGTCCTCCACAACATCATCGGGGAGCGCGTCCTCGGACTGCCCAAGGAGCCCGCCGTCAAGGCGTGAGCCGCGCCTCCGGTAGTCACCGGGCCAGGTGGTGAGCTCCCAGGGCAGGGAGTCGACGAACGCCCACGACCGTCGGTGCACCGCGCTCAGCCCGTACCCGCACAGGGCGCGCTGGTGCGCCGGCGACGGGTACCCCTTGTTGCGCTCGAAGTCGAAGGCCGGATACGAGTCCGCGCTGTCCCGCATGATGCGGTCACGCGTCACCTTGGCCAGCACCGAGGCGGCGGCCACCGACGCGCACCGGGCGTCGCCCCCGATGACCATGGTCACCGGGGGGGCCCACGCCGGGCGCAGCGTCTCGTCGGTGCCACCACACCGCGCGTCGGGGTCGGGGCCTCCGTCGGCGTCGAAGAGCTGCGGCGCCCGGGGCGGGCTGATGAAGTCGAAGGAGCCGTCGAGGACCACGGCGTCGGGGACGACATCGGCAGGCAGTTGGTCCACGGCCCGACGCGTGGCCAGGCGGAGGGCGGCGGTCATGCCCATGCGGTCGCACTCCTCGGGCCCGGCGTGGCCCACGGCCCAAGCGGCGCACCACGCCGCCACCCGGTCGAACATGGCTTCTCGGGCGTCCTCGGTGAGTTGTTTGGAATCACGCAGGCCCTTGGGGATCCGGCGTGGTGACTCGCACAGCACCGCCACCCCCACGCTGAGCGGCCCGGCCCACGCCCCCCGGCCCACCTCGTCGACGCCGGCCACCAGCTGGTGGCCGGCACCCCACAAGCTTCGCTCGTGGCCCAACCCCGGCCGGGCCGGGACGGCCCGGCGCCGTGGTGCGGCACCCACGGACGGTCGAGGAGAGCCCCGGGCCGCCATCAACCGGTCACGCCGGGCCCGGGCACATTGGCCAGGTGTTGTCCAACGACCCCTTGTAGTGAGACGTCGAAGCGCCCATCATGGAAGGCGTTCGGGGCATGACAGGAGGTCACCCGCATGACCAACGGCCTGATGGATGTCGCCACGGGCATGCCCGACACCCAGCTTCCCGAAGGCACCCCCGTCGACGTGCGCAACCGCTTCGTCGGCTCGTGGAGCCACGGCTTCGAGGTAGCCGAACGGGCACAAGGTGGATACCGCGTGCGACGGCTCTCCGACGACAGTGTCCTGCCCGACGTGTTTCCGAGCGAGGACGTCAGGTCGGAGCGTCGCAAGCAGGGCCTCTGGTGGTATTGAGCCGACACTGAGCACGAGGGCGCGCACCCGGTCGTGATCGACCGGGTGCGACGTGGTGCCCCACGGGTCAGGGCGTGCCGACCGTCTCGATGAACTCATCGATCGGCACGGCGATGAGCGTCTTGGTCTTGAGCGTGCCACGCGCACCGAGAGCCACGGCCACGCGGGTCATGACCTTCTCGTCGGGGGCCTCGAGCACGGTGGCGAAGTCGTACTGACCGAGCAACGCCCATTGGGCGACGACGCGCGCCCCCATGGCCTCGACTTCGGTGTTGACCTCCTTCAGGCGCTGCGGGTTCTGCCGCAGCGTCGCCATCCCCTCGGGCCCGAGCGTGGACAGCATGAGGAACGTCGTCATGCCGGCACGCTACCCCACGGTCCTTCGACCCGCGGCGTGCGCCTCGCGCATCACGGTCGGGTCCAACGGCGGATGCCCTCCGACGCCGGCACCGGCCACAGGCCTTCGTTCTCGGCCATGTGCGACACGATCAGTTCGTCGCCTTCGAGGTGGTCGGGCGCCCCTTCGGTGTAATGCACCTCGATGAGGTGCCCGTGCCGGTGCCACACCACACTGACGATCTCGCCTCTGCCCATGACGGGCTGCCTACTGGTGCGGACCGGGACCGAGATCGCGTCTCCACAAGATGGAGTCGTCGATGGTGGGGACCAGGCGCAGCCCCGAGCTCCGGGCGAGCTCGCTGGCCTCGGCCAGTGAACCTTCGCGGCTCTCGGTGTCCCCGTCGGACCAGGTGAGGAGAAAGTGCTGGTGCTCGCGGTCATCACCCTCGGCGATGCTGGCCACGTGGCGATCGGCCGTGGCCGGGATGTCCCCGGCGGCGTGCGACTCGGAGTCGCGTTCTTGTCGACCTTGTGTGCCGCGCCGCGGGTTTACAGGCTCACCGTTCGTGACTCCACTGTTGCCCCTATGAATTCTGCTGGACAGAGTCCAACGGCCCCATCGTGCGCTTGGGTGGGGGTTTGGGAGAGTCCTTGGTGGCCGCGGCGAAGCCGTCGGGGTCGAGCTGCTCGTAGCGGGCCTTGGCGATCTGGGTCGTCCGCACCGTGGAATAGCGGTGTCGGGACACCACGGCCGGGTTCTGGGGAGGCCAGGCCACCTTGACGTCCCCGGTGGTGGAGTCCCAGGCCATGACCAGGAGCTCTCGCACCTGGCCGTCGAGGCGCGCGATCACAGCTTGTCCCACTACCGGCTTCCAAGGCATTGCCCCCACTCTCGACGCCGGCGCCCAGATCAGCCCGATTCTGCTCACGACGGCGTCTCTCCATCTGACCACAAAACGCCTCGGACGGCGACTGCCGGTGGCATCGGGCCCCGTCCCGGGCACAGATCCACAGCACTCCGACGTCCGCGGGACGGGGATCGGCACTCCATACAATCTTCGGGCATGGCTCGTCACTACCAAGTCACCACCACGACCACCGCCAGGGAGAAGGCCACCGAGCTGTCGCACATGGTCGTCGAGCGACGACTGGCGGCGTGTGCTCAGGTGTCGGGGCCCGTCACTTCGACCTACTGGTGGGAACGGAAGCTCGAGACCACCGAAGAATGGGTGTGCACGTTCAAGACATCCGCCCTCGCCCTCGAGCCGCTCAAGACGGCGCTGCGCAAGACGCAGGGCTACATGGGCTTCACCACTCCGGAGATCGTCGCCACCCCCATCGAGGACGGCGACGCCGACTACCTGGCGTGGATCGACGCCGAGACCGCGGCGCAGCCCACCTGAGCATTTTCCCCGCCCGAGAAATTTCGCCGCCTCAGAACTTTCTCAGTGCAGCTCGGTGCGACGCACCTTGCCCATGGAGTTCCGGGGGAGGGAGTCGACGAACCGCACCTGTCGGGGTCGCTTGTAGGGGGCGAGATGCTGCGCGGCGTAGGCGAGGAGCGAGTCGACGTCGGGCCGTGACACCCCGTCGGACACCACCCATGCGCACACGACCTCACCCCATTCCTCCGAGGGCGTGCCGGTGACGGCGACTTCGGCCACCGACGGGAACCCGAGCAGCACGTCCTCGACCTCGGCGGGATAGACGTTGTACCCCCCGGAAATGATGAGGTCAGTGGAGCGGCCCTGGAGCCGGACGTAGCCGTCCTCGACCACGCCGAGGTCACCGGTCGCGAACCATCCGTCGACGAAGCAGGCCGCTGTCGCCGCGGGACGCTCCCAGTACCCCGAGAACACGGTGGGGCCCCGGACCATCAGCGCGCCGTCGTCCTCCACGCGGGCCTCGACGCCGGGGAACGGGAATCCCACCGTGCCGGGCCGGCGCTCCCCGTCGTAGGGGTTCGACAGCGTCATGAGCGTCTCGGTCATCCCGTAGCGCTCGAGCACCTGGGTCCCTGCCGACGCCGCGATCGAGCGGTGCAGCTCCGCGCTCAGCGGAGCCGAGCCCGACACCACCAACCGCAAGCGGCGCAACTCCCCCACCCGTCTCGACGCCGCCAGGCGGTGCAACATGGTGGGTACACCGAAGAACATGGTGGCGCCGTGCGCGGCGGAGGCGTCGAGGACGGCGTCGGTGTCGAAGCGCGGCATCAGGACCACCGATGAGCCCACCAGCAGGGACGTGTACAGCGCCACGCACAAGCCGTGGCCGTGGAAGATGGGAAGGGCGTGGACGAGCCGGTCCTGTGCGTCCCACCGCCAGGTGCGGGCGATCGACTCGCTGTTGGCGAGCACGCTGGCATGGGTGTGCACCGCGCCCTTGGGCGCGCCCGTGGTGCCCGAGGTGTAGGCGATGATGGCCACGTCGTCGGGCTTGGCGCCGTCCAGCACCGCGGCCCGCTCCCCCCCGGCGGCACCGGCTCCCGGCACCGCGCCTTCGATGACCTCGAGGTCGGGCGTGAGCACCACGATGCCGCCGGCCGCCGCCCTCGACACCACCGCCGCCCGGGTGCGGTCGTCGACGACGGCCGCCGTCGGCCGCACGTCCCCGACGACATGGGCGAGCTCGCGCTCGGTGTACGCCGAGTTCACGGGCACGACCACGAGACCGGCCCGCAGGGCGGCGATGTGGACGACCACGGCGGGCAACGACGACGCCGTACTCCACAGGACCCGGTCTCCGCGCCCCAGCCCCAGGCGCCCGAGCTCCTCGGCCCGTCGCCTGGTCATCTCGTCGAGCTCCCCGGCGCTACACCAACCCCGGCCCGCTCCCGACCCGGATGCCGAGACGTCGAAGAGCAATGGCGCGCCCGGGTGCAGGGCCCAGGTCTGCGCCCAGGCGCGGGGCAGGCTGCGGCGGGCGGTGAGGTCGTGGGCTTGCAGAGGAGACCCCGCCGGCAGATGCTGGCGCCACGGTCGCGGGTCCACGGCGGCACACGGTAGCGCCCGGGGTCTGGCGGCCGTCCCAAGCGGGGCCCGGTCGGTAATCTCGGTTCGTGGCCTCTCACAGCGCGCCCCGAGCGAGACACCCCCGACCGAGACACATTGCCATCGTCCCCCACACGCACTGGGACCGGGAGTGGTACGAGCCGTACCAGAGCTTCCGGTTGCGCCTGGTGAAGATGCTCGACGCGCTCATCCCCCTGCTCGAGCGCGATCCGTCGTACGCCAAATTCCTCCTGGACGGGCAGATGGCGGTGGTCGACGACTACCTGGAGGTCCGACCCGAAAACGAGGACCGGATCCGCGCCCTGGCGGCGGCGGGCCGGCTGTCGATGGGCCCGTGGTACATCCTCATGGACGAATTCCTGGTCTCGGGCGAGACCATCGTGCGGAACCTGCAGAGCGGGCTGTTGCGCGGCGCGGCCTTCGGGGGGGCGATGGAAGTGGGATATCTGCCCGACATGTTCGGCCACATCGCGCAGATGCCGCAGATCCTGGCACTGGCCGGGTTCGAACACGCCGTGGTGTGGCGCGGCGTCCCCTCGGTCATCGACCGCAGCGGATTCCGGTGGGAGGCGCCCGACGGTTCGTCGGTGCGGGCCGAGTACCTGCCCACCGGCTACGGCAACGGCGCCTCGATCCCCGACGACGCCAAGGCGCTCGTGCGCAGGGTGGCGGACCACGAGAAGGAGATCGGCGAGTTCCTCCTCGACGGCATGCTGTTCATGAACGGCACCGACCACCAGGAGCCCCAGCCGTGGTTGGGGCGGGTGGTGGCCGAGGCCAACGAGCTCCAAGACGACTACGTGCTCGAGGTGACCACGCTCCCCGACTACCTGGCCGGCGCCCCCACCGAGGGCCTCACCACGTGGAAAGGCGAGCTGCGCTCGGGGGCGAGGGCCAATGTCCTCATGGGCGTGGCGTCGAACCGGGTGGACGTGAAACAGGCCGCGGCGCGCGCCGAGCGCGCCCTGGAGCGCAGGGCCGAGCCGCTGAGTGCGCTGTACCTGGCGCCCGAGGATTTCCCGGACCGCCTGCTGGACCTGGCGTGGCGCGAGATGGTGCGCAACGCGGCGCACGACTCCAGCTGCGCATGCTCGGTGGACGAGGTCGTCGACGCCGTGCTGGTCCGGTACGCCGAGGCCTACCGGATCGGCGACGGGCTCGCCGCCCAGGCGCTCGGGGCCCTGACGCGCTCGCTGGCGGAGGCGGGCCCGACCGTCGTGAACGTCTCGGCGCGGCCGCGCGCCGGAGTGGTGGAGGTCGTGGTGGCGGGCCAGGAGGTCCCCGTAGGCGGCCAGGCGTTGCCCGACGAGCCGGGCGCCTTCGGCATCCCCCGGGGGATGGGCCCGCTCACCCTGGACGCCACCACGGTGCGGACCATCCTGGGCATGCTCCCCAGCGGAAGCCAGATCGACACCCACACCTGGATCCAGGACGTCCATGTCGAGGAGGACGAGTCCGGGATCGACATCACCATCGCCTTCGGGAGCGAAGAGCGCTTCGACGTGCCCATCGCCTCGATCAAGCAGGACCTCTACACCCGGCTGGGCGCCCGGCCCGACTCGATCGTGCGCATCAAGATCGACCAGCCACCCGTGCGCCGCATCCTGGCCCGTGTGACCGACGTGCCGGGATTCGGCTACACGCCGCTCACCCCCGTGGTGCCCGCCCACCCCGTCACCGTGGAGGGCGCGTCGGGCGACGGACCGGTGGTCATGGCCAACGGACTGGTCACGGTGGCGGTGGACCGCGGCGACGGCACCTTCGCCATCGACGGCGTGCCCGGCTACGGCCGGCTCGTCGACGGCGGCGACCACGGCGACTCCTACAACTACTCGCCCCCCGCCGGGGACCGGATCGTCGACACCCCCGACAGCGTGGTGCTGACGGTGGGCGACGTGGGCCCGGTGCGGGCGGTCACCAGCGTGGTGGCGCATTACACGTGGCCCGACCACGTCGACGGCTCGACCCGGGCCCGCACCGGTGAGGTCGGGAGCGAGGTGACCACCGACATCGAGGTACGCGCCGACGAGCGCACGGTTCGGGTCACCACCCGCTTCGTGAACCCCGCGTCGGACCACCGCCTGCGGGTGCACCTGCCGCTGCCCGAGCCCGCCGAGGGGTCCGAGGCCGAATGCGCCTTCGCTGTGGTGCCCCGGGGCCTCGATGCCGAGGGCAGGGTGGACGAGTTCGGGCTCCCCACCTTCCCGTCCCGGCGCTTCGTGTCCGCCGGAGGCCTCACCGTCGCCCACGAGGGCCTGCTCGAGTACGAGCTGGTCGACATCGAAGGGACGCAGTCGGGGCGCCGGGCCAAGACGATGGCACTCACGCTGCTGCGCTCGACGGGGATGCTGTCTCGCCTGGGCATGGCCTATCGCCCCCTGCCGGCGGGGCCCCTCACGCCCGTCGAAGGCCTGCAGCTGCGGGGGCGCACCATCGAGGCGCGCTACGCGCTGTGCGTCGGGTGCGAGGACCCCTACGCCATGGCCGACGACGTCTTGGTCCCTCTCGAGGTGGTCTACGCCACCGGAGGGGGCTGGCGCCCGGTCACCGCCGGCGCCCTCGAAATCGAGGGAGCCGAGGTCTCCGCCGTGCGCCGTCAGGCCGGGATGCTCGAGGTGCGCGTCTTCAACCCCACCGACCGGTCCACCACCGTCACGGTGGGGGCGCGCTCGGGCTGGCTGGTCGACCTGCGGGGCCGCACCCTCGAGCCCGTCGACGGCTCATTCGACCTCCGACCCTTCGGGATCGCCACCTTCCGCTCCTCCGGCTGACCGCGCCCCGGCGATGAGGCGCTCGCCCTTCTCGCGCAGCTCGTCGAGATCGTGGAACACCTCGGCGATCCGCTCGAAGCGCCCGCCCATACGGCGGTCGAGGGCAACGGGGTCGGCTCCGGGGCGGTGCAGGACCCACAGCTGGATGCGGCCCACGTCCTTCACCCGGCGCGGCCGCAGTGCCAGGAACTCGAATTCGTCCCCCGCCCCTGCCCCCGCTGCCGACCCGGCGCCCGGTCCCGGCGCGACCCCTGCTCCGGGGGCAGCGTCGTGCACGGCGGCATGGAATTCGTCGGTCACGATCACCGACCCGGGTGCCGCCATGTTCACCACGCGGCTGGCCAGGTTCACGACGGGCCCGTAGAAGTCGCCGTCCTGGACGAGCACGGGCCCCACGGCCAGGGCCACGCGCACATCGGACAGGAGCTCGTCGCCGGCGTAGGCCTCGGCCAGGGCCAGCCCGATGCGCGCCGCGCCCAGGGCCGAGTCGGCCACGAACATGGCCTCGTCGCCGATCATCTTCACCACCCGTCCCCCGCCGGCGGTGACGGTGTCGTGGGCGACCTCCTCGAAACGGGCCACCACGGCGGCGAGCTCCTCTTCGGAGAGCTGCTGGGAGAGGGTCGTGAACCCCACCATGTCGGCGAAGCCCACGGCCAGGACGGGGAGCGCACCGTTGCCGCTCCGGATGCGCAGGAACATGGCACGGCGCACCGCGGCCTGGACGTGACGGCGCCACACGAACTCCAGGAGCCGCGCCATGGCGGGGAGGGAGTGGTCGGCCAGCTGGGCGAAGCGATCGGCCGCCTCCACCGTGTCGGTCGAGCCGGAGCCGCCGGCGATGGCCAGCCCTCGCACCTGCGGTGACACCTCGGCCTCGGCGATCCGCGCCATCGAGGACCCGATGACCCGGGCGAACTGCAGGCTGGTGTCGATGTCGGCCACACCGAGATCCATCATCGACCGCAGGATCACGAGCGCCTCGATGTCGAGGTCGGTGAACATGCGCTCGTCGTCGGCGACGTCGGGGAATCCGAGCGCTCTCCAGTAGCGCCGGGCCAGGTCGAGGTCCATCCCGGTGATCTCCGACACCTCGGCCTGGGTGTAGCGGCGATCGGCGGGGACGAGGAGCCGGTCGGCGACGAGGAGGTCGAGGACGTCGCGCGCCTCGGCCTCGGCGATCTCGTCCTCGGACGTGCTGTGGGCGCGCAGGAAGGCGCGCACCCGTTCGAGTGCCTCGGCCCGCGACGACGCCTCTCGGTCCGGGGTCATCCCTGGAGGCCGTCGAACTCCGGCTTGGCCGAGCGGGACATGAGGGTGAGGATGGCCTGCGACGGTGCGGTGACCCCCTCGAGCACGGCGGCCACCTGCTCGCCGATGGGCATCTCCACGCCGTGGGCGGCGGCGAGCTCGAGCAGCGGACGGGCCGTTTTCACCCCCTCGGCCACCATGCGCATCTCCGCCATGATGTCGTCGAGGGACCGGCCCCGGCCCAGTTGCTCTCCCACCATGCGGTTCCGGCTCAGGGTGCTGGTGCAGGTGGCCACGAGGTCGCCGACCCCGGCCAAGCCGGCGATCGTGATGCGCTCGCCCCCCATGGCCACGCCTAGTCGTCCCAACTCGGCGAGGCCCCGGGTGATCAGGGCGGCCAGCGAGGAGTCACCGAGCCCGAGGCCCTGGAGGATGCCGGCCGCGATGGCGAGGACGTTCTTGGTGGCACCCGCCATCTCGCACCCCACCACGTCGGGATTGGTGTACACGCGGAACGTCGAGGTGCGCAGCACCTCCTGGATGGCGCACGCCATGGGCTCGTCGGTCATGGCCACCACGGTGGCGGCGGGTTGTCCCGCCGCGATCTCTCGGGCCAGGTTCGGCCCCGTGAGCACGCCGGCGAGGTGCCCCGGGACCACCTGGGCGATGACCTCGGTCATGCGCAAGTGGGTGCCCTGCTCGAGGCCCTTGGCCAGCGAGAGCACGGGGACACCGGCCGGGATCGAGCCCGACAGCTCGTCGAGCACGGTCCGGAAGCCGTGGGAGGGGACGGCCATGACCACGAGCGAGCTCCCCGTCACCGCTTCGCCGAGCGAGGCCGTGGCCCGCAACTCCTGGGGCAGGACGACACCGGGGAGATAGTCGGGGTTCTCGTGGGTGGTGTCGATGCACTGCGCCAAGGCCGGTCGGCGCGCCCACAACACCGTGGGGGTCGACGCCGCGGCCACCGCCGCCACCGTCGTGCCCCATGACCCCGCGCCGATGACGGCGACCTTGTCGAGCATGGCCACACCCTACGGCCTGGTCCTGTTCGCGAGCCCCGGCCGTACACTGGCCACGTGACTGCAGCGCCGGTGCGCCTGCCCCCCCTGACAGGATCGGTGGTGCTCGTCCCCGTGAAGGCGTTCGGCACCGCCAAGGCGCGCCTCGCCCCCACCCTGGACGCGGCGGGGCGCGCCGAGCTGGCCCGGATCATGGCGGCGGGTGTCCTCGCCGCCGCCGGCCCGCTCCCGGTGGCGGTGGTGTGCGACGACCCCGAGGTGGCGAGCTGGGCGCGGGAAAAGGGTGCCATGGTGCTCCCCGAGCCCGGACGGGGGCTGAACGGGGCGGTCGAAGCCGGCGTCGAGCGGCTCGGGGACGCCGGAGCGTCAGAAGTGCTCGTGGTCCACGCCGATCTGCCCTTCGCCCACGAGGTGGCGCAACTGGCGGGGTTCGGCGGTGTCACCCTCGTGCCCGATCGGCGCGACGACGGCACCAATGTGGTGTGCGTAGCCACGGGTGCGGGGTTCCGTTTCCACTACGGGCCCGGCTCCTTCGCCCGCCATCGGGCGGAGGCGCACCGCCTGGGCCTGGTGTGTCGGGTGGTGCGCGATCCCGAGCTCACCTGGGACGTGGACGTGCCCGGGGACATCCCCGCCGGTCTGGGGCCGCCCGTCTCGGGGTGAGACGCAACAGAGGGGCCCCGTAGGGCCCCTCTGTTGTTTGTGTCCTGTCCCTGTGGCGGGCCGCAGCCCGGTCGGGACCGATCCGACCGCCGGGGGAACCCGGCCGGACGGTGTTCGTCTACTTGGCGGTCCGCCGGCGAACCGGAGCCCGACGCGTGACCCGACGAGCAGCGGTCCGCTTGGGAGACGCTGCCGCCTTCTTGGTCCGACGCTTGACCGCCTTGCGAGCCGGAGCCCGCTTCTTGGTCGCCTTGCGTGCCGGAGCCCGCTTCTTGGCGGCCTTGCGTGCCGGAGCGCGCTTCTTGGTCGCCTTGCGTGCCGGAGCCCGCTTCTTGGCGGCCTTGCGTGCCGGTGCCCGCTTCTTGGTCGCCTTGCGCGCCGGAGCCCGCTTGGTGGCCTTCTTGGCGGTCGCCCGCTTCTTGGTGGTCCGCTTGGCGGCCTTGCGAGCCGGAGCGCGCTTCTTGGCAGCCTTGCGTGCCGGAGCGCGCTTCTTGGTCGCCTTAC
>DATCBU010000116.1:0-92270 GCA_036511675.1 Acidimicrobiales bacterium | reverse complement strand
CGAAGGTCTTCCCCATCTTCACCATGGCGGGGATGTCGGCAACGGTGACACGGCCCAGTGCCAACAGCGTCAGGAGGCCGGCGCCGCGGACATTGGCGAGGACGGGGTCGGCGACCTGGCGGATCCGGCGGCCCATGGCGTCAGCGTGGATCTGCGCCCAGACATCGGAGTTGGCCCCACCGCCGATGAAGGCCAGGGTCTCGAACGGTCGGCCCACGAACCGCTCGACGGCGCCCAGCAACCAGCGACTGTTGAGGGCCACCCCTTCGTAGACGGCGCGTACCAGGTCGTGGCGCGACGTGGAGAGCGACAGGTTGTGAAACCCTCCGCGGATGGTGTGGTCGTCCACCGGAGAGCGCTCTCCGTTGAGCCAGGGTGTGAACATGGCTCCGTGCGACCCGGGCGCCACCTTGGCCGCCACGTCGTCGAAGTACCGATAGACGTTGCCGACGCCGGGATGCGGGCCCTTGCCGTCGAACAGCACGTTCTCGGCCAAGAAGGTCAAGCAGGCCCCGGCGGTCTCGTGCTCGTCGGCGACCATGTAGCGACCGGGAATGGCGGCGGGGATCGAGGCCACATTCCGGAAGGCATCGGTCTTCTTGAACGGCACGTGGCACGAGATCCACGAAGACGTCCCGATGTAAAGGTGGCCGGCGAAGTCTTGCACCGCGCCCGATCCCACGGCAGCAGAATGCACGTCGCCGGTGCCGGTCGCGACGGGTACGCCCTCGGGAAGGCCGAGCTCGTGCGCCGCCTCGGCCCGCAGCGTGCCCATGATGGTGGCCGACGGGACGAGGTCGGGGAGCTTGGAGCGCTCGAGCCCCGACATGTGCAACAACGACTCGTCGTAGTCGACCGAATCGATGCGCCTGTTGTCGGTGACCCAGTGCGCCGCGATCGAGTCGTAGGAAGCCGAGAAGCGTCCCGTCAGGCGTTGGTTGAGCCAGTCCACCGGTTCGAGGAACTTGAAGGTGGCGCCGTAGACATCGGGCTCGGTGTCGCGGATCCACAGGATATGGGCGGTGGGATCCTTCCCGGACTGGCTGGGGGCACCGCCGGTGAGCCGGATCCAGCGCTGGATCTTGCGCACGTCGTAACCCAGCACGCTGACCTTGCCCCGCATCTGGCGCCGCATGGCCGTGTTGCCCCGGGAGTCCATCCAGATCACCGCCGGCCGCAACGGAGTCCCGGACCTGTCGACGGCCACCGTGCCAGACCACTGGGCGGTGCATCCCACCCCCACCACGCTCGCCGGGTTGATCGAGGACTCCTCGAGAGCACGCCGGGCGGCGCGCACGATGGCAGCCCACCACGCCTCAGGGTCCTGCTCGGCGCCGCCACCAGGCAGAAGGTGCAGTTCGACGGGCTCCGAGGCGCTGGCGGCGATGGTCCCTGCGGGCGAGACCACGGCCACCTTGGGCCCGCCTGTCCCCAGGTCCACGGCCAGCACGAAGACGTCCTCGGAAGATGACGCCGCCGATGGGCCACAGTCGGTGGGCTCGGGCGCCATTGACGCAGCCTAACGCCGCGCCGCGGGCAGACTGTGGCCCGTGCGACCCGCGCCGAGCCCGCTTCGCACCATGGTCCTGGTCGCCACGACGGGCTTGCTCTGCGCATGTTCCACCACGACCCACAACGCCGTGGCACCACACCTGCCGGCCCTGTCATCGGTGGTGGGTGCACGCTTCATCTCCAGTGTCGAGCTCGACCACGGGGATCTGGTGGTGACGCCGGCCGGCACGGTGAAGCCGCGCCTCTCACTGCACAGCGCCCAGGCCATATTCGACGCCGCCGACGCTGTCGACGGTTCCTACCGGTTCGCCGTCCTCGGCCTCGGCCGGGCCACGGTCTCACCCGAGGTCTCGGCGCCGGCCACCACGACGACCCCGGCCGGCGGCACCACCACGACACCAACCACGACAACCACGACGACTACGACAACTACGACAACCACGACAACCCCGACAACCACGACGACACCCACGACGAGCGCGGACACCGGAACCTCGACGACCTCCTCGTCCCCCACACCGACGACGGTGCCGACAATTCCATCGACGCCCACACCGACGACGCCGCCACTCCCCCGGTACGACAAGCGCCTGGCGTGGGTGGGGATGGCGTGGGGCGCCGACTGCCCGACAACGTCAGGGGCACCCCGGCTCGCGGCGCGCTACGTGGTGGTCGTCATCGATGCCGACACGGGGCACAGCGTGATCGCCTACACGAGCCGGAGCTCAGCGGCGTGCAGCGGGCCGGTCCTGGCCCCGAGCATCAGCCGCCCGGCGGAGCTGGTGTCGGTGCCCTGGGAACCTGTCGGGCCGGCCAGCACGGCGGTGCGGGTGACGATGCCGGTCTGCAGTGCCTACTTCGGCTGGACCGAGGTTCCGGCCCCGCCTGTGTCGTCGGTGCAGGTGGTGGTGCGCAAGCCGTTCGATCCCGCCTGCGGGTCAACGGCGACGAGCACCCTCGTCGTCGACGACGTCGTCCCGTTGGGAACGCCACAGAACCACGTTCCTCACGCCGCGCTCGGCCCGGTCGACGCGCTGCGCGCATTGCCCGGGGACTGACGACGGCCGAGGCCGGTGCGCCCGCCCCTCCTCCGTGCCGGCGAGGGTCACACCGACGTGGCGGGATGGCGGGGCTCGGTGATGAGCGCCACCTCAGGGGGGAGCCCGGTCACCTCGACGTGGTTACCGTCGACCTCCACGGTGACGCGCGATCCGGCCAGCGGGATCCCCGCCACCTTCAGGTATTTCATGCCCTCGGGAAGGATCGGGGACAACCAGGTCTTGCCGTAGGGCACCCAGGGGTCGAGTCGGAGCATGGTACGCAGACACAGCAGCGGCGACGCCGCCGCCCAGGCCTGGGGGGAGCACGACGTCGGGTAGGCGACCGGAGAGGAGAACTCCGAGCGGTCCAGCCCGCAATACAGCTCGGGGAGCCGTCCCCCCAGGCTGAGGGCCGCGTCCAGCAACGAGCCGATGAGGCGCAGGGAGTCGTCCATGAACCCGTAGCGGGCCAGTCCCGCCGCCACGATGGCGGTGTCATGCGGCCACACCGAACCGCAGTGATAGCTCATGGGGTTGTAGCCCCCCATCGACGAAGCCAGGGTTCTGATCCCCCATCCGGTGTTGAGCTCGGGTGACATCAGCTGGTCGGCGACGACGCGAGCCTTGTCCTGGTCCACGATGCCCGTCCACAGGCAGTGGCCGATGTTCGACGTCAGGGAGTCGATGGGTCGCTTGTCGGCATCGAGCCCCACTGCGAACCACCCCCGGTCCTCGAGCCAGAAGTCGCGGTTGAACTCGGTCTTCAGCCGGGTCGCCTTGGAGCGGAACCGCTCGAAGGTGGTCTCGTCGCCCGCCTCACGGGCGAAGTGGGCGCGCGCCAGGTAGGCGCTGTAGACGTAGGCCTGGACCTCACACAGGGCAATGGGGGCATGGGCGACGGTGCCGTCGCGGTAGCGGATGCCGTCGGCGGAGTCCTTCCACCCTTGATTGGCCAGCCCGCGGTCGGTCATCCGCTGGTACTCGACGTACCCGTCCCCGTCCAGGTCGCCGTGGTTCTCGATCCACTCGAGAGCCCGCTCCGCGTTGGGAAGAAGCTCGTCCACCACTTCGCGTGCCAGGCCCCAGCGCCGCAGCTCACCGAGCAGCATGACAAAGAGCGGTGTGGCGTCGGCGGTCCCGTAGTAGATGCTCCCGCCACCGAGCGACAGCGAGGGCGCGTCGCCGAACCGCATCTCGTGGAGGATCCGACCCGGCTGTTCCTCGCTCCTGGGGTCGATGTTCTTCCCCTGGAAACGAGCCAGGGTCTGCAGCACCCCGAGAGCCAGGTCGGGGTCGACGAGCAGCGCCATCCACGACGTGATGAGGGAGTCGCGGCCAAAGACGGTCATGAACCACGGTGCGCCCGCCGCCAAGACCACCCGTTCGGGATAGTCGGGGTCGAAGATCCGCAGCGCACCGAGGTCTTCGGCGCTCGAGGCGATGACGGTCCGCAACCCGTCGTGGTCGGTCTCGACCTGCGGGACCTGGCGTCGCCATTTGGCGAGCCGCTCGGCAGGGGCGGCGCGCTCCACCGGTTGCCCGCACAGGTAGCGCGGGTCGACGGCCTTGCCCTCGATGACGGGATGGAACTCCAGGCACCCGGTCCACTCCCCGTGGGCGGGGACGATGGCCTCGAAGCTCACGAGGTCGTCGGCCACCAAGGCGGGCTTGGGGTAGAGGTTGACCACCAGGCCGCGACTGACGGTGCCGCGCCGGTAGGAGAACTCGAGTTGCCCGTCATGGTGTTCGCGCCTGATCTCCCCGTCCGCGCTCCCGAAACGGCCCTCCTTCACGGCGAAGAGGTCGGCGAAGTCCGAGTCGAGGAACAACTCCACCGAACAGAACGTCGGCTCGTCCCCGAAGTTGCGGATGACCAGGTCCTCCCGCATCCCCTGGCCCACGTACCGGCGGCGGAACACCATCAAGGTGGAGTCGGCCAGGCCGGGGCGCGGCGGGCACCGGGACACGAAGATCGCCGAGAAGGGGTCGTCGGAGACCACAGCCAGCCCTTCGGGCCTTGTGCCGTTCACCCGCAGCTCGAAGCGGGACAGGATCCGGGTATCCCGGACGAACAGGCCCTCGGCCGATGGCGTCACCACGTCGCCCTCGTGGCCGCTGATGGCGAAGGTGGACTCGTCGACCAGCGTGACGGCACCCCCGGACTGCCCGAGGCCCGCCACCTTGCCGCTGAAGGTCCACGGATCGCTCACCGAGGGGACGCTACCGGACGGAAGTCGCGAACCGAATGACCTGGTGGGAGCATTCCTCGGGCCCCCGGCGGGGGTGGGGAGGGGGGTATGGCGGTGTCGGGATTGCTCCTATGGCCGTAGTGGAAATCTCGCCGCGACGGTAGACTGCGGCCGTGACCCCGCTGCTGGAGATCGAGGGCCTGCACGTCGCCGTGGAAGGGACCGAAATCCTGCGCGGCGTGGACCTGGCTGTGGGCGAGGGTGAGCTCCATGCCCTGATGGGCCCGAACGGCTCGGGCAAGTCGACACTGGCGAGCACGCTGCTCGGCAATCCCTCGTACCAGGTGACCTCCGGCGCCATTCGCTTCCGCGGCGATGACGTCACGGCGTGGCCGACCGACGTGCGGGCCAAGGCGGGCATGTTCCTCGCCTTCCAGTACCCCGAGGAGATCCCCGGCGTCCCCGTGATCCAATTCCTGCGCCAAGCCGTGTCGGGACGCGTGGGCGACGACCGTTCGGTGCTCGAGGTCCGGATGTCGATGCTCGAATGGATGAAGCGCCTGGGCATGGACCCCGCCTTCGGCGAGCGGCACCTGAACGAAGGTTTCTCCGGTGGTGAGAAGAAGCGGAACGAGATCCTCCAGATGGCCATGCTGGAACCGGAGCTGGCGGTGCTCGACGAGACCGACTCCGGGCTCGACATCGACGCCCTGCGCATCGTGGCCGATGGAGTGCAGGCCGTGCGGGGCGAGCGGCCGTCGCTGGGGGTGCTCCTGGTGACGCACTACACCCGCATCTTGGAGCTCCTGCGCCCTGACGCCGTGCACGTGCTGGTGGACGGCAGGATCGTCGAGAGCGGTGGCCCGACCCTGGCGGAGCGCCTCGAGACCGAAGGCTACGAGCCGTGGCGGAGGTGACCGTGACGAATGCCCGCGCCGAGAAGAAGGGGGCGCCGACGATGCACAGCGAACCGTGCACATCCGACGTCGACTTCTCTAAGCTCAAGGGGGACTTCCCTGTGCTCGGCCGCACCGTGCACGGGCATCGGGTCGTCTATCTCGACTCTGCCTCTTCCTCCCAGCGCCCCCAATGCGTGCTCGACGCCATGGACGCGTATTACCAGACCACCCACGCCAACGTGCACCGGGGCGTCTACACGCTCGCCGAGGAAGCCGACCGTCTCTACGAGGCGGCCCGGGTGTCGGTGGGCCGGCTCATCGGCGCGCCCGACCCCGAGCACGAGGTGATATTCACCAAGAACGCCACCGAGGCCATCAACCTGGTCGCCGCCACCTGGGCCCGGACGAATCTGGGCCCCGGTGACGTGGTGCTGCTCACCGAAATGGAGCACCACGCCAACATCGTGCCGTGGCTCATGCTGGCCGACGAGCGCGGCATCGAGTTGCGTTGGATCGGCATCGACGAGGAGTACCGACTCGACCTCTCTGACCTCGATCGCCTGCTCGACGGGGTAAAGCTCGTGGCCTGCACGACGATGTCGAATGTGCTCGGGACGATCACGCCCTTCGCCCGCATCGCTGAGGCCGCCCATAACGCTGGTGCGGTGGTGCTGGCCGACGGGGCGCAATCGGTACCCCACGTGCCCACCGACGTGGGCGGGCTCGGCTGTGACTTCCTGGCGTTCAGCGCCCACAAGATGCTCGGCCCGACCGGGATCGGGGTCTTGTGGGGCCGGCGCGAGCTCCTCGAGGCCATGCCCCCCTTCCTGGGCGGGGGCGGAATGATCCGAGACGTCCGCCACGACGGGTTCACGGCCAATGTCCTGCCTTGGAAGTTCGAGGCCGGCACACCGCCCATCGCCGAGGCGGTGGGATTCGGGGCGGCGGTGTCCTACCTGGAGTCGCTGGGCCTCGAGGCCATCCGTGCCCATGAGGTCGAGCTCACGGCCTATGCCCAGTCGGTCCTGGCCGAGCGTTTCGGCCACGATCTCAAGATCTTCGGCCCTCCCGGGACGGCCGAACGCGGCGGCGTCCTGTCGCTGGCATACCGCGACGTCCACCCCCACGACCTCGCCCAGGTCCTCGACCAGGCCGGGGTGTGTGTCCGGGCCGGGCACCACTGCGCCAAGCCGCTGATGCGGCGACTGGGCGTCAACGCCACGGCTCGGGCCTCGTTCTACCTCTACAACGACGAGTCCGACGTGGACGTCCTGGCCGACGCGATCGCCGAGGCCGGTACCCTGTTCGCGTAGTGAAGCGATACCTGATCGCCGCCGACGACGACCGGCCGACGATCCTGTCCCGAACGACGAGGAGCCCATGACCGGTCTGGAAGACCTCTACCGCGAGATCATCCTCGACCACTACCGCAGCCCCCGCAACCGCGGCGAGCTGCCCGCGCCCCCGGCCCAACGTGTCGAGGGGTTCAACCCGCTCTGTGGCGACGAGGTCGTCGTGTACGTGCAGGTGCAAGACGGCACCGTCACCGACATTCGATTCGCCGGCCAGGGCTGCTCCATCAGCCAGTCGTCGGCGTCGCTCATGTCGGCGGCGGTGAAGGGAAAGACCGTCGCCGAGACCCGCGGCCTGATCCGCACCTTCAAGGCGATGATGTCGGTCCACGAGGCCCGGCTCGGCGACGGGCCCGAACCAGGCAGCTCCAGCAACGGGTCAGGAGACGGCGCCGACGCCGTGACGACCGATCCGGAGTCCCTGGGAGAGCTGGCCGCGCTTCAGGGTGTGGTGAAGTTCCCGGTGCGCATCAAGTGCGCCACATTGTCCTGGAACACGTTGGCCCAGGGCCTCGACGAGGCCGAGGAGAGCACCTCCGCCGAGGCGTGAGCCGGTCGCCGTCTCGACAGCGTCGTCGCACGGCGCGCCGTCCTCAGCACGGGGTGGGGTTGAAGGGCCCCGTGCCGGGCACCGACGTGGTGGTGGTGGGAGACGGCCCCGCACCACTCTGATTCGTCGGCGCCGTCGTGCTCGGCACGGTGACCGGCGACCCGTAGGCGTCGAGCGGCGGGGTCACGACCGACGACGGGGACGAGCCCAGGAACTGGGTGATCATCGCCGTGGCGGCGGCCTGTTGGACGACCTCGATCGACCCGGCCACATCGGAGCTGGCTCCGAGCGTGGGGAGGGTGAAGGTCTGCAGGGCGGAGCCCGAGAAGGCGTGGTACTGCTGCACCAACGAGAGCATCATGCTCGTGGACATGGCGGTGTCCTTGGTGATGTCGTGGACCACCGAACCGAGAAAGGCATTGACCTTCAAGGGGTTGTAGCTCGACTTCGCCTTGTTGATGACGGCCTCGATGATGGCATTCTGCCGTTGGATGCGCCCCAGATCGCCGCTCCCGTCGTATTCCCAGTACCCGGGCCGGACCTCGTATTCGTAGAAGCGCGAGCGGGCCAGCGCCAGGGTCATGTTGCCGCTCAGTGGCTGACACCCGGAATGGGTGATCACAAGCCCCGAATTGTTGTTCCCCTGGTCGTTGTCACGGGCGGGATACGGGAAGTCGAGGTTGACGCCGCCCACCGCCGTCACGAGGTCGATCACGCCGTTGAAGCTGGTGATCACGAAATGGTTGATGGGGATGCCGAACGTGTTCTCGATGGTCTGGATGAGCGGGAGCGGCCCGCTGTTGAAGGCCGTGTTGATCTTGTTGTCGGTCGCCAACCCCGTGCCCGAGGGCATGCCCGACAACTCGACGTAGGTGTCTCTGGGGATCGACAACAGTCGGGCGGAGTTGGTGGCCGGGTCGACGTGCAGGATCTTGATGGTGTCACTGCGCTGCCCCCCCACCTGCGTGGCGCTGCCGAATGCCTTGGTCGCCGCGCCCGTGTTCCCGGCCCGCGAGTCCGATCCCACGATCAAGACGTTGTACGGCGCCCCGGGGGCCTCCACCGCGCACGTCGTGCACTTCACCGACTTGATCTCACCCAGGCGGTACCACAGGTATCCGTACACCGACGCCGAGACGACCAGCACGAGGGCCACGACCAGCGCCACCCACCGGACCACGCGCTCTGCGGTACTCCGCCGCCGCCGCCTGCTTTTGCGCCCGGGGGGACGAACCGTCGGGGGTGGGGGCGCACCGGGAGTTTGGCTCGGGATGCCATCCGGCGTCTCGCCTGGAGGGGGCGGCGCGTCCCCTGACGTGGCGGCGATGTCGGCCCCGGCTCCAGCCTGAGGCGGGACCGGGATGGCCGCCGGCGTTTGGCTGTGCAGTTCGCCGAGGCGCTCGAGGCCCTCGCCGTCGGCGGCCCCCGGTCCCGGCACCGGATCCAGGCGGGCGTGGCCGATCAGTTTGCCTTTCCCCGCGGCCGTGCCGCGCGGAGGACGACGGGCCATGACGCAAGACGGTACCAGCGGGCCCTCCCCCCGCCAGGTCAGCTGGTGGGCTCGTCCGTGACCAAACCCCCCCGGCGGTGGCGGGTCTCGGGCTCAGTCCCCCAGGTGTTGGAGCACGAGCGTGGCCACCTCGTCGGGTCGTTCGAGGGCAGCCAGATGGGCGGCACCTTCGAGATCGGCAACCTTGGCGTCGGGAATGGCGGACTCATACGCCTCGGCGTGCTCCCGGGGGACGATGCCGTCCTGACGGGCGTGGATGATCAGGGTGGGCGCGGTGACTCGGCCCAGGCGGCCCAACAACTTGGGGTCGTGGAGATAGGGGTTCCATCCCACTTTGGCCGTGGCCGCCTGCGACTGTAGGAACGGGCGCACGAGCTCGAACGGTACCAGTGACGGGTCTGCTTCCATCCCGTCCATGGCCCGCATGAGCTGAGCGAGGGGATACTCGGGATCGGCGAAGAGCTCCTGCGCCAGCTCCGACGGCGTTCGCCCGAAGATCTCGGTGATGGGCGCGCCCTGGACGTAGAGGCCCACCGGGTTCACGAGGACCATACGCCGCACTCGCTCGGGCCATCGCACCGCCAGCTCCGCCGCCATCCACCCCCCGAGCGATGAACCGACGAGGTCACACCACGCCAGGTCCAGGCGGTCGAGGACGTCCAGAACATGAAAGGCGGCGTCCTCGATGTCGTCGATGTGTACCAACCCCTCGGAGTCCCCGAAGCCCGGGAACAACGGAGCCACCACCTGGCGGGTGTCGGCCAGGTTCTCCAACAAGGCCATGCCCGGCCCTTCACCCTGGGCCGAATGCAGATAGACCAGCGTTGCCGGGCCCGCCCCACCGCCCCGGTGGACCTCGATCGGGCCCACGGCGCTGTCGAGGGTGGCGCGCCCCAGGGTCGTCACGACGACGCCGTCGCCGGGGCCGATGCCGGCACCTCGGGCCGCTGAGCACCGGGGAACGAGGCCCGCAGTTTCGGCATGACCTCAGTGGCGAAGAGATCGAGGCTCTGTTTGGTGTCGAGCGCCGGGAGGGTGCCCAACTGAAAGAGGCCCAGGAGGTTGCCGACCCCCAGCCGCTCGATGTTGGCGGAGAGCAATTCGGTGACCGTCTCGGGGGATCCCACGATGGCGTACTGCCCTTCCACCACCTGGTCCCAGGAATCGAGGTTGAGGGCGAAGGTCCCCGCGTTCTTCATGATGTTCTCCACCGAGCGCACCGAGGTGTAGCCCGGAGGCGAGATGTTGATGCCCGGCAGGAGGCGCCGCACGAAGTACCAGAAGTGCTCCTCGTAGCGCCGCCGCGCTTCGGCATCGGTGTCGGCGACGAAGATCGGCACCAGCCATCCCAGTTGCAGAGGGTCGGCGTCATACCCTTCTTTCTGACACGCCTCGCGCAACATGGCGAACATGCGCTCGAAGACGTTGATGTGGAAGTAGGGGATCCCCATGTAGGCGTAGTGGTGCTTGGCCACGAACTCCAGGGTCTCGAGTGAGCCGACCCCGGGGATCCAGATCTCGGGGTGCGGCTGCTGGATGGGCCGGGGCCAGGAGTTGACGTAACGGAGCTTGTAATGCTTGCCGGTGAATTCGAACGGGCCCGGCTCCGTCCACACCTTCAGGATCAGGTCGTGTGCCTCGGCGAACCGCTCGCGGGCGTGGGCGGGATTCAACGAGAATGAGTAGTACTCCGGGCCACCGCCCACGACCATTCCCGCGATGAGGCGCCCTCCGCTGATGCAGTCGATCATGGCGAACTCCTCCGCCACGCGTGTGGGGGGGTCGTACAAAGGGAGCGCGTTCCCCACCACCGCGATGCGGACCCGGGACGTGAGACGGGCCAGGATCGACGCGATCAGGTTCGGGGACGGCATGATGCCGTAGGCGTTCTGGTGGTGCTCGTTGACACACACCCCGTCGAATCCGAGCTCCTCGGCATACACCAGCTCGTCGATGTACCGGTTGTAGAGCTCACCGCCCAGTCGGGGGTCGAACAGCTCGTTGGGGCAGGTGATCCACGCCGGCCCGTCGTAATCAGGAGGCAGATCCGGATAGGGCATCAGGTGGAAGCTGAAGAAACGCACGGTCGGCCTCCTGCGTCGAACTAGTGGGCAACGCCGCGGTCATGGTACCGCCGTGGTTATTGACTGACGAATCAGTTTCCGGTGGCGGCGTCGCGTTCTCGGGCTGCGGTCTCGAAGGGGACGTAGCCCGTGCGCTCGAGCTCTTCCGCCATGTCGGGGCCGCCGCTGGCCACGATGCGACCGCGCACGAGCACGTGGACCACGTCGGGTCGCAGGACCGAGAGCAGTCGCCGGTAGTGGGTGATGGCGAGGACCCCGAGCCCCCATTCCACCACGCCGTCGCGCACCCGCTGGGCCACGTCGCGCAAACCGTCGATGTCGATGCCCGAGTCGAGCTCGTCGAGCACGGCGATGCTGGGGCGCAACAACGCCATCTGCAGCGTCTCGCTACGTTTGCGCTCACCGCCCGACAGATCCGCGTTCAGCGGCCGGTCGAGCAGACGAGTCTCGAGCCCCACCCGCTGGGCTTCGGCCAGAGCGCGCGAAGCCAGTGATCCATCGGCGTCGTCCAGGCGCATCCCGCGCCCGGCCAGAGCTTCGGTGAGCGCCTGGTGCAGACCGACGCCCGGGACCTCGATGGGGTCCTGGGGGGCGAGGAACAACCCCAGTCGGGCCCGTTCGAACGGCGCCAGCCGCAGCAGGTCCTCGCCGTCGAGTGTCACATGTCCGCCCAGTACCTGGTACCCGGGCTTGCCCATAAGGACGTGGGCGAGTGTGCTCTTGCCCGACCCGTTGGGGCCCATGACCGCATGCACCTCGCCGCTGCGCACCACCAGGTCCACGCCGGTGAGCACCTCCAGCCCGGCGACACCGGCCCGGAGCCCGTCGATGACGAGCTCGTGGGTGGCGCCGTCACCGTTCGGGGTCGCCGAGCCCGTCGACGTCACGGGAGCTCCACGAGCACGTCGTCACCGTCGACCCGCACGCCGTAGACCGGGACGGGCTTGGTCGCCGGCAACGACAGCGGCTCGCCGGTGTGCAGGTCGAACATCGATCCGTGCTTCCAGCACTCGATCTCACACGCCTCGACTAGGACTTCGCCTTCGGAGAGGGAGTAGTCCTCGTGGCTGCAGATGTCGCCGATGGCGTAGAAGTCGTCCTCGATGCGCACCAACGCGATCCGGTGCGCACCCACATCGAACCGACGGGCGGCCCCCGATGAGAGGTCGTCACGCCCGCACAGACGCACGAGGTCACCCATTGGTGGCACCCTGGGCGGACAGACGACCCGCCATGCGGCGGTGCACCGCTTCTTCGACCCACCGACCCACGCCGGGGAACGGGGCCCGGCCGGCGAGATCGGAGAAGAAGCCCAGGACGATCAGCCGTTCCGCCACCGACGGTTCGATCCCGCGGGTCTCGAGGTAGTACCGCTGCTCCTCGTCGATCGGCCCCACCGTGGAGGCGTGGCTGCAACGCACGTCGTTCTCGTCGATGTCGAGATTGGGCACCGAGTCGGCATGGGCACCCTCAGAAAGCACGAGGTTGTGGTTGGTCTGTTGGGCGTTCGCCCCCCGTGCCCCTTTGCGGATCCGGATCAACCCGCTGTAGACCGATCTCGCCCTATCGGCAACGGCCCCTTTGAACAGCAGCTGGCTCTCGGTGCGCGGCGCGTGGTGGTCCTGCTGGGTCCGGAAGTCATGGACCTGCTCCCCGGTCCCGAGGTACGCAGCCAGGAGGGATGTGCGCCCGGACTGACCCACGAGCTCGGAATCGGTGCGTATCCGCGCGTAGCGGCCACCCAGGCTGGCGGTGAACGACTGCAGGCTGGCGTCGCGCCCGACCGAGCTCGCCTGCACGGCGATCGACGTGGTCCCTTGCCCGAGGACCTGCAGGTTGGCGTAGCGGAGATGGGAGTCGTCGGGAACGAGAAGCTCGGTGACCGGGACCACGAGCGTGGCGGTGGGTGTGGTGTCGGACTCGTCACCGGCCGGCAGCGCTTGGCCCACGGCCGCGGGGGCGATGATCTCGATGACCCCGGCCTCCGACGATGCGTCCATATCGACCAGGGTGTGGGGGAACACCGAGATACCGGGGTCGTCGGGGGTGCCGGGTTCGATCAAGTGCACGATGATGATCGGGTCGGAGACGACGGTCTTGCGGGCCACCGTGACGACCACCACGTCGGTCACGAATGCGTCGTGGAGCTCGCCGAAGGCGTCGCGTGCGTGGCCCACCACACCCACGGTGGCGGGCGCCGAGTCACCCGATGGCGTCGGGGTGGCGACGACCGACAACGCCTCGGGTGCCGACGGGGCCATCTCGATCGCCTCGACGGTGCCGTTGCGGGTGACGACCAGGCCCGCACGCGGCCCCAGGGAGTCGGCGAGCCGGCGGGCGAGACCAAGCGCAGCGTCCGATCCCACCGTCGTCTTCGGGGCCAGGGGCGCGAAGGCGTCGAGGTCGAATGCGTCGATGCCGCTGTAGCGCCACACCTCTTCGGATTCGGTGGGGACGTTCGACGCGGAGAACCGCTCCCAGGCCTCGGCACGGCGCCGCACCAGCCACCGGGGGCCGCCAAGTGCCGAGGACGCCTCGGCGGTGAACGTGGTCAGGGGTTTGCCTCTCTCACGGTGATGGACAGGGGTCGCACGGGCATTGACGGGAGCTCAGCAACGCAGGGATCCTGAACACGACATCGACCCTGGATACGATCCTACCGGGCGTACCACCTGCTTCTTCTCCTGGATCGCTCGAGGCCGTCCTCGCATCGGGCCGACCGGGAACGGCCACCGGGAGCCGTAATGTGGGCTCCATGCCCGACTACGACGTGCTTTCGATCGAACGCGACGGCCCCGTCGCCACCCTGTGGCTTGACCGACCCGAGGCCCGCAACGCCATGGGCCCGGCGTTCTGGAACGACCTGCCGCTGGCCATGGCGGAGCTGTCCGACGACCGGTCCGTGCGGGCTGTCGTGATCGCCGCCCGGGGACCGCATTTCAGCGTCGGTCTCGACCTCAAGGCCATGGCGGGGATGCTGACCGGCGGCGAACCGGGCCCGGCCGATGGCAACGGAAAGACAAAGTCGCACCAACCCTCGATGGCGTCTCGGGCCGTGACGGCACGGCAAGGAGTCCTTCGCATGCAGGCCTCGGTGACCTCGGTGGCGCAGTGTCCCAAGCCGGTCATCGCCGCCATCCACGGCTACTGCATCGGGGGCGGCGTGGACATCGTCTCCGCCTGCGACATGCGGGTGGCGAGCGCCGATGCGGTGTTTTCGGTCCGTGAGACCAAGGTCGCCATCGTGGCCGACCTCGGTAGCTTGCAGCGGCTGCCGCACATTATCGGCAAGGGCCATGTGGCCGAGCTGGCTCTGACGGGCAAGGACATCACCGCGGCACGCGCCAAGGAGATCGGGCTGGTGAACGACGTCTTGCCCGACGCGCCGGCGGCATTGGCCGCCGCTCGCCAGTTGGCGACGGAGATCGCCGCCAACTCGCCCCTGGCCGTGCAGGGCACCAAAGCCGTACTCGCCGCCTGCGAGGACAAATCGGTGAGCGACGGCCTCGACTACGTGGCCACCTGGAACGCTGGTTTCCTCGGCTCCGACGACCTGATCGAGGCCATGACGGCCTTCATGGAGAAGCGGGCGCCGGAATTCAAGGGGCGCTGACGTTCAAAGGGAAGTGACGTTCACAGGGCACTGACCCGAGTCCGGCTGCGGCCCCGGGCGGGCGTGATTCACGACCTCAGCGACGTTTCCACCAGCGACGGCCGCGGTCTTTGGCCTGTTCTTGTTTCTCCACCTCGGCCAGGGTCTCGGGGACGACGGCGTCGACGATGTCGGCCGCCTCCTCGAGCAATCGCACGACGTCGGGACCGCCGGGGCCGGGCTCGTCCTCGACCGGCTTGCGGACCAGGCTCCCGGGCTGCCACGCCAGGTCGACCATACGGGGCGCGAAGGATGCGCAGGGATCGGGGCAGCGCCACGGGGCTTCGGGAGCAAGATCGAGCTCGCAGAAGCGCACGACCTCACCGGTGTCGTACGAGCGGCTCTGGAAGTGCTTGCACCCCTCACGCATGGGCACGGCTACCGCCTCCTCTCCCTGAGCGGACTGAGCGGAGGCGCCGGGCAGGGCCCGACCCGATCAGCCGACTGCGCCTTCCATCTGCAACTCGATGAGCCGGCTCCACTCGACCGCGTACTCCATGGGCAGCGTGCGCACGACGGGCTCGATGAAGCCGTTGACGATCATACTCATGGCCTGGCTCTCCGAGAGCCCCCGGCTCATGAGGTAGAAGAGCTGGTCCTCACCCACCTTCGACACCGTGGCCTCGTGGCCGATCTGCGCGTCGCGCTCCTCGACCTCCATGTAGGGCTTGGTCTCTGACGTCGACTGCTCGTCCAGGATGAGGGCGTCGCAACGCACGAAGCTCTTGGCATGCTTCGCCCCCTCCTCCACCCGCACCAGGCCCCGATAGGTCGACAGGCCGCCGTCCTTGGAGATCGACTTCGACACGATGGTCGAGGTGGTCTCGGGCGCGGCGTGCACCATCTTGGCCCCGGCGTCCTGGTGCTGGCCCGCACCGGCGTACGCCACCGACAGGACCTCACCCGAGGCCTTGGGTCCCATGAGGTACACCGACGGGTACTTCATGGTGAGGCGCGACCCGATGTTGCCGTCGATCCACGCCACGTGCGCTTCGGCTTCCGCACGCGCCCGCTTCGTCACCAGGTTGTACACGTTGTTCGACCAGTTCTGGATGGTGGTGTAGGTGATCCGCGAGCCCTGGAGCGCCACCAGCTCGACCACCGCCGAGTGCAGCGAGTCCGTGGTGTAGACGGGGGCGGAGCACCCCTCCACGTAGTGCACTTCGGACCCTTCGTCCGCGATGATCAGGGTGCGCTCGAACTGGCCCATGTTCTCGGTGTTGATCCGGAAGTACGCCTGCAGCGGCATGTCGACCTTCACGCCGGGCGGGACGTAGATGAACGAGCCGCCTGACCACACCGCCGAGTTGAGGGCGGCGAACTTGTTGTCGTTGGGCGGGATGATCGTCCCGAACCAACGCTTCACGAGCTCGGGGTACTCACGCACGGCGGTGTCCATGTCGCAGAACAGCACACCCTGGGCCTCGAGGTCGGCCCGGTTGCGGTGGAAGACCACTTCGCTCTCGTACTGCGCCGTCACGCCGGCGAGGTACTTCCGCTCGGCTTCGGGGATGCCCAGCTTCTCGTAGGTCGACTTGATGGACTCGGGGAGCGCGTCCCAGTCCTTCACCTGACCTTCGGTCGGCTTCACGTAGTAGTAGATGTTGTCGAAATCGAGGTCGGGCATGTTCACCGCGAACCACGGCGCCATGGGCCGGGCCATGAAACGCTTCAGGGCCTTCAGCCGGAAGTTCCGCATCCAGTCGGGCTCGCCCTTCATGGCCGACATTTCGCGCACGATCTCTTCGGAGAGGCCCTTCTTGGGCTTGAAGACGTAGTCCTCGACGTCACTCCAGCCGAGCTTGTACCGGCCGAGATCGAGATCCGTTGTCGTCATCGCGTCTGTCACCTCTGGCTCTGACCTGCACGAGCCGGATATCGCCTGGCTGGCCGGGGGGCCACCCAGGGGGATTTCCCCTATCTAGATAGTAACAACCCGGGTCTGGTGTCGCAGCACCCGGGGGAACAACACCTCGAGGGCCCGCTGGCCCGGCAGCACGGGGTGCCGGTGACCTGCGATCGAATGGGCCCCGGCGCTACCGGGCCCACAGGTCGTGGGGGGCAATATTTCTCTGGGGCGCCGGCGGTCCTTTGTGGTCCCTGCCGAGGAGCCCGGCCACAAAGTCGACGCCGACCTTGGCCCGGAAGTCGCGCACCGTGTACCCGATCACGACCGAGTCCTCTCTGGCCCGGGCCGTCGCCGACCGGGGCAGCGAGAACAAAGGCCCCATCTCGCCGAAGTAGTCGCCCGGTTCGGCGCTGCGGAGCACCTCCTCGGTCCCGTCGGGATGGCGTCGGAAGAGCTCCACCCTGCCTTCTTCGACCATGAAGATACGGTTGCCGCGACTGCCCTGCTCGAAGAGGACATCCCCGGCGGCGAGGGCGTGGGTCTTGGGCTCGAGCTCCTCTTCGACGAATCGGGGCACGAGCTCCACCACCTGGTCGGCCAGGGGAAGAAGGCGATCGTCATGGGTGGCCACCGCCACCACCCTGCCCTCGGACGCCAGCTCGGCGACCAGACGGAGGATCTCCTCGACCTGGATGTAGTCGAGGTGTGCCGTGGGCTCGTCGGCGAGGATCAACGGGGGGTCGAGAGCCAGCGCCCGGGCTATGGCCACGCGTTGTTGCTGGCCTCCCGACAGGTCTCCGGGATGGTGATGGGTGCGATCTTTCAACCCGACGCGGGTGAGCAGTGCGGTGGCGCGGTGGCGGGCCTCGGCGCCCCGCACGCCCGCCGCCCACAGCGGGGCGGCCACGTTGTCGAGCGCCGACAGGCTCGGGATGAGGTTGAACGCCTGGAAGACCACGCCGACGCTGTGGCGACGGTACGACGTCAGCGCCGATCCCTCGAGGGCCGACACCTGAGCACCCCGGAAGACGATGGAGCCTTTGGTGGGCCTGAGGATCCCGGCCAGACACGACAACAACGTCGTCTTGCCACAGCCACTGGGCCCGAGGAGCAGGGCCAGGGACCCCGCCTCGGCTTCCATGTTCAACCGATCGAGAGGGCGGATGACGTAGTCCCCGCTCTGGTATTCGACGGTCAGGTCAGAGACGGTGAGCTCGGCCATCACGGCCCTCCGAAGGCCATGGCGGGCTCCACGGCCACGGCGCGGCTCAACCCCGCCGTGCTGGCCAAGAGGCCGAGGACGATGGCCAGGACGGGGAGGGCCAGCATCGACCACACCGGGATGACGACCAGGATGGGGAAGATGGGCGCCAGCAGGTTGGCGAGGGCGGCGGCCACGGCGGCGGCACCCACCGAGATCACGACGGCCTGGAGGGCCAACGTGACCATGAGTTGACCGTTGGAGCCGCCCGTGGCCTTGAGCACGGCGAAGTCCCGCGTCTTCTCCAGCGCAGAGACGTACACCACCGAGCCGATGATGCAGGCCGCGATCAGCCACAGGAAGATCTCGATGAACGCCACCACCTGCTGCGCCTTGGCCAGCGGGCGCGTCATGTCCGTCTTGACCTGGCTCAGCGACAAGACGCGGAAGGCTGAGGGGGTGCCGGTGGGGGTGCCCTTGGTGAGCACGGCGGTGACCAGGTTCTGTCCTCCGTACAGCAGGCGTTGCGCGGCGGGCAGCGTCACGAAGACGTTGGGGGTGCCAGACAGCAGCGTTGACCGGTGCAGGGTGCCGACCACCTCGAACCTCCTGCCACCGATGACGATGTGCTGGCCCAGCCTGTAGCCGAGGGCGTCGTCGACCATGGCGTCGCTCCCGCTGTGGGGTTGGCGGCCTGCGACGGGGATCGGCATGCCCACATGACCGGACTCCATGCCGAAGAGGTTGGCGTCGGTTGGTTGGGCTTCGGACCCGATCGACTGCTGGGCATAGACGAACCCGGCCGCATCCCGCACTCCGGGCATGGCCGCCAGGGCTTCGACCGCGGATCCCGGCAGAGGGATGCCACTGGTGAACGGCCCCGGCGTGTTGGCATGGACGACCCAGGCGTCGGCACCGAAGGCCCGCAAGGCGTTGTTGGCCTCGACCCCGAAGCTTCCCGCCAGCCCGGCCAGCACCAGCGCCATGGTGAAGACCAGCGACGTGCCGAGTGTCGAGATCAGGAGGCGACGTCGGCGCCACTGCAGGTCCTTGAGCGCGATCCGCCACATCGTCTAGCCCGTCGGTCCCCTGGCCGCCGGGGGCGAAGGGCTCGTGCTGTCCCGGCGGCCTACCGGACCCGTCAAGTGATCTGGAATGTCCGGTAGACGATGCTCCCTGTCGGTGTGGTGATGGTGATGGGCACGATGCCGGCCGGGACGGCCCCGGGCAGTGTGAAGGAGACCTTGGACGCGGACGACTTGGCCCTGACGGCGACCGACCCCACCTTGACCGTGGCCCCCTTCAAGAACAAGCCCTTGACCGTGACCGTCGCCTTGGGAGCACCCGACGCCGGGGACACCCCGGTGACCAACGGCGCGGTGCCACCACCGTGGAACCTGGGGTCGTTGGGGGGAACGAGGAGCACGGCGACCACGTTGCCGCCCGACTCCCGGGTGGACTCGACGCACGGCGCCGGGAACGCGGTCCCGTGGCACTTGTGGAGCAGTCCGATTCGCACCTTCGCGCCATGCACGTTCTTGAACGTCCCGGCGAAGGACTGGAAACAGACACCGAAGCGTTTGAGCGTGGGGTCGTTGAGCACGGTGTCGGTGGCCGTCAGCGGTGCCGAGGACGCGAAGTCCGACTCCTGGATCGTCGTGTACTGCGCCAGCGAGCTGTACCCGTTGCCACAGTTGAGTGCGGTCTGGCCCACCGACAGGAACAGGTTCCCCGAGGTGCTCGACGAGCCCGAGACCCCCACCGATCCCGCCGTGGACGCCACGGTCCCGGTACAGGAGGGGTTGCACGTGATGGAGGGAGCCACGACGAAGCACTCGCCCGACGACGCGTCGTCGGTGGGGGGGTAATTGCCGTCACCGGAATACGAGGCGAAGAAGCAGTAGCTGCCCGGCACCGAGGGGGTGGGAATGACGGCCGAGGTGGCGGTCGAGGTGGCGTCGGCGCCTGGTGCCAGGGTCACGGGCCCCGAACCCACCAGGTGGCCTGCCGATGAGCACGTCGACACCGCCGGGCCGCACACATAGAAGGTGACGGTCCCCGTGGGTGCGCCGAGCGCGGCCTCCCCCGCCGCCGCCGCGGTGTCGGTCATCCCCCCGGGGGTGTCGACCACGGTGTTCGTGGCCGAAGGAATGGTGGTCAGCGAGAGCGCCGATCCGGCTATGACCGGTGCGGGGGCGGGAGGGGTGCAGATCGAGGTGTAGGGGTTTCCCCCAACGAGGAGGGCCGTCGTGAACGTGCCCTCGCTGAGCACCGGCGGCGACGCCGCGGAGGTGGCGGTGAAGGGGCCGACGGTGATGGGCGAGCTCGGGACGTCGAACGTGACGCCCCCGGCGCCGAAGGAGACCGGTCCCCAGGGGATCGACGGAGTCATCGAGCCCGGTGTGGCGTTGGTGGCATTGACCAGCGCGCCCGTCGTCCCCTCGAGTTGGGTGATGCCCTCGTTCACGAGCGTTGTCGCCACGCTGGGGGGAATGGTGACCTGGTCCTGATAGTTGGTCAGGTTGAAGGTGTCACCGCCGATGAGCCCCGTGGGTATCGATCCGGTGATGTCGATGGGGATGGCGAAGGTCTGGGCCCCCGCGGTACAGGAGAAGTTGACCGTCCCGGTGTCGGCGAAAGCGGGCGCCGACTCCAATGCCACGTTGCTCGCCGTCACCGTCATCAACACGCCGGCAAAGGTCACTGTCGCCACTGCGGCCGACACCGCCCGGCCCACACGCCACTTCGCCGTCAGGTCGCTTCCGAGCTTCCGCATCCCCGTACCCCGCCTCTTGGGTATTCCCGCTCACCGACACCGAAGCTCCGCGGCCCCGCAGTTCCGATCTGCGGGGCCCGAGTCGGCAGCCAGAAAATTAGCAGCCCACGGTGGGCGACGACCGGCTGGCCCTCGACACGGGCTTTGCGCCCATGGACGGCGACAAGCCGTCCATGGGCTCACCGGGCACGGCGCCGGCCGACCTCGTCAAAAGTGATGACCATCGCTGCAGCACAAACCGGGCTCAGAGCACGGGCTCAGAGCTTGGCCAGCGCCGGCACGAAGCCGACCCTGGGGGCGCCGATTCCCGTCATGTCGTCGTATCCCCGGGCCGTCGAGATCGACACGGCGTGGTCGGCGCAAATGCCGGTGTCCGAGCAGTAGGTCTCAGTCCCCTGGTAGTCGACGATGCGGGTCGTGAAGAGGAGGCCACCCGACGTATCGACCGAGTTGGCGTCGTCCACCCTGCTCTGCGCCTGGCTGGGGCCGGGCACCACGTCGAGGAGCACCGGGGAGTGCTCCTTGGCCAGGGTGTACAGCGCCGGATTGAGGAATCCGAGCGGGCCGCCCGCGTACTGGTCGGCGAGGGCCACGACCCCGGCGAACAGCGGGGTCGACAGGCTGGTCCCGCCGATCCGGAACTGGCCGTAGTGGACGCCATCGGGGAAGCTCTGGGTGAGGCCCTCGAGCATCCCGGTGCCCGGATCGGCGTCCATCGACACGTCGGGCACCACCCGCATGGGCGTGGTGCCGGTCACCGCCGCGTTGCGCGTGGCCAGGCCCGAGGGCACCACCCCGGCCTGGTACGACGGTTGGGGGTAGCGGTAGCTCGTCCCCCCACCCGAGCCCCCGGCGAACAGCGGGGGGAGCCACGTGTTCACGGTGGCCGAGGAACACCCCGACAGGCCGAAGAGCAGCTCGGTGCAGAGGTCGCTGGTGGCGGTGGACCACCCGTACTCCCCGATCCCGAAGCCGATCTCGAGCGTGGTCCCCCCCACGCCCGTCGCCCACGGGCTCGAGGCGGGGTAGTCAGGGCTGGTCACGCCCACCGCCGAGAACTCGTCCCCGTTGTCGCCGCTGGCGAACACGACGCTTACCCCCGTGCCCGCCGCCATCATCAGGATGTCGTCGACGGCGCTGCGGGTCCCGGCGTCGTCGAGCACGTCACCACCGTTATCTCCCCACGACGCGCTCACCACGTCGGCCACGTGTCGATCGACCAGGGTGCGCAGCGTGTCGTACAGCGAGCGAAGACAGTTCTTGGCCCCCGCGTACACGATGTGGGCGCCCGGCGCCACGGCATGGACCGCCTCGACGTCGAGCGACGCCTCTCCGAACCAACCACCCGCATCGCAGGACCTCTTGGCGTTGAACGAATGAGCCAGGAGCTCGCTGAATTGCGAGGAGGCGAGAGGGTGGGTGGGGTCGTTGATCTGCGCGTACCTCTGCGCGTCGGACAGCAACGTGGGCGAGGCGTAGGCATCGACGACAGCCACGGTCTGGCCCGTGCCGTTGTCACCGAAGTTGACCAGCCCCTGCACCCCGTAGGTCTGTCGGATCTGCGGAGGGGTGTAGCCACACGCGACGTAGGGCAGTGGCTGACCGAAACCATGCCCGTAGGGGGGAGTGGTGCTATCGAAGGCCTGTCCGTAGAAACTGCCGCAGGGGGCGGGAGACGTCGCTGCCGGGGGGGGCCGCACCCGGCGGGCGCCCGACACCGTGGGCGCAGGGCGCTGGCCCCGCGGTGCGCCCACGGTGTTCCTCGGCGTGGACGGCGTGTCGTTCACGCCCAGCGCTCCGGCCACGATGCCGCCCAGCGTCGAGGGAACAGAGAGGTTCGTCTCGGCCTGTCGCAGTCGCTGTCCGTCGATGGAGCGGTAGTCGAGGTTGGTGTCGAAGGCGTGCTCGACACCGGCGCCCGAGCCCGAGACCTCGATGGCGAGTCGGTCGGCCGAGATCGACCTGACCCGGAGCCCCTGGGTATGGAGCCACGCCGTGACCTGGGCCACCTGGTGCCGCGTGGGGGAGAACCGCGACTCCCATTGCTCGGGTGTGAGGAACCGCCGGTACGACGGCGAACCGGGGGTCGCCGCGGCCAGCGCCTCGGCTTGGGCCCCCGCCGCATCCTGGGGGTTCAGCACCAACTCGAAGTCCACGATCGAGTCCGCCGCGACAGGACCCAGCGATCGGCCCCGGCCCGCCGCCGGCGACGCGCTCCCGGCGATAGGAGCGGTCCCCGCCGGCTGTGCACCGGCCGGCGGAGCCGACACCGCGGTCAGCCCGAACGCAGCGAGTAACCCCACCCCTACGCAGACCGTGGCTCGACGGCAAGTCAGGCGGACACATCCCCTTCATATTCCGGAGCGGCCAACGGTGGAGGAGACTCTACCGAGCATCACCTCACCCGGACAATGGGCCCTCCACGGTGCGGGCCGGGCCCGGGACAGCCCCAGGGCCTGCATCACGCCAGGTCAGGGGTCCACACCACCCCCAGCCGACCCAGGATGGCCACGCTCTCGGTCCCCGCGTCGGGGTAGGAGTGGCGAGGGGAACGTTCGTCGACCCGGGCCACGAGGCGCAGAGTCAGGGCCCGCTCGTAGTCGGCGTCCCGGGCCGCCGCCGCACCCAGGCTCTCCTCCAGTGCCTCCACCGCCGCGTCGAGCTCGCCCCGCCGTACCAAGGCGGCCCCCCGGATGCGCAGGAGCAGTGCGTGTTGCGCCGAGACCCCGCCCAACGCCCGAGACTGTTCGATGGCCTCGTCCAACGCCCGCAGGGCGGCTTCGGGGGCGCCCCCCAGCAACAGGCATTCGGCCTTCCGGGCCCGGGTCTCGAGGACCTCGACGTGGCCGCCGACCCCTTGCGACTCCTGAAGCGACTCCTCGAAGAGCTCCAGGGCGTCGGTATACCGACCCTCCCCGCACCGGACGCGACCGAGCAGGCACTTGACCGACGCCGCGCCCGACCGGTAGCCGGCGGCCCGCCAGATCCGCGACGCATCAATGAACATGGCGGCGGCCTCTTGCAGTCTCCCCTGCTCGAGTGAGATCTCGCCGATGTTGTTCATGTAGAACGCGTCCATCGTGGAATTCCCGGTTCGGCGCACCATCGCCTGCGCTCGGCGGTAGAGCACCAAGGCCTCTGACCACTCGCCCCGGAAGTAGGAGAGCCCTCCCAGCATGTTGAGCACACTGGCCTGGCCGGTCAGGTCGCCGAGCTCCTCGAACAAGCCCAGGGCCCGGGTCCAGTTGACGGGCTGTTCCAGGTGCCCCAGGTCCATCTGCGCCCAGTCCAGGACTTTGAGGGCATTCGCCAGTGCGTCGCGCTCCCCCGCCGCCTGGGCCTCGGCCACGGCGTCGTTGCACCATTTGATGGCCCGGGCGTGATGGCCCTCTTCCTGGCAGAACCGTCCGTACCACGCCAGCAGCTGCGCCCGCTGGGCCGCCGCGTCGGGCCCGATGACGCCGTCGATGGTGCGGATGCCTCGGGTGATCCACCGCAGAGCGGCCGAGTACCGGTCGAGCCACCCCATGACCCGCGCCAGCTTCAGGACCAGGCGGGCCTGGACCACGGCTTGGTCGTGGACCTGGCGACGTGCGGCGCGGTAGGCCGCTTCGGCCGCCGGATAATTGCCGGCATGGTTGTGCGCGTCGCCGAGCGCTTCGGTGATGGTGGCCAGCTCGACGGGCTGCACCCCGGGCAGCTGTCGGGCCGCACCGAGGGCACGTTCGTAGAACTCTGCCGCCTCCACATTGGCGTACACGGCCCGGGCCCGCTCGGCAGCGACGAGCGAGAACGACCGTGCCTCGTCGTAGCGATGGGCGTGGAAGTAGTGCAGCGACAGTAATTCGGCTTGGTCTTCCACGTAGTCCCCGGCCAGCGCACGGATCGTGTCACCGGTCCGAGCATGCAGGGTGCGGCGCAGTCGGAACGGCAGGCCGTCATAGGCACTGTCGCGGATCAGGGCATGGGTGAAGCTGAGCGTGCCGTCGCCGTTTCTGACGATGAGGCTGTCGAGCCGGGCCCATAGATCGTCGTCTTCGACAGCAGGGTCGTCCAAGACGGCTCGCAGGTGCGTCACGGGGAATGCCCGGCCCAGCACCGAGGCTCGGCGCAGGATGTTGCGCTCGACGGGATGGAGCCGGTCGATGCGGGCCGCGATCACAGCCTCGACGGAATCGGGCAGGTCGCCCAAGCTCTCGGCGTTGGCCGCGCTGGCCACGAGCTCACGGAGGAACAGCGGGTTCCCTCCGGACCGCTCCGCCAAGGCCGCGATGGCATGGGCGGGAATCGGTGTGTGTTGCGTCGTGAGATGGATGAGGTCCGCCGCATCTGTGGCGTCGAGAGGCTGGACGTCGACGAACACCACCGGGCCCTCGTGCGGTGTCGAGAACCCGGTCGCCTCGGGTCGTCGGGTCAGGCACACGATCCAGGGCAAGGTGCCGACGGTGCTCGCCATGTGCCGCAGGATGTCGGAGGAGGCCTCGTCCATCCAGTGCACATCCTCGACCACCAGGAGCGTGGGGCCGCCAGCGAGCCCGCCCAGCAGCTCCGCCACGGCCACGGCCAGGCGGGGGCGCCGGAACTGCTCTTCGAGCTGCGCGGACTCCGTCGTCTCGGGGATCGTCAGATCCAGGACGGCACCGATCAACGGGACCCAGGGTGCGAGCTCGGGGGCGGCCCGGTCCACCGCGGCGCGCAGGACGGCGATGTCGTAGTCCTGGGGGGTGTCGGCGGTCAGCCCGAGCAGGCTGCGCACCAGGACGCGGAAGGGGTAGTACGGCGTCGAGGACTCGTAGGGCTCGCACGAGGTCCTCATGAGGACCATGGCACCGGCCAGGCGCTGCAGCTCTTCGACGAGACGCGACTTCCCGACTCCTGCCTCCCCGGTGAGCTCGAACATCGTGCCCGAGCCACGGAGGGCGGCGTCGACGGCTTCGGCCATCCGCTCGAGCTCCGCCCGCCGACCCACGAACGGGATGTCGGTGTCATGGCGCGTGGTGCGGGCGGTGGCGACCCTGCCGACGCTCAGGGCCTTGACCGGCTTGGCCTTCCCCTTGACCGTGAACGGCTCGAGCTCGACGGTCTCGACCTCGGCGTGACTCTGTTCGATGACGTCGGGCGTGGTCAGGATCTGGCCGGGCTCGGCCTTGGCCATGAGCCGGGCCGCCAGGTTCACGGCATCGCCCATGACGGTGAAGGTCCGCCGGTAGCCGGGGCCGATGTCACCGGCGAACACCGACCCTCGGGTGACGCCGATCCGCACCGGGAGCTCGTGGTGCTGGTCCATGACCTCGCGCAGCACCAGGAGCATCTGGTGCTCGTCCTGGCCTGACGTCGAAGGTGCGCCGGCGGTCAGGATGATCTTGCCCCCGTCTCGGTCGATGTCGGTCCCCAAGAACGCCACCCCGTGACGGTGCGCCGACTGCTGCACCCCGCTGAGGAGCTCGTCGAGAAGGGTGGCGACCCGCTGCGGGCCCGACGCTTCGATCAAGGCGTCGGTCCCGTCGAAATGGACGAATGCGACGGTCACGCGTCGGTGCTCGGGCTCCTGGACACCGGCCAGCAGAGACTCGCGGATCGCCGTCGAGATGCACCCCGACAGGTCGATGCCGGGGCTGACCGGTTCGAGAGACGCCGGTACGCCCGACAAGGCCGGAGGGGAACGCCGCAACAACAGACCGTCGCCCTTGGGGAGACCTACGGCGCTCGTGCGCAGGGCTCGGGCGGTGTCGGCGCTCACCACGATCTCGCCCGCGTCGGCGGTCGATTCCATGACCACGGTCGTGCTCGCTGCGGCGCCGGTGACGATCAGCTCGCGGTGCGATTGGCCCACGAGGAAGAAATTGAAGAGCCCGCTGTGGACACCCACCGACATCCGCAGCGAGACCCGGTGGCCGAGGACGTTGACCTTGCCGACATGGCGCAGGGTCCTGCGCATCCCCACCGCCGCCTGACAGGCACGCGCTTGGTGGTCGGCACCGGTGAAGAGGAGCAACAGGGCGTCGCCGCCGAATTTGATCAGGCCTCCGCCGGCGTCGTACGCCACCGCCAAGAGCTCGACGAAACAGCGGTTGATGGTGTCGCTGAGCTCCTCGGCCCCCACCTTGCCGTGACTGGCCAGGCGTTCCGACAGCTTGGTGAAACCCGAGATGTCCACGAAGGCCACCGTGCCGTCGACGTCGCGGTGGAGCTCCTCAGAAGCCTCGCCCACCCAGTCGACCACGATGCGGGGGAGATACGGCGCCAGGGGGTTCCCCGCCACGTCGGGGTCGACGCCGTGACGTGGGGCGCTGTGCACCCTGTGTTCCAGTACCACCGCCCCGCCACTCCCTCCGTGCGTGACTGCGTGCTCGGTCACTGCGCCCCCGATCAGCGTAGGCCGGGTTTCCCCTGACGATCGCCGGGACGGCTGCCACCGCCGGCGGTCATCTGGGATCATCCTCGGGTGACCACACCCTCGTCCGACACCGAGCCCGAGCCGCGGGCGCCGGTCGCGCCCCGGCGCCCCACCGCACTCGAGGCCCACGGCGACCAGCGGATCGACGAATGGTTCTGGCTCCGGCACCGAGACGAACCCGAGGTCCTGCCCCTCCTGCGCGCCGAGAACGCCTTCACGGCACACGAGACCTCCCACCTCGAAGGCCTGCGCCAGGGCCTCTTCACCGAGATGAAGGCGCGCATCGTCGAGACCGACCTGACCGTGCCCGTGCGCAAGGGGCCCTGGTGGTACTACGAGCGCACCGTCGAAGGCCGCGACTACGTCATCCACTGCCGGATCCCCGTCGACGGGCCCGGACGCAACGGGAGCACACCGCCCTCGGTGACCGGAGAGAGACCCGACGAGCAGGTCCTCCTGGACGAGAACGCGCTGGCCGAGACCCACGGGTATCTCGATGTCGCCAACCTGGCGGTGAGCCCGGGGCACACGAGGCTCGCCTACGCCACCGACACCACCGGGGACGAGCGCTTCCTCATGCGGGTGCGCGACCTCGTGACGGGGGAAGACCTCGAGGACACCATCGAGGGGACGTCGTACGGCGTGGCGTGGGCCAATGACGACGCCACGGTCTTCTACACTCGGCCCGACGCCGCCAACCGGCCGCACCAACTGTGGCGCCATCGCGTCGGCACCCCTCCCCATGAGGACACGCTCGTCATGGAAGAGCCCGACGAACGCTTCCATCTCGGCGTGGGACGGACCAAGGACGGGAATTACGTGATCGTGGAGATGCATTCCAGGATCACGTCCGAGGTCCACGTCATCCCCGCTGACCGGCCCGAAGCGGCTCCCCGGGTCGTCGAGGCGCGCACCCAGGGGGTCGAATACGGCGTCGAGCACCACGGGGGCACATTCATCGTGCTCACCAACGACGGCGCCGAGAATTTCCGGGTCGTCGCCACCCCGGCCGACAATCCATCGCGCCGATCGTGGCGCGAGTTGATCCCCCACCGCGCCGAGGTGCGGCTCGAGGGCCTCGACGTCTTCGCCGGCCACGTGGTCAGCTACGAACGCCGCGAGGGGATGCCCCGCATCCGGGTGATCACGCTCCCCGACGGGCCCCCCTGGGACCGGGAGCTCCCCGAGGGATACCTCGTGCCCTGTCCCGAGACGCCGTCGGCGTCGTGGGGAGGATCGAACCCGGAATTCACCAGCCGGTCCCTGCGCTACGAGTACTCGTCGCTGATCACGCCCCGATCGGTCTACGACCTCGATCTCGGGAGCGGGGATACCGTGCTGCGTAAGCGCCAGCCTGTGCTCGGCGATTACGACCCGTCTCGCTACGTCACCGAGCGCCGGTGGGCGACGGCGACGGACGGGACCCAGGTGCCGATGTCGATCGTGGTCCGTCGGGACGTGGCCCGTGACGGCACGGCGCCGTGCTTGCTCTACGGCTACGGCTCCTACGAGTACTCCATCGACCCCGTCTTCTCGTCGCTGCGGCTCAGCCTTCTCGATCGTGGCTTCGTGTTCGCCATCGCGCATGTGCGCGGCGGGGGGGAGCTCGGGCGCCGGTGGTACGAGGAGGGCAAGCTCCTCGCCAAACCCAACACGTTCACCGACTTCGTGGCGTGCGCGCGGCACCTCGTCGAAGACCGGTGGACCGCGCCCGACCGCTTGGTGGCCCGAGGTGGCTCAGCGGGGGGCCTGCTCATGGGGGCGGCGGCCAACCTGGCTCCCGAGCTGTTCCGGGCCATGGTGGCCGAGGTGCCGTTCGTCGACTGCCTGAGCACCATGCTCGACGACACCTTGCCCCTGACCGTCATCGAATGGGAGGAGTGGGGGAATCCTGTTGCCGATCCCGAGGTGTATTCGGTCATGAAGGCCTACAGCCCCTACGACAACGTCCGATCGAGGCGATATCCCGACATGCTCGTCACGGCGGGGCTCGAGGACCCGCGTGTCGGCTACTGGGAGCCCGCCAAATGGGTACAGAAGCTCCGGGCCGCGGACCCCGAGGGGCGGGTGCTGTTCAAGGTCGAGCTCGACTCGGGTCACGGCGGGCCGTCGGGCCGCTACGAGGCCTGGCGCGACGAGGCGTTCGTCGTCGCATTCGTCCTCGACGCGGTGGGCCTCGCCCCCTGAGCCGAGAGACCGGGCCTAGGGCGCGCGCTGGAAGGTCAACGTGAACGGCGAGCGGAACCCGGTGGGGAGTTGGACGGCGCGTCCGTCCATCGTCACGCTGGCGTCGCTGGGGGCGCCGAGCTCGACGGCGAGGCTCCCCGAGACCGACAACGAGCGCGACGCCCCGGCTGCGATGGTCCCGGTCCACACCACGTGCCCCGACGAAGGGTCCGTCGCCATCACCCAGCACATGGCCGAGGCGCTGATGGCGACGGCGTAGGTCGTCGACGGCGCCGCGTAGCGAGCGGAGAACGCCGTCGGGGAACTCGGCACCACGACACGCGTGAGCACGGTCGTGGTGGGCAGACCACGACCGGCCGCCGTGATGGGCCGCGACGGGACGGTCGGCGGTGACGACGCTCGCGCCGGCACGTGGGATCGCCCCAATGCCAACGCACCACCGACGACGCCCCCCACGACGATCACCGCCGCCACCGCCACCGTCCGGGCCCGCCGCACGCGGGCGCGCGCCCCGCGTCGCGCCCGCACGGCTGCGCCGGGGAGCGGCGACCGCACATGCGTCGTCGCCGGCGCCTGCGCCTTGGACGTCTCTTTGGGTGTCCCCCCGGGAGGGCGTAGCGTCGGCCGGTTCTTGGACGTGGATCGACGGGACTGACCGGGCCACACCGACGGCGGATCCCGGTCCGCCACGTGTCGAAGGGTCTCGAGGGTGTGCTGGTGGTGCTGTACCGACTGGCGCTCGTCGGCGCCGCGCTGCCATGTCACCCACGCCACGATGGCCGCAACGAGGGCGATCACACCCAGAACCACGATGGTCGCCATCGCCTCCATTCAACCGAACGCGGCGGCGCTTGGGTACCTCGGGGACGATCGGGGCCCCCAGAGGCGCCGTGGGCTCGGTTTCCGAGCAGGCGCAACGCCCATCCGGGGTTTGGCCTGGAGCCTCAGAACTGCGGCATGGCGGGAAAGGCGTAGTCGCCAGGCGCGGGCCGCGGGGGGTCCCGCCGGGCCAGAGCGGCCGCGATCGACGGGGCCAGGCGGTGCGCCTTTTCCCTCTCCGCCGCTTCGGCACGCTGGTGGAACTCGGGCATGACCTCATGGGCAAAGAGCTCGAGCGACTCGCAGATGTGCTCGTGACGGTTCCGTCCCGCTTGGCTCACGAAGATGAGCTGATCGACCCCGGCGTCCTCGTACTGCCGTACGAGCGTCCTGATCTGCGCCGGGGTCCCCACCGCACCGCGCAATGATCCGAGGCCCTGCTCCATGAGCTGGGCGCCCAACTGCTGGCCGGTCTGGGCGGCCACGGACCGGCTGAAACCGAAGCGGTCACGGTTCTCGAGGAACTCCTGCCACACGTCGGTCACCCCCGGCTTGTGCATTCCGAACACGTAGTAATGCCCGAGCGAATACCCGAAGAAGTGGCTGCCGTCGAGACCGCGATCGATGGCGGTGAGCTCATCCTCGTGGCACATGAGCGGCAGGACGCACGCCAGACTGGGATTCACCGCGAACCCGGCGGGAACGCAATCGTCCGACTCGATGGTGGCGTAGTAGTCGTCGACCCACGCCTTGGCCTCTTCGGCCTCCACGAACGAGAACGTGAGTGCCCCGATCCCCAACGTGGCGGCCAGATGGATGGTGTCGCGTCGGCTGCACGCCACCCACAGCGGGGGGTGCGGTCGTTGCAGGGGCTTGGGCACCAGATTTCTCGGGGGCATCTGGACGAATCGACCCTCGTAGCCCGCGAACGGCTCCTCGGTCATGAGCCGGCTGACGACATCGAGCGCCTCGCGCCACTGCTCGCGCTTGGTGCCACGGTCGACGCCGTAGCCGCCCAGCTCCGCCTCGGAGCTCGACTCGCCGGTGCCGAAATCGACCCGGCCGTCGGACACGAGGTCGAGCGTGGCGATGCGCTCGGCCACCCGGGCGGGGTGGTTGAATCCCACCGGCAACTGCACGATGCCGTGCCCGAGCCTGATGCGATGGGTGCGCTGGCTGGCAGCAGCCAGGAAGACCTCGGGCGCCGAGGAGTGGGAGTACTCCTCGAGGAAGTGGTGCTCGACCTCCCACACGTAGTCGAAGCCCAGGCGGTCGGCCAGCTCCACCTGCTCGAGGGCTTCTTTCAGGAGTCGGTGCTCGTCACCCGGGGCCCAGGGACGGGGCAGTTGGAACTCGTAGAAGATGCCGAAACGCACAGGGCGCCTAGCCGCGGTGCTCGTGCTCGAGCATGGCGTCGACCAGGTGTTCCACCAGGGCCCGATCCCGTTTGGAGAGCCGGCGCAGCTTCACTCCCAGAATCGACCCGTCGTCTTCTGTCTTGGACGCCGCCGCGTCGGTTGAGGACCGCGGACGCGTCGGCCGACCGATCCGGGCGAGCACGTCCTCGATCGGGACCTCCAGTGCGCCGGCCACGCGTTCGAGGACATCGGCACTGGGGTTGGGGAGAAGACGGATGGCGCCGATGGCCTCTTTGCGACCGGTCTCGAGATCCCTCCACAGCGTTTCGGGGACCTTGGCCCTTCGGGCCGCGTCACGACGGCGCAGACCACGTTGCTCGCGCTGCTCGGCGAGCCAGCGACCGAACTCCACCCACTGTTGCGATTCGTCCACGCCGCCAGCGTGCCGGTTCCGGGCCTCCGAGTCCAGCCGGTCAGCGCGCCGCGCGCGCCCGTTTACGTGCGAAGACCGAAGTGGGGCCTCACCGGCGGGCTGAGCTCCGCCCGGCGGGGGTTGGACTGGTCACGGGGCGAGAGGACGGGGGTGTCGATTCCCCAATCGACGCCGATCTCGGGGTCGTCCCAGGCCACGCCCAGCTCGTCGTTGGGGTTGTAGTAGTTGTCGACCAGGTACCACAGCAAGATGTCGGTGAGCGACGCGAACCCATGGGCGACACCCGGGGGGATGAACACGCCGTTGTCGCGTTCGCCGTCGATGTCGAGGGTCAGCGTGGCGGCTTCAGTCGGCGACCCCACTCGGAGGTCGTGCAACACGACCCGGGCCGTCCCTCGCAGCACGTACCAGTAGTCCGCCTGGTGAAGGTGGTAGTGCAGTCCTACCACCGCCCCCGCCTGCTTCTCCGAGCGGTTCCCCTGCACCATCTCTCGCCCCAGGGGGAACCAGGACCGGCGGTAGGTCTCGACGAACCGGCCGCGCTCGTCGCCGTGGGTGTCGGCCTCGACGACGACCACGTCGGCGATGGTGTCAGAAGGAGTGATGCGGGCCATTCGGCGAGGCTAATCGCCGTCCACCGGTCTCATCGACGCTGCCCCGGGGAATCCCGGGCCGCTAGGACTCGAAGCGCCCGAAACCCCCCCGGTAGTACACGAGGGGACTCCCCCGTCGCACGCCCATGTCCCGCACCCTGCCCACCACCAGCTCGTGGTCGCCGGCGTCGTGGGTCAACTCGAGATCGCACTCCACCCAGGCCAGGACGCCGTCGAGCACAGGGGCACCCTTGGAGGCCGGTCGCCATCCCACCCCGGTGAACTTGTCGCCCCCGGAGACGGCGAAGTCCCGGCCCAGCGCCTCCTGGTCGTCGGCGAGGATGTTCACGCAGAACGAGCCCGCCTCGGCGATGCGGGGCCAGCTCGTCGAGCTCTTGCCGGGAGCAAGCGCCACCATGGGCGGGTCGAGGGAGAGCGACGTAAAGGCCTGACAAGTGAACCCGACGGGCTCGGTGCCCTCCATGGCGGTGACGACGGTGACGCCGGTGGCGAAATGGCCCAGGACCTCGCGAAAGCGGCCGGAATCGAAGGTCGGTGCACCGGCGCCGTCGAGACCGTCCCCCTCGGCCCCGATGGCTTCGAACCCGGTGCCCGTGCCCTCGCTCATCTCGTCCCTTCGTCGTCCCTGGAGCCGGCATCGTCGCCCGGCCCCGGTCGTGCTCGACACGCCGTCCTCGACTCGGCCGTCCTCGACTCGGCCGTGGCCGTGGAGGTCAGGGGGCGCCGATGTCGATCGCCAATCCTTCCCTGGCGGCCAGTACGGCGTCGAGACGGGCGGCATCGCCGGTGGCCTGGGCCTCGGCCAACATCCGGTCGATGTCGTCGTCGGTGTGCCGGGGATCGTGGTGGAACAGCGCCAGTCGGCGGGCCCCGGCCTCGGCCGCCACGTGCGTCGCATAGCTGACCGTGGAATGTCCCCAGGTGGCCTTGGCCCGGTACTCCTCCTCGGTGTACTGGGCGTCGTGGATGACCAGGTCGGCGCGGTCGCACAGTTCGAGCACGGCCGGGTCGACCACGGCTCGGTCCTCGGGAGCCTGGTGATCGCTCACGAAGGCCAGGGCGCGGCCGCCGGCCTCGATACGGAATCCGAGTGTCGTCCCCACATGCGGAACCTTCCGGACGAGCACCTTCGCCGATCCCACGGCGACGACGTCGTCGGTCACCTCGTAGAATTCGATCTTGCCCTGGAGCTCTTTCACCTGCACCGGGAAGAACGGCGGCTTGACCACCCGGTCGATGATGTCGTGGAGGGGACCGTCGTCCTGGGGCGGCCCGTACACGTCCATCCTCCCCCCTTCGCGCAGCAGGGGCGTGCAGAACGGAAGGCCGATGATGTGGTCCCAGTGCAGGTGCGAGAGGAATGCGGTGACCTCGACGGGATTCCCGAGGCCGTAGCGCTCCTCCAGTGCATGGCCGAGGGGACGCAGGCCGGTTCCCAGGTCGAGGACGATGGGCGGCTCGTCACCGATCTCGACGGCCACACAGGCCGTGTTGCCGCCGTAGCGCATGTACTGCTGGCCCGAGCACGGGCAAGAACCCCTCACGCCGAAGAATGTGACTCGCAGCGGACGACCCCCTCCCCCTCGCTCTCCCTCCGACAGCACCTGGAGAACCCGGCGGCCGGTGCGACCGGGTAGCCGGGAACCGAGGAGGGCCCTGTTGGAGGCGACACTACCCTGCGTCAATGCAACAGAGGACGGTAAGTGTCAACGGCATCGAGTTCTCCTACCTTGAGTCGGGGTCGCCCCAGGGGCCCTTGGCGCTGTGTCTGCACGGATTCCCCGACACCGCTCACACCTGGCGCCACCTGGTACCGGCCCTGGCCGAGGCCGGGTATCACGCCGTGGCGCCGTGGATGCGGGGATACGCGCCCACGGCCATCCCGGGCGACGGGATCTACCAGGTGGGCGCCCTGGCCGTCGACGCGTCGGGGCTGCACGACGCCCTGGGCGGCGACGGCCGAGCCGTGCTCGTGGGCCACGACTGGGGGGCCTACGCCAGCTACGGGGCAGCCACGTTGCATCCCGACCGGTGGCGGCGCATCGTGGCCATGAGCGTCCCGCCTCTGGCCGCGTCGGCGTCGTCGTTCTTCACCTACGCGCAGATGAAGCGCAGCTTCTACATCTTCTTGTTCCAGACCCCCATCGCCGAGATGGCGGTAAGCGCCGACGGTCTCCAATTCCTCGACGGCCTGTGGGCGGACTGGTCGCCCGGCTATGAGGCCTCGTCGGACCTGTCCAAGGTGAAGGAGTCGCTCGGCGACCCCGCCAACCTCTCCGCCGCCATCGGGTACTACCGGGCCTTGTTCGACCCGGCCGCGCAAAGCCCGGTCTACGACGCGGCGCAAGAGGCGTGCGCATCCTCACCGGGCCAGCCCACCCTGTACCTGCACGGTGCCGACGACGGGGCCCTGGGTCTCGATGCCATCGGTGACGTGCGTGCGACGTTGTCCGAGGGCTCGCACCACGTCGTCGTCGAAGGAGCCGGACACTTCCTCCATCTCGAGCAACCCGAGGCGATCCGGTCACACGTCCTGGGGTTTCTCGACGCCTGAGGACGTCAGCTCTCGAACACCACCGGGGTCAGGGGAGAACCAGGACGTTCCCTCGGGTACGGCGCGCCAGTCCGTCGGCGACGAGCCCGTCCGCTACGCGCCGGGCCCGTGCCGGGTCCTGGGGCCATCCGCACGCGCCCCGGAGCGCGCCCGGGGGAACCGGGCCCGAGCGCAACGCGTCGACCAGGCGTCCCCGGCCCTGGCGGTCCGAACCTTCGAATCGGGTCTGGCGGGACGAGGCCGGCGCCGGGTCAGGCGTCGCGGTGGCGGCGTTGGACCAGACACAACAGCGCCGCAGCGGGCACCGGTCGCACGCCGGGGTGCGGCTGCGGCAGTGCACGGCGCCGATCTCCAAGAGCGCCTGGTTCCACTCCCACGCCCGGCCGGGCGGGACGAGCTCGTCCGCCAGGGACTGGGCGGCTCCCGGGGACAGTGGTGTCCCGGCCACGGCACGGGCCAGGACGCGCGCCACGTTGACGTCCACCACGGCCTCATGGCGCTCGAAGGCGAAAACGCGCACCGCTCTCGAGGTGTACGCCCCGATGCCCGGCAACCGTCGCAGGTCCTCGAGTGCAGCGGGGACGATTCCCCCGTGCCGGTCCACGATGACGCCGGCCGCCTGGTGCAGGGATCGAGCCCGACGGTTGTAGCCCAGGCCCGCCCACGCTTCGAGCACGGCGCCCAGACCGGCCGGGGCACACGCTCCAGGGGTGGGGAACCGCGCCAGGAAGCCGACATAGGGGGCCACCACGCGCTGGGCCTGGGTCTGCTGGAGCATCACCTCGCTCACGAGCACGGCCCAGGGATCACGGGTGTGGCGCCACGGGAACGGGCGGAGCCCGGCGGTGGCGACACCGAGCACGGCGCGGCGCAGGCGGCCCAGGGCCGACCCGCCGGGTGCAGCGGTCAATCCCAGACGTCGTCCCCGTAGGGACGGCGGCGCACGGGTGCGGACTCGCGTTTCCACACCATCAGCTTGCGGCGGAAGAAGCACACTTCCTGGCCACGCTGGTTGAAGCCTTTCGACTCCACCGTCACGATGCCGCGGTCAGGCTTCGACGACGATTCCACCTTGTCGATGACGCGGGTCTCGGCATAGATGGTGTCGCCGTGGAAGGTCGGGTTGCGGTGCACGAGTGACTCGACCTCGAGGTTGGCGATACACGAGCCACTCACGTCGGGCACGCTCATCCCGAGCACGAGCGAGTAGACGAGGTTGCCGACGACCACGTTCTTCCCGTGCACCGTCTCGTGCTCGGCGAACCACTCGTTGATGTGCAGGGGGTGGTGGTTCATGGTGATCAGGCAGAACAGATGATCGTCGTATTCGGTGACCGTCTTCCCTGGCCAGTGCCGGTAGACGTCACCCGGCTCGAAATCCTCGAGGTAGCGTCCGAAGGGTCGGTCGTAGCTGGTCATGACACCGCCCGCGGACGCGTCGTGAACCCGAGGGCCCAGTCCGCCTCGGACTCGCCGCCGATGGAGAGGCGCCAGGTGTAGCGGTTCCCGGGCTCGAGCGGGAGCGGGCCCAGGTTCACGGCCAGGGCCACGTCGATGGGCGTGCCGAGCGGAACCGTGGTGGGGCGCACGACGTTGAATTCGCCACGCACCTCGACGGGGTGGGTCCCGTCGGGGGTGTCCACCATGACCGGACGGCCGTCGGCGTCCTCCAGGTAGAGCTCCCAGTGGTGCACCTGGTCGGCCTCGTGCCAGCCCACGTCGATCTTCAGCGCGATGCCCGAGGGCATGGGGTCGGGTCCCGTCAAGGACCAGCCGCCACCCAGGACGAAGAGCTTCCCGTCGGCTACCTGTGCTGCATCACACAAGAGCATCGTGACCTTCACGCTCGGCAGGCTACAGCCAGTAGCGTCTTGGCCCGTGCCGAACGCCCTGCGCGACGACGTGTATCGGCGCCCTCTGGCCACCGCACTCGAGCGCCTCGCCGTCGCGCCCGGGTGGCGCTGCGTCGACGTGGGCGCCGGCGGCGGGGACGTGTCGGTGGCGCTGGCCGAGATCGTGGGGCACGAAGGACGCGTCTACGCCGTCGACAGCGATCCGCGCGCCCGCGACGACGTGGCGTCGGCGGCGGCGGCCTTCAGCCAAGTCCTGGCCGTGACCCAGGCCGGCGAGGACCTCCTCCTGCCCGAAGCCGTCGATCTGGCCTTCTGCCGGTTCCTCCTCATGCACGTCGTCGACCCCTCGGTGGTGTTGCGCCGCATGCGCCAGTCGGTGCGACCCGGCGGGTGGGTGGTGGCCCAGGAGCCCATCACCTCGGCGGGTCGAGTGGGCGGCGTGGCGCTATCCATGCCGAGCGCCCCTCATCCCGACATCGGGGCGCTGCTCCCGGCGCTGGTGCGGGACGCGGGCCTCGACATCGTCGACGCCTGGGCCGAGGCTCCGGCCGGGGTGGGCCCCGGACCCGTGACCGACTACCTGGGCTCGCTGACCGAGGTCGACCCCGGCGACGATCCCGTCGTGCTCCCACCGCTGGTGACCGTGCTCGGCCGCGTCCCGGAGCACCCCGGAGGTGACCGATGAGCCCGAGCCCCGCCACCGGTTCCCCGGTGCCGGACCTCGAGGCGGCCGCGGCGGCGGTGGGAGTGGCCTCGTCGGTGGTGTCGGGGGCGGCGCGACAGCTCGCCGCGGTGGGCGGCCCCGACGCAGACCAGGTGATGGCGTACGACCTCGCCCACGTCGCCGCCGGAGTGCGGGCGGCAGAGGCTGCTCTCGAGTACGGCACCACCGGCACCGACGAGGCGCATATCGCCTGCATCTTCGTCGCCGATGCCCTCGCCGACCTCGCGGCGCGCACCGTGGGCCGCGAGGACACCTTCGGGACCACACCGGACTGGCTCGACGACCCACGTCCCTTCGTCACCACGTTCAGGAATCCCGCCTATCTCGCCTCGCGGGCCGGGACGGAGGGAGACCGCCATCTCGACTCGGACTTCGCGCTGGTGCGCGACACGTTCCACCGGTTCGCGTCGGAACAGATCCGGCCGCGCGCCGAGCACATCCACCGGGCCAACGCCGACATCCCCGAGGAGATCATCTCGGGCCTGGCCGAGATGGGTGCCCTGGGCCTGTCGATCCCCGAGGAGTACGGCGGGTTCGCCACGGGGGGTGCCAGTGACTACCTGGGCATGGTGGTGGCCACCGAGGAATTGTCGTGGGGCTCGCTCGGCGCCGGCGGCTCGCTGATCACACGGCCCGAGATCCTGAGCCGCGCCCTGGTGGCCGGGGGGACCGACGAGCAGAAACAGACCTGGCTGCCCAGGTTGGCGTCTGGAGAGGTGATGAACGCCGTGGCGGTGACCGAGCCCGACTTCGGCTCCGACGTGGCCGCCATCGTCACCGCCGCCACGCGGACCACCGGTGGTTGGTTGATCAACGGCGTCAAGACGTGGTGCACCTTCGCAGCCCGGGCCGACGTGCTCATGCTCCTAGCCCGGACCGACCCCGACCGCGCCCGGGCCCATCGGGGCCTGTCGCTGTTCGTCGTCGAGAAGGCCCGGGGAGAGGGCGGTGGCTTTCTCTTCACTCAGGACCCGGGGCCCGAAGGTCGCCGCGACCCGCCCGGCCGCATGGAGGGCCGGCCCATCGACACCCTCGGGTACCGGGGCATGCACTCCTACGAGATCGCCTTCGAGAACTGGTTCGTCCCCGCCGCCAACCTCGTCGGTGGCGAAGACGGTGTGGGCCGGGGTTTCTACTTCCAGATGGCCGGCTTCGAGAACGGCCGTCTCCAGACCGCGGCGCGCGCCGTGGGGGTGATGCAGGCCGCCTACGAGGCGGCCTCGGAGTACGCCGCCAACCGCGTCGTCTTCGGCCACTCGATCGGCGACTACCAGCTCACCCGGGTCAAGCTCACGCGCATGGCGGTCCTCATCCAGGTGGCACGGCAGTTCTCGTACCAGGTGGCCCGGCTGATGGCGCAAGGCGAAGGGACGCTCGAGGCGTCGATGCTCAAGGCCTACGTGTGTCGCGCCGCGGAGTGGGTCACGCGCGAGGCCATGCAGATCCACGGCGGGATGGGCTACGCCGAGGAATTCCCGGTGAGCCGATACTTCGTCGACGCCCGGGTGCTCTCGATCTTCGAGGGCGCCGACGAGACCCTGGCGCTCAAGGTGGTCGCCCGCCGGCTCGTGGAGCAGGCCGGGGCCGCCTAGTTCCGGCTCTGCCTCACTGGGGGAGCGGCCTAATTCGGGGAGCGGCGCAGCCCGGCGCGCTCGCCGCGGAAGACGAATTTGGTGGCCATCTTGCGGCTCGCCTCGTCGATCATCTCGTCCCCGAACATGACCGCTCCCTTGCGGTCGTCCTCGGTCGCCTTCTGATAGGCGTCGAGGATGTCCCAGGCGTGGTCGAACTGCTCCTGGGTGGGTGAGTACAACGCGTTCAGCACAGCTACCTGATCAGGTGTGAGCGCCCATTTGCCGTCGTACCCGAGGACGCGGGTGCGCTGGGCGAAGTCCCGCAACCCGTCCATGTCCTTCACTCGCAGGTAGGGGCCGTCGATGACCTGCAGTCCGTTGGCCCGACCCGCCATGAGGATCCGGCTGAATACGTAGTGGAAGTGGTCACCGGGATACTCCGGGATCTGCACCCCGCCGGTCAGTACCGGCATCTCCATGGAGGCGGCGAAGTCGGCCGGCCCGAAGATGATGGTCTCGAGGCGAGGGGACGCGGCACAGATCTCGTCGACGTTGATGAGCCCCCGCGTCGTCTCGATCTGGGCCTCGATGCCGATGTGGCCGACAGGGAGGCCGCTTCTTTTCTCCACCTGGGTCAACAGCAGGTCGAGCGCCACGACCTCGGCCGCTGACTGCACCTTGGGGAGCATGACCTCGTCGAGGCGCTCGCCGGCATTGCCGACCACCTCGATGACGTCGCCGTAGGTCCACTCCGTGTCCCAGGCATTGATGCGGACACACAGGACCCGGTCGTCCCAGGGTTGCTTGCGGATGGCCTCGACCACCTTGGCCCGGGCCGAGTCCTTTTCGAGGGGGGCAACGGAGTCCTCGAGATCGAGGAACGACATGTCGGCCGCCACCGTCGGCGCTTTCTCGAGGAAGCGCTCGTTGGAGCCCGGGGTGGAGAAGCAGGATCGGCGGGGAAGGTTCCGGCTGCGTTGGGACATGAGCGGCATGTTACCGGTGCGTCACCAGGAATCTCCACGGTGCCACCCGTGCCGGACCGGGCGGCGCCGGGCTCGGCGCGCCGTCCTACGCGGCCAGATCGGCGGGGACGAGCTGTTCGCTCAGGAGCTGGCCGAAACGCGTGGGGTCTCCGGCCACGAACTGGCGGCACAACCGCAGCCCGTCGACATAGCACGTGATGTAGGCGCGCCATGTGGGATGCAGCAAGAACTCCACCGCCTTGGCGGCGCGGGGTCGGGGGAGCAGAGCCCATCGTGCCACCTCGTCCACCACCGTGTCGGGATCGGCTCCTTCGGCGTGCAGGCGCCAGGCGGCGTTGGCGCGCACCGCGCCGAGCGCTTCGCTCGCCTCGGACACCGCCGCCACGACCTCAGCGTCGTAGCGAATGCCCAGAGGGCGCAGATGCTCGGCCACCACCGGCTCTGGTCTCGGGCCGAGGAGCACCTCGAGCCCGAGGTCGGCCAGACCCTCGGCCAGGAGGCACTGTGGGGTGCCCACGAGGAAGATGGTCTCCTCGAGCCACTGCCGGCGGCGCACCAGTCCCACCTCCTTGCGGCAGTGCTCGGTGTGATGACCGGGATAGGCCTCGTGCGCCACAAGATGGGCCAGCGACGTGGACAGCACGGGCAGGTCCAGGTTCACCGAGACACGCGAACGCAACCCACCGAGATAGGTGTTGAAACCCGACCACGGCTTGTCGGTGACGAGCTCGAAATCGATGTGCTCCCCGTCGGGCAGCCCGAACAGGCGCTGCGTGCGCTCGCGCAGGTCTTGGGCCAGCGAGTCGATGGCGCCCGGCAGGAGCTCGGGTGCGACGGCATGCGATTCGCGCCACGCGATCAAGCGCTCCCCGATCGGCCCCGAGCCGGGCACCGCTTCCTCGAGTCGTCGGTGCGCCGACGCCAGCTCGTCTTCGGGGACGGGTCGGGGGCGCACCCCGTAACAGGACTCCACTTCCTCCTCGTACCCGATGGACTCGCCCGCCAGGCGGCGCGCCGTGGTGAGCAGGCCGACGGTTTGGGCCCGCAGCCACCGTCGCCGCCGGCTGGCGGACTCGGCGACCGGTTCCGTTCCGTTGTCACCGCCGAGCGGTGCTCCGCCGTCCAACGCCGCGATCAGGGCTCGGGCGTCGTCGACCAATCGACCGGGTGCCGGCGCCGGCCCCAGGGCGACGCGCTCGGCCAGAGCCGGAGGGCCGTAGTACGCGTCCACCAATCCTTCGATGTGACGCCCCGTTCCCAGGCCCAGGAGGAGGTAGCGACCGACGGAGCCGCCAGCGGCGTCCGTGCCCGGATTCACCCGAGACGGGCGTGGAAGAAGTCCACCGTACGCGCCCATGCCGTCGCCGACGCGCCGGCGTCGTAGACCTCGGGTCGCGTGTCGTTGAAGAAGGCGTGATCGGTGCCCTCGTACACGTGGAACTCCGCCTCTTTGCCCAGACCGTGCAGCTGCTCCTCCAGGGCGTGGGCCGCGGCGGGGGTGAAATACTCGTCGTTGCCCGCCACGTGCGCCAGCACCGCTCCCGAGAGCGCCGAGAAGTCGGGCTGGGCGTCGGGCCACGGGACGAGGCCGTAGAACGAGACGCACGCGGCCACCGCATCAGGACGCTGGGTGGCGAGCACCAGGGCGAGGCCGCCGCCCATGCAGAACCCGACCACCCCGACCTTGTCGCCCGACGACCGCCTCATGACCTCGTCGACCGCCCCCGACATGTCCCTGCCGGCGCGGTCGAGCTGCAGGGCCATCATCTCCTTGCCCGCCTCGTCGGGCTCCGAGACTTTCGTCCCGCGGTACAGGTCAGGCGCCAGCGCGACGAATCCCTCGGCCGAGAGCCGGTCGCACACGTCCTCGATGTGCGGGACGAGCCCCCACCACTCCTGGATCACGACGACGCCCGGGGCCGGGGCCGACGGCGGCACCGCCAGGTACCCCTGGCCCTCTGACCCGTTGCTCGGAAAACTGATCATCTCGCCCATAGGCGCCGACCCTATACACGACGGGGGCCGAGCGTCGATCGGGCACCTACCAACGCGCCAGCAGCGCTCCGGGCTCGGGGCAGTCGGTGGAGGCGAGGGCCACCGACACGTCCTGGACGCCGTGCGGCCCGGCCACGCGGTCGATCCCGTCGAGATCGATGACAGAGCCGGATCGAGCGATGTGCGCGGCGTCGACGCGACGGACGAGCGCGTCCCAGAGCTTGGGCGGCATCACGCGCCCGACCCCTCCTTCGACCCACACCGGCACGCCCACGGCCCGCGCCGCGGCGATGAGCCCGATGTCATCGGCGTCGAGGACCACCCCTCCGGGGCCGATGGCGTCGACCTCGACCACGACGACGTCGGCACTGGCCACGTCACCCACTCCCCCGTGACGCACGGCGCGGCGCGCGGCGCCGAGGTCTTCGCGCCACCGGTCCGCAGTGGGGTCGGATTCGAGCAGGTCGGCACAGCGTTCGGCCTCTTCGACGGGGTCCCCGGCGGTGAGCATCCGGGCCGCCACCCACCACAGCGGTCCGCACCCGGGATGGCGATCGAGCAGGCGCCGACAGGCGGGAAGCACGGCCGACTCTTCGTGCAGCGCCAGGTCACCGAGCGCCCACGCCGCCTCAGCAGCCAGCACCGCCGGCGGGGCCCATCCCGCACGAGCCACGTACCGCAGCCTCTCGATGGGATGCACCCGCGCGACGCTAATGGGATCACGCCGTCGCCACGACACCACCGGTGCCGGCTTCGATTCGCGCCGAGGTTGCGCCGAGCGTGGCCAAATGCTTGCCCTGGTGGCACGCAATTGATAGACACGGGGCTGTTGTGACTTGCCTCGAGCAGTACTCGAAGGCACGGCCGGGTGGGCGGGCCCGGCGGTCCCCCCGACTCGGTCGACTGGTTCCGGCGGTCGTCGCTGTCGCGTTGATCGCGGCACCTGCCCTGACGGGGACGCCCCCCGCCGGCGCCGACCAGATCCAGAGCGCCCAGGCCGAGGCGGCGCAGATCGCCGCCCAGATCCAAGCCCAAGGCGCAAGGCTCGCCGTGTTGTCCGAGCAGTACGACCAGGACCACATTCGCGTCCAGCAGCTTGAGACCCAGGTCGCCCAGACCCAGTCCCAGATCACGCAGACCATGACCCAGGTGAGCGCAGCGCGAGGCGACCTCCGGCAACTTGCCATCGAGAACTACACCTCGGGGGGCACGAACGACGACCTCGGGCAGTTGTTCGCCCCGGGTGGCGAACGCGCCGCCGCAACCCAGGAGTACCAGCAGGTGGCGAGCGACAGTGTGTCGGGAGCGATCGACCGCCTGAACCGTTCCGAGAGCGTGCTGAGCGCGCAGGAGAGCACGCTGGAGACGACACAGTCCCAAGCCCGTGTCACACTCGCCGCCGCCCAGAGTGCACAGCAGGGCGCGCAGGACGAACTCGCCAGCCAGAAGTCGACCCTGTCCAAGCTCAAGGGCCACATCGCCACCCTGGTGGCGCAACGACAGGCGGCGCAGGCCGCGGCGCAAGCCGCCGCCTTCCAGGCCCGATTGGCGGCGTCACAACGATTCAACAGCGACAGTGGCCTGAGCCCCGTCCCTCCGGTACCCGGCGGTGGGGGCGCCGAGGCGGTGGCGGCGGCCGAGTCGCAGATCGGTGTCCCCTACGTGTGGGCGGGGGTCAGCGCCGGAGTCGGCTTCGACTGCTCGGGACTGACCATGTGGGCGTGGGCACACGCCGGGGTCTCGCTGTCGCACTCCGCCGCTGATCAGTACGCCGAGTCGGTGCACGTGCCGCTGTCGGACCTACAGCCTGGTGACCTGCTCTTCTACCAAGAAGGCGACACCATCGGCCACGTGACCATGTACGTGGGACCGGGGGAGATGGTCCAGGCCATGGAGACTGGCACCAACATTCAGATCACCGGGATCTGGACGAGCGGTCTGGTCGGCGCGGGCCGACCCTGACCGGCGTGGCGACCGAGAGGCCGCCACGCACGAGAGCGCCCACCGTCAGGCGTCGGATTTCGGTGGCGCCGCTTGGCCGGCGTCGGCCAACCACTCGGGGGGGATCCTGCCCTCCACACCGGGGGCCCGAGGCCCGGGAGGACGACCGAAGCGATAGGCGACCGCTTCTCGTCCCAGTTGGACGACGACGGCCTGACCGGTCTCGGTTCCCACCACGCAGCCCAGCACGGCCTCGGCCACGGCCTCGGGGGCGATGAGCGGAAACCCGGCCCCGGCCAGGCTGTCGCGGATCTGCCCGTCGATCAGGGGCGTGTCGACGAGGCCCGGACAGATGGCGTTGATCGTGATGTGGTGCTCGGCGAGGCGCGGGGCGACCGAGCGTACGAAGCCGACGACGGCATGCTTGGTCAACGTGTACATGGGGTCGCCCGCGAACGCCACAATGCCGGCGAGTGACGAGGTGGCCACGATCGCACCTCCCCCGCGAGCCACGAGGTCGGGCACGACGGCGCGCGTGCCGAACACGATGCCATCGACGTTGACCGACATGATCCGGCGGTACTGCTCGTCGGTGACCTTGGTGATGTCCTCCTCCCCCGTGGTGACACCGGCGTTGAGATAGGCGATGTCGATCCCTCCCAGCCGACGCGCCGCGTCGACGATGCGCGTCCAGTCGGCCGTGCGGGCCACGTCGGCCTGCACGGCGACACCACCGAGCTCCGACGCGGCCCTCTCGGCTCCGTCTCCGTTGGAATCGACCACGACCACGGTGGCACCCTCGGCGTTGAGCCTCCGACAGCTCGCCAGTCCGATCCCCGAGGCCCCCCCGGTCACGACGGCCACCTTGCCCTCAAGCGCTCCCATCACACCCTCCTCGACGCACCGCCGGTGCCCCCAGCGCGAGCCGGGTCGACGCTACTGGGGGCTCTCGAGCGCGTCGAACACACCGGCGGCGCCATTGCCGGGCACCCCGACGGGGGAGCCCGGATCGGCGGCGCTACGCTGTGGGGCGCGAGGCCCGCGGGGCCCGCCCATCCCGCCCAGCGCGCCAGGACACCGTGAAGCCCATCCCCGTCGCCTTCCATCTCGGGCCCCTCCCCATCGTGGTCCACACCTACGGCATCGGGCTGGCCGTGACGTTCTGGTTCGCCTACCGGTACTTCGAGCGACGGCTGCGCGCTAACGGATATCCCACGCAGTGGTTCACGGGTGTGTTCCTCTGGATCGTCGCCGCCTCGATCATCGGCGCGCGCCTCCTGCACGTGCTGGCCAACCTCTCCACCTACAAGGCCGACCCCGGCGAGATCTTCCAGGTCTGGCACGGTGGGCTGTCGTCGTTCGGCGGACTGTTGGGAGGCGTCCCCACTGGGTTGATCCTGGCGCGTCGTCGCTGCCCCGAGCTGCCCACCATGCGCGCGCTCGACATCGTGGCCCCGGTGCTCATGGCGGCCTGGGGCGTGGGGCGGCTGCTCGGGCCCCAGCTCATGGTGGCCGGGGGTGGGCACCCCACCAAGGAGTGGTTCGGGATGTACTACGCGGGCCAGGTAGGCAAGCGGCTCCCGGTCCCCATCCTCCAAGCCGTCGACAGCTTCCTCATCTTCGGCGCCCTCTTGCTCATCGAGCGCTACTACAAGGATCGGCCTGTCGGCTTCGTCCTCGCCGCCACCATGGCGCTGTGGGGGTTGACGCGATTCTACGAAGAGCGCCTGTGGCTCGGTGAGATCGGGCACCTGGGCTCGGTGCTCGTCCAGGTCGCCGGGCTGGCGCTGTTCGCCGCCGGTCTCGTCGTAATGCTCGTCCTGCACCGCCGGCACCGAGGCGCCTCCCCACCGGGGCCGCCCGTCGACCCGGGAGACGACCCGGGAGACGACCCGGGAGACGACGTGGTGACCGCAGCGCCCGGCGGCGTGCTGGCGCCCCCCTCGGGCTGATCGGACTCAGCGCGTCGACGCCGGTGACGGCCCGTCGACGCCGAGGGGAGCCCGGCCGGTCCCGGGAGGCCCGGCGAAGGCCTGGGCGATGGCGAGCCACTGCGACGCCAGCGGGCCCTGCACCGTCAACCCCGTGTCCGAGAGGTGACGGCGCTGGGTGACGACCAGGCAGAAGTCGAGCGCCGAACCCCGCACGAGGTCGGACGAGGCCTCGGCGTCCCACTCCCAGCGCTCTTCCGACGGTCCCGTCAACTCGACGTGCACCGCATCGTCGGGCACCCCGAGGCCGCGTACGACATAGGAGAACGGTCGGGCCCGTACCCCGAGATGCGCGATGTGGCGCAGACGCGCCGTGGGCACGCGGGTGACCCCCAGCGCGTCGGCGACATCCTGGCCATGGGCCCAGGTCTCCATGAGCCGGGCCGAGACGAAGGACAGTGCGCCCATCGGGGGCCCGTACCACGGGACCCGGGCACGCGGATCGAGCCCACCGGCGGCAGCCACCATCGCCCGCCGAGCGCCCTGCCACCACGCCAGCACCTCTCGGCCCGGCAGGGCGCGCCCGCGCCGGAGGTGCTCCTCCATGGGGTCTCCGGTCGCCGCCAGGGCGGCTTCGGCGGTGGCGGTGAAGGTGGCGGGCTCGAGGATCGCCATGGTGGCGGCGTCGTCGAAGAACGCCACGTGGCTGACCTGGTCTCGCACCGCCCATCCGGCCGCCGGCGTGGCCAGCCCCCACGCGGGTTCCTCGAGGGGCACGAGCAGACCCTCGAGATCGGCATGCTCGTCCTCGAGGTCGGTGAGGAGTCCCGACAGCGTGCTCGGATCAGGTGCCATGGCCCGGAGGCTAGAAGAGGAAGGGGCCTGGCATCCGGCGTGTTTTTCTCGCATCCGACAGTAATTGCGAGCGCAACCACCAGGCGCTCCGGTACGCTGGGCTTATGTCCGCGACACGTGGCACACCCTGGCTCGACGAGGTCGAAATGCACGCATGGCGGTCGCTGTTGCGGGCCCATGCCCGGGTCATCGCCCGGCTCGACGCCGAGCTTCAGGCGAGCCAGGGGATCTCGGTGACCGACTACGGGGTCCTGGTCCAGCTGTCCGAAGAAGAGGACGGGCGCATGCGGATGAGCGAGCTCGCCGATCACCTCTTGCTGTCGCCGAGCGGCCTCACCCGGCGGCTCGACGGGCTGGTGGCGGCGGGCATGGTGGAGCGCCACCGCTGCCCCACCGACCGTCGCGGCGCCTTCGCCGTGCTCACCCCGGCCGGGTTGGCACGACTGCAGGCCGCGGCCCCCGACCATGTCGACCAGGTCCGCCGGCACTTCGTCGACCGTCTCAGCCGCAAGCAGCTCGAAGCGCTCGCCGACGCGCTCGACAAGGTGAGCCTCGACAAGGTGACGGCGGAGTCGTCCTGTCCTTGACGTTCGCGGGGGTTGCCCTGCGACCTCGTCGGAACAAATCCCGAATTCCTTCGTGAGCCGCGCTCCGTTGATCGAACGACAACGTTGAATCCCAACGAAGCACGCTCCGACCCAGCCTCAACTGTGGGTTCCAAACGGGGCTCGTTCTCGTAGCCTGACCCTCGGCCCGAGGTCGCGTCCCATTGACGTCCCGGATGACGTCGAGGACCCGAGCATAAGGGCGTGACGATCCGCCACCTCGAGTTGGACCCGTCGGTCGACTATCAGGGCCGGGTCCGAGATATCGTCTGAAGGTTCATCTGTCCCAGAAATTGTGAGACATGACAAAACGTGGGGGCGGAGGGACTCGAACCCTCACTGGGGACGTTTTAAGCGTCCTGCCTCTGCCGATTGGGCTACACCCCCGAAATGGTGTTCGAGCGGGCCCTCGTCACGTGTTGCGACATGCCGCGAAGGTGTTCAGACCGAGTTTGTGCCGGTAGCACCGGATGCTGTGCGGTAAAAAACCCGCACGGACGAGCAGTGGCCAGAGGTCGCGCGGGTCGTAATACCGCTTGTGGTCGTCCATCTCCTCGACCGGGCTCAACCCGAGACGGAAGGCGGAGAGCTCGAGGAACCGCTTGCCCCGCCAACTCGGCACGTTGACCACACAGATCCCCCCCGGCGCGAGGATGCGATGGAACTCGGCCAACGCCACATCGGGTTGCCAGAGATGCTCGAGCACCGAGACGCACATGATCACGTCGAGGGAGTCGGTGGCGACGTCGCGCAACGCGTCCGGGAGCACCCCCTCGATGGCCCGCACCTTCGGGTTCTCCTTGAGGTCCTCGGCCAGGGCCACGTCGACGAGGGTGGCCGAAGCCACCTGGCCCAAGACGGTGCGCGTGAACCGGGCCTGGAACCCGCAGCCGAAGTCGCCGACGGCTTTCCCGGCGAAATCGCCGACCTCTTTGCGGATCCGGTAGCCCGACAGCCAGATCCCGAGGCGATCGGCGAGAGAGAGCGTGCCGGTCTGGCCGAAGGCGGTCGACCGGGTGGCGTCAGCCCGGGCCACGGCTGGCGTCCTGTGGCGCCCGACGCGTTCCGTAGCGGACACCCGTGGCGTAGAGCAGGAGGGTGAAACAGAACCCCGTGAAGCCGATGATCATGAGCAGCGAACCCGTGACGGCGAGGTGGTCGAGCAGTGCCGATGGCGGTGGGAGGGCGAAGTCGTGGGTCACGTAGTGCACGACCAAGGCGTCGGCGAGGCCCAGCCCGACGAGGAACAAGACGATGCTGGCGATGACCGTGGGCGTGTACCGGAAGATCCTGGTCCACCGGTGCCGTGCTTCCCCGCTGTAGTCGCACAGCACCTGGGCGAGCACGCCGAAACAAAAGCTCTGCAGACCCAGCACGGCCAGGGTGACGCCCAGGAGCATCCAGTACAGGCTGAAGGTGACCGACCCCACGGAGAACGAGCCGAAGCTCAGGGGCAACGTCAGCACCAGGCCGACCACGAGGAAGAGCAGGCCGGGCTTCATGGCGAAGAACTCGGCCCGGTAGATGAACATGGCCCGGAGATTGATCCAGGCCGCCTGGAACGGTGAGAACCAGCCGGCGCGCTTGTGGTGCGAGACCCTTCCTTCCCGGTCCTTGTAGAAGGTGACAGGCACCTCGCTGGTGCGCAGCTTCATGAGCACCGACTTGAGCACCATCTCCGATGCGTACTCCCACGATTGCGAGACGAGCCCCATCCGCTCCAGCGCGTCGCGGCTGATGCCACGCATGCCGCAGTGGATGTCGGTGAACCGGCTCCCGTAGAGCCGGTTGAGGATCCAGGTGGTGACCGGGGTACCGAGATAGCGATGCAGCCCCGGCATCGACCCGGGCTCGATCGACCCCAGCCAACGCGATCCCATGGCGAAGTCGTCACCCCGGCGGAGATTGTCGATGAAGGGACCGAGGAGCCGGAAGTCGTAGGTACAGTCCGCATCCCCCATCACCACGTACCGCCCGCGGATGAAGGGCAGGGCGTCGATGTAGGCGCGGCCCAGACCGCGCTTGGGTGTGCGCAGGACCCGGGCCCCCCCGGCCAGGGCCAGTTCCGCCGTCCGGTCGGTGGAACTGTCGATGATGAGGATCTCACCCCTGGCACCGGCGTCGGCCAGGCCTTGGCGACACCAGGCCACGAAGTCGGAGATCGTGAGCTCCTCGTTGACGGCCGGGATCACAATGGAGACCTCCGGATCCTCGACGTCGCCGTCGGGCAACAACAACTCGACGTCCGGGTCTGCAGGCATCGTCACGAGCGAGGACAGCTGCGTGCCCAGCGCCGAGCTCCCGTTGGCCTGCGGCGGTGCCTGGGGATCGAGTTCTCGACTGCTCACGGTCCCTATTCTGTCTTACCGGGTGACCCCACCGACATGGGGTCGCACCTCACTCGTGGTGATGACCGACCGTGGGGGCGGTACCCGTCTCCTCCCAAATGAGGCGCTCGGGGGCGCGAGGGTCGTCCTGGACCCCGCCATCGGGACCGAAGACCATGGTGGGCCGACTGACGGGGTCGAAAGCCGGCCACGACCCCACCGAATCACAAGACGGGTCGCCGTGGCGTGCGAAGGAGATCCACGCATCCTGCATCTGCTCCGTCAGCCTCTGCGCCTCCGGGCCTGCTCCGGTGAACATCTGGACGCCGGCGTCGTGCACGGACCCGAACACGAACGGGATCTCGAGCCCGTGACAGGACCCGAACATCCCGTTCAGGAACGGGGACTCCCACGTGAACAGGTACGAGTACGTCTGGGGCTGGTACTTGGCGTGGGCGCCGGCCAGTGCCTGCAACGGGAGCCGGAACACGTAGTCGGTGGTGACCGCGGTCCACAGGTCGCGACCCGTCACCGGCTCGCCCCTCGCCAGGCGCGCCCCGCGGTACGCATCGACGATGTCGGCACCGGCCGGCCCCACCAACCCCGCCAGGCGATGCGACACGCGGGCATCGTCGACATCGGGGTCGCCGTGGTCGGCCGTGGTGAACAGCGCACACTCGTCGCGCGTGGTACCGAGGAGGATCGGCACCGAGACGGCCGCTCCCTCGGCGATCATCTCCCCCGGCGGGCGCTGCAGGAGCACCCCGTCGACCACCGGGAGAAGCGCCAGGGGCAGGCCACCGTCGGCGGGGGCGTCGTGGGCCAGCCGCGCCGTCGCCTCGACCAGCCGCTCGACCGGTACGTGGCGCAGGGTCGCCACCGCGTCGGGACGGACGCCGAGGTGCCCCGCCAGGCGCTGGGCGCGTCGCGTCGCCCACTGTGGTGTCGCCGTCGCCGGGGGCCCGCTCTGGAGGACCGCACGGTGGAAGAGCCCCGATGCCTCGGGCGCCGTGAGGAGGTTCGAGATGCTCATGGCCCCGGCTGACTCGCCGAACACCGTGACATTGCGCGGGTCTCCACCGAATCCGGCGATGTTCTCCTTGACCCATTCCAGCGCCAGGATCTGGTCACGCAGGCTCCAGTTTCCCCACCCGCCGTCGGGGCTGACGAGATCGGGGTGCGCCAGGAGCCCGAGGGCTCCGAGGCGGTAGTTGATCGTCACCACCACCGCGCCCTTGGCGGCGAGACGGCCCCCGGCGAACAACGCGCTCGACCCGGTCCCGGTGGTGAACCCCCCTCCATGCACCCACACCAGCACGGGGCGACATCCGTCGAGCTGGGGTGACCACACGTTCAGGTTCAGGCAGTCCTCATCCGACGTCGTCGGGTCGTGGGGAAAGCTGAAGCCGGGCACAGGGGGTGTCTGGGGCGCGATCGGCCCCCAGGCGGCCGCCATTCGGGTCCCGGTCCAGGGAGTGGGGGGCTGGGCCTGCCGCCACCGCCCTTGGGGGCCCGCCACGTGCGCGTAGGGAACGCCCCGGAAGACCCAAATTCCACCCTCGAGCTGCCCCTGGAGCACGCCGGCGGTGGAACGGGTCACGCCCTCCAAGGTCCCCCCCCACACCTGTGTGGCCCCCAATTCCGGGCCTGGCCCCTTCAAGCAAGGTAGAGCCCTCCCCCGAGAAGATCAAGGAATGGCCAAATGGCCACCCGCCCCTTCCTCCTCGTGCCTGCCCTGGCTACTGTGGACAAAGTGACTGTTGTGACTGGTCTGTTCCGGCGCGCCCGGACACAGGCCGTCGTCCGCCGGGCGGCCCTCCTCGCCTCGACGCTCGTCGTCCTGGGCTCGATCGCGCCCTCCGCAGTGGCCTCCCCGGGCCCGTCAGCGCCCGGGACGAGTCAGGCCGCCGCCTCGGGAACCTCCATCGACGCCACCCAGGCACAGGTCGACGCGGTCGAGGCGCAGTTCGCGCAGCAGCAACAGTCGTTGGCGCAGCTCTCGGAGCAATATGACCAGGCCACGGTCCACCTGGCGCAGATCAACGCGCAGCTGTCGGCCACCGACGCCCGCCTGGTGATGGCCAGGAAGAAACATGACGCCGCGCACCGTGCCCTCGAGACGGCGGCGGTGAACGCGTACATCTACGACACCCCGTCGGGTCAGCTGACCGCGATGTTCTCAACCCCGGGCGACTCCTCGGCACTGCACGACGAATACCAAGAGACGGCGATCGGCAACATCGACGCGGCCGTGGAGCAGCTCCACGCGACCGAACGACAGCTCGGCGCCACCGAATCCACGCTCCACGCCCGGGAGCGTCAGGCGGCGGGTGTGTCGACACAGGTCGGATCGGCACATCAGGCCGCGCAGGCAACCGCGGATGCCACTCAGGCGACGCTCGCGCAAGTCAAGGGACAGCTGGCGCAACTCGTTGCACAACGCGCCGCCGAAGAGGCTGCTGCTGCTGCTGCTGCTGCCGCCGCGGCCGCCACCGAAGCGGCGAAGCAACGGGCCGCCGCCGCGGCGGCACAGGCGGCCCAGGTGGCAGAGACCTTCGGAGCAGGATCGGCCGCCGCCGAAGAGGCGGCGAACGCCGCCAACCAGGCTGCCTTGAGTGCGGGAGCGACCGCGGTCATCGGCACGGGCGCACCCCAGGCGGCAACAGGCGTGGGAGCGCTCGCCCTGACCGGCGCCGAGCGGTACCTGGGAGTCCCCTATCAGTGGGGCGGAGCCGGCTCGGCCGGCCTGGACTGCTCGGGGCTCACCATGCTGGCGTGGCGCGCCGCGGGCGTCGCCCTGCTCCATTCGGCAGACATCCAGTACGAGGAGTCCGCCCACATCCCGCTCAGTCAGGTCCGGCCGGGCGACCTCCTCTTCTACGACCTCGAGGGTGCCGGCATCGACCACGTGGTGATGTACGTGGGCTCGGGCCCCTACGGTGCCGACACCGTCATCCAGGCCGCGCACTCCGGGACCGTGGTGGAATTCGACCCGGTCTGGTACCTGGGACTGGTGGGAGCGGCCCGGCCCTAGCGTCATCGGGGCGTCATCGGGCGACGACGGGCGGGCGTGGTCGGCAGCGGGCCCCCTCGCGCCGACGGGTACCATGACCACGTGACGGCCGGCAAGGAAGCAACGCAGCGCGAGCAGCGCGCCGCCCTCGTCCCACTGCCGCGCCCCGACGACACGCCCGCGCCCGGGCAGCGGTTGTCGGACGTGGACGAGTGGGGACGCTCCGAGCACACCCGCACCATCGCCCGCCGACTGTTCGCCCCGCTGTACAACAACTGGTTCCGAGTCGAGTGGGAGGGTCTCGAGAAGATCCCCAAGACCGGCGGCGCGCTGCTCGTGGCCAACCACGCCGGAGCCATCCCCTCGGACGCCCCGACCATCATGCACGGCATCGAGGTGGAGCGCGGCCGGCCCGTGTACGGCATGGCCGACTTCTTCTTCCGCGAGGTTCCCTGGGTGGGGACGGTGTGGGCCCGGGTGGGAGGAGTGCCGGCCCATCCCGACAACGCCCTGCGCTTGCTGCGGGACCAGGGCCAGCTCGCCCTCGTCTTTCCCGAAGGCACCAAGGGCCCGTCCAAGACCTACGCGGACCGCTACCGGTTGCGGCGCTTCGGGCGAGGAGGGTTCGTCGAGATCGCCATGCGCGCCGGGGTCCCGGTGATCCCCATCGCCGTGGTCGGTGCGGAGGAATCGATGCCGATCGTCTTCCGCATTCCGGCGCTGGCCAAGCTCATCGGGGTTCCCTACTTCCCGGTGACCGCCAACATGTTCCTCTTCGGCCCCCTCGGCCTGGCCATGTACTTCCCGGCGAAATTCAAGCTGCGCGTCCTCGATCCCGTCACGTTCAACGTGCCGAGCGGCCAGGAGCGGTACTCCAAGAGCCGCGTGATGGAAGAGGCCGAGAAGATCCGCATCAACATGCAGGAGACGATCTACGAGATGCTGCGCGAGCGGCGCAGCGTCTGGTTTGGGTGAGGCGGGTGGGGCGACGCGTCCTGATCACCGGTCTGGACTCGTTCTGGGGCGGTCGCATGGCGCAGGCTCTGGAGTCGGACCCCGAGGTGGAGATGATCCTCGGCATGGGGACCCGCGAGCCCACGGTCCCTCTCGAGAGGACAGAGTTCGTCAAGGCCGACCAGACCTACTCGATCCTGTCGCGCATCGTCGGCGCCACCCAGGTGGACACCATCGTCCACACCTTCCTGGTGGTGGACTCCACCCGGGTGTCGAGCCGGGCCCTGCACGAGATCAACGTGATCGGCACTATGAACCTCCTGGCTGCCGCCGGCCAGTCGGGCTCCCCGGTGCGTCAGGTGGTGGTGAAGTCCTCGACGCTCGTCTACGGCTCGGCGTCCACCGACCCCACCTGGTTCCGAGAGGAGATGCCCCGCACCTCGCCGGCACGCACCAGGGTCGAACGGTCCCTGCTCGAGGTGGAGGGCTTCGTGCGGGACTTCGCGGAGGACAACCCCGCCACCGTGGTCTCGGTCCTTCGGTTCGCCAACGTGCTCGGTACCGACATCGTGACGCCCATCAGCACCAACCTGTCCCGGCCCATCTGTCCGGCCATTGCCGGGTATGACCCCCTCGTGCAGTTCGTCGAGGAAGACGACGTGGTGCGCTGTCTCGAGCACGTCACCCGTCAACGGATCCCGGGCCTCTACAACGTGGCCGGCACCGGCAAGCTCCCGTGGAGCGAGGTGACCGGCATCTGCGGTACCCGCCTCCTGCCCATCTCCCCGGTGGGGACCCACGCCGCGGCCGCCCCGCTCGTCCGGCTCGGCCTGATCGAGTTCCCTCCCGAGCTCGAGAGCCTTCTGCGCTACGGGAGGGGTGTGGACACCACCCGGATCGGGAAGACGGGGTTCTCCTGTCGCTACACCACGGCCGGGGCCGTCGAGAGCTTCATCCGCGCCGTGCGGCTGCGACGAAGTGTGGGCGATGCGCCCCCGTCGTACACCTACTCCCAGGATGTCGAGCAGTTCTTCCGCCATTCCCCGGCGGTGGTGCGCTCGGAGGGTTGAGCGTCAGGGCCGGGTGAGCCACCCGCGGACGAGCACATCGGCCCGCACGGTCCACTCCTCGGCGGTCATGGCGTAGCGGACGTGGTCCTCCCAATGCCCGTCGATCTCCAGGTACCGGACCGCCACGCCCTCTTGGCGCAGGTCCAGCTTCTCGACCACTCTCCGGCTGGCTCGATTGCGCGGCACGATGGCGATCTCGACGCGGTGCAGGCCGAGCTCTTCGAAGGCGAAGCGCAGGACCGCCACCGTGGCCTCGGGCGCGAGCCCCTGGCCGGCCAAGGCCTCGTCCACCCAATAGCCGACGAAGGCGTTCTGGAACGGGCCCCGCTGGATCGACGACAAGGTGATCTCGCCGGCGAAGCGTTCCCCTACGAAGATGCCGAAGCCGTAGCCACTGCCCATCTGGCGCTCACGCTCACGCGCTGCGCACCGGGCCGAGAAGCTGGCCCGGTCCTCGGGTGTCAACGGCGCCCCGGTGGGCCGGGGCTCCCACGGGACGAGCCACCGACGACACCGGGCGCGCACCTCGAACCAGCTCTCGTAGTCATCCTCGCTGAGGGTCCGGAGTCGGATCCGTCCTCCACTGAGCTCGAGCGGCGTGGCGCGAGCCGTCCGGCCGATCACCGTCCCAACACCTCCCCCAGCGCCCCGAGAAGCAGCTCCACGTTGCGCAGTCGCGCCGTGTGGCCCATGCAACCGATGCGCCACGCCCGACCGGCCATGGCGCCCACACCGGCGCCGATCTCGATCCCGTAGCGCTGCAGCAGGGTGGCCCGGACCTCGGCTTCACTCATGGCGCCGAGGTCGTCGGGAACCCACACCGTGGTGAGCTGGGGCAGGCGGTGCTCGGCGGGGGCGACGAGCTTGAACCCAAGCTTCTCGAGGCCTCCCTGCAGGGCCTGTCCGCAGGCCAGGTGACGAGCCCAGGCGTTCTCGAGACCCTCTTCCAGCAGCACGCCCAACCCGGCGTGGAGGGCGAACACCATCGACACCGGCGCCGTGTGGTGATAGGTGCGGCCCCCGGCGCCCTCGACGTAGCGGGCGATCAGACCGAGGTCGAAGTACCACGACGGAGGGCGCTGCTTGAGGCGGGCCCGAGCGGCGGCGCTGACCGTCAGCGGCGACAGGCCGGGGGGCACCCCGAGACACTTCTGCGTCCCGCTGTAGGCGAGATCGATCCCCCACCGGTCGGCGTCGAAGGGGATGCCCCCGAGCGAGGTGACGGCGTCCACCAGGAGCAGGGCGTCTCCTTTGCCCCGCGCCAGCTCCTCGACGTCGTTGCGCACACCCGTCGAGGTCTCGGCATGGACGAGGGCGATCACCGTCGGGGAGCGGTGCGCGCCGAGCAAGGCCTCGGGATCGAGGGGCGCACCCCACGGGGCATCCACCCGGACCACCCGGGCCCCGAGGCGCTCCGCCACATCGCACATGCGCTCACCGAACAAGCCGTTCACGCCCACGACGACGACATCGCCCGGTCCGGCCACATTCACCAACGCCGCTTCCATCCCCGCCGAGCCCGTCCCGCTCACGGGCAGGGTGAGGGCGTTCTCGGTCCGGAACACCGCCCGGAGCCGTTCGCAGGTCTCGTCGAGGACCTCGAGGAACTCGGGATCGAGGTGGCCGAGGAGCGGCCGCGTGAAAGCCGAGACGACCTCGGGATAGAGGTTGGAGGGCCCTGGCCCCATCAGGACGCGGTCGCTGAGCACCACCCCAGGATGCTAGGCAGGTCGGCAGTACCCCCCGCCACCTGGATGTCACGCCGATCCGGCGAGGCACACCCCTCGGATGATCAGCGGTAGGAGGCGCGAGGTGGGCCCGCCAAGGAGAAATCCCCGGCCTCGAGCGACAAGTTGGGGTTGTAGTAGGGGTCATGGAGCAGGACCTGAGGTCCCCACCGGTTCTGCATGTAGGTGAACTCGCGGGACAAGTCCTCGGCTCGAGGCTCGGTGTCATCGGTACCACGACCGATGGGCTTGTGATGGAACAGCTCGGCGTAAGGGGTCCATACAATCCCCCATCCGCTCTGGCGCAGCCGAAGGCAGAAATCCACGTCATGGAAGGCGCCCGGCAGGTTCTGCTCGTCGAGGCCCCCAACCTGATCCCACGCCTCACGCCGCACCGCCATGCAGGCGGCGGTGACGGCCGACATGTGCTGGGCCAGCTGCAACCGCCCGCTATAACCCGGCGACAGGCGTCCGGAGAATCGGTACGAATATGCGGCCACCCCGTGGATCCCGAGAACGATCCCTCCGTGTTGGACCCGGCCGTCGTCGTAGTAGAGCTTCGCCCCCACCGCTCCGATCCCGGGTTGCGAGATATGCCCGACCATCTCGGTGAGCCAGTCTTCGGAGATGACCTCGGTGTCGTCGTTCAACAAGCAGATGATCTCGCCCGAAGTCCGTCGCACCGCGGCGTTGTTGATCGCCGAGAAGTTGAACGGTTGCTCGTCGCGGATCACGATCAGCCGATCTTGATGGGCGCGCAGGTATTCCAGGGTGTCGACACCCCGACTGGCATTGTCCACCACCACGATCTCCACGTTCGTGTACGTGGTCATGGCCATCACGCTGTCGACGCACCGTCGCAGCACAGGCCCCCCGTCTCTCGTGGGGATGATGATGGAAACGAGAGGCTCCGCTTCAGGAGGGGCCCAGGACACGCGGTTGAATCCTGAACTTCCGATCCGCGCCGGGGTGACGCGGGCCGGGCGGCCGGTCCTGGCAAGGTGATCGGCCACGGCCCGCCTGCCGGCGTCGACCGCGTACGGCTTCGCAGCGAGCCCCGACGCCGTCGAACCGGCATGAGCCCGCCAGTGGTACAGAACGTGCGGAATGTGGACCACCTGCTCCGGGGTCACGAGCTCGGAGACTCGCAGTGTGAGATCCCAGTCCTGGCTTCCCTCGTACCCCTCCCGGTACCCACCGGCCTCGGTCACGAGGTCTCGACGGAACAGGCACAGGTGGCTGAGGTAGTTCTGACCGAGCAGCAACAACGGGTCGAAATCAGGCTTGAAGTAGGGGCCGTGACGGACCCCGGCACCATCGAGCTTGTCCTCGTCGCTGTAGACGATGCCCACCTCGGGGTGATCGGCGATGGCGGCCGCTACCAACGCCAGGGCATGCTCGGCCAAGATGTCGTCATGGTCCAGACAGCCGACCCATTCCCCGGTCGCCGTTGACAATGCGGTATTGGAAGCCACGGAGATGTGCCCGTTGGTCTCCCGACTCGTCACCTTGATACGAGTGTCCATCGCCGCGTAGTCGGACAGGATCTCAGCGACATGGGCGTCCGACGAGCAGTCATCGGCGATACAGAGCTCCCAATTCGTGTAGAGCTGTGCCCTCACGGAATCGATGGCCGCCTGCAAAAGGTCGGGTGGCGAGTTGTAGACCGGCATGATCATCGTGAGGACGGGTTGGTGGCCCAACCCCGCCACACGATCCCGGATCGTGGCCCGCGTGACGTCGTCGAGGGTGTCGAACTCCTCGACCCACCCGGCATAGGTGCCGTCGAACGGGTAGGCGCGCGGACTGGTGGGCGCGGAGAGCTGGACCGGCTCGCCAGAGCGTCGGACCCGCCCGTAAACCTTGCGCAACATCGCCGTATACCGGAAGACTTTGGTGCGATGAATGGCATCGATCTCGGCATCACGAAGACGCAACACTTGGGCGAGCCGACGCTCGCTGACCTCGTACTGTCGCGCCATCTCGAAAGACGCCTGTGCCTCGGCCGATCCCCGGCGCTCCAGGTCACTGAGGGCCTCACGAAGGCGCTCGGTCTCGCGTACCAGCGGAGCGAGCTCGTTGTTCTGTTCGGTCAGTAGAGCGTTCATGGCGACAACCTCTTGGAGATCGGCTCCCATGTTCGAGGTGACACTCCACAGGCCGCGCTCATAGTCTTCGATCAACGTGTCGACGTTGACGTCGCCACGTCGGAAGAGCACGGCGTGGGGCGCAAGGAACGAAGCGTCGAAGTCGACATCGCGCCCAAAACCCTGCCGAAAGAACAACCGTGCCCAATAGCCACCAGATTCGACGTTGAGGTGCGTCGGCTCGTCGAAGTCGTCCGGAGTGGACGAGAAGAGGATTGCGTCGGAATGCCGGCACAGGTTGGCGACGGACTCAGCCGCAAGCGAGGGAGGAAGGTGCTCGAGGACCTCAAAACAGGTGATCAGGTCGTAACGACCATCGAGCTCATCGGTGATCGAGCCCACCTTGCAAAACGGGCGGAGGGAGCCGGGAACCTGGCTGATCGCCCAAGCGGAGACGTCGATCCCCCGGGCGTCTACTCCCCGATCCCGAAGCGCTTCCACCAACATCCCGGTGGCACACCCCATGTCCAGCACTGTGTGGGGACCGAGTGTCGCCACGATGGAGCTCGCCAAGCGAGCGAACAGGTCCTCCCACAGCTTCTCGCCTCTTCGATACGGGACGCCGCTCTGATCGTAGGAAGTTCCGTAGTAGTCCTCTCCATAGAAGCTCGAGACGGCCTCCAAGAGCGGCCCGGAGTTGTCAGGTCTGGTGTGGTCGTCGACGTGGATCCCGTCGAGCTGCCCGAGCACGTCGGCGAGCACTCTGTACTGCACGTTCACAATCGACTGGTCTGCCGCCGTCCCCTCGTCAATGGACAGGCCGCCGACGAGCTCGATCGCACCCTCGGCGTCGGGCGCCACGGACAGTCCGCACCGTTCGACGAACTCGCCCAATTCGAAAATGGCATCCTTCGGTTTTGACACCAGCGCCTCGTAGCTCATCACCATCGACGGCCATTCCGAGCACTGCACCAATGCCGCTCGGTTGTGTCGGTCCCACTGGTCAAGGGTCCTGGCGTCACTCAAATTGAGTGACGTGCCCGACGACACGACATCTCCCGGTTGCCGGTGCACGAGGATGACGGCGACAGGCTCGGCGAGCGTGTGGGCCCAGAAGGGGATCAGGAAACTGTTGGCAGGATCCGCCCACACCCACGGAGTTGTGTCCCCGCTGACGCCCGGCGACTCGATGAGCGCTCGAAACAGCGATCTGGCTTCATCGGCGAACCGACCCAGGATCCGGGCCACCTCTCCCGGAGCGACCTCGGGAAGCTCGTCCCTCGAGCCTCCGGCGGCTTCGAGCAGCCGGTCGTTGAAGGCGACGAGAGGATCGGCCTTGCGGTCGGCGCCCAGCGACCGGAGACCCATACGACCGAGCTGGCCTTGCACGAGCTCGGCGCCACTGTCGTACATGCCGAGAATGAACACGCCCTCGACACGCCCCTGGTCGGGCGCGTGCTCCCGCGTCCCGCTCATCCGGCGCGGTCCTTGAGCACAGAGGCAGGATATCACCGCGGCACTCGCCCAGATGGCAATGACTCGACCAGAAGAAAGAGACCGGATGACAGCGAATTGCGCCAAAGCGCTGGCCAGGAAACCGACGGCCGTTGCCACCGCCGATCACGGAAACGATCGAATCGGCAGTCGGGGCACATCCGCAGGAGCCCGAACACCCTGTGTTATACAACGCCCGTCTGCGTGGGATCCACCGTCAGGATCTGGGAACCGAGAGACGAGCCCGGCACAGGACTTGGTTCACGAATGAAGATGACAGTACGGTGACCAACCTGGCGACGACCGACGAGACAGACAGGGACTCCCAGAAGTCGTCCCGGGCGCGCCGAGGTGCGGTCATCCGCAAGTGGGCGCCCCCCTTGCTTCTCGTCGCTGTTCCCATGCTCCTGGTACCTCTCCACGTCCGGGCATACACGAAGCTCTCGCCGATCGACGAACTCGAGCACATCGATTACATGTTCCGATCTCCGGGTGTGCACCCGGTGATCGCGGGCACGAAACTCGTCGAGCCCGCCATGCGAGAAGAGGCGTGCCGAGGTCTCGACTCCATCTACCCGACGCCACCTTGCTCCACCAAGAACCTCAAAGTGTCAGTGTTCCAGGACCAGGGCTACGACACGGCGTACATCCATCCTCCGACCTACTACGACATCACCTGGGCGGCAGGAGAGGTCGTGAAGCACGCCACGGGGACCAAGAGCTGGGTGACAGCCTGGAGGCTCGTCGGTGCCTTGTGGTTGGCGGCCGGTTTGGTGTTGACCTACGCGGCAGGGCTCCGGCTAGGCGCCAAGCGCCTCCCTCTGGTGGGCCTTCTCGTCCTCTTAGCCTCAGCCCCGTCGATCCTGCAAACCAATTCCACCGTCACCCCCGACGCTGCCTCCACGCTCATCGGAGCTGCGGTGTTGTACCTGACGTCCCGATGGGAGGAAGGTGGCAGGTGGCGCTGGATCGCGTTGGTCGGCATCGGGTTCGTCGGGACCGCAATCAAGCTCCAGGACAGCATCGTGGTGATGATGATCGCCCTCTACTTCCTCCTTCGCGTCAGAAATGGAGTCACGATGCCCACGACCGCGGGCCAGGACCTGACGACAGGAGTCGACTCCACCGTCAACCGGGGCCAGGGGAGCCTGCTCAGGCAAGGAGCTCGCGTCCCGCTCCGCCTCGTCCAGCACGCGCAGACGAGGGCCGTCGGCATCATCGCGATGACGACGTTGGCCATCGCGGCGGCATGGACGATCTTGCAGCGTGTCACGGAGACGATCGACCCGAACAAGATCTTGGTCAATCAGCAATTCATCGTGCACTCGATCTCCCTGGATCAGATCGCATCCACCTTCGGAATCTTCCTGGCTCCCGTTCCAGGCGCCTACGTCCCCCCATCGACCGAAAACGTGTGGACGATAGACATGGCGAACCTCCTGTCATGGCTCCTACTGGCCGGCATCGTGGCGGCGGCCATCTTCAACGCCCGCAATCACGCCATCGCATCGTTGGCGAGGGCGACGCTGATCTTGGCCGTCTTGGGTGGGCCGATCTTCGTGATTCTCAACTATCTGTCCATGCACCAGTACATCCCGATGCCACCCCGGTATGGGTTTACGCTCCTTCCGGCCATGATCGTGTGCACGGCTGACGCGATTCGGACACGATGGACGGGGATCTGCACGGTGGCCGTGGGACTGCTGAGCGTTGCCTTCGTGGCATACGCCTTAGCCTGACGGGCCTGGCTGCCGACGCATCTCGATCCGCTGACCTTTGTCGCCGTTCCCCCCTGGCCGTCGGCGCTACAGTGACCTCGGCGTTTCGGAGATACATCGTGAGCGTCGCAGCCGAGCTCGAGAAGCACACGATTCGAACCAGGGGCCATGGACTACCGAAGACTCTACGAATACCGCTTTCGAGACTACGACCAGGGTGAGCGCGAGGCAGTCTGGACCGCCATCACCGAGGATCTCTTCGTCCGCATGGGGAGTCCCGAGGTCGTGCTCGACCCTGCGGCGGGACGAGGGGAATTCATCAGCGCCGTTCCCGCTCGGGAGCGCTGGGCGATCGATCAAATGCCCTCGGTGACCGATCTCGAAAGCAAGGGCATCCACACCGTCGTCTCGGACATGTTCGACGTGGAGCTACCTCCGAGACACTTCGACGGCGTGTTGCTCTCGAACCTGCTCGAGCACCTCATGACCTACGAGGATGTGCAGCGCTGTCTTCAGAAGATGCATGCCGCCATCCGGCCTGGCGGGGTGGTCGCCGTCCTCGGTCCCAATTTCAAGTACTGCGCCAACGAATACTTCGACTGTGCCGATCACGTCCTGGCCCTCACGCACGTCTCGGTTCAGGAACATCTCTACGCGGCAGGATTCGACATCCGATCCGTGTTGCCGCGTTACCTCCCCTACTCGTTCAGGGGCCGACTCCCACCATCGAAAACCCTGACGCGCCTCTACTTGCGCAATCCCTGGGCGTTTCGACTCTTGGGCAAGCAATTCCTCGTCATCGCCGCGGCCTGAACCGGCCAACTCCAGACTGAAGGAGCATCCTTGGACGGATCGGGTGCCGCCGCGAACAGTGTGACCGCTACCGAGTTGGCTGAGCCCGTTCCCACTCCCCCGGCCCGTCCGGGCCGGACGAGAGCCGGCCGCCACACTCGTTGGACCGGCGCGTCGCGATGGAAACCACTCCTGACCTCGAATCTGTTTCTTGGCCTGGTCCTCGCCGTGCTGGCCTGGCCGACGTCGACGGGACGCTTGATCGTAGCCAGTGGGATCGGATCGTCTTGGCGCGCCGCCATCACGATGGCAGCCCACGACCATCTCGCCTTCGGGTCACGCGTCGTGTTCACGTTCGGACCACTCGGCTTTCTGGTTTCGCCGCAACTCTTCTTCATCTCCAACACCGTCCTCGCCTTCCTTTTCGCACTGGCGTTCCTGACGACGATCTTCGGCACATTGACGTGGGTGCTGAGACACACCCTCCCGGTGGCCGCCGCCGCGGTCGTGGCGTATTTCGTCGGCGGGATGTCCTTGGTCAGCGCCCGGTACTTCGGGACCAACGTGGCCGTGGAAGACGTACTCGCCCTCGTGCTGATTGTGTGTGTGTCCGTCCTGATCCGGGGACGGGAAGACGCAGCTCCTCGGTGGATCTGGATCGGCTTAGGTGGTGCTCTCGGCCTTTTCTCGCTGGTGAAGTTGAGCCTCGGCATCGGGATCGGGGTGGCGCTGCTGATCACGGTCGTCTGCCTTCGGTCCGACCGGTGGCGAGCGGCAGGCGCGGTGGCATTGGGCGCCGTCCCGCTCTTTTGCCTGGGTTGGTTCGGAACGGGAAACGGCTTCGGAAACCTCTTCGCCTTCGCCCGCTCCTCGGTCGATGTGATCAGTGGCTACGGGGCGGCCATGTCTCTCGAGGACCCCACCCGCTCGTACTCGTACTGGCTGGCCAGCGGGGCGGTGGTTCTGATCGGCGCCTGCGCGGCGGTCTCCACCCGGGGCATGGAACGCCGAGCACGGATCGGCGTCGGCCTCATCACCTTCACGACGCTGTGGTTTCTCTTCAAAGAAGGCTTCGTGCGACACGATGCCCACGACCTCGTGTTCTTCGTCGCCGCCCCCATCGTCCTGGCCGCCTTCGCGCCCGCTTGGCGGTCTCCGGCGTGGCTGGTCACGGCTCTGCTCGGCATGACCATCGTGACGGCCAGTGTGTCGGGCACGGTTCCCGAACTGGTGACCCAGCCCGTCCAGGCGGCGCGGAACTTCTTCGGCGAAGCGGCGACCATGGTCTCGTCGCACAAACAGTCGGCGGTCATCGCGCAGTCACGGCAGGAATTGGATGACCACTTCCAATTGCCCACCAAGATGGTCAGGCTGATGCGGGGGCATACCGTCGACGTCAGCCCGTGGCAACAGACCGCCATCTGGGCCCATCCCGGGATCCAGTTTGATCCCCTCCCCGTGCTGCAGGACTACAGCGCCTTCACACCGTCACTGGACCGGCTCGACACCACATTCCTGGCATCGTCCCGAGCCCCCCGGTATATCCTCCGGCAACCCTTGGCCAGTATCGACGGTCGCAACTCCGCCTTCGAGCCCCCTGCCACCCAGCTGGCGATCGAATGCCGGTACCGCCAAGTGGCGGCCGACTCCGTGTGGCAGTTGCTCCAACGCCAACCCGACCGGTGCGGACGCTCCCGCCTGGTCGGCACCGTCACCACCGGTCCCGGCCACTGGGTGCCGGTTCCCTCAGCGTCCACGGGCGAAGCCGTCGTGGCCAGCTTTCAGCTGTCCGGCAGTCTGTGGTCGGACGTGGAGTCGTTGGTGTACAAACCCCCCAACGTCTTCCTGGCCGCCAACGGCGGTCGCCAGACGTGGCGATTCGTCGCTGCCACCGGACCCGAATTCCATATCCTGCAGGCGTCTTCGAACCTCGGTTACTCGTCAGCCTTCGTTCCGGTCCACGCTGGCAACCTCCGGTTCTCGATCGATGGTGCGAGCCCCAGTCCCTCGGGCATCACGATCTCGTTCTACGAGATACCGCTCGCAAGCTCTTAGATCATGCCGTCGACCACGGCCTTCTCGATCCACGGGATGACCTCGTCGAGCATCTGATCGAGAGACCAGGTCGTCTCGAAGCCGAGGACCTTCTTGGCCTTCTCCGTCGAAGGCACCCGGCGGGCCACATCGTGCTCAAAGGGCTCGTCCGAGACGCACCGAAGAGGTTCGTCGCCACGGATCTTGTGCCAGATGACGTCGGCCAGTTCGAGCACCGTGGTCGAGACGTCGGTCGAGAGGTTGAAGTCGTCGTTGCGGGCCGCGGGATGCTCCATGGCGATGGCGATACCCCGGGCCAGGTCGCCCCCGTAGGTGTAATGCCGCGTCTGGGTCCCGTCGCCGAGGATGTGGAGGGGATCCTGGCCCTTGAGCACCTTTTGCACCAGGTCGGGGACCACGTGGCTCATGGCCAACTTGACGTTCCCCGAGAGCACCTCGACGTCGCCGAGCGCCCGGCCTTCGCCGATCCCCACGCAGTTGAAGGGCCGGATGATGGTGAAGGGCAATTGGTACTGGTCCCACGCCGCCCGGGCGAAGTACTCCACGGCGAGCTTCTGGAACCCGTAGGACGACAACGGTGGGGGGACCATCCGTTCCTGGCCTTCGTACGACGGCCAGGTGGTGGTGGACTCGAACACCATCGAGGACGAGAGGTAGGTGACCTTCTCGAGCCGGCCCGCCGCGTGGGCCTTGATCGCCGCGTCGCACGACGCGGCGATGATCCGCTCGTTGGTGGCCAGCAGGTCATAGGCATACGTGTGGAAATACGAGATCCCACCGATCATCGCCGCCCCGGCGATGAAGTGGTCACATTCACCCAGGAGATCGGCCAGGAGGTCGACGTCCCGGCAATCCGCCTCGACGAACCGATACGCCTGGTGATCGTCGTAGGACCGGCGGATCGGCCCGTACTTGGAGTAATTGTCGACTCCGATCACCTGATGGCCGCGGTCCAACAGCTCCTTCACGACGTACCCACCGATGAAGCCGGCCGAACCCGTCACCAGTACTGTGCTCATGACCTTCTTCCTCGGTTGGCGACTTCTCGCACCTGCTCGACCGGAAGCCGGGGGCCGAAGGCGAACAGCCACCAACGCACGTACCGCGGTATCCAGGATGCGAGCTTGAAGTTTGACATGCCCTGGTCACGCTCCAGCCAGATCGTGGGGATCTCGGCCACCGGCAACCGGGCTCGTCGGGCCTTGGCGACGAGCTCGATCCCGATCTCGAAACCGGCGTCGGAGTCGATGCCGACGGATCGGATGAAGTCCATGTCGTAGGCCTTGAACGAGTTGGTGGCGTCTCGAGTTCCCACCCGAGCCACCCATGCCAACGTCAACCCGGCCAGGCGCGACAGTGTCCCCTTCAGAAACGGGCCGCCCACCTGCTGGCCCCCGCGCGAGTAGCGCGAGGCGGCGGCCACGACGACGCCCCGCTCGATGAGGCGGACCAGTTGGTCGATCTGCCGGGGGTCGTCAGAGCCGTCTGCCATCGTCACCACGACGACGTCAGCCAGTGACTGATCGATCCCGTACCGGATGGCCTGCGCCGGACCCGGACCGAACGTGTTCAGCACAGGCCGAGCACGCGGGTCCTGGCGGGCGTATTTCTCGACGTAGGGGAGGGTTGTGTCATCAGGAGTGTCGACCACCACGAGCAGCTCGCACGGAAGCTCGACGGCTTCGAGCACCCGGCCGAGGAAGTCTTCGATCGAGGTCCCCTCGTTGTAGGCGGGGACCACGATCGAGACGCGTGGCTTCATATGCACACGCCGCCGCCGCGGAGGTTCCAGATGTCCACGACCGGCTGAGAGATGTCGAGGTCGGCGTAGACCTTGTGGGGTGCGCCAATGACGATGAGGTCGGAACGAGCCAGGACGTCGTCGAGAGGCCACAGATCGCCGTCCACGGTGACATAGGGATCCGCGGTGAGGACGCCCGCCGCCCTGACCCCCAGGATCCGCTTGAGCTTGTAGGACAGGCTGGACCTGTTGTCGTCGGACTCACCCTTGAACGCCATGCCCAGGATGCCGACGGTCATCGACGCCAGGTCGTAGCGGGCGGCCATCCGGGCCGTGAGGTACAGCGGAAGGCCCTCGTTGATCTGCATGCTCGCTTGCCCGAGCGCGAAGTTGTTGTTGTTGAACGCGGCCAGCTGCATGGTGTCCTTCAAGAGACACGGTCCCGCCGCGAACCCGGGACCGGGGAGATCGGCGGCGCGGGGGTAGTCCTCGATCACTGCCGCTCGGATCTTCTCGAAGTCCAGTCCGAAGTCGTTCGCCATCATGAAGAGCTGGTTGGCCGCCGCGAATTTGATGTAGCGGTACGAGTTGGTGAAGAGCTTGGCCAGCTCCGCCTCCTCGGGGGCGACACGGACGATCTTGTCGGTGAGGTGGCCGAACAGCGCTGCGGCGCGGTCGAACGACCGGTTGGTCCGGGCCGAAACGATCTGAGGAAGGGTGAAGAGCTCCTCCATGGCCCGTCCCTCGGCGATGCGCTCGGGGCAGAAGGCCACGTCGACCGCCTTGTTCAGGCGCTGCATGAGACGCTCGACCATCCGGGTGACGCCGGGGAACACCGTGCTACGCAACACCAAGAGCTGGCCGTCGTGCAATTCGTCAGCCACGCTCTCGAGCGCACCGATGACGGCTTGCGGGTGGGGGTTGAAGTACTCGTCGACGGGGGTCCCGAGCACCACGATCACGTGCTCGGCATTTCGCACCGTCGACGCGTCCGCCGAGACCGCCAGCGTGCCATCGGCCAGCACCTTGGCCAGAACCTCGGGCGCACCGGGCTCTCGGTGGGGCATCTTTCCCGAGCCCACCTGATCGACTGCTTCCAGGTTGACGTCGTACAGAGCGACCTTCAGACCGGACTGCGCCAGGGCGATCCCGAGAGGCAACCCGACGTGCCCACAGCCACCCATCACGACGACGTCTACAGGCCACCTCTGGTTGGACATTTCCACAATGCTAAGTGACCGGCCCGGGCAACTGGAAATGATTTGCCTGGTCCTGTCAATATTTGGGAGTCCCGAAGACCCGAGTGGGCACGGGGCGAGCCGACTCCTCTGCAGCGCCCGACGCAGCGGGTCAGCCCTGGGCTGGAAGCTGACGACTACCCTGGCCCGAGATTCCCGCGCTCCAAGGAGGAGCGGTGCCGAACGCCGACCACGAGAGCTTGGCTACCTCCACCATCCCGGGCCCGACTCAGCCGTCGACACGCGTCGGGCCGGGCTCTCCGAGCGACGGCGGTGACGCGGGCGCCACCGGTTCCGGGTCCCGACCGGGGCGTCGAGCCGAGGCCCGACCAATGCTGCCCACCCACGACGTGACCACCTCGGTCGACCCCTCCGAAGCCGCCCGGAATGCACGGATCTGCGTCGTCATCCCGGCTTTCAACGAGGCCGGATCGGTGGCCACGGTCATCCAACGCGCCTATTCGGCCATTCCCGAGGCCCTCGTGGTCGTCGTCAACGACGGCTCGAAGGACGATACGGCGGTCAGGGCACTGCGAGCGGGCGCCACCGTCATCACGCTGCCCGTCAACTTGGGCATCGGCGGGGCCGTCCAAGCCGGCTATCTCTATGCCCTGCGCCACGGGTTCGACATCGCCATCCAGGTCGACGGCGACGACCAGCACGATCCGGCCGAGATCGAGAGACTGCTCGACCCCATCCGTACCGGTCGGGCCGAGATGACCGTGGGGTCCCGGTGGCTCGGGCGCGGAGACTACGTGGCGCCGGCGGGCCGCCGATTCGCCATGCGCCTTCTGGCCACGTTGGTCCGGTGGAGGACGGGCGGCACCTTCACCGACACCACGTCGGGCTTCCGGGCCGTCGGCGCCCAGGGGATCGCGCTCTTCGCCCGCAGCTACCCCACCGACTTCCCCGAAGTCGAGTCACTGGTCCTCGCCAGCCGCAACGGGTTGCGGCTCGAGGAAGTCCCCGTCCGGATGACGCCCCGCCGGCACGGAGAGTCCAGCATCGCCGGCATCCGCTCCGCCTACTACATGGCCCGGGTGACCGTCGCCCTCCTCGTGGGCGGCTTGAATCGGAAGGACACGTCGAAACCCAAGGAGGCCTCGTGAAAGCGTTCGTGTTGTCGATGGTCCTGAGTGTGGGCTTCCTCGTCGTCTCGGTCGTTGCCATGCGGCGCCAGCGGCTGCGCGAGCAGGCCGCCCTGCTCTGGCTGCTGGTGAGCCTCGTCATGGTCTTCGTGAGCGCCACGCTCCCGACGCACATCCTCGACCGGGTCTCGCATGCCGTGGGAATCGCCTACCCGCCCGATCTCATCCTCCTCTTGGCGGTGCTGTTTCTCATGGTCCTCGTCTTCCACTTGTCACTCAGCCTGGCGAGGCTTTCGGCCAAGCAGATCGCCTTGGTCCAAGAGATCGGCCTCATGACGACCATGACCCCCGAGGCACTGGGTGCACGAGCCGACGACGACACCGAGACGCCTCCGACACCACCCGGTGGGGCCGCTCCCACCTCGTAGGGCGTCGCGGCTTCAGAGCAGCAGGGTGGCCGCCATGCCGTCGAGGATGTCGTCCTCGGACACCACGCACTCGTGGCGGTCGAACACGTCCATGACGGCATCGAGGATGAGGACCCCTCCGACGATGACGTCGGCCCGTCCCTCCACCATCCCCGGGCGCGCCAGCCGGGCGCGACTGTCCTCTCCTGCCAGTGCCGCCAGCCAGAACTGCACCGTGGCACGGTCGAGCACGACATGGTGGATGGCGGCACGCGAATAGTCACGCAGCCCGCCATCGAGCGCCGCCAACGTCGACACCGTGCCGGCCAAGCCGATGAGCAGGCCTCCGTGGCGCAACGGGGGGAGCTCGGCCAATGCGCCGGACAACTGGGCGCACACCGTGCGCCGGGCCTCGGACAACTCCTCGGCCCGGGGCGGGTCGCCGTGCAAGAACCGCTCCGTGACGCGCACGCAGCCCACGTCGAGCGAGGCGGCCGAGACCGCCGCCCGGTGTGCCGTCGCAGACCCTGTCGTCGCAACCCCTCCTGGGGCAAGCTCACCCACGACGAGCTCGGTCGACCCTCCACCGATGTCGACGACGAGTACGGGCCCGGGCCCAACCGGCACGTCGGCGATGTGGGCGGTGGCCCCGGCGAACGAGAGCGCGCCCTCTTCACGCCCACTGAGGATCTCGGGCCTGATCCCGGTCGCCTGGCGTGCGGCGGAGAGGAACTCCTCGGCGTTGGTGGCGTCGCGGGCCGCCGAAGTGGCCACCAGCCGAGCCCGACCCACACGGTGGAGGTCCATGAGCCCCCGGTAGTCCTCGAGGACCGACACGGTCCGGTCCACGGCGGGACGCGACAGCGTGTGGCTGGCGTCGACCCCCTCGCCCAGGCGGGTGATGCGCATCTGCCGCTCGAGCACGGTGCCGTCCTCGTCCATGACGAGCAGCCGTGTCGAGTTGGTCCCACAGTCGATCGCGGCCACAGGGCGGGCGCTGGTGTCTCCCATGGCGCCGCTCTAGCACCCCTGGTCGGGTTCGACCGCCAGATGCGACACGTCGAAGCCCAGCGCGTCGACCGTCCAGCGGCCCACGGGGTCGTCCCCGCCGGCCAGGTGCCACGCCAGATGAGCATGCAGGCACTTGACCCCCGTGCGGGTCCCACCCACACCCCCCGAGGGGCGAGGGCCGGTGTGCCCGACCGGGACGGCACGGTCGCGCTGCGCTGCATGACGGGCGTGTGCGTCGGCGAGCGCCCCGGCGTCGACGGCCGCCTCGGCCCGCCGGACCCCGCCGGCCGCCTCGAGCGTACTCACTGCGGCGCGCAGATCGGCATCGACCAGCCAGAACAGCGTGGGCATGGGCCGACCGTCGTCGAGAAACGGTGCGTTCTCGATCACCACTGGGGTCCCGTCCCCACGACGAACGACGACTTTGAACTCCCCTGCCGGCACGCGCCCGAGCAGCCGGGCCACCGCCTCCCGATCGGACTCGCCGAGTGGGGGCGGGGTCAGTTCCAGAACTCCAGACTCCGGACGACCCGGCCCCAGTAGCTGTGGGGCTCGGGCGGCGCGGGGCTGTCGCTGCTCGCCAACGCGGCGGCGTCTTTGGCGTGGACGCTGTTCGTCGCTCCCGCCGTGCTGGGCGCGACGACCGGAGCCACGACCCCGATGAGCGCCTGCGACCGGGCGGAGCCCGGCACCACGGGCGGCCCGTTCAGAGGCACCTGGCCCGAAGCCGCAGACGCCGAACCCGAAGGACTCGAGGCAGGAAGGATGTCGTACACCCGTTGACCCTTGGGAACGAACCCGTAGTCGTGGCGGGCGAGATCGTTGACCGTGGCGGGGTCGGAGAGATCCGACACCTGACGGGCCAGGGCCTGGTTCTCCGCCTTGACGGTGACGAGCTCGTGGGCGGTGCCCGCCAGCGCCGAGCGCTGCGACAGCAGGCCGCCGATCGGAAAGCTGGTGAGCAGGACCACAGATGCGAACACGATGGCGCCGATCAGCAAGGTACGGGCCCGGCGACGTTCGAGAGACAGCGTTTCCCGACCCCCCCTCCACCGGGCGACGAATGCCAGCGCGGTGGCCACCGGGGACGAGGGCATGTGGAGTTGTGGCCGCGGCAGCTGCACATGGAGCCGAGGGACCCGGATGTGCGGACGCGGCACGTGCGGACGCGGCACGTGCAGCTGCGGGTGGCGCCGGGCCCGCTTGGCGGCGTGCAGAGGCTGTCGTCTCACCCTGCTGAGCATCACCGTGCGGAGCCGCTCCCGCGTCTCGCCGTCGAGAGCGCATCGCGCCCGAGATAGGCGGCCGACTCGCCGAGCTCCTCCTCGATCCGCAGCAACTGGTTGTACTTCGCCACCCGATCAGAACGGGCCGGGGCGCCCGTCTTGATCTGCCCGCAATTGGTGGCCACGGCGAGATCGGCGATGGTGGTGTCCTCGGTCTCACCCGAACGATGCGACATCACACAGGCGTACGACGAACGGGTGGCCAGCGCCATGGTGTCGAGGGTCTCGCTCAACGTGCCGATCTGATTCACCTTGATGAGGATGGCGTTGGCGGCGGCGCGGTCGATCCCGAGCTCGAGACGGTCCTGGTTGGTGACGAAGATGTCGTCGCCGACCAGCTGCACCCGGTGTCCGAGCGCACGGGTCAGGGCCACCCAACCGTCCCAGTCGTCCTCGGCCATCCCGTCCTCGATGGACACGATGGGGTAGTGATCACACAGCTCCACCCAGTACGCCACCATCTCGTCGGGCGACAGCCGACGCCCTTCGCCTGACAGGTGGTACGCCCCGTCCTTGAAGAATTCACTGGCGGCGGGGTCGAGCGCGATGGCGACCTCGTCGCCAGGCACGCGACCGGCTTCTTCGATGGCCTCCATCAAGAGGGCCACGGCTTCAGCGTTGGACGGAAGGTCGGGCGCGAACCCTCCTTCGTCTCCCACCGTCGTCGACAGCCGACGCGCCTTCAACACCTTGGCCAGCGCGTGATAGGTCTCGACTCCCCAGCGCAGACCCTCGGAGTACGAGGCGGCCCCGACGGGCATGATCATGAACTCCTGGAAGTCGATGGAGTTGTCGGCGTGGGCGCCCCCGTTGACGACGTTCATCATGGGCACGGGCAAGACGTGCGCGTTGGCGCCACCGACGTAGCGGAACAGGGGGAGCTCGGCATCGACCGCCGCAGCCCGCGCCACGGCCAACGACACCCCCAGCACCGCGTTGGCACCGAGCCGGCCCTTCGACGGTGTCCCGTCGAGGTCGACGAGGGCCATGTCGATCCCGCGCTGGTCATAGGGATCGAAGGCCGAGAGCACCTCGGCGATCTCGCCGTTGACGTGCTCGACGGCCCCGAGGACGCCCTTGCCCCCGTAGCGATCGCCCCCGTCACGCCACTCCGTCGCCTCGTGCACCCCGGTCGAGGCGCCCGAAGGGACCATGGCGCGCCCGCCGGCCCCGGAGTCCAGGACGACCTCGACTTCGACGGTGGGGTTCCCGCGGGAGTCGAGGACTTCCCGCGCCGCGATCTTTTCGATAGCTGTCATTGGCTCGATGTTGTCCCTGTTGTCAGTGTTGTAAAAGTTACTCGCTGGGCACTGGCGGGCGGCGGAGCCGCCCAGCTCAGGCACGGTATGGCGAGTCCGGATTCCGGAACGGTTTTGCGGCTTGCACCACCGGCGAGCTGGGCCAGCGGAGGCCCGGCCGTCAGTCGGGTGACTCTCCGGGCATCAGGGCCTCGGCCGCCTCCATGCGCCGCCGGAACCCGCCCGCATAGCCCCGTAGGGCCGTCTCGGGATCGACCCCGAGCCGCCGTGCGGCGTCGGCCACGGCGAAAAGCATCTCCCCGAGCGCCTCGGCGGTCTGGGACGTGGCCTCGAGGGTCTCCCCCGAGGCCTCACCGCCGCCACCCGGGGCCGTGTCCCCGAACGACTCGAGACCGGCCGCGATCTGGCGCCTCCGGTCGTCGAGGGTCCCGGTGCTCATCCCCAGGGACTCGGCCTTGCGCTGGAGCTTGGCCGCCAGCGCCAGTGCCGGGAGGGCCCGGGGGATGCCGTCGGTGACACTCGCCCGGCCCTTCTCGGCCTTCTTCAGCACCTCCCACCGGGCGGCGACGTCTTCGGGGGTCACGGCCACGGCGTCGCCGAAGACATGGGGGTGGCGGCTCACCAGCTTGTCGTGCAGGGTCCGGGCCACGTCCGCCAACGTGAAGTAGCCCGCTTCGGTCGCCAGCAGAGCGTGGAAGTACACCTGGAAGAGCAGGTCGCCCAGTTCCTCTTCGAGGTGGTCGATGTCGAGGGGCGCCACCTCGGGCTCGGTGGCGGCGACCACCTCGATGGCGTCGAGTGCCTCGTAGGCCTCTTCGAGCAGATGCCGCGCCAGCGACCCGTGGGTCTGGCGCTGGTCCCACGGGCACTGGGCCCGCAGCGTCCGCACCAGCTCCTCGAGACCCACGAGCTCAGCCGCCACCGGTGGCGCCAGGCGGGTCACCCACAGCGCCGTGAGGTGGTCGGGGTCAAGGGTGCGGTCGATGTCGGCCCACGGCACCTCCACCACCCTCTCGTCAGGCAGGCCCAGGTGATGCAACAGCACGGCCCGGCGCGCCGGGTCCTGTCCCGAGACGTCGTCGGCGGCGAGCTTGATGGCGCCGAGCACGGCGCCACTGTGGCACTGCGCCACCAGGAGCGGGCCGCGCTCGCCGGCGGCCTCGGTGGCGAAGACGGTCCCGTCGATGATCCGCACGCCGGCGTCGACGGGGTCCACGCCCAGGCGCGCCCACGCCAGGTCCAGGAACGAGAGGGCGGGGACGACATCGACCGACACGCGGCCGTCGGTGCGCAACAGCGCCACGGTGCGCTCGGCCACCAGGGGTGACCCCGGCACGGCGTAGGCCACGTACCCCGTCCCGGCGACGGCGCGCGCCGCGGCCACGACCTCCTCGACGATCGCGGCGTAGACGTCGTCGAAAGTGTCGGCCGCGTCATAAAGATGGTCGAGAGTCTCGACGGGACCGGTGGCCACCTCGTCGACCACCGCCGCGGACGGATGATGGGCCGTGCGCACCAGGCAACGCGCCGCCTCCCGGAGGGCGTCGACGGTGGCCGCCGGCACGAGCTCGACACCGGCGGGGCCGAGCCCGACCACCATGACGCGCGCCGGGGCGCCTCCCGGGTCGGCGGCCACGGGTCGCGCCGCCGTCAACCTGGGGACTGGCCGCCCGAACCCAGAATGGACGAGCCCGAGGAGGAGCCGTCGACCGCGGAATTCAGGACCAGCGCGGGAGATGGTGGCTTGGGGGCGGCCACACCGTGGGTGGCGCTCCACGTCCCGTAGCGGGGATCGAGCTCCACCCGGGCGCCCTTCACGGCGCGGCCCAGGGCGGCGCTGAGGCTCGGGCCGCCGGCACCGAGCATCTCCTGGCGCAACCCGGACTCGGTGGCGGCGAAGGAGACGAGGTTCCGGGCGCGGACGGCGATCACGAGCCAGATGGTCTGGGTCTGGCCGGTGACCTGGTTCGGGACCTGGAGCTCCTGGGGCGGGGCCAGCTGGCCGTTGGCCAACCCTTCGACCGCGGTGGCGGTCGCCTGGCCGAGCTGCGACACGACGTCAGAGGGGAATACGCATGGGCCCTCGCCTCCGGCGGGGCTGTTGGCATCGGCACCGGGGCCGGCATCGGCGGCGGCGAAGCTGGTGCCTGCCGCGATCTTGTCGTGGATGGTCTGCGCCGCAGCCTGACCCGTGGCGATGATGAAGTCGAGGCACAGCTGGGTGACCTGGCTGTGATGGGTGTCGTAGTAGGCCCGCACGGCGCCGGGGCTCACGTCGACGTGACCGACGATCTCCTCGAGCTTCTCCTGGGTGGCGAGGGTGCGCGCCTGCTGGTCCACGAACGCCTTGGGCAGACGGCCGACGAGGGTGGTGCCGGTCAGGTTGCAGGGCGAGCTCACCTGGGTCGATGCCGCTTCGACCTGGGACTCGTAGTCCTGGCGGGCGGCGGCGACGTCGGCGGCGGTCACCTCGGCGTGGCGTGAGGCCAGCGCCTGGGCCTCCAGGTTCTGCGCCACCAGCCCGTTGAGCTCGAAGGCGGCGAACTGCGTGGTGACCGTGGCCTGGCCGGTGCCGGTCACCGTCGGCAACGTCCCTCCGCTCTGCGCCTCTTCGATGGACAAGGCGCACTGGGCTACGGCGCTGCCCGAGACCAGCGTGAGCTGGTCCTGGAGCTGGGACTGCGTGATGGTCTTGCCGTTGACGATGGCGGCCGTGGGCGACACGTCGCATCCCGCCGCACCGGCACACAACGCCCCCAGGGCGACCAGGACGAGGAGGCGCTTCACGGAACGGGCACTCTACCGGCGCGCCCCCGCGCCAGACGATTCGGCCCCGCCGAGAACCTGGGGAGCGGGCACGAGCTCACCGAGCAGCTCGGTCAACGCCTCCACCGGCGGTTCGTCTGGCCCGAGCGGGACCACGACCAGGCGCGCGTCTTCTTTGACCAGGGACTCGGGGCGCAGTCGCCGCAGCCGCACCCTGGCCGAGGCGGGAAGCTCGAGCGGTGCCATCCGGGCCACGAGGCCGCGCCGCCCGGGACGACCGGCCCCCTGCCCGGGGCGCGCCGCCGTGGCCGACACTTCGCGCACGCCCGTTCTGAGACACTCCACCCGCAGCCGCGCTACGGCCAGGAGCCCTTCGGCGGGGGCCGGCAGCGGGCCGAAGCGGTCGAGCCATTCCGAGCGGATGTCGTCGACCTCCGCTTCGGCAGTGACCGAGGCCAGGCGGCGGTACGCCTCGAGGCGCAGGTCCTCGCGCGACACGTAGTCCGACGGAAGGTGGGCGTCGGAGGGGACGTCGATCTTGACCTCGACCGGGGGCCGCAGCGGCTCGCCTTTCATCTCGGCCACCGCCTCGGCCACGAGCTGCACGTACAGGTCGTACCCCACCGCCGCGATGTGGCCCGACTGGTCCTGGCCGAGCAAGTTTCCCGCCCCCCTGATCTCGAGGTCCCGCATGGCGATCTTGAACCCGGCCCCGAGCTCGGTCTGCTCGCCGATGGTCCGCAACCGCTCGTAGGCCGCCTCCGACAGCACCTTGTCGGCGGGATGGAACAGATAGGCGTAGGCGCGCTGGCTCGAACGGCCCACGCGCCCACGCAACTGGTGCAGCTGGCCCAGTCCCAATCGGTCGGCGCGGTCGACCACGAGGGTGTTCACCGTGGGCATGTCGATGCCCGACTCGATGATGGTGGTACACACCAGGACGTCGAAGCGCCTCTCCCAAAAGTCCAGCACGACCTGTTCGAGGGTCCCCTCGTCCATTTGCCCGTGCGCCACCGCCACCCGCGCCTCGGGCACAAGGGCTCGCAGGCGCTGGGCCACGGCTTCGATGTTCTGCACCCAGTTGTGCACGAAGAAGGCCTGGCCTTCGCGCAGCAGCTCACGGCGCAATGCTTCGACCACAGCGGCCTCCTCGTACTCGCCCACGTAAGTGAGGATGGGCTGGCGCGCCGCCGGGGGTGTGTTGATGAGTGAGAGGTCGCGGATGCCGGTGAGGGCCATCTCGAGGGTGCGGGGGATGGGGTTCGCCGTCAGGGTCAAGACGTCGACGCCCGACGCCATCTGCTTCATGGTCTCTTTGTGGCTCACACCGAATCGCTGCTCCTCGTCCACCACCAACAGGCCGAGGTCCTTGAATTTGATGTCTCCCGCCAACATCCGGTGCGTGCCCACCACGACGTCGACCGCCCCCGAGGCGAGTCCGGCCACGACGTCGCGGGCCTGCGTCGGGGTGAGAAAGCGCGACAGCATCTCGACCCTGATGGGGTACCCGGCGTAGCGCTCGGAGAAGGTCTGAGCGTGTTGTTGCGCCAACAGGGTCGTGGGCACGAGCACGGCGGCCTGCTTGCCGTCCTGGACCGCCTTGAACACGGCGCGCACAGCCACCTCGGTCTTGCCGAAACCGACGTCGCCGCACACCAGGCGGTCCATGGGCACGTCGGACTCCATGTCCCCCTTGACCTCCTCGACGGCGCGCAACTGGTCCACGGTCTCGGTGAAGGCGAACGAGTCCTCGAGCTCGCGCTGCCACGGCGTGTCGGGGGCGAAGGCATGGCCCTTCATGTGCAGACGCAGGCGGTACAGCTCGACCAGCTCCTGGGCGATCTCGTGCACCGCGGCGCGCGCCTTGGCCCGCGTGCGCTGCCACTCCCCCCCGCCGAGGCGGTTGAGCGTGGGGGACTCGCCTCCGCTGTACGGCGTCAGTGCGTCGATCTGGTCCGAGGGCAGATAGAGCTTGTCGTCGCCGCGGTATGCGAGCAGCAGATAGTCGCGTGACGCGCCGTTGACCGTGCGGGTCACCATCCCCGCGAAGCGGGCCACACCGTGCTGGCGATGCACCACGTAGTCGCCGGGGGCCAGGTCGTCGAAGAACCCGTCGGTGGGCCGCGCCCGCGCCCGGGCGGGGCGATGAGCCCGTCGGCGCCCGGTGAAGTCGGCCTCGGCCAGGATCGCCACCTTGGCCCCCGGCACCACGACACCGCGCTCGAGGGGGGCCACCACGATCCGTAGTCCGGGGCGCCCCAGGTCGGGGTCGTCGGTCGTCCCGGCGGTCGCCGACCCGTCCCCGGCACCGATGGGCACGATGGGCACGACCATGCCCTCCTCGGCCAGGACTGCGGCCAGGCGCGATGCCGAGCCCGCCCCCTCGGCGCACACCGTCACCGAGTACCCCCCCGCCACGAGCTCCGACAGGCGCGCCGCCAACAGCGCCCGGTCCCCGTGGACCGGCTCCATGCCGCGCGCCACGACGGCGGGGGTGGACGGGGAGTCGGCGACCGGCACCATCGACAAGACCGGCGCCGCCGACCGGCCCAGGAGCCGTTCGTAGGCGACGTTCAGGCGGGGGAACCGCTCCGACGGATCCGCCGCGCCGCCCGGGGTGCCGGCGTCGACGAGGTCCACGACCCCCCACGTCACGGCGAGGGCCCCGGCCAGGGCCGCCTCCTCGTCGTTGAGCTCAGCGGCACGGTCACGGATGCGGCGGGGGTCGACCAGCACGATGCGGCCCCCCGGGCCCACCAGGTCCGGCAGGACCCGTTCTTCGTCGACCAGCCACGGCAACCATGACTCCATCCCGTCGAAGATCTGGCCCTCGGCCAGGCGCTCCCACTGGGCACGTCCCCACGGCTCGGTGCCCACCAACGCGGCGGCGCGGACGCGCACGGCGTCAGTGGGAAGCACTTCGCGACACCCGAACAACTCGATCGCAGTGAGGTCCGATACCGAACGCTGGTCGCCGGGATCGAATTCGGTGAGGCGGTCGACCTCGTCACCCCACAGGTCGATGCGCACCGGGAGCTCGGAGGTCGACGGGTAGACGTCGATGATCCCGCCCCGCACGGCGAGCTCGCCGCGGTGCTCGACCTGGTACTCGCGTCGGTACCCGAGCGCCACCAGGCGACTCACCAATTCCTGCTGGTCGAAGCGGTCGCGGCGCGCCACGACCACCGGGACCGCCGCCTCCTCGACGGGGCCCAGCCGCTGCAGCAGTGCCCGCACGGGAGCCACGATGACCGCCGGCGCGGAGGATGGGCCGTGCAGGCGCCACAGCAGGCGCAGACGCCGACCCATGGTGGACAACTCGGGGCTGACGCGTTCAAAAGGAAGGGTGTCCCACGCCGGGAACAGCTCGACTTCGTCGTTCCCGAGGAAGGCGCCGATGTCGTGGCTCAGCCGCTCGGCGTCGCCGACGGTCGGCGTCACCACCAGCAGGGGTCGTCGCTCCCCCAGCCGGCACATCCCGGCCACCACGTAGGCGACGGCGGCGTCGGGCACCGCCAGCGCGCTGGAACCCACCGCCATGGCGTCGACCATGGCGGGTTCGAGGCGCAGAAGAGGAGGAAGCGAGCGCAGGCTCACAGATGCAGGCTACCGACGGTGGTGAGGGCCGACGCCCGCGGCCGGCGGCTCCGGGGTCCTCTCAGGAGGGCGCCTCGCCGTTGAACCGCAGCATGGCGACGTCGACCCCCTCGAGGGCGATCACCTCGACGGCGTCGGCCGCCGACTCGATGGCCACGTCGAGCGCACTGCGCTCGGCACGCGAGGGGCGGTGCAGCACGTAGTCGGCACCGGGCTCACGGCCCGCCGGCTTGCCGATACCGATCCGGACGCGGAGATAGCCCGGATCATGGAGATGGCTGTGAATGGACTTGAGCCCGTTGTTGCCGGCCGTTCCCCCTCCCACCTTGACCTTCACCCGGCCCGAGGGCAGGTCGAGCTCATCGTGGACGACCACCAGCCGGTCCGTGGCCGGGACGCGGAATCGCTTCATGAGGGCGCTCACCGCCAGACCCGACTCGTTCATATAGGTCTGCGGCACCGCCAGCACCACGAGCTGCTGGGCGAGGCGGGACTGGGCCACGACGGCCCTCGTGCCCTTCTCGGGTCGCAACCGCTGGCCCCGGCGCGTCGCCAACCGCTCGACCACCTCGGCGCCCAAGTTGTGCCGGGTCCTCTCGAATTCCGCTCCCGGGTTGCCGAGGCCCACCACCAGCAGGTCGGCCGCCGCCCCCCTGCCGGACGCGGGCAGCAGGCGCCGCAGGGGTTAGCTCTCCCCGCCCGACTCGCCCCCGGCGGACGCCGACGCCTCGCCGGCGCCGGCCGCCTCGCCTTCGGCCGCTTCGCCTTCGGCACCTTCGGCTTCGGCCGCGCCCTCCTCGACGGTCTGCACGCGCGGGGGCTGCCCGGCGGCGACGATCGAGTCGGGGTCGGCCTCGGCGGTCACATTGGACGGAAGGGTGATGTCCGACACGCGCACCGCCGCCCCGATGACCAGATCAGTGATGTCGACCTCGAGGTGAGCGGGGATGTCGGCGGGGCGGGACCGGATGGTGAGGGAGAACATCTGCTGCTCGAGCACCCCGTCGGCCCGGTGCAGCTCGAGGGCCTCCCCGGTGAGGGTGATGGTGACCTCGGCGGTGACCTCGCGGTTGGGGTCGACGACCTGGAAGTCGACGTGCGTCACGCTGCCGCGCACGGGATGGCGCTGCAGCTCCCGGGCCATGGTCAGGAACTTCTTGCCGTCCACCTGGAGCGAGAGCACGGCGTTGAGCCCCGCGTCGGTGCTCAACGCGGCCCGCAGCTCGCGCGCCACCACCGACACGGGAATGGGATCGACGCCGGGCCCGTACACCACGGCCGGGATGCGGCCGTCGTGGCGCAGCCGGCGCGCCGCGCTGGAGCCGGAGGGACGGCCGGCCTCGGCGACCAGGATGGTTTCAGCCATGGGAAAAGGGCTCCTCGGATGCGACGAACGAGCGACCCAGCATAGAAGGCCCGGGACGGGGGAGAAACCCGACGTGCGACCGGGGTGGGCGGCCCGCTCAGGTGAGGTTGTCGCCCCCGAAGATCTCCGACACCGAGGTGTCCTCGAACACGGCGTCGATGGCGTCGGCGATGAGCTTGGCCACCGACAGGACCTGGAGCTTCTCGATGAGCTTCTCGTCGGAGATGGGAAGGGTATTGGTCACCACGACCCTGGTGAGCGGGGACTTTTCGAGCCGCTGGATGGCCGGGTCCGACAGCACCCCGTGGGTGGCCATGGCCGAGATGTCCGCCGCCCCCCGCTCGGCCAGGAGCTCCGCCGCGGCACAGATGGTGCCGGCGGTGTCGATCATGTCGTCGATCAAGACGCAGTGCCGCCCCTGGACTTCACCGACGACGTCGAGCGCCTCGACCTGGTTGTGGGTACCCCGGGGCCGGCGTTTGTGCACGAAGGCCAGGTCCGCCCCGAGGTGTTGGCTGAAGCGCTCCGCCACGCGCACCCGACCCGCATCAGGAGCAACGATCACGAGGTCGCTCGTCCCCAACCGGTGCAGCTCTTCCACCAGCACCGGCGTGGCCGTGAGGTGGTCAAAGGGGATGTCGAAGAAACCCTGGATCTGTCCGGAGTGCAAGTCGACACTCACCACGCGATCGGCCCCGGCCACCTGGAACATGTCGGCCACGAGCTTGGCGGTGATGGGCTCGCGCCCGGTGGCCTTGCGGTCTTGGCGCGAGTACCCGTAGTACGGGCACACGGCGGTGATTCGCTTGGCCGACGCCCGCTTGGCGGCGTCGATCATGATGAGCTGTTCCATGATGGAGTCGTTCACGGGACCCGAGTGGGTCTGCACGATGAACACGTCACTGCCTCGCAACGAGCCATCGTAGCGGCAGTGGATCTCGCCGTTGGCGAACTCGCGCAGATTGGCCCCGCCGAGCTCCACACCGAGATGCGTGGCGATCTCCTCGGTCAGGGCCGGGTGTGATCTCCCGGACACGAGCTCGAGACGCCGTTTGGGAACCAGCTCCACATGTCGAACGTTAGTGCGCCGCCAAGGGGACGTGTCGTGGAGGATCTCGGCCATCGCAGGGATGTCGACGCCGCTGCCGTAGGGCGCGGCCAGGAGGTCAGCGGCGGCGCCGTAGGTGACCGACACATGGGTGTTGGCCCCAGCTCCGGGCCAGCGCCGCCACGGGGAGCCCGACGGGCGGACCTCGCCCCGGGAGTCGGGCGGGGCCGGGCGCAGCCTCGGTGCCGGGCAGGGCGTGGCCCCGGGGACGTGGGTAGAGTGCGCCCGGAGGCGGACGATCGATGCCCATGTTCTCGTCGGTGGTGGTTGGCACAGATGGCTCGGACACGGCCGCTGAAGCGGTGCGCCACGCCATCGAGCTCACCAAGCTGTGCGGTGCCACGTTGCACATCGTCACCGCCTACAAGCCCAAGCCCGTCCGAGTGGCGGGGGTTCCCGAGGAATACCGCGAGCGCCTCGGGTCCGGTGGCGAAGCGGACATGGTGCTCGAGGACCAGTGCTCCCGGGCCCGGGCCGCGGGGGTCGAGGTGGAAGGCCACACCGGGACCGGCGATCCGGCCGACGCCGTGGTGCGCGTGGCCGAGCAGGAGAAGGCCGACGTGATCGTGGTCGGCAACAAGGGCATGGCCGGTGTGCGGCGGGCGCTCGGCAGCGTCCCCAATTCGATCGCGCACAAGGCGCCGTGCGCGGTGTTCATCGTCCAGACAACCTGATCCGAGGCGGGCGCCGCCACGAGCGGGCGCCCGCGGTTCGTCAATCCAGAGCCGGGAAGTCCGCCCCCAGCCGGGTGAACGGCCCCACCACGGCACCGGCGCCGACGTGGGCACCGGGCCCGAGCACCGAGAACGGCCCCACCCGGGCCTCTTCCCCGATCTCGGCGCGCAGCACGGTGCTCTTGGTGACCTTGGCCCCGGCCCCTACAGCACTGTCGACGATGTGGCAGTCAGGCCCGATCTCGGCCCCCGCCCCCAGGATGCACTCGCCCTGGATGACGACGCCGGGAAGGAGGACCACATCGGCCTCGAGGCGCGCATTGGCGTCGATGTAGGTGTTCTCGGGATCCCACATGGTCACACCTCGCCGCATCCACCGTTCGTTGATGCGGTCGCGCAACTCGGCGTCGGCCACGGCCAGCTGAGCCCGGTCGTTGACCCCGGCCGCCTCCATGGGATCGCCCACCACGAGCGTCTCCACGCCATAGCCGGCGTCATGGAGCACGGCGTAGATCCCGGTGAGGCAGTGCTCGCCGGTACGAACCACCGGTCGCAGCCGGCGCAGGGCCGGGGCCAGCACGGCATGGCGGAAGCAGTGGATGGTGGTGGCCACCTCGTCGACGAAGGCGTCGTCTTCGCGCACGTCGGCGGCCTCGACGACTTGCACCACGGCGTCGTTCTTACCCCGCACCACGCGGTCGTAGCCGGTGGGGTCGGGCAGGACAGCGGTGAGCAGCGTGGCCGCGGCCCCGGTGTTGCGATGATGACGGACGAGTGCAGCCAGTGTGGGCGGGCGCACCAACGGGGTGTCGCCGGGAAGCACCACGACGTCACCGTCGGCGTCGACGAGCCCGTCGGGAAGGGCGGTGAGCCCTACGGCCAGCGCGTCTCCGGTCCCGAGCTGCTTGGATTGTTCGACGAACTCGATCGCCAGCGAGCGCGGGGCGTGGTCGACGAGGGTCTTGGTGACCCAGTCGCCCCGATGTCCCACCACCACCACGACCTTGTGCACGGGCAGTTCCGCCAGCGCGTCGAGCACGTGGAGGATCATGGGCCGGCCGCACAGCCGGTGCAGGGGCTTCGGGCGCGACGAGCGCATCCGTGTCCCCTCGCCGGCAGCGAGCACGACGGCAGAGAGCGGTCTCGGGTCCATGCGGTTTAGTCTGTCACCCGATGACGGGGGGGACAGCGCAGTCCACGACGACCTCGAGCGCCCCCGACGCGCCGCCGAGCACGCCCTCCCCCGCCCGATGCCCCTCCTGACCTCGACGATCGACCCCGGCTCCGACACCTACCGCCAGAACCGGGCGGCTATGGAGGCGGCCCTGGCCGAGGTAGAGGAACAGCTGGCCGTGGCCCGTGGCGGTGGGGGCCAGCGCTACGTGGAGCGCCACCGGAGCCGGGGCAAGATGCTGGCCCACGAACGGGTTGAGCTGCTCCTGGACCGCGACTCCCCCTTCCTCGAGATCGCCCCCTTGGCGGCGTGGGGCACGGACTACACCGTGGGGGCGAGCCTGGTCTCGGGCATCGGCGTGGTGAGCGGGGTTGAGTGCCTGGTGTCGGCCAACGACCCCACCGTGCGCGGCGGAGCCACCAATCCCTTCACCATGCGCAAGTCGTCTCGTCTGGCCGACGTGGCGCTCGAGAACCGGCTGCCGTCGATCAGCCTCGTGGAGTCGGGCGGCGCCGACCTTCCCACCCAGTCCGAGATCTTCATCCCCGGGGGACGCGGCTTTCGGGACCTGACGCAGCGCTCGGCCGCGGCGGTGCCCACCATCGCGCTGGTGTTCGGGAACTCCACCGCCGGCGGTGCGTATGTGCCGGGCATGAGCGACCACATCGTCATGATCGACGGCCGCTCCAAGGTGTTCCTGGGCGGACCACCCCTGGTGAAGATGGCGACAGGCGAGGAGTCCGACGACGAGGAGCTCGGGGGCGCCTCCATGCACGCACGGGTAAGCGGCCTGGCCGACTACCTGGCCACCGACGAGACCGACGCCATCCGCATCGGACGCGCCATCGTGTCCCGGCTCAACTGGCACAAGCACGGCCCTGCCCCGTCCCTTCCGGCCGACGACCCGGTGCACGACCCCGACGAGCTCCTCGGCATCGCCTCGGCGGACCTGCGCGTCCCGTTCGACCCGCGCGACGTCCTGGCGCGGGTGGTCGACGGCTCTCGCTTCGACGAGTTCAAGCCGCTGTACGGGCCGAGTCTCGTGACCGGCTGGGCCTCCATCCACGGGTACGGGATCGGGGTACTGGCCAACCACCGCGGCGTGTTGTTCAGCGAGGAGGCCAACAAGGCCACCCAATTTATCCAGCTGTGCAACCAAACCGACGTCCCGCTCCTGTTCCTGCAGAACACGACCGGGTACATGGTGGGCAAGGAATATGAACAGCGCGGCATCATCAAGGACGGCGCCAAGATGATCAACGCCGTCTCGAACTCGAGGGTCCCCCACCTCACCGTGAACATCGGTGCCTCCTATGGTGCGGGCAACTACGGCATGTGCGGCCGCGCCTACAACCCCCGATTTCTGTTCTCGTGGCCCAACGCCCGCTCGGCCGTGATGGGTCCGGCGCAGCTGGCGGGCGTCCTGTCCATCGTGGCCCGCCAGGGAGCCGCCTCCCGGGGCGAGGACTTCGACGAGGAGGCCGACGCCCAGATGCGGGCCATGGTCGAGTCCCAGATCGAGCGCGAGTCCCTGCCCCTGTTCCTCACCGGCCGGCTCTACGACGACGGCATCATCGACCCCCGCGACACGCGCCATGTGCTCGGCATGTGCCTGTCGGTCATCCACAACACCCCCGTCCACGGCACGCGCGGCTACGGCGTGTTCCGGATGTGACGTGACGGCATGATCCAGAAGCTCCTCGTCGCCAATCGCAGCGAGATCGCGCGCCGCGTCATCCGGGGGGCACACGCGCTCGGCATCAGCTGCGTGGCGGTGTGCTCGGACCCCGACCTCGAGGCCCCCTATGTGGGAGAAGCCGACGAGTTCGTCCGGCTGCCGGGTGCGGCTCCGACCGACACCTATCTCGATGCGGACGCGCTCGTCCGCGCCGCGCGCCGCAGCGGTGCCGACGCCGTGCACCCCGGGTACGGGTTTCTGTCCGAGGACGCACGCTTCGCGCGGGCCTGTGTGGCGGCGGGGCTCGTCTTCGTGGGGCCCCCTCCCGAGGTGATCGAGGCCATGGGCTCGAAGCTGACGGCCAAGGCCACCATGGCTGCGGCGGGCGTTCCCGTGCTCCCCACGGTCGAGATCCCCTCCGGTGGTGCTCCGAAACCGCGACGAGGCTCGAAGGCGGGCGATCCCGACCCGGCGGTTGCGCACGCCGTGGCCGCGCTGGGCTGGCCCGTGCTCGTCAAGGCTTCGGCGGGCGGCGGCGGCCGGGGCATGCGCGTAGTTGAGGGTCCCGACGCATTCGCCGACGCCGTGGCCTCGGCGCAGCGAGAAGCGGCCTCAGCCTTCGGTGACGGGACCGTGTTCGTCGAGCCCTACGTGGCGCGCCCCCGTCACATCGAGGTGCAGATCCTCGGTGACGCCCATGGCAACGTGGTGCACCTCTTCGAGCGCGAGTGCTCGATCCAGCGCCGGCACCAGAAGATCATCGAGGAGAGCCCCTCCCCCGTGCTCACCCCCGAGCAACGCGCCGAGTTGTGTGCGGCCGCGGTCACCGCCGCTCGGGCCATCGGCTACGTCAACGCCGGCACCGTGGAATTCCTCGTCCTCCCCGACGGACGCTTCGCCTTCTTGGAGGTCAACACCCGGCTCCAGGTCGAGCACCCCGTCACCGAGCTCGTCACCGGGCTCGACCTCGTTCGGCTGCAACTCCTCGTCGCCGACGGCATGGCGCTCCCCCCCGAGGTCACCGAGGCGCGGGTCACGGGGCATGCCATCGAGGCCCGCCTCTACGCCGAGGACGCCACCCGCGGCTTCCAACCCTCGGCCGGACACGTGCAGCGCTTCCGGTTCCCCGCCACCTCGGGAGTCCGCATCGACAGCGGCGTCGAGGACGGGTCGGAGGTCTCGGTCCACTACGACCCCATGCTGGCCAAGGTCATCGCCCACGCCCCCACCCGCACCGAGGCGGCCCGCGCCCTGGCCGGAGCGCTCGAGCGGGCCCAGATCCACGGCGTCACCACCAACCGCGACCTCCTCGTCCGCATCCTGCGCCACCCCGAGTTCCTGGCCGGCGACATCGACACCGGCTTCCTGGTGCGCCACGACCCCGCCGTGCTCGGTGCGCCTCTGGCGGACGCGCCGGCCCGACAGCTCCACGCCGTGGCCGCGGCGTTGGCGGGCCAGGCCCGACGACGCGACCAGGCGCCGGTGCTAGCGGCCATGCCGTCAGGGTGGCGCAACAATCCCTCGGCGCCCCAGACGACCGCCTTCACCGGTCCCGACGGCCCCATCGAGGTCGACTACCGGTTCGACCGGGCCGGGACGTGCACCTTGGTGGCCGTCGACGGCGTGGCGCGTCGAGACATCTCGGTGTTGTCCTGTCGGGGCGACGCCGTGGTGCTCAGCGTCGCTGTCGCATCTGATGAGGACGGCGCATCGGGCGTGGCCCGGCGCTACGAGGTAGAGCGGGTGGGACTCGTGGCCTTCGTCGACGGGCCCGACGGGTCCACGGTGCTCACCGAGGTCGAGCGCTTCCCGTTGCCCGGGAGCCAGCTTGCCGCCGGAGCCCTCGTGGCCCCGCTCCCCGGCACCGTGGTCAAGGTGGCCGTGGCCGCCGGCGACACCGTGGCGACGGGCGACACGCTGGTCGCCATCGAAGCCATGAAGATGGAGCACGAGGTGCGCGCCCCCTCCGACGGGACGGTCACCGAGGTGCATGTCGTCGCCGGCGAGCAGGTCGAGGCGGGGCGTCTGCTCGTGGTCATCGAGGGGCCCGACGGCGGTGGCGGCGAGGGGACCTGATGGGGACGGGTCCGGGTGTCAGGAGAAGCCCGACGCCGCGTGCGGTCCGTATCGCCAACTGCTCGGGCTTCTTCGGCGACAGGCTGGCCGCCCCGTTCGAGCTCCTCAGAGACGGCGAGGCTCCCGACGTCCTGACCGGCGACTACCTCGCCGAGCTCACCATGCTGATCCTGTGGAAGTCGCGTCAGCGTGACTCCACTCTGGGATATGCCCGCACCTTTTACCGGCAGATGGAACAGGTCCTGGGCACCTGCATCGACCAGGGGGTCAGGGTGGTGGCGAATGCCGGGGGGCTCAACCCCGCGGGGCTGGCCCAGAGCCTGCGCGACCTCGGCGCCACACTCGGCATCGACGTCAACGTCGCCCATGTGGAGGGCGACGACATCCTCGATCGCCTGGGATCGATGCAAGCCGCCGGTGACCCGCTGGCCCATCTCGACACGGGCCGGCCCCTGGCCGAGGCGGGGAGCGACCCCGTGAGCGCCAACGCCTATTTGGGCGGGTTCGGCATCGCCGAGGCCCTGGCCCAGGGGGCCGACGTGGTGGTGACGGGACGGGTCACCGACGCCTCGCTGGTGGTCGGCCCGGCGGCGTGGTGGTTCGGATGGTCTCGCACCGACTGGGACCGCCTGGCCGGGGCGGTGGTGGTAGGACATGTCATCGAGTGCGGCACCCAGACCACGGGTGGCAATTACGCGTTCTTCCGCGAGGTGCCGGGGCTCGAGCACCCCGGCTTCCCCCTGGCCGAGGTGGCCGAGGACGGATCCGCCGTCATCACCAAGCACGAGGGAACCGGCGGCCTGGTGTCGGTGGGGACCGTCACGGCTCAGCTCCTCTACGAGGTCGGCGCCGCGCACTACGCCAACCCCGATGTGGTGGCGGACTTCTCGACCATCCATCTCGAGCAGGTGGGACCGGACCGGGTGCGGGTGTCGGGCGTGCGGGGGCTCCCCGCCCCGGAGAAGCTCAAGGTGTCGATCAACCTGCTGGGCGGCTACCGCAACACGATGACGTTCGTGCTGACCGGTCTCGACATCGAGGAGAAGGCGTCGCTGGTGCGGCGCACCATGGACGAGCTCGTCGACGGGGCGTCGCGCTTCACCCACTACGACGTGCGCCTCATCCGCACCGACGTGCCCGACGCGTCGAGCAACGAGCAGGCCAGCGCCCAGCTGCGCATCACGGTCAAAGACCCCGATCCCGAGGTCGTGGGCCGCCACTTCTCCAACGCCGCCACCGAGCTGGCGCTGGCCAGCTACCCCGGCTTCTACCTGACGTCGCCACCCGGCGAGGGCACGGCCTACGGCGTGTTCTGGCCGACGCTCGTTCCCCGTCTGGGGGTGGACGAGACCGTGGTCCACCAGAATGGCCGGCGGGTGGTCGTGGCGCCGGGGCCGACCACGGCCACGCCTGCCGCCGCCGCTCCCGTCACCGATGGGCCCCCGCCCCCAGGGGGCGCCACCCGCCGCATGCCGCTCGGGACCGTCATCGGGGCGCGCTCGGGCGACAAGGGGGGCAACGCCAACGTCGGCCTGTGGGCCCGCAGCCCCGCCGGCTTCGCCTGGTTGGCGGCCGAGGTCACCGTGGACCGGTTCCGGCAGCTCCTCCCCGAGGCGGCCGACCTCGAGGTGCAGCGCCACGTGCTCCCGAATCTCCTCGCCGTGAATTTCGTGGTGCAGGGACTGCTGGGCGAGGGCGTGGCCTCGTCGACCCGACCCGACCCCCAGGCCAAGAGCCTGGGCGAGTACCTCCGCTCGCGCCTGGTGGACGTGCCCGTGGCACTCCTGGACGAAATCCCCGCCGACGACCCGAGGTGAGCCATGGACTTCCGTGAGACCGACGAACAGCGCATGCTGCGCGAGGCGGTGGACGGCATCGCCTCGAAATACGGCCACAGCTACTTCGCGGCGCGCGCCCGCAGCGGTGGGAACACCGACGAGTTGTGGAACGAGTTGGCCCAAGGCGGGTTCCTGGGGGTGAACGTCCCGGCGGAGTTCGGCGGGGGCGGCAAGGGGATCGCCGAGCTCGCCATCGTCCTCGAGGAGCTCGCTGCCAACGGCTGTCCCCTGCTGCTGCTGGTGGTGTCGCCCGCTATCTGCGCCACCATCATCGCCAACTTCGGCTCCCAGGCGCAGAAGGAGTCGTGGTTGCCCCGCTTCGGTTCGGGCGAGCTCAAGATGGCCTTCGCCATCACCGAGCCCGACGCCGGGTCCAACAGCCACAAGATCTCCACCACCGCCAGGCGCGACGGCGACGTCTGGCGTCTCACCGGGACGAAGTACTACATCTCCGGCGCCGATGAGTCCGAAGCCGTGCTCGTGGTCACGCGCACCGGTGTCGACGAGGACACCGGGCGGGGGCGCCTGTCACTGTTCATCGTCGACCTCGACAGCCCCGGCCTCGACAAGACCCTCATCCCCGTCGAGATCGTCGCCCCCGAAAAGCAGTTCACGTTGTTCTTCGACAACGTCGAGATTCCCGCCGACCGACTGCTGGGCACCGAGGGTGAGGGCCTGCGCCAGGTGTTCGTCGGGCTCAACCCCGAGCGCATCATGACGGCGGCGATGGCCAGCGGCATCGGTCGCTACGCCCTCGACAAGGCCGCCGCCTACGCCCGGGACCGCTCGGTGTGGGGAACCCCCATCGCGCGCCACCAGGGCATCTCGCATCCATTGGCCAAGGCCAAGATCGAAGTCGAGCTGGCCCGGCTCATGTGCCAGAAGGCGGCGTGGGCTTGTGACTCGGGAGCCGACGCCGGTGTGGCCGGAGAAGCGGCCAACATGGCCAAGTACGCCGCCGCCGAGGCGTCGCTGGCGGCACTCGACCAGGCCATCCAGACCCATGGCGGCAACGGGATGTCATCGGAGTACGGCCTCGCCGACATGTGGGGCATGGCCCGGCTCATGCGCACCGCTCCGGTCAGCCGGGAGATGATCCTGAACTTCGTGGCCCAGCACTCGCTGCACCTGCCCAAGTCCTACTGAGAGCCCCGGAAACCCCCGCAATCCTGGGGTTGCGCCTGGCCGAGGGGTCGGGTGGCGCATCACGAATTGGCTCTTACCCCTGTCGAAAAGGCCCGACCATGCCGTACAGTATTTGGACCGGGACTACCCGTTCCGGTCGTGGGCGGGAACCAGTGGAGGGGGGCGACCGTGACTGCGCCTTATCTTTCGGTGCTCATTCCGGCGTATAACGAGGGAAGGACGCTCGAGCGCGTCATTGATGCCGTGCTGAAGGTCCCCGAAGACCTCGAAATCGTCCTCGTCGACGACGGTTCCAGCGATGACACGTGGGCCGTGATGGAGAGCCGCGTCGACGGCGATCGCGTCCGCTCGGTACGACACGACGTCAACCGCGGGAAGGGTGCCGCCATCCGCACCGGCCTCACCCACGCCCGGGGTCACATCGTCTTGATCCAGGACGCCGACCTCGAGTACTCGCCCGACGACTACGGGACGCTCCTCGAACCGCTCAAGGCCGAAAGGGCCACCATCGTGTACGGGTCACGCTCGTTCTCGAGTCACGCCGCATACAGCTACTGGTACGTGATGGGCAATCGCCTCGTCACCCTCGTCACCAACGTTCTGTACAACTGCTACCTGTCGGACATGGAGACGGGGTACAAGGTGATGCCGCTCGACGTGGCACGCTCGCTCGACCTGCGCGCCAATGGGTTCGAGCTCGAACCCGAGATCACCGCCAAGCTGCTCCGGCTCGGCCACCGGATCTTCGAGGTGCCGGTCACCTACACCGCCCGCTCTCGCGAGGAGGGCAAGAAGCTCACCGCCATGGACGGAGTCAAGGCCGTGATGACCCTGCTCCGCTACCGCTTCTGGAACCATCGACCCTGAGCATCACTCGCTCCGGAAGAGGGTCGAAAGTCAGAATGGCCACGCCCCACGATGAGACGCCGCCTGTCACTGACCGGCACTCCCCCACACTGGGACGCGTCCTCGAGGTACTGGCGGGGGCGCCCCGGTACCGGGACTGGATTTTCTCCATGGCGTCGCCGTATCTCGGGAACCGGGTCCTCGAGGTCGGTGCCGGGAGCGGCACCATGTTCGAGTGCCTCATCGGGCGCGAGCACGCCGTCGCCCTGGAGATCGACCCCGGGCTGGTGACCGAGCTGGAGCGTCGCTTCGACTCACGGGCCGATGTCACCATCGTGCAGGGCAACGTGAACGACCCCGCCGTCATCAACGAGCTGCGAGCGCTGCGCGTCGACTCCGCCATGTCGTTCAATGTGCTGGAGCACATCGAGGACGACGTGTCGGCTCTGGGCGCGGTCGCCTCCGTTCTCAATCCGGGCGCTCCCCTGGCGGTGCTGGTGCCGGCATTCCCCAGCATCTTCGGAGCCATGGACCGGGGCGTGGGCCACGTCCGGCGATACCGGCGGCGCGAGCTCGTCACCAAGATGGAGTCGGCCGGGTTCTCGGTGGCAGAGGCGCACTACGTGAACTTGCCCGGCTACTTCGCCTGGTTCGTCAACGGGCGCGTCTTGCGGTCTTCGTCGCCGGCGGGGGGCCCCCGTCTGGTCTCGTTCTACGACAAGACGGTGATCCCCATGACACGGCTCCTCGAAAAGGCCATCGACCCGCCCTGTGGTCAGTCCCTGTTCGTCGCCGGTGTCAAGCGCTGACGCGGTGCGGGGTTCATGTCGTCGCAGTTGACACTCGACACACCTGGTGGGCACGCCCCCGGCCAAGAGGTTGAGGAGGCCGCTGGCGGTCCGACCTTGCGCCACCGGATCAAATGGGACGTCGTCGCCCTGCACGCGGCGGTCATCATCGGGCTCCTGGCCATCTCCGTGGTCATGTGGTGGCGCGTATGGGTGACAGGGCATCCCTCGTCGACGGTCACGTGTCAGTGCGGCGACGTGAGCGAAGCCCTGGGGTTCCTGGCCTGGACCCCGTGGGCCCTGGTGCACGGGCACAACCCCTTTCTCTCCAACGCCATCTATGCCGGCCAGGGCGGGGCCAACATGTTGGTCAACGCCACGTGGATGGCGGGTGGCGTGCTCTTCGCCCCCATCACTTGGATCTTCGGCCCCATCGCCGCCTTCAACGTGGTCGTAACGCTCGCCCCCGTGGTGTCGGGGTGGTGCTTCTTCCTGGCGGTGCGCGC
>DATCBU010000115.1:0-14389 GCA_036511675.1 Acidimicrobiales bacterium | reverse complement strand
ACCGGAGGATGGACCCCTTGTCACATGTACGACGTTTCGACCATGTCGGTATCACCGTTGCGGACCTCAACACGGTGACGGCGTTCTTCGTCGGGCTAGGTTTCGAGGTCGAGGGCACGCGGATGTTCGTGGAGGGCGAGTTCCTGGACACGGTCATCGGCATCCCCGACTCCCGCACTGAGATCGTCATGCTTCGGCCGCCCGACGGAAGTACCCGGCTGGAGCTCTCGAGCTTCGTCCGGCCCGCCCATCAGCCCGGATCGCCCGCCGCGATGGCCAACGAGCTGGGGCTGCGCAACGTGGCCTTCGAGGTCGACGACCTCCAGGCGGCCGTCGACGGGCTGGCCGCGGACGGGTACGGGCTGGTCGGCGACATCGGCCACTACGAGCACATCTGGCGCATGGCCTACGGGCGCGGTCCGGAGGGGATCATCGTGTCCCTGGCCGAGCGGATCGGTTGACCTGTCTTCAGCCGCGCGGACCTCGCCGGTGACGCCCGCCTCCGGCTACGTCGCGACGGTCTCGAAGACTGGATTCTGGACCAGGATTCGCCCGTCGACCGACGACGAGCGAGACATCGTGGCGGGCTGCTCGCAGCCGGAAGTGGCCGTCCCGTAGAGGATCCCGCTACGGACTCCTCCAAGTCATCCTTCGACCGGGTACCCTGCCTCTCCGCATCTCGTTGGGGCTATCGTTGAAGCGGGTCGTTACTGGCGTCTGGGTGGAGCACCACCGGGGATCGACCCGCCGGCAATGCGCCGGAGAGAGCCGTGCGCCTGGGCGAACACTCGATGTCGTCCGAAGGAGTGCGTGATGCCCGATCCAGTTGTCGCGATTGCCTATCGATCGGCGCTGGAGGTGATCTCTGCGGCCGAACCAGACGTGGCCGAGGCCATCGTCGGCGAGCTGGAGTCACAACGGCGCCAGTTAAAGCTCATCGCTTCGGAGAACTACGCCTCGGCGGCCGTGCTGCTTGCCATGGGCAACTGGCTGTCGGACAAGTACGCCGAAGGCACTCCGGGCCATCGCTTCTATGCCGGATGCGAGATGGTCGATCGGATCGAGACGTTGGCTACCGACCACGCCAAAGCGCTCTTCGGCGCCGAGCACGCCTACGTCCAACCTCATTCGGGGATCGACGCCAACCTCGTCGCCTACTGGGCCATCCTTGCCCGCCGAGTCGAGCAACCCGTCCTCGACGAAGCCGGAGTGGGTCATGTGAACGACCTCGACTCCGTGAGCTGGAACCAGCTGCGTAACGAGCTGCATTCCCAGCGCATGATGGGCATGGCTCTCGACGCCGGTGGGCATCTCACCCACGGGTTCCGACCCAACATCTCCGGGAAGCTATTCGACCAGACCAGTTACGGGGTCGATCCCATCTCCGGACTCCTCGACTACGACGCCATCGCCGCCCAGGCCAGGGAGTTCCGTCCCTTGGTGGTGGTGGCGGGGTACTCGGCTTACCCTCGGAACCCTAATTTCGCCACCCTGGCCGAGATCGCCCACGACGTCGGGGCCACCCTCATGGTCGACATGGCCCACTTCGCCGGGCTGGTGGCCGGAAAGGTGCTTGCCGGTGACCTCGATCCGATTCCCCATGCCGATGTCGTGACCTCCACCACCCACAAGTCGCTGCGCGGTCCTCGGGGTGGGCTGGTGCTGTGCACCGAGGAGTACGCACCGTACGTGGACAAAGGCTGTCCGATGGTCCTCGGCGGCCCGCTACCCCACGTGATGGCGGCCAAGGCCGTCGCCCTGTCCGAGGCTCGCCAACCCCCATTCGCCACCTATGCGACCCAGATCGTGGAGAACGCCCGGGCGCTCGCCGACGGCTTGCTGCGCAGAGGAGCACGTCTCGTCACCGGGGGAACAGACAACCACCTCGTTCTCATGGACGTCGCCACCAGTTTCGGCCTCACTGGTCGTCAGGCCGAGTCCGCTCTGCTCGATGCAGGCGTGGTCACCAATCGCAACACTGTGCCAGGCGACGCCAACGGTGCCTGGTACACCTCAGGCATCCGACTCGGCACACCGGCGCTGACCACGCTCGGATTCAGGCCAGACGAACTCGAGGAGGTCGCCGACGTAATAGTCAATGCACTACGAGCCACGACACCCGCTACATCCACAGCCAAGGCGAAGTACGAAATCAATCCTCGGGTTGCCCAGGCCTGCCGGGGCCGGTGCGTCGATCTGCTCGCCCACCACCGCCTATATCCGGAGATCGAGCTGTAAGGCCCATGACGCAGGAGCAGTACGAACGCCGTCCCGCTGAGGGATCCGCTTCCGGCCATCGAGCCAGCGCGTCGTGATCGCTTTCAGCTGCCCCGCAACGGGATCGGTTTTCGGGACGGGCTGTTGACTCCAGTCAGTCGATCATAGAAACCCGCAGGGTCCGTCTTTTGGGTCCGCTTAGGACCCGGGATCGATGGGTGGCCCTGGCGCCTATCGGTGGCGCTTGCGGGCAGCAAACACCCTTTGGGTCGGGCCGTGCATGGCACGACGCGAATCGGCGGTATGGGGCACGCTTCCGGAACGCTCATTCACCAAGACGCTGGATTAGCAGCTGCCCTGGCCAACCTTTGCGATCGAACGACTCGGTTGCAGTGAATCCTGCGGATTCGTAGTACTGCACAAGCTGTTGGTTTCCGCCGGCCCAACAGTCAACTCTCAGAAGGCTCAGGCCCCGTGTGAGGCAGTCCGCACGGGCATGGTCCAACAGTGCTGTCCCAATCCCTTGCCCAATGAACCGTCTGGAAGTTAGGAGAAGCACGACGTACAGGCCGGGCTCGTTCGTCACCGGAGCGTATGAAGGTGAGTCCTCACTGACCTCGAGAGCGCCGATTAACTCATCGCCGACCTCAGCGACGGTAAGTCCGGAGCTACTCGCCAAGCTGGCAACCCGCTGCTTGGTCTCGGGTCGCTCCGACCAGCGCTGGCTACCCCACTGTCCACTGAGACCTCGCTCGGTTAGCCATAGAACCGCTTCGTCAAAGAGCCCGAGCAAAGGCTGCTCGTCATCGACTTTTCCCGGGCGCAGGAGAATCTTCATCCGACAAGGACGATAGATGGTTGTCCCCGGAGGGCAGTAGCCACCCCCGCTCCCGAGGTGCCGGTGAGCCATGCTCATTCGTGGCGACCGGGACATCTCGGACCAAAGCCGTCGAGCTAGCATTCCTCCCGGCGTCGCTGGGCACGACCTGCTTGGATTGGTGACTGAGCAGCGACGAACGAGGAGGTGCAATGAACATCGAGTTCCTCGCGACCGTGGCCGTGATCGCTCCCGATCCGATCAACAGCCGCAACCTGTATGTCGAGGCGCTGGGTCTCCCGCTGCAGGGCGAGGGTGACGGGTATTACCACAGCGAGCAGATCGCCGGCTGCAAGTCGTTCGGGATCTGGCCGCTCTCCCAGGCCGCGCAGGCGTGCTTCGGAACCGACCACTGGCCCGCAGAGCGGCCGGTACCGCAGGTCAGCATCGAGTTCGACGTCGCCGACGCCACTGCAGTCGACCCGGCGGCACGGGAGCTCGAACAGGCCGGCTATGAGCTGCTGCATGGAGCTCGCGAGGAGCTATGGGGCCAGACGGTCGCTCGGCTGCAGTCACCCGAGGGCGCGATCATCGGCATCTCCTACGCGCCCGTGCTGCACGACTGATTCCAGCCCGCGGATCCAGCAGTCCCATCTCCCAGCTGCAGCCGCCCGCAGGGGAACCGCGATCGACACAACCTTGGCGCTGCGTGGGGATCGTAGCCGTAACGGGATCGGCTTACGAGACGCAAAGATGTCGACAAGGCGCGCAAATTGATCCTCTCGCTCGCCCGTGGTCAGGCGATCAGGTCCTCCTGTGGATCCCAGTTTGGTCACTGCGGGTCTAATCGCAAGGTGGTCGCTGCGGCATCGTCGGTGACCATCGATTGGTGGCCGAAGCGGCCGTACTTCGTGCGGTACGCAGCGTCGACGCTCGCACGGAGTTCGGGGGCACCTCTGCCGACGTCAGCAATGATTACGTCAGTTTCGAGGCCGGGCACTCGGATGCGTGCTTGGGGAAGGTCAATTACGTGTCCGAACCAGCCGGTGGTGCGGCGGTACCACGTGCGCACGTACCTGGGGTAGAGGGGCCGCTGCAGGTCTGGTTGACATCGTTGTCATCAATGATTTGTTTGAAGCAAGAGCAGGCGCGCTTTCTGAGTAGCAGTAAGGAGTCCCAAGTATGACAATCGGACTATCCGATATTCGGAACGTCTGCTAGGCTGGGGTCATGTCGAGAACCACACTGCGGGCCAAAGGGCAACTGACTCTCCCCGAGGAGATCCGCGCCGCTGCACATCTCGAAGAAGGCGATCTCCTGGATGCCGAGATCACGGCCGAGGGGATTCTGCTCCGGCCGCAGAAGGTCATCGACGCCACCCAGGCGTGGTTTTGGACGAAGGAGTGGCAGGAGGGGGAGCGGGAAGCGGATACCGATCTTGCCGGCGATCGTCTGGAAATCTTCGGCTCCGGCGAGGAGCTCCTCACGGCCTTGGGGAGTCGGGCAAAGGCTCCGGGGCGGCCGCGGCGCGCTCGCTGACAGAGCGTGCCCACCTTTGCCTGGTTGGCCCGCTTCGGCGCCGACTTCGACGCGCTCTCGGCTGACCAGCAAGCAGCATTTCTAGCGGTGGTTGCGCTCTTCGTAGCCGACCTCAAAGCGGGAGCATTTCGATCGAGTCTTCGGGTGAAGGGCGTGAAGGGGGCCCCCAGCATCTTTGAGATGACGTGGGCCGCCGACGGACGAGCGACCTTCGAGTACGGGAGTGAGATCCGCCCTAGTGAAACTCACATCATCTGGCGACGCGTGGGTACTCATGATGTGTTCAGAACGCCCTGAGAGCGGCGAACTGTGGTGCACGTGGTACGGGATTCCGTAGCGCGCGCTCCACGGAAATACCACGCGCCATTGACGGTTACGGTCGATAGCGGTCTGTTGCGGTCAGTCGAAAACGCCGATCATGCCGCGTGAATTGGTAAAAGTGCAGGTAGGAGGCTCGCGCATAAACTTATTGCCAAGGTGAGGGTCGCGGGTTCGAATCCCGTCGTCCGCTCCAAGTGTGGTTGACCCCGTTGGGTGGACCGCGGCTATGAGAATCTGACCTGGATTTTGGTTAGGTGTAGGGCTTCGTATTCATTGGGCGTCAGATAATTGGTCGAGCTGTGGCGCCCGGCGGGGTTGTAGAAAGTCTCGATGTATTCCGCCATGGCGGCGGAGGGTTCCACCACGATGAGCCACCGTTGGCGATTCAACAGCTCGATCTCCAACCGGCGGTGAGGACAATTTAGTTATCCACATTCGTCCCCCAGCTCGTCATCTCGGCGAGAGGACCTCTGAGTACATCGGAAGAGAGCCATCAGTCTTCCGGTTGAGGCGTTCGTCACCTCGGCGTCCCAGACGCGGGTCTTACGCCCGATATGAACGGGTAGGCATCTGCAGGAAACGCATTCGCCGACACGAGCCGAAGAAACGAAGTTCGACTTCAACTCGATCGTCGTAAACGACTCCCCTTCCGAAATGTTGTTGCCGCATCCGATGGCAGCGCATGTGTCTGCGAGAGCGATGACGGCAGGCGCAAACAGAAACCCGGTCCCCGCAATGAGCTTTTCGGTGACGTCGAGGTGCCCAAAACCAGATCTTTGGCGGAGTGGTCGAAGACACAGCCAAGCTGACCGGGCACACGTGGACCGAAGAACTCGGTCGCCAAACGTGCTCTCTCGACTGGATCGGCATGATCTGCGGATGAACTCACAGCGGCCGACTCTAGAGTGGCGGCCTGCTGCCCCGGGGGCGCCATGACACCGGTGGTCCAGGACTAGGCCACGCCCTCGCCCAGATAGGCGGCCCGCACCCGGTCGTCTCGGAGGAGGTCGGCGGCCGGTCCCGACATGACGATCTCGCCGGTCTCCAGCACGTAGCCCCGGTTAGCCACGGCCAGCGCCCGGGCAGCGTTCTGCTCCACGAGCAGCAGCGTCGTCCCCGCCGCCCTGATGTCGATGAGGATGCGGAAGATCTGCGCCACGATCATGGGGGCGAGGCCCATGGAAGGCTCGTCCAACAGGAGCAGGCGGGGCCGGCTCATGAGCGCCCGCCCGATAGCCAGCATCTGCTGCTCCCCGCCCGACAGCGTGCCGCCCACCTGGCGCCGCCGTTCCTTCAGGACGGGGAAGAGGCTGTACACGTGGTCCATCTCGTCGCTGATGGAACCTCGGCGTTGGTAGGCGCCCATCTCCAGGTTCTCCTGTACCGACATGCGCGGGAAGATGCGTCGACCCTCGGGCACGTGGCTGATGCCCATGCTCACGATCCTGTGGGCGGGCACGGTGTGGACAGGTTTTCCGTCGAAGCGGATGGTGCCGGAAGCCGGATGCAGCAATCCCGAGATCGTGCGCAGCGTGCTCGTCTTGCCCGCCCCGTTGGCGCCGAGCAGCGCCACGATTTCCCCCTCGGCCACGTCGAGGCTCACGCCGCGCAGGGCGCGGATGGTCCCGTAGCGGACCTCGATCCCCTCGAGCTCGAGCAGCGCCATCAGCCTTCGCTGTCCTCGGGCTCCGGGCTCTGTCCGCGGCCGACCCCACCGTCGCCCGAGGTGACACCGCCCGATGCCGTGGTGCTCGGTGTGGCGTCGTCGGGCCGGCCCAGGTACGCCTCCACTACTGCAGCGTCGTGCTGGACCTCGGCCGGAGTGCCCACGGCGATCACGAGGCCGAAATTGAGCACGGCTACCCGTTCGGCCACCGACATCACGAGCCGCATGTCGTGCTCGATGAGGAGAACCGAGACGTGCCTCTCCCGGTTGACGCGGCGGATGAGCTCCTCCAGCGCCTGCTTCTCGGTCACGTTGGTGCCAGCGGCGGGCTCGTCCAGCAGGAGCAGCTCGGGCTGGGTGGCGAGGGCGCGGGCGATCTCCAGTTTGCGCTGGTCTCCGTAGGGGAGCGAACTGGCCAGCTCGTCGGCCCGTTCGGTGAGGCCCACGAAGCCCAGAAGCTCCTCGGTGGTGGCGCGACTCTGGCGCTCCTCGCGCCGCGTGCGCGGCAGCCGGAGCATCGCCCCCAGCGGCCCGGTGTGCTGGCGCGACTCCACACCGACGCGGATGTTCTCGTAGGCGCTGAGCGCGTTGAAGAGCCGGCTCGTCTGGAAGGTGCGGGCAATCCCGAGCCGGTTGACCCGGTTGGGGCGGCGACCGACCAGAGCAACCGCGGGGCGGCCCGACGGTCGGAACTCGATGGTCCCCTCCTGCGGTGTATAGACGCCCGTGAGGCAATTGAACAGCGACGTCTTGCCTGCCCCGTTGGGGCCGATCACCGCAAGGATCTCCCCTCGGCGCTGACGGAGGGTCACCCCGCCCAGGCTGACCACACCCCCGAACCGCAGGGTCACGCCGTCCACCGACACGATGGGGTCGTTCACCGCGGGCGCCGACAACACCGGCTCGACGGAAACGGTCACGGCCGGACGGCGGGGTCGGACGAACCGCTGATGGCGTCGGCGGTGCCGACGCCGGTCTCGGCCAGGACGATCTCCCGCCGCCGTCGGCGCGACGGGATCATGCCCTCGGGCCGGAAGATCATCATCACGACGAGCAGCGCCCCCAGGTAGATGTAGAGGTCCTGGGGCTGGTACCCGAAGAGGGGATGCTGGCGCAGGATCTGGGGCACCCATTGCAGGAAGGCCGCCCCCGCCACCGCCCCGGGCAGGGACCCCATGCCCCCGAAGATCACGAGCACCAACACGAGGATCGACATCTGGACGGTGAAGTCCTGCGAGGACACGAAGCTGATCTTGCTCGCCTCGAGGAGTCCGGCGAACCCCGACGTCGACGCCCCGATCGAGAACGCCATCACCTTGTACTTCAGGATGTTGATCCCGACCGCCTCGGCGGCCACCTCGTCCTCCCTGATGGCGGTGAAGGCACGGCCGACGCGCGAGTTCTCCAGGGCGCGGAACGCCACCAGCACGACCACGACGAACCCGAGGAGGAGGTAATAGTACGGAAGGTTGCTCAGACCCCACTGGTACTTGACGCCGGCCAGGTGCACCGAGAAATGGGGGATGCCGCTCACCCCCTCGGCCCCACCGGTGACCCCCTGGAGGTTGGTGGCGACGATCTGGATGATCTCACCGAAGCCGAGGGTCACGATGGCCAGGTAATCCCCCCGCAGTCGGAGTGTGGGGGCACCGAGGACCACGCCGGCGAGCATGGCCGCCAATACGGCCAGGGGTATGGCCCAGAACGGGTTCACGTGGAAGGGCGGGTGGACCGGGAGGGCCCCGGTCCAGTACGCACCGGAGTACGCCCCGATGGCGAAGAAGGCGATGTAGCCGAGGTCCAGCAGACCTGCGTAGCCGACGACCACATTCAGCCCGACGGCCAGGAGCACGAAGACCCCGATCTGGTCGACGAGCACCTCCTGCCAGAACCCCGACAGGGTGGGGGGGTAGGCGATGGCCACGGCCAGGACCGCCACGTACAGGCCGTAGCGGGCCCGGCGCGTCCGCAGGAGCCGGCTCGGCGTCCCGGTGACGTGGTCGCTCGCGGCCCGGATGCGCTCCCCATAGCGGCGGCGGATGTTGGTGAGCACCCACAGGGCCACGGCGAGACCGAGGAACACCAGCACCCGTGGTTGCAGGAGCGACCCGGTGAATCCGGCCGTGGGGGCGCTGTCGTTTCCCGAGGGGCCGGTCATGAGGGCCAGGATCAGCGCGCCGAGGATCCACCCCCCCAGGCGGCGGCCGCTGTCACTGCGCACCCAGGCGAGGCCGCTCCGGATCGGGGCGCCCACGGTCCCCGCCGAGATGCTCATGCCGATCGACCCAAGCGCTCACCGAGCAGGCCGGTGGGCCGAACGAGCAGGACCAGGACCAGGATCCCGAAAGCGATGACGTCGCGCCACGACGACTGCACGCAGGCAACCCCGAGGTTCTCGGTCACGCCGAGGAGGAGCCCGCCGAGCACCGCCCCTCGGACGTTACCGATCCCGCCGAGGACCGCGGCGGTGAAGGCCTTGAGTCCCGGGGTGAACCCCATCGTGTACACCACGCCTGAGCTCAACCCGAAGAGGAAGCCGGCCGCTCCGCCGAGGAGCCCGCCGATCACGAAGGTCTGGGAGATCGTGCGGTCGATGTCGACGCCCATGAGGGCGGCGGTGTCGGCGTCCTGGGCCACGGCCCGGATGCCCCGGCCCAGCCGGGTCACCGCCACCAGGCGGTCGAGCAGCACCAGCATGATGACGGCCGAGACGGCGATCACGATCTCGTAGGTCTGGACGGGGGCCCCGAAGACGGTGAAGACGGTCCCGCTCAGGTTGAAGGGGGCGGGGATGGAGACGGAATCGCGGCCGAACTCCTTGCCCGCCAGGTTGTAGAGGAAGAACGAGGCCCCGATGGCGCTGATGAGGAAGGCCAACCGGGGGGCGTTATGTCGCCGCAGGGGCCGGTAGGCCACACGCTCGAGGAGGAAGGCCACCACCCCGCCGGCCGCTGCGCCCGCCGCGATGCCCACCACCACCAGGCCGACCGAGGACGCCCCGTGCGGGGAGCTGGATCCGATGAGGGTCCGGAGCACGAAGTAACCGGCGAAGCCGCCGGACATGAACACCTCGCTGTGGGCGAAGTTGATCAGCTGGAGGACCCCGTACACCAGGGTGTAGCCCAGGGCGATGAGCGCGTAGAGGAAACCGTCAGAGAGACCTTGGACCGTGAGAGCCCAGAAGCTGTGGGTAAAGCACATGTCGGTCTATACCGCCCTTTGAACAGGGCCGGGGCCCGAGGCCCCGGCCCTGTCCTCGTCGAGCTAGCTGCCGACCAATTGGGCGACTGAGCCGAGCTGCACGAAGTGCGCTCCCTCGACCTTGTAGATGTACACCGTGTTCCCGCTGATGTTCCCGTCGGACTGGAAGGCGACGGTCTTGGTCAGCCCCTTGTAGCTGACGCTGTGCAGACCGCTCACCACCTTGGCCCTCGTCACGTTGGACCCGAGCTTCTTCATCACGGAGATGACGGCGTTCGTGGCGTCGTAGGCCTCACCGGAGTAGATGCCGGGGGCGAATCCCGCCAGCTTCTTGAAGCCGGAGTTGAACGAGGTCGCCGCCGAGTTCTGCGTGATGTCCTGGCAGGCGCAGCTGGCCAGCGCACCGGCGGCCACGGTGGCGCCGGCCTGGGTGATCAAGGTGTCGCTCTCCGAGCCGTCGTCAGACACCATCTGCCCGGTGAACCCGGCCCCCCGCAGCGCCTTGGCGAGCAGGGCGAAGTCGCAGTAGTAGCCGGCGTAGAAGACCGCCGAGTCACCGCTCGACTTCACCTTGGTCGCCAGAGCCCCGTACTGCTGGACGTTGCCCGTCCCCGCCTGGCACTGGGTCGTGCCGGGGGCGGTCTCGTGGGTGATCTTGGCACCAATGGACGTGGCCTCGGTATCGAACGCCCCCACCAGGCCCTGGGCGTAGGCGCTGGCGTCGTCGATGGCGTAGATGGTCTTGTCCGCCAACTTCTTCACGATGTACTGGGCGTCGGCCGGGCCCTGCGAGTCGTCGTCGGCGACCACCCGGAAGAAGTTCTTCCACCCGTTAGTCTGCAGGGTCGGGTCGGTGGCCGACGGGGTGACCATGGCGAGGCCAGCCTGGTTGTACAGCGGGTCGGCGGCCTTGCTCGCCCCCGAGAACGCCGGGCCGATCACGGCCATCGTCGCGCTCTGGCCGAGTACGGCCTGGGCCGCGGTGGGCGCCTGGGTCGGGGAGCCCTGGTCGTCCTCGGGGAGGAAGGCCAGCTTGAAGGGAAGGTGCCCGAAGGTGGTCCCGGCGTTGGCCTGATTGATGGCTAGTTGGACGGCGAACTTCTGGAACAGGCCGAGCTGGGAATTACCCCCCGAGAGCGGGCCCTCGTAGGCGATGGTGTAGGTCTTGGCGCTGCTGGCTCGCGGCGTCGATGGGCTGCTGCTGCACGCCGCCAGGGCCAGCGCGGCGGTGGCCACGATCGCTCCCAGTCGGACGACGGCCCGGGCGCGGCCCGGGATGGTTCCGGTCATGGTGTCCCTCGCATTCCTCGTTGCCGATCGGTCCAGGAACCGGATCTGCCATGCGCCTGGTCAACCGGGAATTGCGGCGCATTGTACGAGGTGTCGTTTCCCGGGGAAAGGTCCTTCTCCGGGTTGGGGCCTCGCCGACAGCCCGAATAGGACGGAACCTCGTCGGCAGCGGCCTGCGGGGCCCCCTCACCGGGTGCGGTGCGAGGTGCCCGGGGGCGGCAAAACATCGATGGCTGGCAGCACCAGCGTGGGCACGAGGGTGTCGAGCACGAGGGCCTTGGTCCGGTTGATCCCGGGCACCTCCAGGATGCGGTCGAGGACCGCGGCTTGTCGGCCGGCGGTCCGACGACGTGGCCCCGGGCACAGCGGAATGGGATTTCGAGCTCGAGATCGCAGCGGTGATCGGGACGCCCGGGCCCGCCTTATCCGCGGCAAAGGCCGAGCACCACATCGCCGGGCGCATGCGCCAGGGCGCGCAGTTCCGTGGCTGGGTGCCGGGCGGCGACGTCATCGAGCTGGCGGTCGAGCACGTCGGGACGCTCTGGCACCGCATCGCAGGAGGCGCCGACGTGGTGCCGCTGCGCGCCGACGCGGCAGGATAGGCGGGTGGCCGCGTTCCGCCTCGGCACCCTGTCAAGCGTTCCGGCATCCAGCCGCCCCGACCTGCTGGCCGACTCCACCAGGATGGCGCTCGAGCACACCGGCCTCGTCGACGAGGTCGGGATCGCCGAGATCGACCCGGCCGTCTCCGACACTGCCGCCAGCCAACAGGAGTTCGGTCTCGTGCTCGACATGCTCGCCAACTGCGTGGTGGTGGGGGGAAAGCGCGAGGGGACGGAGCGATTCGCCGCCTGCGTCGTGCTGGCCAGCACCCGCGCCGACGTCAACGGGGTGGTGAGGCGGCGTCTCGACGTGCGCAAGGCCTCTTTCTTGCCCATGGATCGGGCCGTGGAGGCCACCGGCATGGAGTACGGGGGGATCACGCCCATCGGGCTGCCATCGGACTGGCTCGTGTTGGTCGACAGCCGGGTGGTCGAGACCGAACTGGTCGTCATCGGGTCGGGCGTGCGCCGCTCCAAGATCCTGCTCCCCGGCGCCCTGCTGGCCCGCGTGCCTGGTGCCGAGGTCGTGAACGGTCTCGGCGGCTGACGTTGAGCATCACGGGCAGTACCGGTCGGCCGATGCGGAATGCCGGTGGGGTGCTGTCAGTGGCGCGGGGCGCGGCGATACTGAGGTATGACGTCTCTTCGTGATCTCTTGACCAATGCGGCGACCCGTGCCGCTGACCACCGTGAGCAGGTGAACGAGCGGCCGGTATTCCCCAGCGACGCCGATCTTGATGCGCTGCGGAGCAGTCTCGGTTCCATGGATGATCGATCGACGCCAGCTGCTGTGGTGATCAGCGAGCTGGCTGATGCGGTCGAGCCAGCCCTGGTTTCCACCACTGGTCCCCGCTATTTCGGGTTTGTGGTCGGTGGCGCGCTCGACGCGCCCACGGCCGCGGACATCCTGACCAGTGGATGGGATCAGCCTGCGTTCAACGCCGTGACCTCACCGGCGGCTGCGGTGGTGGAGGACATTGCCGGCAGCTGGCTGAAGGAGCTGCTCGGCTTGCCGTCTAGCGCATCGTTCGGCTTCGTCACCGGCGGGCAGGACGCTAATACAGTGGGGCTCGCCGCCGCCCGCCACCAGGTGTTGGCCCAGGCGGGTTGGGATGTCGAGCAGCACGGACTCCTGGGCGGTCCGCCCGTACGGGTGGTTGCAAACGGTGAACGGCACGCCACGATCGACCGGGCCTTACGCCTCCTCGGCCTGGGTGCTGGAGCCCTCGAGCCGGTGGCCACTGATTCCCAGGGAGCGATCGACGTGGCCGACCTCGCACACGTCCTCGGAAGGGCGTCCGGGCCGACGATTGTCTGCCTCCAGGCCGGCAACGTGAACAGCGGCGCCTTCGACGACTTCGTGGCGGCGAGCGCGGTGGCCCACGACCACGGGGCGTGGGTTCACATCGACGGTGCCTTCGGGTTGTGGGCAGCGGCCAACCCTGCGACCCGCCACCTCACCGCTGGAATCGAGACCGCCGATTCGTGGGCGACCGATGGTCACAAGTGGCTCAATGTCCCCTACGACTGCGGTTACGCCTTTTGTGCCCATCCAGATGCGCATGTTGCCGCCATGTCCTACACCGCGGCCTACCTGACCGGACAGGACCAGGGTGGGCTACGGGCCCCCGCCGACTACGTGCTCGAGTCGTCCCGGCGAGCCCGCGGCTTCGCTACCTGGGCCGCCTTGCGTCAGCTCGGTCGCACCGGCGTCGCCGAGTTGATCGAGAGGTGTTGCGCCCTGGCCCGCCGATTTGCTGAGCAGCTGAGCGCGATCGAACACGTCACGATCGCCAACGACGTCGTGCTCAATCAAGTCCTGGTCGGCTTCGGTGACGACGAGCGAACCGATTGGATCATAGAGCGCATACAACGCTCTGGTGAGTGCTGGATGGGTGCGACCACCTGGCGCGGCCAGCGTCTCATGCGCATCTCGGTATCAAGCTGGCGCACAACGGAGGCCGATGTCGACCGCTCCGTCGCCGCCGTCATGGCAGCGATGGAGTAGCCCCCGATGGGAGCTTCCAAGAAACCCCGGTCGAACCGATTCACCGGATGTCCGCGCGATAGTCCCCCGACGGTATCTGCTGATTGAGGTCGAATTGTGTAGCAAACGGCCAGGCCGCAATGTTTCATTTGGTGCCCCGCCCTTGGCCAAGTTGTTTTCAACTCACGGTCCGCCCGGAATCGTCGGGCTCCGATGACTCGCCACCGCCGTCGGCTGGGCAGCACGCGGCGGTTTGCGACGCCGTGTTTGGCAAGCGGTGACGACCGTATGCCATTCCGTGGCGCACGCGGTACAGGTTTCGATGGTTCGCGCTCCACAAAAAACGCACGCGCCATTGACAAGTACGGTCAATAGCGGTGTGTTGTGGTCAGTCGAAACGCCGAACATGCTGCGGAAATTTGCGAAGGTGCAGGTAGGGGAGTCGGGCTTCCCTCGATGGCTTTTGTTTGCCAAGGTGAGGGTCGCGGGTTCGAATCCCGTCGTCCGCTCCAAGGAAAGCCCTGGTTAGGGTGTAACTGTAGCGATGAACCGGACCCCTTTTAGGGCGTCCGATTCCGTCGCGTACCACATTTGCACCACACTTGATTCTGTGAGAGTTCGGTAGGTCTGTCTCACTCTGGCTCCGGCACCCCTGTCTCACTGTTCGACCCGGCTTCGGTAGCTGGGCGACACTGGCTCCGGTACCTGTGTCTCACTCGCTCCATTGCCTCATTGACCCGTTTCGCCTT
>DATCBU010000114.1:0-3335 GCA_036511675.1 Acidimicrobiales bacterium | reverse complement strand
GTTCATCTGCGCCAACGCCGGGGTGGATCTGTCCAACGTCGAGCACGGGTGGGCGGCGCTGCTCCCCGAAGACTCCGATCGCTCCGCCCGGCGCATCCGCGACCGCCTCCGGGCCACCACGGGCCACGAGGTGGCGGTGGTGATCTCCGACACCTTCGGACGGGCGTGGCGCAAAGGGGTCATCGACGTGGCCATCGGCTGCGCGGGACTCGCCGCGGTGGTCGACCTCCGGGGCAGCGCCGACGCCATGGGACGCGACCTGCTGGCCACCGAGGTGTGCATCGCCGACGAGGTGGCGTCGGCGGCCGAGCTCGTCATGGGCAAGGCGAAGTCGGTCCCGGTGGCGGTGGTGCGCGGCATCGACCCCGCCTGGCTGCGTCGGGGATCGGTGGCAGAAGAGATTCTCAGGCCCCCCGCCGAAGACCTGTTCCGCTGACGGGCCCGCCACGCCGGCGCGTGTGCGCTCAGGAGCCGGTGTGGCGCCTGATGTGGGCGAGCACCCCGTCCACGCCCGCCTCGAGAGCGGTCCACGCCCGCCATCCCAGGTGGATGTCGGCCCGTTCGGGGTCGAGGGAGCTGCGCTGGATCTCGCCGGGCCGGGCCGGCGCATGGATCGGCGGGGTGGTGGCACCGGCGCGTTCGCCCATGACGCGGGCCAGCTCGTTCACCGACACCTCGTTTCCGGTCCCGATGTTGAGCACGAGCCCACCGCCGCGTGCCCCGGCCCGGACGAAGGCGTCCACCACGTCGTCGACGTAGACGAAATCGCGCGTCTGCTCCCCGTCGCCATAGACCGTCACCGCTTCGTTGCGCAGGAGTTTGTCCGAGAAGATGGCCACCACACCGGCTTCGCCGTGCGGATCCTGTCGCGGCCCGTACACGTTGGCCAGGGCCAGCGCGCAGAACTCGAGCGCATGCAGCTCCCGGTAGGCCACCAGGTAGTCGATGGCCGCCATCTTCGACACCCCGTAGGGCGAAAGGGGTCGGCGGGGATGCGACTCCTTCACGGGGAGCTCCGAGGGGTCGCATTCCCCGTATAGCGTGCCGCCACTGGCGGCAAAGGCGATGCGCGCCGTGCCCGCGGCACGGGCCCCTTCGAGCACCCGCAAGGTGCCCAGGATGTTGACATCGGCGTCGAAGACCGGTCGTTCCACCGACACCCGCACGTCGGCCTGGGCCGCCAGGTGGTACACCACTTCGGGTCGGCGCCTCGCCATCACCTCGACGAGCTCGTCGGACCGGATGTCGAGCTGATGGAACGTGAGCGCGTGCGAGGTCGACGCTCGGGCTTCGGCCAGGTTTCCCAGCGACCCCGTAGAGAGGTCGTCCACCACGTCCACGGCATGGCCCTCGGCGAGGAGCCGGTCCACGAGGTTGGACCCGATGAACCCGGCGCCACCAGTCACCATCACCCGCATGTCGGCCCTCCCTGTCTCGCCCGTCTGCGCGCCGTCGCCCCCGGGCTCCTCACGACGCCATCTCCTGCGGCACGCGGGCGTCGACGAGGCGCGCCTCGCGGGGAACCTCGAAACCGTCGCCCACCACCGTCACCGGTGCAAGCTCGCACCCTTCGCCCACGACGCAGTCATGGCCCAGGATCGATCCCGTCACCCGGGCCCCGGCGCCCACCTTGGCCCCGGGCAGGAGGACCGAATGCTCGACGAGGGCGCCGCGTGCCACGACGGCCCGGGCACCGATGACACTGGCGGTCACCGTGGCGTCGTGCGCGACCTGGGCACCCACACCGAGCAGGCTGGCCGGCCGTACTTCGCCCCGGACGGCGGGCGCGCCGAGGGTCCACACCCCGAGCGCCACCTGCCGGGCGCCCGGCGCCGGGGGCCCGGGCCTGGTGCCGTCGAGCAGGTCGGTGTTGGCCTGCAAGTAGGCGGCCGGCGTTCCGGTATCGAGCCAGTAGGCGTCGCTCGCCAGCGCGAACACCGCCCCTTCGGCCGCCAGCGCGGGGAACGTCTCGCGCTCGACCGAGACGCGCCGGCCGGCGGGGATGCGCGCCAGCACCTCGGGCTCGAGCACATAGGTCCCGGCGTTGATGAGATTGGTGGGCACCGAGTCGGCGGGAGGCTTCTCCACGAACTCGAGCACGCGACCGTCGGTGTCGGTGGGGACCACGCCGAACCTAGTGGGGTCGTCGACGGCTTTCAGGTGGATGGTGGCGGTGGCGCCCCGGGCGCGGTGGAATGCCACGAGGGCGGAGGTGTCCACATCGGTGAGCACGTCCCCGTTCACCACGATGAAGGTCTCGTCGATGCCGGCGTGGCCGGCCGCGAATGCGATGGCGCCGGCGGTGTCGAGGGGCTCGGGTTCGACTGCGTAGTCGAGGCGGACCCCGGCGGCCTGGTGGTCGGGGTAGGCGGCGAAGAACGCGTCGGGCCGGTACCCGAGCGACAGGACCACCTCGTCCACCCCGTGCGCCTTCAGATGGGCGATGACCCGCTCGAGCATGGGCACCTCCACCACGGGCAGCAACTGCTTCGGTGTCGTGTAGGTGAGCGGACGGAGTCTCGTCCCCTGGCCACCCAGGAGGACAATGGCCTTCACTTCGTCGTGGTGGCCGTGGTCGCCGTCGACGGTTTGGTCGTCGCCGTGGTGCGTGTCGGCGACGGCAGGGTCGAGGCGGTGGTCGCCGTCGACCCGGGTTTGGTGGTGGCGGTGGTGGCCGTCGAAGGAGCGGTGGTGGTCGCCGTCGACGGTGTGGAAGTCGACGGGGTGCTGGTGGCCGACCCGGCGCGGTCGGTCAGCATGGAGGTGATGGAGCTCGGCTTGGGGACCGACGCTCCCGACGGCACGAAGGCCACCGTGATGAGCTGGCCGTCGGCGAGCTTGATGGCACCCGGGTCGTGGAAGACCGTGGGGTTGTTCGACCCCGGCGGGGTGAAGCTCGGCCACACCTTGATCTGGAGCTGCCCAGTCTTGCCCGCATCGGGGAAGCCGGCGGGGCACTTCTGTCCGTTGGCGTACTGCGGCTTCCCGGGGACCTGCAGGGTGGTCGAGGTGAGCTTCAACTTGGGATACGTGGCCACGAACCGGGCCAACGTGGCGTTGGAACCGGTGTCCTTGTTGGTGGTGGGCGCCACCTGAATCACGCCGTCGCCGTCGGTGCGGATCCCGGGGACCGGCGACGTCGATGCATTGGGGTTCGACACCAGGTTGGGCTGGACCTTCCCGCACACGTCGAACCCGAGGGCCTGGTACCAGTGGGCGCCGATGGCGGGCTGCGCGGCGGCGGGGGGGTGCTGTCGCTCGTAGCGGCTGTAGACGATGAGGGCCACGCCCACCAGGCAGATCATGGCCAGGCTGGAGTACCACTTCATGGGCCT
>DATCBU010000113.1:0-69846 GCA_036511675.1 Acidimicrobiales bacterium | reverse complement strand
AGATAGGTGTAGGCGTAGTCCCAGGGCACCCCGCTCGCAGGCATCCACCCTGTCACGCCGTCGGATCCGGGACCGGCGGTGACGCCGAAACCGAAATGCCCCGGCAGACCGGTCGGAACCGAAAGAGCGCGCCCGGAGGCGACCCGGAGGACCGTCGGTTGGCCGCCAGATGCACCGGCCGGACTCGTCGTCGCCACCATGCCCAGCGCAGTCACCGCAACGAACAGCGTAGCGGCGGCGATCTGTGCTCCCCTGCGACGCGACACTGGTAAGCCATCGGCATCAGGCCCCACTGCCTTCACACCGCATGCCCCAATATTGTGGAGTTCGAGTGCTAGCCAGCACGTTCCATGTCACATCGCCGATGAGGTGATCGGCCGGTGTACGGGGCCGCATTGTATTACTCAGCCTCGTTGGTACTGAGCGGGTCGCCTTCGAATCGACACTCTCTAACACTCTGTATCTACAAGATCGTCCGACACGCTAGCGGGAGGCAATCGATCAGCCCAAGGCGACCAGACCGCTGAAACTTAGGAGGCCAATAAGGATCATCGCAGCGCCGACTACTCGTCCACCGGTCTCGGCAAATGGCGCCGTCTTCTCAAGGAGGATGAACAGAGCAATGACGGCAATCCACAAGAGGTTCATGACCCCGCCGACAAATAGCAGGCCCATCAGGATCCAGCAGCAGCCAAGGCAGTAGGCCCCGAGTTCCACTCCCATACGAAAGGCACCGGAGAACCCGCCTCGCCAGTGTTGCGAAATGAAATATGCAGGCGCGCGACAATGCGCAAGGCAGGCGCGTTTGAGCGGCGTCAGCTCGTAGATGCCAGCACTGACTAGCAATGCGCCACCCAGCCACGGGCTCACTGACACCATGGTCGGTGAGAGAAGTGCCAAATGTTCGAGGCCCCTCTGAGCGGCAGTGGCGGCGAGGCTGAAAGCACCCCACACCGCGAGATACCCGGCGACAAACACAAAGGTCGGCGCTACCGGATGGGCTTCGCGCGCTGCCTTGCGGACCACCGCGCTATAGACGAGCGTCATCGGGGTGGCCGTGGGCACCATCATTGCGACCATCATGACCACCCACATCCCCAGCATCAGGCCGAATTCCGCGGCGGTCCACGTCCGCATCTGGACCATCGATGTCATGGAATGCGCCATCGAGCGGTCGGTCGTTCCCATCGACAGTGGTCGCATTTCGACGACAAGGTAGATCCATGCGGCCACCGTGATCCCGACGAGACCGCCAAGAATCGCCCAGCGATCACGACGCACACTTGGTGTAGGCGACACCATTGGCGCCGGGGCTGCGGTATGTGGAGCGCTCATCAGCGGATGACGCCGTCCTGGTTCATGTGGAGGACGTTGAACTGACCGTAGCTGTCGGCGAGGTCGAGCTCGATCCCGGCTCGGGCCGTTGTTGTTCCATTTCCCATTTCGGCGTAGGTGTACTCGAATCCGTTCGGCAAGTTGATCCGGGACCTCGTGGGATTCCCATCGAAGGCGCTGATGATAGGTGCACCGACCGACTCGAGCATGTCCGCGATCTTCACACTGGCCGTTCGGCCTTCGACGTCGATCGAGAGGTTGATCGATGCGTACAGTGTGTCCAAGACCGTCGACATGGTGCTGTTGTAGACGAAGAAGTGCGTAGCACCGGGACTGGTTGACTCACCGTGAAGGATCTTCCTCAATCCTTCGCGCTGCGCCGGATCGGCCCGATCGTCAATGATGGCCTGTTCCTTGCCAATGCCCAGCGCTACTTCGCCCGGCCAATACAGGAGTAACGCCCAGTCCAGGCCGTCGAGCTTCGTATCGTTGAAGTTTCCTTCCTCAACGTGCCCCGTAACGACAGCCTCGCAGTGACCGTACGTTGTGGGCGATCCGAATTGGCACGGACAACCCCAGTTGCAGTTGCAGTTCGCGTACTCCACACCGCGAAGCATCCAGCGATCGGCCATGGTTCCTCCCTTGCCGACGAAGAGCTCACTTACATCGACAATGATGTCTTGACCAGGGCAGCCTGTCCACAGAAATCCCTCAGCTTTGGTTTGGGGTGGGTGGCTCTCGTCCGAGTCGACTCCGCCCTCCCTCACCAAGGTCATTTCCGGCGGCGAATGATCGTCACCCGACGCATCGACGCCACGGCAACGCGTGGTGCCCTTTCCAGCGACCCTTTGACGCCAAGGTGTCAGAGTCAGCAGTGTTCCGCCCGACGGCGCCCTATCCTCTCCCTGGACCCCTCGATGGCCCGACGACGCGCCGTCAGGTGCTCAGCTGGCTCGCTTCACCCACTACACGAAGGACATCCGCTCCGTGTGCAGGGTCAGCTGAGAGAGCCATTCAACGTATCGAAGAGTCTCGCAAAGCGATCGAGCACGCTGTCCAACTGAGGATCAGCACCGAACTCACCCTTGTGCTGGATCAGGTAGGCAGCCGGCACGAGCCGGTCGAACTTCGGTGCCTTCGGGGGCAGGGTCTTGAAATGGTCCTCGACCTCTCTCACGACCCGCACAGGGGCGTCATCGGAGCGGCTGGGACTCATCCACTGCGTTGGTGGGAGTGCGAATGCCTTGTTCACCAGCTCGGTGTAGAGCCCGCGCCCGACAACGTCCTCGGTCTCCGCCTCGTCCTGCCCCAGGACGAACATGTCGGCCGTAAGGACCATGCCGTCTTGTAGCAGTCCGGCTTCACGGAGCGAGCGCACTGTCCCACGTTCGCCCGGTGCATGATTGGTGAAGACCGCGACATGGCCCTGGTGAGCGCCGAAGAGATTGAGAAAGCTCCCGACCTTGCGAATCTCTCCGCATGGTGTGATCGTCCAACGAGAGTCGAGCGTCGTCCGGCCCCGGGCGCAGAGCTCTGCAGATGCCCAGCTCAGATACAGGAGGTCCGAGGGCGCCTCCACCAAGAGACAGTGGTCACCCACGAACATTCCCTGTGTCATGTCATAGCCGAGGGCGGCGCGAAGCGGGAACAGCGTCTCGGGGTCGGTGCTGAGCACATCGTCTCCGACCACCGTGCCCAGGATCTCACCGGTGCTCGTCGTGGTGTCCTCGACGGTACGGACCGAGCGCAGGTGGCTGGTCCCAACCATGAAGGGCGAGTGGGTGGAGTAGACGACCTGACACTTCGGGACCAGCTTCTCCCTGATGTACCTCAGGAGGTCGGCTTGCGCTGTGCCGTGCAGACTCAACCCCGGCTCGTCGAGGAGGAGGATCAGATCCTCGCCGTGTTCCGACTGCATCTGTGAGAACCAGATGAGGAACGAGAAGAACCAGACGAATCCCGTGCTGCGCTCGTCGAAGCTGACACTGACACCGTGTCGGCGGTTGCGGATCCTCGTTCGGAACACGTAGCCGCGGTCGTACGGGGGCGGGTCACCCGCTCGAGCCTGATCGAAGGCGAACTCGACGTCGAGATCACGGTTCTGGCTCCAGTACTCGAAGATCTCACGCGACAGTCGCAGACCCACGGCCTCGAGGTCGGCCTTCATGGCCTCGTAGGTCTCCGTTTGGCTGATGTCCTGGGCCGATGAGCCGGCCAGGGAAAGCAGGGCTTTGAAGATCTTCTCGGGCCACGCCATGTGGTGCTGGGCTTCGAGCTCGATGAAGTGGTCCAGTGACATCTGCCCGGGAAGGGTGTGGTAGTTCGAGTAGTAGACGAAGGTCGGCATTCTGAGATCAAGGTGCCTGATCACGGCTTGGGTCGCCGAGCCATCGCCAACGAGGTCTCGGAGTCGCTGCACGAAGGCGTCGCGAGCGCTCGATGGGTCAAGGGTCTTGACGCTCGCGATGAGTGCCTGGACGGAACGGGCTGAGGTCAGGTGTCTCAGGTCGGCACCGTCAACACCAGACCGATCGATCAGGTGTCGAGTTGCCGCCGCCTCGTCGATGGTCAGGGTCCATTCGTTGGTGTTGCGATAGCCCCGCTTGACGAGAACTTCGTCTGCCGCGAGGCAGTCATGCCCGAATCGATCGGTGATCCATCGCTTCTCGGTGTCGTCGAGGCGCCACCAACTGGTCACGACATTGTCGGGGTGTGTGGCGTGTCTCTGCTTGTAGTCGAAGAGCCGGTGCCGGGGGTACTCGGTTTCGATCTCGAAGTCTCTCCCGTCGGGATCGTCGGGATTCAGTCGGTGCAGCGCCCTGAGAACCGCCGTCTTCCCTGACTCGTTCTTGCCGACGAGACAGGTGAGGTCATCAATGCGGAAGCGCCCCGTATTGCTTGCGAGTTTGAAGTTCTCTACCTGAGCCGCCTGGAGACGCACCGCTACACCTCACCTTGAAGAGAGACATCTGCCGACCACGTGCGCACGGGCTGCGACGAGCGGAGTTGGCGAGAGGTGCCACGATGTGCAGCATCCAGTGGCTCGTGAACCGACCGACGCGGTGGCGCGCTTCCAAGCCTGAAACCCGTCATTGACCTCCTCCCGTGGTGCCCAATGACAGTGGCAACACACAATCGGCACAAAGGCGCTGAAACTTTAGGACAACAAGTCCTTGCTCCATCCGGGCTCGGTGTCGTCCCGAAAGCACACGACGCGACGCGGATTGGCGTCACATCGCGGAGTCAGAGAGCGCCGTTTCGGCTCACTGTTCGGCCAGGATGGCGGCGACCTCCATGACGGGGTCCCGGACCACGGGGCCGGTGGTGGTCACCTCGGCCCTCACGATGGTCCCGTTGAACGGGAACGGGGCCGTGTAGCCCTCCCCCACCGACGGGCCCCATTCGTATCCGCACGTGACACCGACGCCGACGCCGTTGAAGCCGGCCGGGGTGAAGCGGTCGATGACACCTTCGGCCACGACTGCTCCGTCGTAGAGGAGCTTGGCCGGCCCGCCGAGACCCTCGTCCTTCTCGAACGTGAATCCCACGGTGTGGCGGCCTGACCCCAGCGCCTCGTCGGCATGCACGACGTGGCGGGTCTTGCCGTACAGGTTGTGGACATAGCGCAGGTGCCCGTTCAAGAGATGGAGGGACCATCCCCCTAGGGCCGAGCCCAGGGCCAGCAGGACCCCATTCGGCACCGTGCCATCGGCAACGTCGATGGTCACGGTGATGGCGTGGGACCGGTTGCGGACGTTCACCGCCACCGGCTCGGGCACCTGGGAGCCGCCGGGAAAGTACCGGAAGGTGTCCCGAGGACGTCGGTGGTCCGGTTTGGGGTGGGCGATGGCCTCGAGGACGCGATTGTCGAGAGGCAGCACGTCGTTGCGACGCGCCTCGTCCCACCACCGTTCGACCAGTTCCGCCACTTTGTCCGGGTACTCCGTGGCCAGGTCGTGCACCTCCGAGTGATCCTCGGCCACGTGATAGAGCTCCCACACGTCGTCATTGAAGGGAGCGTTCACTTTGAGCCCGTCGTCATAGAGCGGTCCGACAGGGTGGAAAGCCACCGCCTTCCACCCGTCGTGGTAGATGGCCCGCGATCCCAGCATTTCGAAGTGTTGGGTGATGTGCCGGCCGGGCACGTCCGCTCCTCCGTCGTCGAGCAGATAGGCGAAGCTGGTGCCGTCTAGATGTGACTGAGCGACGTTGTCGATCTCCCCGGGTGCGGTCACACCCACCAGTTCCAGCACGGTGGGCAGGATGTCGACGGCGTGGGCGTACTGGTACCGGATCCCTCCGGTCGCGACGCGGCCGCCCGAGGAGAGCGACACGATGCACGGGTCGGCCACGCCGCCTTCGTGGACCTCGCGCTTCCAGCGCTTGAAGGGGGTATTGCCCGCCATGGTCCAGCCCCACGGATAGTTGTTGTGGCTGAGAGGCCCACCGATCTCGTCGATGCGCCGGTACATCTCCGAGACTCCGGCGGGGTCGAAGTTGGAGAGGCGAATGTCGTTGATCGACCCCTCCTTGCCACCCTCGGAGCTGGCCCCGTTATCGGACACAACCATGACGACGGTGTTCCCCGAGTCGCCCATGTCGTCGATGAAGGCCAGTAGCCGGCCGATCTGCGCATCGGTGTACGACAGGTAGCCGGCGAAGCACTCCATGAACCGCTCGGCCAGCTTCCGTTCTCGGTCACCCAGGGTGTCCCACGCCGGGACCCACGGGGGCCGCGGTGACAGCTCGGTGCCCGCCGGGATGATCCCCGTGTCCAGCTGTCGGGCGTAGATCTGCTCCCGCCACTGGTCCCATCCCCCGGCGAAGTGACCCCGGTAGCGCTCGATCCACTCGGCGGGCGCATGGTGCGGGGAGTGACAGGCCCCGGTGCAGAAATACAGGAAGAAGGGCTGGTCGGCGTCAACGGCACGAAGGTCGCCCAGAAACTCGATGGCATGGTCGGCGAGATCCGCGCTGAGGTGATAGCCCTCCTCGTACGAGCGGGGGGGCCGGATGGCGTGGTTGTCGTGGTACAGCGCCGGCATGAACTGGTGCGTCTCACCGCCGTGGAAGCCGTACCACCGATCGAAACCCCTACCCAGGGGCCACGTGGCGCGCGAGGCGGCCATGTTGGTCTCGTCCTCGGGGGTGAGATGCCACTTTCCGATGGCGTAGGTGGCGTACCCGTGGGCTCGCAGGATCTCCGACAGGTAGCCGTTCTCACGAGGCGGCTTGCCCCAGTACCCCGGGAAGCCGATGGCCAGGTCCGCCACCCGTCCCATGGCACTGCGGTGGTGGTTCCGTCCCGTGAGCAGACAGGCCCGGGTGGGTGAGCACAGGGCCGTGGTGTGGAAGTTCGCCAGTCGTACTCCCTGGTCGGCCAGCCCGTCGAGGACGGGGGTGTCCATGTCGGACCCGTAGCAGCCCAGCTGGGCGAAGCCGACGTCGTCGAGCACGATGAGGACGACGTTGGGGGCCCCCTCGGGCGGTGTGGGCACCGGTGGCCACCACGGCTCGGACTCCCGCCAATCCCGCCCGATCCGGCCGCCGAACTCGATCCTCGCCATCTCGATCCCTCCCCGGATGCCTTAAACGGCGCCAGCATGCCAGCCGGGGACGAGCATCGGCCGACGGCGGGCTCCCCTAATGTCGCGACGTGACCGAACCCTCCAATGAGCCGTCCGTCGAGCCGAGCGAAGCCCGCCTGGAGCGGCTCCTTCCGATGCTGGTGTGGGTCGGGGATCATGAGGTGGTCCAGACGCTGCGGGGCCTCTCCGAGGAGGAGCTCAAACAGCAATCGGTGGCGGTCCGAACAGCCATCCACGCTTTGCGGCGCAAGCGGGACCCGACGGCGTTCCTCACCCAGCCCCAATACCGGTCCACCGTCCCGCTGATCGCCGATGCCGTGTCCGTGGCCTGTCAGGATGCGATCGTCGCCGCCCTCGGCGATTCGGCCGATGAGCCCGACCGCCCGCAGCTGCTGGCGGCTCTCGAGGAGGTCGGTGACAAATTCCCGGTGAGCACCGTGGCGCTCACGCTCGCCTACGTGTCGGTGACCACCATGCCCGCCGCCGACCTCTGCGACGAGCTCCTGGGGTCCGACGAGCGGTTCACACCACCGGGCTCGGCTCCGGTCCCCGACTGAGGCGCCCTCCCTCGGCGCTCATAGCCCGGCGACGAGCTCGTGCATGGCCTCGAGCTGCTCGATGTAGTGCGACCGCGAGTGGTGGCGGAAGCGCAGACTCAGACCGGTGGCGCCCAACTCGGCAAACCCCCGCACCACGTCGGCGGCGTTCTCGGGAGCCCCGGCGGGATCGATGGGTGGGTCGGGCGCGAAGATCAGACTGAAGGGCCGATCCCGGGCCGCGATGGCGTCGGTGACCTCGGGGTCATCGAGCATCGGCTTCAGGTCGTCCATGTTCAATCGGAACGGGATCCAGCCGTCTCCCAACTCGATAGCCCGCCGCAGTGAACGCCGGGTCCGGCCTCCCACCCAGATGTCCAGTGGTCGAGGCAACCCCGATGGATCCACCACGAAACCCGAGTACGCGAAATGGGTGCCGCTGTAGACGGGCTGGCGCACGCCCCAACTGACACGGATGGCTCGCAGCGCATCATCGGACCGTTCACCCCGCCCGTCGAACTGGTGGCCGAGGAGCTCGAACTCCGGCTCGAGCGAGCCCACACCGACCCCGAGGATCACCCGGCCGTGGCTGGCAACGTCGAGCGTGCCCCAGCGCTTGATGAGCTCTAGCGGGTGGTGGTAGCCGAGCACGACGACGTGGCTCAGCAACGAGATCCGCTCGGTGTTGGCCGCCACGAAGGCGAGGGTGGTGGTGGGGTCCCAGTAGCGCGGCCCGCGCACGTTGGTGGCAGCCTGCGGAATGGCGATGTGCTCCGAGCACGCCACCCAGTCGAACCCGAATCGCTCGGCGGCTTTCGCCACGGCGATGACGTCCTCGATCGTTCCCGTCGACTCCCAGCTGGGAGGGTCGAAGCGCGGGTTGATGTGGACGACGGGTGTCACGATTCCCAGCCGGAGTTTCACGCTTGTCCCTTCAGGGCTCGATCGGGGTACCACCCACCGAGCGGCGCATGGCAGCGTGGAGCCGGTTGGGGGTAAGCACCCCGAGATACCGCCCGTCATCGTCGACGACGGGGATCCAGCGCACGTCGTGCTGGAGCATCTCACCCAGAGCGGCGCGCAACGTCGTCCCCAGCGGCACCTGGGTGGCGAACTTCTCGGTGTGGGTGCCGACGGTCCCGTCGATCCCCGGCTCCAGTGCCACCCAACCCAGCAACTGCCCGTTGTCGTCGAGCACGACCGCCGTTTTGACCTCGAGGTCGGCGGCGAGGCGCCGGGCCTCGTCCATGGTGGCGGTGGGAAAGATCACCGGCGGCTCGGCCAGGTCATCCACCTCGATCCGGACGACGGCCAGACGGCGCACGCCGCGGTCCGCACCCACGAAGTCCGCCACGAACGGGGTGGCGGGCCGGCCCAAGATCTCCGCCGGCGTGTCGTACTGCTCGAGGAGGCCCCCCTTGGACAACACGGCGATGCGATCCCCGAGCTTGGCCGCCTCCTCGATGTCGTGGGTGACGAAAACGATCGACTTCTTGAGCGCCTTCTGCAGATCGAGGAACAGGTTCTGGAGGCGTTGGCGGGTGACGGGGTCCACAGCGCCGAAAGGCTCGTCCATGAGCAGCACGGGGGGATCAGCGCCCAGCGCCCGGGCCACCCCCACCCGTTGGCGCTCGCCCCCGGAGAGCTCGTGGGGGAACCGTCGGGCGTAGTTCTGAGGCTCGAGGCCAACGAGCTCGAGGAGCTCGTTGACGCGCCGGTCGACCCGGGCACTGTCCCACCCCAGCAGGCGAGGAACCACGGCCACGTTGTCGAAGACGCGCCGGTGCGGGAAGAGCCCGCCCTGTTGGATCACGTAGCCGATGCTCCGGCGCATCACCACCGGGTCCTTGGTGAGCACGTTCTCCCCGGCGATGAGAATGCTTCCCGAGGTGGGCTCGATGAGCCGGTTGATCATGCGCAAGGTGGTCGTCTTGCCGCACCCCGACGGGCCCACCAGCACGGCGAGCTCCCCGTCGTCGACCTCGAGGCTTAGGTCTGTCACCGCCACATTGTCGGCGCCATAGCTCTTGGAGACCCGCTCCAGCGTGATCATGGCTTTCCACGTTACGCCCACGGTTACAGTCGGGGCCGATGGGGACCGCCCAGCCCTTCTTCCAGTGGAGCTATGTCACCGGCCAGTGGAGCCAGATCAGCTCCGACCTGTTGCAGCACATCTCCCTCAGCCTGCTCGCCGTCGGCATGGGGCTGTGCCTGTCGATACCTCTTGCCCTTCTAGCCTGGCGCTACCGGGTGCTGCGGCCCCCGGTGTTCGGGATCGCCAGCACGTTGTACATCATCCCGTCGCTGGCGCTCTTCGCCATCCTCGGGCCCATCACCGGCTACGTGGCGTCGTATCCCACGGCGGAGGTCGCGCTGGTGGGCTACACGTTGCTAATCCTGATCTGGAACACCGTGGCAGGGCTCGACGCCGTACCCGCCGACGCCCGTGAGGCGGCCACGGCCATGGGCTACTCGCGCCGGGCCGCGCTGGTCCGCGTCGAGCTGCCTCTGGCGCTGCCCTATGTGTTCGCGGGGCTGCGCGTGGCCACCGCCACGGTCATCGGCCTCGTCACCGTCACCGCTCTGATCGGGCTGGGTGGACTGGGTCAGCAGATCACCTACGGGTTCAACATCGGCTACTACACGCCCATCATCGTGGGCCTGGTGCTGTCGGTGGTCCTGGCCGCCGTGCTCGACCTGCTGTTGGTTGGCCTGCAACGACTGGTCGTCCCCTGGTCGCGCTCGGCCCGCCGGGCCCGGGCGGTGTGACGTGGCGGTCTGGGACCACTTCCGGCATTTCGTGGCCAGCGTGGCGTCCTGGCTCACCACCGCAGCGAACTGGAAGGGCTCGAGCGGCATCCCCGAGCTCCTGTGGCGCCAGACCGAGCTCTCGTTGGCGGTGGTGATCGGGGCGCTCGTCATCGGCGGGGGCATCGGCCTCGTCCTGGGCCACACCGGGCGCGGCGGTCTGGTGGCCGTCAACGCCGCCAACGCGGCGCGCGCCGTGCCGAGCCTGGCGCTACTGACCCTGTTCGCCATCGTGCCGTGGATCTCGCTGCGGTGGGGTGGCTTCCTGGCCGCCTTCCTGGCCCTCGTGGTGCTCGCCATCCCGCCCATCCTCACCAACACTTACGTGGGGATGCGCGAGGTGGACGCCGAGGTGCGCGACGCGGCCAAGGCCATGGGCCTCACCGGGGGCCAGGTCCTACGCACGGTGGAGCTGCCCCTGGCCACGCCATTTCTCATGGCCGGGGTCCGCACCGCATCGATCGAGGTGGTGGCCACTTCCACGCTGGCCGCGTACGTGAGCTACTCCGATCTCGGCACCCCGGTCATCTCCGGGCTCAACACCAACAACACCGTGGAGGCCTTCGCCGGGGCACTCCTGGTGGCGCTGCTGGCTGCCGTGGTGGCGCTGGGCCTGGGCGCGCTGCAGCGGGTCCTCACCCCGCTCCCGCTGCGCCGCCACATGCCGCGGGGGCTCGGGGCCTCGACGCGTGCCCGGACACCGGCCCTGGCCGCAGCCGTCGAAACTTGACTAGGTTCGCGCCACCACCTGCGAAGGAAGGCCCCCCCGATGCTCCTCCGACGTTCCCTCATGACTGTTGCCGCCCTGGGTACGACCGCCATTGTGTTGGCGAGTTGCAGTAGTACCCCGTCCGCATCTTCGAAGCCCACCATCAAGATCGGGGCCACCAACTTCGAAGAGCAGGAGATCGTCGCCAACCTCTACGGCGATGTCCTGAGCAACGCCGGCTACAAGGTGAAGGTGGAGTCCGCCCTCGGGACCCGGGCCGTGGTGGTGCCCGCCATCCAGCACGGCCAGATCGACCTCGAGCCCGACTACGCGGCGTCGCTGCTGGGATATCTCCACGGCGGAAAGCCCCAGGCCGCGGGCACCCAGATCAACACGGCCATCGCCGCGGACAAGGCGGCCCTATCCTCATCGGGGGTCACCGTTCTGTCCGCCTCGAGTGCGCTGGACACCAATGTGTTCGCCGTGACCAGGGCCACCGCGGCCAAGGACCACCTCACCACTCTCTCGAGCCTGGCTCCCTACGCCTCGAAGTTGATCCTGGGCGGACCGCCCGAGTGCCCGACGTTCGCCGGGTGTGAGCCCGGCCTGACCTCGGTCTACGGGCTGCACTTCGCCAGTTTCAAGTCCCTCGACGAGGCGGGTCCGCTCAGTGTCGCTGCGCTCAAGAACGGCGAGGTGCAGGTGGTCGAGCTCTTCTCGAGCGACGGCAACGTGGTGAGCAACAACTTCGTGGCCCTCACCGACGACAAGCACCTCGAGGGTGCGGACTACATCGTCCCTGTCATCCGGAAGTCGGTCGACACCGCGGCGGTGACCGCCGCGCTCGACTCGCTCAACAGCAAGCTGACGACCGACGCCATCTCTCAGCTCAACCTCGACGTCACCGCCAACAAGGAGCAGCCCGCCGCGGTGGCGAAGACGTGGCTGGCGTCGGTGGGCCTCAAGTAGGTAGGCCTCAAGGAACAGCCGGGGCACATCGGGCCGCCCGGGAAGGCGGCGGGACGGGTCCCCCCAGGAACCGCTCAGTACCGAGACGGCCCCGTCCCGCACATCCCCCAATATCGCCTACGGTGGACAAGCCGCCGACGACGGTAGAACGATACGCCTGACCACTCGTCGTGTCTAGGGGTCACGAGGCGTGGCGAAGATCCAGGGGAGGCACGTTCCGATGGCAGAGCCCGGAGCCCCGCACATCGACCTGATGGACGGCGAGTTCTACGCCGGGAACCCGTTCCCGGCCTTCGCCTGGATGCGCCGCAACGCCCCTGCCTACTACGACGAGCCCAACGACATCTGGGGGGTAACCCGGTACGCCGATGTGCGGGCCATCGGCCAGGACCCCCAGACCTTCTCGAGCACGGGCGGGTCGCGTCCCAACATCCCCCTCCCCTACATGATCGATATGGACGCCCCCGAGCACCGGCGGCGGCGGCGGTTGGTGAGCGCGGGGTTCACCCCCCAGGCCGTGCGCGAGCGCGAGCCCCGCATCCACCAGGTGTGCGACGAGATCCTCGACCGGGTGTGCGAGAAGGGCAGCTGCGACCTCGTGGCCGACATCGCCGCCCCGCTCCCCCTAGTGCTCATCGCCGACATGCTGGGCTTCGACCCCAAGGACTGGGAGCAGCTCCTGGAATGGTCCGACACCTTGCTCATGTCCCAGGGATCCAAGGACCCCGACGGCATGGCCAAGGCGGGCGCCGCCTTCCTCGAATGGGACGCCTTCATCCGCGACCACATCGACCAACGGCGCCGGAGCATGTCCGCCGATGACCTCTTAGGCGTACTGGTCCTGGGAGAAGTGGAAGGGGAGCGCATCGACGACGATTCTCTGGTCTACGAGTCACTCCTGCTGCTGATCGGAGGCGACGAGACCAGCCGTCACGTCATCAGCGGCGGCATGGAGGCGCTGCTGCGCGACCCCGCCCAGTTCGAGGACCTGCGCGGTGATCGGGAATTACTCCCGAGCACCGTCGAGGAGATGCTGCGCTGGGTGACGCCCATCAAGAACTTCAACCGCAAGGCCGTTCGTGACACCGAGCTCCACGGCCGGACCATCAAGGCGGGACAGAACGTGTTGCTGCTCTACCCGTCGGCCAATCGGGACGAGACGGTGTTCGACGACCCCGAGACCTTCGACATCCGGCGCCAGCCCAACGATCATGTCGCCTTCGGGTTCGGGGCGCACCTGTGTCTCGGGCACCGCCTGGCACGCGCCGAGATATCCGGCATGGTGGACCGGATCCTGGAGCGCCTGCCCGACATCCACCGGGCCGACGGGGCCCCACAGCCCCTGCGGGTGTCGAACTTCATCGTGGGCTTCGAGTCGCTCCCGGTGGAGTTCACCCCCACCGCCCGCGTCGGCGGCTAGGCGGCTGGTCCTCTACGGGGCGGACTCCTCGGCCACCTGGTCGGCGAAGCGCTGGGCCACCTCGGCGTACTCCGTCATCATCTCCAGCACCACCTGGCGGGCGGGGCGGATGGCGTTCATCTGCCCCACCACCTGGCCCACGAAGTAGTTGGCCAGCTTGTTCGCCCCTGATCCTTCGGTCGCCGCGGCGCGGCTGATGCGGTGCTGGGCCTCGGCCACGAGCGCGCTCTGCAGGGGCATGGGCAGCGCACCAGGGGAGTCGGCCCCCTCCCACTCGTCGGTCCAGGCACTACGCAACATGCGGGCCGGCTTGCCCGTCAACGAGCGCGAACGGATGGTGTCGCGCGAGGCGGCGGCCAGGAACTTCTGCTTCACCGCCGGATGGGTCTCGGCCTCCTGGGTGGTGAGCCACACCGACCCGCACCACACCCCTTGGGCCCCGAGCGCCAGGGCCGCGGCGATCTGCCGTCCGTTGCCGATGCCACCCGCCGCCAGCACCGGGGTGGGGGCCACGGCGTCGACGACCTCGGGCACGAGCACCATGGTGGAGATCTCGCCGGTGTGGCCTCCCGCCTCGGTCCCCTGCGCCACGATGACGTCGACCCCGGCCGCATTGTGGCGCTCCGCATGGGTCAGGTTGCCGGCCAGTGCGGCCACGACCACCCCGGCGCCACGGGCCCGCGTGAGCAGCGACGGCGGGGGCGCCCCCAGGGCGCTGGCGATGAGCGTGATGTCATGGGCGAAGGCCACGTCCAGGAGCGGCTCGTAGCCTTTCGACGCCACGTTGGCGAGCACGTTGCGCTCCGACCCCGTGCGCAGGTCCTCGGGGAGCTCGGGCACGCCGTAGCGGCGCAGGATTTCGTCCACGAACTCCTGTTGGGCGGCGGGAAGCAATTGCCGCACGGCGTCGGCGTCGATCCCCCCCTCGTCGGCACCGGCGTACTTGGCGGGGAGGAGGAGGTCCACCCCGTAGCGGCCGCCCCGAGTCTGCTCCTCGATCCATCCCAGGTCGACATCGAGCTGCTCAGGGGTATGCGCCACGGCCCCGAGGACCCCGAACCCACCGGCCCTGGTGACCGCGGCCACCACGTCGCGGCAGTGGCTGAAGGCCAGGATGGGGAACTCCACCCCGAGCATGTCGGTGACCTTGGTCTTCACGGATCCTCCTCGTCGAGCGCCTTGCGAGCGTAGGGTCCACGTTTCCTCGTAGCCAGGGGAGCCCGTGACGTGCACCGGGTCCAGGCGAGCGCCGCGGCACTCGACGCGCTCCGACCAGGAGGGCTCGTGGTGCTCAGCGCTACGAACGGTCCTCGTCGTTGCCGTGTGCGGTGCCGACACCTTCGGAACGCTGCGCCTCCACTGCCTGCCAGAGCGCCATCTTCAAGATGTCGGCAGTCAGCGCCCCGATCTGCTCGGGTGTCTGGTCGAAATCGACCATGAGCGCCTGGGTGGTGAACACCGAGAGATTGAGGGCGAAGGCCAACCTCAGGTCTTGCGGAGGCTCGCCCGAGCCACCGGCGACTTGCCAGACCAGATTCACGAGGTAGCTGATCCCTCGGAGCCGGTAGTGACGTCGGACCGAGTCAACTTCCGAAAGGACCTCAGATGCGTCGTGATGGGGAGCAGAGATGTCCCAGAAGGCTGCTCCGAAGATCGAGGCGCTTCTGGAATGAAACGTCGACGCCAGGCCGTCTATCCAGACATTCAGGTCGCCTGCGGGACCGGGTAAACCCTCGATCGAGCTGTCGAACTGCTCCCCGTGTTGAGGAAGCCCGCACGCCTCGAACATGTCTTTGACAGTGGAAGCAATCAATCGATCGTGGCTGACGTAGTGCCGGTAGATGGTGCGGGCACTCACGCCCGAAAGTTGGGCAATCTCCTCGACTGTTGCGTTGAAACCTCGCCTACTGACGACGACCATTGCAGATTGCCTAATGCGCGATCGAGTGAGGCCTCGTTGCTCTTCAGCTAACGAGTGAGGTGATGGCTCTTGTGAATTGTCCACCGACGCCCTCTTCCGGAGCCCGACAACGACGACCGTCGAGAGAAGATGTACTGCTGCAACCGAAGGCAACGACACCGCAAGCTTCGCCACCCAGATCATTGTGGTCGGGGCGCTGGTCCCGAGCGTGACGCCTGAAGCAGTATCACTGTAGGTCAGGGCGACGGGCAGCGCCCCATCACATAGCAACCTCTGCGTGATTTCACCTGAGAATCGTCCAGAGCTTCGCCCATCGAGCGCGCAGCGATGCTGGGCGCGCTCACGAAGCGACACCGGGTCTTGCCAACGAATTTCTGGGTCTGCTGATCGCAGGTGGTTTGGGCAATCAGAGTATGGAGATAGCTTGAGTCGGCCGCCACCGCGATGCACTGGATCCGGGATCGCTTCACCGGTACCCCGAACCCGAATTGGTGTGCGCTCGTCGGGATGGCGAAGGTCCAGGTCACCACCTGTCCCGCCTGACGCGGGAGCTGCCCGGGGCGTAGAATGAGCATCACCGGGAAGGCAACCGCCCCTCGTGGCCGCCAGGCGGCGATCGGCACTGGGACTGGTTGAAGTTCGATTGCCCTCACGGCTTGGAGGTTGCAATGGCGGGAGTCGGTGTTCAGGTTGATTACCGCGGTGTCTCTCTCAAGCAGTACGACAAAGTCGTGGAGATCATGGGACTTCTCCCCGGTGGTCCCCCGCCCTCAGGGGTGCTCTTCCACTGCGTGACCGAGACTGCCGACGGGATTCGCATCATCGACGTGTGGGAATCGCGCGAAGCATTATCGGCGTTCCAGGTTGAGACGATCGAGCCCCTCTTCCGAAAGATCGGCGTGCTCGATCCGCCGATGACCACGTTCTTCGAGGTGCACAACTACTTCGTCAGCAGAAGGACGGGCCGCTGATCGGCCAGGCTCAGTCTGTGCTTGGTACTCGCCGGTACAAAGCCTGGCCTGCTCCCGAGCTGACCAGCTGACCGCCCGGAGTCCACAGCCGACCTGTCCAGCCGAAGATCCCGTCGGCGGACACGGGGGCGAACCCGTCGGCCAACAGCCAGGGCTCCTCAGGCACCGGAAGGTGGAAGGCGACATAGAGATCGAGGCTCGGAGCAATGAAGCCATGCGGCTCCCGCCAGGCGTGGCGCGAGGAAGCGGCTGGCCAACTCTGGACATCGACGAGGATGACCGATCGGCAGGCGTCCACCCACGGGTCGTCGAAAACAGCCATCGGTCGGAATCGGCACCAGGCTCTCCACTGCGGCGGCAGCGACTCGGCTGGTGGCCATTGCGCCCGGAATGTCACAGGGCGCATATCGAAGTTGTTCCAGAATCTGAAGGGCGCCTCGCGGTCGGGCGTCAGCTCCTCGATGGACGGCAGCCCGTCAGGCGGCGGCACGGCCGGTGATTCGGTGTCGTCGTGCTCAAGGCCTTCGACCTCGCCCACCGACCAGACGGTCGCCTCGAGCACCTGACGGGCACCTTGGCTAATCGTCACCCGTTGCGACAGGGCTGTCTTGGCCGACCGAAGCGTGCTCACCTGCACATCGATCGGCTCGAATGCGGCTACGTGCAGGTAGTGGCAAAAGAAGCTGGCGGGTCGGTTGAATCGGCTCTCCTCCCCTGCCGCTCGAAGGGCGAACGAGGCGAGATACCCGCCCATGGGTCCCCAAATCTCCCAGTCCCTACTGAGCACGCCCCGGTACCGCCCATCGCCCAGGGCTTCCACCGCCGTGTCCGCCGCCAAGTCGCCCATCCGAGCAAACTAACTGATGTCACTGCCTGCTTGACCCTGGGCGCCGCCATCACATGTCCGGAAGCCCGAGCCAAAACCGACTGTCGACATCCCTCACAACGCTGGGCGCCGATCCTCCACCCGCGGATACGCTTCCGCCTGATGGATGAAGACCTCACCGGGATGGTGGGCCGTGTCTCGGTTCCGATACCGACTGATGGTTCGGGCGAAATCATCTTGAGTGTTCGGGGTGGCTCCGAGGCCTTCACGGCCTATACGCAGGGCAACGAAGCTCTGAACAAGAATGCTCATGCTGTCGTGGTCGAACAGACTGGACCTCGAACGGTCTTGGTCACTGCCTCGGGGTACTGACCTTCACTCACCAATGAAAGGTCGGCGACAATGTTCTTCTATCGGATTCCTGAGCCCAACCAGGCGCTGGTCATTTCCGGAGCAAAAGGAGGAGCCGATGGCGGTCAGTTCCGGATCGTCACCGGTCACGGCACCTTCGTCGCTCCCTGGCGGTCGAGAGCGCGCATCTTGTCTTTGGACCTCTACGAGGCAGAGCTCGAAGAGAACTGTGTGACCGGCCAGGGAATACCACTCACCGTCCAGGCAGTCGCGGTCTTCAAGGTCGCTGATGACTTTCAGTCGATTGCCAATGCTGCGAGGCGGTTCCTTGACCAGCAGGACCAAATGGAGTCTCTCGTCGGCCAAATCCTGGCTGGTCACCTGCGCTCGATTGTCGGCAGCCTCACCGTCGAGAAGATCATCACGGACCGCAACAGCCTGGCGCAAGAGGTCAAGTCGGCGTCCTCTGACGAGATGGAGAAACTCGGACTGATTGTCGACGCCTTTCAAATCCAAGAGGTGGGCGACCCTTCGGGCTACATAAAGAACCTGGCCGCACCGCACATCGCTGAAGTGGAGAAGAACGCTCGAATCGCCCAAGCCCAGGCCGACCAGGCCGCCACTGAGCGAGAGCAGGAGGCGAACGCACAGAAAGCAGGATTCACCCGCGATTCGGAGATAAAACAGGCCGGCGCTCGAGCCGAGGTCCAAGCAGCTCAGGCCGAGGCTGATCAATCGGGACCGCTCGCGCAGGCGAAAGCCGCACAGAAGGTAACCGAAGAACAGGCGGCTCTCGCGGCCAAGCAGGCTGAGAAGCGCGAAGCGGAACTAGTAGCCGAGGTACAGAAACCAGCCGATGCCGAGGCCTACAAGACGGTGAAGCTGGCCCAAGCGCAACGCGACGCTCTGCGAGCTCAGGCCGAAGCGCTGACCGGGGGCAACCTCGAGCGAATCGTCGCGTCCAAGATGGTCGAAATGATGCCAGCTATCGTGGCGTCGCTGGCCCAAGGCTTGAATGGCGCCAATCTGAGTGTGGTGAATGGTGCTGAAGGTGTCGGACAGGTTGTGACCGGATTGGTGGCATCTGGCCGGTCGATTTACGACGCGCTCTTGTCTGCGGTCCCCGGAGCAGTCCCCCTCCCAGAGTCAGCTGATGTGACGCAATCGGGGACCGGCGAACCGATTTCCTCTCCCGAACTGCCCGCAGCTACCCCGCACGAGCACAACGGTCCTCAATGATGCCGAATCCCGCTCAAGGCACAGTTTGAACAGGCTCCACTTCGAACGACTTGCCGTGACGGACGAGGATCTCGCGGATCTCATCGGGCGGGGCGGGGTGACAGAGCCTTGGCCGAAATCGCAATGTGCGGCGAGGAGCTCTCCGAGCTGGTCTGAACTTCTCGATCCCCTCGGCGATGACGGCAAGCTTGAGGTTGTGTCCGATGCTGATGATCGAACTGACGAGAGCGCGTCCCTGGTCGTTCGACTCACCGCCAAGTTCGTTCACGAATGATCGGTCGATCTTCAAGAAGTCGATCGGGAAGCTGCGCAGATACGAGAGAGACGAGTACCCCGTGCCGAAGTCTCTGCACAGCAATCCCAAAATGCAAAGCTCGCCTGTTTACGTCGAAACGGACAAAGCGTCGCGTTGTCTCTCCCAGGACCCCTGTTACCACCAACAGAGCCATCACGGCTCAAAGGGGAAGATGTCCCGCCAGTCCGAATCGAGACAAGACGACGAATGCGATTCCGGTGATCGTGCTCGGGACGACGACCATCGTAAGAAGCTCTAACCAGGCATGGCCCGCGCCAGCTCGACCTTCATTGTGTGATCATCGGGATCTCCAGAGGTGGCCTTGGCACGGGCCCCTTTCTGCAGGTCAGGGAGCCGCCACATGAGCAATAGGGAGACGGCCGAATCGGCTCGGAATACAGGGGCCCGGTGCCCAATTCGGCGCAGTCATTGCGGCCGCAAGGAATGGCGGGAAACCCGAGCGAAGACACCTCCACCCACGAACGGCTGTACATTCGAACCAAGGGGGAGTGGGGGACGTATGGGGGTTGGCCGGCTAGTCGACCACGCCGTCGTGACCGGGTCACGTGGCTGTGTCGATCTCCCGCGCCCACTCCGGCACCGCGCCGAGCAAAGGCGAGGCCGATGAAGGTCAGGCGGCTCGTTCGAGGCTACCTTCCCTTGGCCGTCCTCATCGCGGCGCAGGTGCTCATCATCGTGCTCTTCCCCTCGACCTCCCCCGCGCAAGGGCCCTCGGCCTCGAGCTCCGCCGGGGCGAGCCCTGCGGTCGGCTTCTCGGGAACGACGGGAGGAACTGGTAGCCGGACTCACTGCGTCGGTGGCCGTGAGTTCTCGACGTCGATCGACTACTACGCCCCCCCTTGCACGCCGGGGACGATCGGCGGGAGCTACGACAACGGGGGTAGCTCCTCCCAGGGGGTCACGAGCAAGACCATCACCGTGGTCAACTACTACGCCGACGCCGGCGGGATCGTGGACACCATCCTCCGGGGAGAGGGGCTCTACGTCGATTACGCCCAGACGCAACAGGTGAACGCGGCATTTCAGAATTTTGTCAACTCCCACTATGTGCTGTGGGGACGCAAACTCAAGATCGTGACGTACAACAGCACCTGTCAAACCGTGCCGCCGGACACGGGCTGCCTGCTGGCCGAGATGGACACCATCGTCCAGACCTACCATCCCTACGCCGTCGCCTGGGGCACCACACTCTGTTCGGTGTGCTTCGCCCGCCTGGCGCAGGACCACACGATCTCCCTCGGTGGAGTCGGCTTCAGCACTGCCTTCGCCCAGGCCAACGCCCCGTACTTCTGGTCACCGGGGGAGAGCTCGACCAACATCGAGCAGGGCTTCGCCAAGTTCTGGTGCAATCAGCTGACGAGCAAGAACAGCGACCGGACGGTGAGCTTCGCCCCGGACAAGAACGCGGCTCAGAACTTCAACGGCCAGAAGCGGATTCTGGGGGTGATCTCCACCAACGACCCCGACAACGAGGATACCGTCACCAATGTCCTCGTCCCCGCGCTCAACCGCGACTGCGGTGACGGAGGGAGCGTCGCGCAGCACCACTACTTCTATTCACAGGACATCAGCACGGCTGCGCAGCAGATCAACGCCGGGGTCTCCGCCATGGACACGCCGAGCGATCCTGCGACGGACGTGGTCTGCCTCTGTGACCCCGTCGCCCCTGAGCTTCTGTACTCCGGCGAACAGCAGCACAACTACTACCCGGAGAACGTTCTCGCCGATGTGCAGGGCATGGGCGTCGATGCCGTGGCGCAGAACTTCGAGTCCACCGCGACCCAGTCATCGCTCGCCTGTCCGCAATATCAGGCGGGCTGTGAGTTCGACGACGCCTTCGGCATCACGTCGGCCCCCTCACTTCCCCCGCCCTCCAAAGAGCCCGGCCCGATCGCGTACAGACTCGGCGGAGGGACGAACCTGCCGATGAAGCCGTATGTGGCCAGCGGCGCCTGGGAGCTGTGGAACATGCTGGCAAGCCTCATTGAGAACACCGGCCCCGATCTCAGCCCGGCGAGAATGGCGGCGGCCGCCCCCTCGATGGGGACGATCGGAGGAGGGACGACCGGCCACGCCGAATTCGGGTTCTCCAAGGGCAGCTACGACTGGACGATCGACGCCGCCGTCGTCTACTGGTCCAAGGCCACGCCCTCGACCTACAACAACAAGCCGGGCACATTCGTGGACATGGAGGGCTCGAGATTCTTGCCTCAGAGCTTCCCCACGCGGTCTGAGCCGCCGATCCCCAAGACCCGATCTTCGTGAGGTCCTCACTGCTTCCCCAGTCGCTCGCCCCCGTGGTGGAGGCGGCCCGAGGACCGAGCTGGCCGGCGAGGGCCGGGCGCTGGCTGACAGCCATCGCCGTATTCGTCGCCGTCGTCGAGCTCATCTTCGGGCTCTCGGCTCCCGACTTCGTCTCCGGGCTGGCGCTGGGCTCGCTGTACGGCATCATCGGCGTCGGGATCGTCCTCATCTACAGGACGACACGCGTCATCAATTTCGCGGCCGGTGCAGTGGGTGCGGTTCCCGCCGTGATCGCGCTGGTGCTCGTACTGGAGTACGGCGCCAACTACCTGGTGGTCCTTCCGATCGTGGTGGTGGGGGGGCCGGTCCTGGGTCTGGTCGCCCACGTGGTCATGCGCCGGTTCGACGCGGTGCCCCGGCTGATCGCCACGGTCATGACCATCGCCGTGGCGCAGAGCTTCGCTGTCCTCGCGTTCTTCATTCCCGTCTGGCTGGGCCAGAAGGCCACCAACCAAGGGACCACGGTCACGACGCCGTGGCAGCACCTGGTGTGGCACACGAGCCGCGGTCAGCCGTTGCTCACCGGGAACGAGATCGCCGCATTTCTTACGGTCGCCGTGGTGACCGTCGGCCTCGCCGTGTTCCTGCGCCGGACGAGACTCGGCATCGCCCTGCGCGCCTCGGCCGAGAATGCCGACCGGGCGCTCCTCTTGGGCATCCCGGTCCGCCGGGTCGCCGCCGCAGCCTGGGCGCTGGCGGGCCTGCTGGCGGCGTTGGCGATCTATGTGCAGGCGCCGCTCATCGGGACGCCGAACGACGCCACGTTGGGCCTCGACACCCTGCTCTATGCCCTGGCCGCCGCCGTGGTGTCCCGCATGGAGCGGTTCGGGGTGGCGCTGGCAGCGGGCATGGGCATCGGTGTGCTCATCACCGCCACGATCATCAGCTCCGGGGACAACAGCATCTCCTCGCCGATCATGGTGCTCGTCATCTTGGGGGCGCTGCTCACCCAGCCCCGCCGGACGGCACGCGCCCTGGACGCTGGCGAAGGCCGGTGGCAGACGGTCAAGCAGTATCGACCCATCCCCGCCGAGCTGCGCAAGCTCCCCGAAGTCGCATCGGCCCGGTGGGGCATGGTCGTCCTCGGTGCCGGCCTGATGATCGCCCTGCCCTACATCCTGGGCGTCGACAACGTCTCGTACCTAGTCCTGCTCCCCCTCTACGGAATGGTGGCGGTGTCCCTGGTCGTGCTCACGGGGTGGGCCGGGCAGATCAGCCTTGGTCAGTTCGGCCTCGTGGGTGCGTCGGCAGGCGTCGCCGGGGGCCTCGTCGCCAACCACGACATCGACTTCTTCGCTGCATTGGGCGTGGGCATCCTCACCGGAGTCGTCGCTGCGGTGATCGTCGGCCTGCCGTCGCTGCGCATCCAGGGTCTCTATCTCGCCGTCACCACCCTTGCCGTCGGCTACGCCGTGCCGAACTACCTTCTCAACGGGCACTACTGGATCGGCGCGCACATCCTGCCGTCAGGTCTGTCCGCGCACCTCAGCCGCCCCGTGCTGTACGGCCGCATCGATCTGTCGGGTGATCGGGCTTACTACTACGTCTGTCTCGCCTTCCTGGCCCTGGTCATGGTGGCGGCCCTCGCCTTCCGCCGGAACCGGTCCGGACGGGTATTGATCGCCTTGCGCGATAACGAGCGCGCCGCGGCGGCCTTCGCCGTCAACCCTCCGCGCACCCGGCTGGCGGCGTTCGCCATCTCGGGTGGGATCGCCGGCCTGGCCGGGGTGCTCTTCGCCTACGCCCAGCAGAACGTCGTGCCCGGGACCTACGAGCCTCAGGCCAGCCTCACCATCTTCCTCGCCGTCGCCATTGCCGGCGTCAGCTCGGTGCCTTGGGCCGTGGTGGGTGCCATGGGCATCGAGTCGGCGGTGGTGTTCGGCCCTCGGGTCTACGACCTGTTCCACTCCACCACGATCGAGACCACGCTGCCGCTCCTGCTGACGGGCCCGGTCCTGCTCATCAACGCCTATTTCAACCCGGGCGGGTCGGCCGAGCTGGGGATGCAGAAGCGCGACGACTGGCTGCGGTGGGTGGCGAAGCGCCGGGGGATCGTGGTTTCGGCGCTGGTGGCGGACCCGGCGACGAGCGCAGAGCCTGTCCCCGTGCCCTCGTCTCTCACCCCGGCGCCATCGGCTCACACCGCCCTCGCCGGCGTGGCGTCCACGGCTGACCCCGGCCCGTTGCCGCAGCCGCCCTCTCCGCACGGTGCGGCCGTGCCGTGATCACCGTCGTCCTCTGGTGCGGAGCCGTGGTGGTGGTGGTGATCGGGCTCGTCTTCGACGTCCGCCACTGGCTCGCCTCGAGAGGCGACGACTCGGCCCATGCATACGCCCCCACCCAGGCGCCGCCGGTCGTCCCGGGACCGTTTCCGCCTCCGGCACCCACCGATGTCGCCACGCCGGCGCTGTTCGTCCCCAGCCTGCCTCCGCTGCCGGTCACCGTGGCGGCCCCGATGCCGCCGGCCCCGCCCTCGGGAGGAGCACCGCTCCTCGTGTGCCGGGGCGTGCACGTCGCCTACGACAAGGTGCGGGTGCTGTTCGGGGTCGACATAGAGATCCGCCAGGGCGAGATCGTCGCCCTCTTGGGCACGAACGGGGCCGGGAAGTCCACGCTGTTGAAGGCGGTGTCCGGACTGGTCGAGGCGGTCGACGGCTCGATCGTCTTCGACGGTCGAGACATCACCCGCGCCGGTCCGGTCGAGCGCGCCAGGTTGGGCATCGTGCAGGTGCCGGGGGGCCGGGCGGTGTTCCCCACGCTCACCGTCGCCGAGCACTTCAAAGTTGCGGCGTGGCTGTTCGCCAAGGAAGACGCCGCCGCCGTCCACGCCCGCACGGAACGGGTCCTGGAGTTGTTCCCGCGTCTGAGAGAACGCTGGCACCAGATGGGGGGGAACCTTTCCGGCGGCGAACAGCAGCAGCTCGGCCTGGGCATGGCATTCGTGGCCAAGCCCCGCCTGCTGATCATCGACGAGCTGTCTCTGGGCCTGGCCCCCGCCGTCGTCGAGCAGCTCCTGGAGATCGTCAGGACTATCCACGCCGAGGGATGCCCGGTCATTCTGGTGGAGCAGTCGGTCAACGTGGCGCTGACCATCGCACAACGCGCCTACTTCATGGAGAAGGGCGAGATCCGGTTCGAAGGGGCAGCCACCGAGCTCCTGGCGCGCGGTGACCTCCTGCGATCGGTCTTCCTCGAAGGATCGGTCAGCAACGGCTCCACCGCCCCCCCGGTGCGGCTCAGCGGCCCCATCTCCCCGGACAACGGAGCCGATCCACTGGCGTCGCAACCCGTCGTGCTGGCCAGCCGCGACCTCACCAAGCGCTTCGGCGGGATCGTCGCCGTCGACGAGGTCACGTTCGATCTGCGTCGTGGTGAGACGCTGGGCCTCATCGGCCCCAACGGGGCCGGCAAGACAACTGTCTTGGACCTCATCTCCGGGGTGCTTCCCGTCGACCACGGTCGGATCGAGCTGGGAGGCGTCGACATCGGCACCTGGTCGGCGAGCCGCCGGTCGGCGGCCGGCCTGGGGCGGTCCTTCCAGGACGCTCGCATCTTCCCGTCCCTCACCGTCTCGGAGAACATCGCCATGGGTCTCGAACGGCACATCGCCATGCGGGACCATCTGGCGGCGCTGCTCGACCTCCCGGCGATCCAGCAGTCCGAACGTCAGGTCGCCGGGCGGGTGGGGGAGCTCATCGAGTTGATGCACCTGCAGTCCTATCGGGACAAGTTCGTCTCCGAGCTCTCTACGGGTGTGCGGCGCATCGTCGACCTGACCATGGCCATCGCCCACAACCCGAGGGTGTTGCTACTCGACGAGCCGTCATCGGGTGTCGCCCAGCGAGAGACCGAGGCGCTGGGCCCCTTGCTGAAGGACATGCAGCGTGCCACGCAGTGCTCGATCGTGATCATCGAGCACGACATGCCGCTCATCAGTGCCGTGTCCGACGAGATCATCGCTCTGGACCTCGGACGGGTGATCACGCGGGGATCGCCGTCCGCCGTCCTGTCCGATGCACGAGTCGTTGCCTCGTATCTCGGCGACGACGCCGGCGTCATCCAACGATCGGGCAGCGTGCCCGCAGTGCAGGTGCAGGGTACCGGGTCCCATTCCGGGCCACGGACGGCTGTCGACCAGGTGATTCCTCACGGGTGACGATGACCAGTACCTTCGACGATGTGATCGAGGTCTCAGTCCTCGACGTCGAAGGCGGCGTAGTACGGGCCGAACCGCTCTCTGATGCGTGTGGGATCGAGGCCGAAATCCGCCAAGTCGTAGGAGTGCGAACCGTGAGCGCCGGGCTGATGCGTCGCCGCCCACCGTTCCACCGGAACCCGGGACTCTTCGTCGAAGCTCAGACCGATACGTGCCAGGCCTGTGGCAAGCGCCGCCACGGGATCGGACTGAAGGTCGGAGAATGCGATGTCCGCGAACCGCGCATCTCCGAGGCGCGTGCGGAAATCCATGGCTCGGCGAATGGCCGTCCACCATCTCTCCAACTCCTCCGCACCGAGTTCGACGGCGTCGTCGCGGTCACTGCTCCAACTACGCGTGTAGTGGATGAGACTGCATACTGATCCCAATACCTGGGCCGGATCGCGATGGCTCCACAGGAAGCGGGCGTTCGGGTAGGCCTCCACCAGAGCGTCGAGGGCAAACATGTGCACCGGCGTCTTCAGGTGCCACAAGCTGGGTGGGCAGTGCCACTGCAGCAGACGAAGCACCCGCCGGTGGTACCGGTAGGTCTCTCGCATGTCGGTGTCGATGACCCACTCCATGTAGGAGGGCACCCGAGCGAAGCCGTCGAAGTGGGCTGTCCGAAAGCTCATGCCCATGAGGTCCTGGCACTCGGTGGCGGTCGTGGCCTCGATGTGGTGCATGGTCTGCATCAGAGGGAAGGCCTCGTTCATCAGCGCCAGGTTCCCCTCGGCGGCGGCGATCCGGGGATCGGTGTGCTCTGTCGCCTTCTCTGGGGGAGGGACGGGACTGCCTGATTCCCACATCCGAAGAGACCGGAACTGCGGGTCGGCCGCCACCAGCTGGCTGAGTGCCGTGGTCCCGGTGCGGGGTAGTCCGATGACGAACAGGGGTCCGGCGACCTCTTGGTCATCGATGTTTGGGTGCGTCCGGTAGGTGCCCTCGACCTGCAGCCGGGCGGCGAGAAGCGCCACCAGCCGAGCGTGCTGCATGGCCTCACCCATGTCGGTGAGGCCGCCTTCGCTGTTCACGGACTCGACCAGGCGCTCCAGACCCTGGCGGTAGTGGTCTCCACCGGTGTCGTCGAGGTTGGTCTCGGTCCGGGCGTCGTGCTCGATGCGCTCGACATCGAGGCTCAACGCCGGAACCTCCTACTCACCGCCCGACGGCGGACGTCGATCACTTCGGCCCGTTCCCGTGGAGACACTCGTCGGGTGGAGCCCGGCAACTCCTCGAGCAGTCGATCGAAGGGCACCACCGTGGTGGTCGGCGTGGGAGCGGTGTCGGTCCGGACGCACCGCAGGATGATCGCTCCTTCGCTGTGACCGGCCGTGTCCAGCCAATTGGGCACGCCCGGGTCCTGGTGAGCGACCACGACGCGCACCTGGCCGTCGTCGTCGAGGACCGCCTGGTGACCGTTGAGGCTCGACTGGCGGTTGCCGTAATCGATCGTCTCCCACCACGTGTTGCCCAACGAGTAGCTCCAATAGACGCCCTCGGGCGGGGTCCCTTCGATGATCAGTGCCTCGTCGGGCGCCAACTTCCACGAGCCGATCACGGGCCGATTCTCGGCTGCTGCACCCATCGAGGAGCCGTCGAACGGAGGCAGGAACGAATTGGGGACCTCGGGATGAGCCAGGTCCATGAAGAATCGCAGGTTTTCTTCCACGAAGTCACCCAAGGCGATCACCTGGCGGGCCAGGGCGGTCCTCGGGTCAACCGGCGTGGGTTCGATCGACAGTGCGTGCCCCGACAGGGGTTCGATCGACACGGTGGCGGGAACTTCGCGCTCCCAGTCGTAGAAGAAGTGGCGGATGACGAGCATGGTGGCGTGCTCGTCGAGCGGAATCCAGTTCCCGGCCTGGGGCTCGGCCGAGAGCGTGATCTCGAATTCACCGGCGGGGCCCAGATCGAAGTCGTCGATCAGGGCGTTGAACGACGAGGCCATGCCGGACATGACCTGGAGACCGACGTAGCGCGCCGATCCTCGTGTTCCCCACAGCCGGTATGTCTCGTCTCCCTTGAGGGCTGACCCCGAGTAAATGCAGTCGGGGCACTCCATGCCCCACTTGTACGCCGCGTCCATTCCCGACGGCTTGACGGCCGGGACGCGGTCCAAGCCGCGCCGGAGGAGCTCGTCAATCCCGACACCCAGGAGCACGAGAAGGTGTCGGAATCCCGATGCCATGTCCACCGGCGCGTGGGGGACGGAGTCGGAGAGGACGACCTCCCCGACCCTCTTCATCGCTTCGAGGAGATGATTCCATGCTTCGCCGGATTCGAGGGACTGGCTCGTGGCATCGCCGGCAGATGCCGCCTCGCTCACCGAGAACGGAAGCCACGCAGGATTGGCGAACGAACTCATGCGAGGCCTTCCGGTGGCGGTGACGTGATCATCTGACTTCCTTCATCCCAGCGTAGGCCAGACCGAAACGAGCTCCCATGACAGGTCGAGGGCTGTGGACGGGTGCACCACCACCGGGATCTGAGCCAAGATCGGGGCTCGGAGACGGGGGTGTCGGATGGCATATGACGTGGCGGGGAAAAGGGTGCTCGTGACCGGGGCGTCGTCGGGCATCGGCGCCGGGCTGGCCGAGGCGCTGGCCCGGGCGGGAGCCACGGTGGGCCTGGTGGCGCGCCGCACCGACCGGCTGGCGGCGGTGCTCGAGCGCTGTCGACACCATTCGCCCGACTCACGGATGTGGGTGGCGGACCTGGCCGACCCGGCCGCCGTCGACGACCTGGCGGTGGCGGCCATGACCGAGCTGGGCGGCGTCGACGTGCTCGTCAACAACGCCGGCATCCCCAAGCGCCGCCACGTCACCGCCCTCGACGCCGCCACGGTGGACGCGGTGATGAACATCAACTACTCGAGCCCGGTCCGGCTCACCCTGGCGTTGCTCCCCCAGATGCTCGAGCGCGGCGAGGGTCGGATCGTGAACATCTCGTCGGTGGCGGCCACCTTGAGCCCTCCGGGCGAGGCCGCCTACGCGGCGACCAAGGCGGCGGTGACGGTGTTCTCCGAGTCCATGGCCATCGACCTGTGGGACACCGGCGTCAAGATCACTGTCGTCTACCCCGGCGTGGTCGACACCGAGCTCTTCACCCTTCCCGACAACGACCCGTTCACCGCCCAGGTGGAGTCGATCACCGTGGACGAGGCGGTGACCACCATCCTGGCCGGCGTGGCCGCCGACGCGGCGCAGGTCTACGTGCCGGCGTGGTTCGGTGACGTAGCGTCGAGCAAGGCCGCCGACGTGGGGAAGTTCCTGGCCGGCACGGCCGAGTACGTCCGCCAGCAGGGCACCAACACCTAGAGGTCAGCGGATGTTGGCGACCGCGGCGATGACGAGGCCGAGCACGAGCAGGGACCCGGCGCGGCGCGTGTGCACGAAGGCCACGGCCGCGAACCACAGGGGCCACACCGGGAACCCGGCCGGGGGGGCGTCGGGCTTGGGCACACTGAAGGCCTTCCAGGCCTGGACGAGCTTGGGAACGGCCGCCACACTGAGCAGTGCCGGCCAGGGCAGGGCCCGCACCCCCACGCACACCGCCACGGTCAGGTAGAAGGCGACCATCATGCCGATGGTCGCCGCTCTGGCTCTGCGCTCGCCCAGCACCACGGGAAGGGTACGGATCCCGAGGGGCTCGTCGAAGGGCGCCTTGTCGATGTGCTTGCCCATGAGCACGGCCGTGCACAGCAGGCCGTAGGGGACCGACGCCACGATGATCTCCCACGGCAGGTGGCCCACCGCCGCGTAGTAGGTGCCCCCCACCATGAGCGGGCCCCACACCAGAAAGACGTCGGGCTCGCCCAGCCCGCGCTTCTTGAGGCGCAGCGGCGGGGCCGTGTAGGCCACCGAGAGCAGGAATCCCCCCAGAGCGAAGCCCACCACGGGCCAGCCCCGGTACACGGCCAGCACCACCAGGATGGCGAGGTCGAGGACGTTGACGAGCAGCGCGGCGCGCGCCAGCTTGCCCCGCGACACCATCCCCGACAGCACCGGATGCGGCGCGTACAGGGCACGGGGGTACGACGCGGTGTCGGCGCCCACCTCGGCGTCGAACAGGTCGTTCATGAGGTTGTTGGCGCAGTGGGCCAGGATCAGCCCGGCGAAGGCCAGCAGCAGGAGCCCGGTGTTGAACCCGTGGCGCCGCACCGCCAGAAGCGTCGCCACCGCACCGGCCACCAGGGTCATGGGGAGCACCGCGGCCCTGGTGAGCACCAGCCAGCGCGACACGGGGTCGAGGGGACGGCCCTTGGGGGGGTTGGTGGTGCGCAGCACCTCGACCCAGGCAGAGAACCGCCCCTGGGTCGGTGCGGAGGTCCGAGGGGTGGCGTCGGTGGACTGGGGCAGCACGTCGCTCACCTGGGCATGGTACCGAGCGGTGCCGGGCCTGGACGAGTCGGCACGCCCGCCGTGCGCAGCGGGCACGGTCGGATTCCAGGCCTACAGTGAGCGCACCCTGTCCCTGAAACACACCGTCCCTGAAGGAGGCCCCTCGATGGCACCAGACACTGCAACCAAGGCCACCACAGCGAGCAGGGCCCTGACCGGGCGCACGGCCGTGGTCACGGGAGCGTCGAGCGGGATCGGACGCGCCATCGCCGAGTCCCTGGGTGGCGCCGGGGCGCACGTGGTCCTCGGGGGCCGCACCCAAGACGCCATGGACGCGTCCGTCAAGCAGATCGTCGCCGCCGGCGGGACGGCCGAGGCCCATGTGCACGACGTGCGCAACGTGGCCGAGGCACGCGCCCTTGTCGACCACGCCGTGGCGTCGCGCGGACGTCTCGACGTCATGGTCAACAACGCCGGCGTGAGCCACCCCGAGTCCATCGTCGACGGCGATCCCGAGCACTGGCGCGTCATGCTCGAGACCAACATCCTGGCCCTGCTGGTGGGATCGCAGGCCGCCGTGCATGCCATGCGGGCCTGTGGGGCCGAGGGTCACATCGTGAACATCTCGTCGGTGGCGGCCCTGAATCCCGCCTCGGGTGTGTACGGCGCCACCAAGCACGCCGTGAGCTGCATCAACGAGTCGCTGCGTCGCGAGCTGTTCGACGACCCCATCAAGGTGGTCTCGATCATGCCCGGGGCCATCGCCACCAGCTTCGCCCGGAACTTCGACCCCGCCGTGCTCGAGTTCATGATCAGCTCGATGGGCGGGAGCGAGGACCCGGGCCAGTTCACCCCGGGCGAGCGCCTGTCCGACGAGGTCCTCGAGCACGCCCAGCAGTCGATGGCCGAGCATCTGTGCGCACCCGAGGACGTGGCCGAGGCCGTGCTGTGGGCCATCACCCGTCCCGCCGGCGTGCACCTCGCCTCCCTCGTGGTGCGGCCCAAGAAGGACTTGGCCCTGTAGCCCTGCCACCCTCGTGAAGAGGGTCGGGTCGAGGGGCCCGGTTGGCCGTAGCCTGGTGATCATGGCCTTCCATCACGTGGCGCTGGCGACCACCGACCTCGACGCCACCCACCGCTTCTACACCGAGGCGATGGGCTTCACCCTGGTGCGGACGGTGGTGGCACCCACGGGGTCACCCGGAGGCGGCTGGGCCAAGCACGTCTTCTACGACACGGGGGGCGGCGGGATGCTGGCGGTGTGGGAGCTCCACGACGACACCATCCCGACCTCCTTCGACCCTGCCATCTCCACGGGTCTCGGCCTGCCCGCCTGGGTCAACCACATCGCCTTCGACGCGACCGACCTCGACGACTTCGCGGCCCGGCGACGACACTGGCAGGAACACGGCATCGAAGTCGTCGAGATCGACCACGGCTGGTGCCGCTCGATCTATGCCACCGACCCCAACGGGATCATGGTGGAGTTCTGCGTGACCCTGATCGACTTCACTGCCGCCGACGCCACCGAAGCGCAACGCCTTCTCACCATTGCGCACCCGCCGCTCGAAGCCATGCCCGACATCACCTTCCACGCCGCCCTGACGCCGGACCCGGCTCGCTGAGCCTTGACGCCGCGACCTACGCGGCGGCGAGGTGGTGGCGGCGGAAGAAACTCCAGATGAGGTCCGTGGCGTTGATCTCGAACGTCGACGGTCCCTTGACGGCGCTGAACTGGCTTCCCGGCCAGGCGTGGCCGCCGCCCTCGACGATGTAGAACTCCACCGCCGCGCCCCGAGGGCAGCGGTAGGTGCGCAGGATCACATGGGCGGTGACCTGGGTGTCGGTCGAAGCCGAGTTGCAGTCGTCTTTCACCGCCCAGGCCTGGACGTTGGCCGGGTAGCCGGGCCCGTGCAGATTCAACGGTTGTGAGGGCGCGGTCGCCGGGCCGCCGTTGAAGGGCAGGGTGGGATCGGCGGTGCCGTGGAAGGCGAGGATGGCTACGGGGCGCCCCGGCCGACACGGCGTGGGCATGACGATCCCGGCCACGGTGGCGAAAGCGGCGAATCGGTTCGTCATGGTGCACGCCAGGAGTGACGTGAACAACGCACCGTCGGACAGGCCGGTGGCGTAGACGCGCGCCGTGTCGACGCACATCTGCTTCTCGAGCTGGTCGAGCATGGCGCGCATGAAGTCGATGTCGTGATTCGGGTGCGCGGTGGTGCCGGGCTGGATGTCCCAGCCGACGGGATTGCCGGTGCCTTGGGGGAACACCACGATGAAGCCGTCGGCCACGGCCTTGGGGCTGAACTGGCTCGTGATCGCCTCCAACGTGGCGCCGTCGGACAGGCCGTGCAGGTCCACTACCACCGGGAGGGCGTCACCTTTGTGCGTGGGGGGCGTGGTGAGCAGGTACCACCGCTGCGACCCGTCGACGGTGACGTTCTGGCGCAGCTCGGTCACCGAGACCGGGGCGGGTGACGAGCACCCCGCCGACGGCAGGGGGGCACCGGTGCCGATCGCGCCCGCTGCCGCCTTGGTCGGCGGCGAGCTCGTCTGCGTTGCGGCCGAGGAGCACGCCCCGGCGCCGATCGACAGCACCGCGGCGGCGACGAGGGTGCGACGCCGTGCTGCGTGCTCCCCCATCAGACCAGGAGGCGGAACACCGGGCTGTCGGGGGGCAGCAGCTGGATGTCGAGGCCCGAGGTGGCGATGCGCTCCAGCAGCGACGCCAGGTCGCTGCGCTCGGCCAGCTGCACCCCCACCACGGCGGGGCCGAACTCCCGGTCGTTCTTCTTGATGTACTCGAACAGCACGATGTCGTCGGTGGCACCGAGGCACTCGTCGAGGAATTGGCGCAGGGCGCCCGGTCGCTGGGGGAAGTCCACGATGAAGTAGTGCTTGAGGCCCTGGTGCACCAGGGAGCGCTCGATGATCTCGTCGTAGCGGGCCACGTCGTTGTTGCCCCCGCTCAACACGCACACCACGGTCCTGCCCGCCACGTCGGGGATGAGCGCATCGAGCGCGGCGGTGGCCAGGGCGCCGGCGGGCTCGGCCACGATGCCGTCCACCTGGTAGAGGTCGAGCTGCTCTGTGCACACCCGGCCTTCTTCGACCACTTCGAGGTGTTGCACGAGGTCGCGCACGATGGAGAAGGTGAGCTCGCCCGGCGTGCGCACCACCGCCCCGTCAACGAAGTCGTCCTCGATGTCGACGGTGACGAGGCGCCCCGCCTCGAGCGACCGCACCATGGCGGGTGCTCCGGCCGGTTGGACCCCCACTACCTCGGTCGTCGCACCCAGCCCGTCGAGGACGACGGCCACGCCCGAGACGAGCCCGCCCCCGCCCACGGGCACCACCACCATGTCGGGGGTGCCGTCGAGTTGCTCCACCACCTCCAGGGCGATGGTGCCCTGCCCGGCGATGGTGGCGGGATGGTCGAAGGTGGGGACCACGGTGGCCCCGGTCTGCGCCGCGTAGTCACCGGCGGCGGCCAGGGCGTCGTCGAAGCTCTCCCCGGCGAAATGCAGGTCGACAAGATCGCCGGCCAGCGCCCCGATGCGCGCCACCTTCTGGCGCGGCGTGCGCTGGGGCAGGAACACCGCGCCGCGCACCCCGAGGTGGCGACAGCTCCACGCCACACCCTGGGCGTGGTTGCCGGCACTGGCACACACCACCCCCACCGCCAGGGCCTCGGCCGAGAGCCCGGCGATGAAGTTGTAGGCGCCGCGGATCTTGTAGGACCGCACCACCTGGAGGTCCTCGCGTTTGATGTACACCGTGGCGTCGTAGCGCTGCGACAGCCGCTCACTGAACTGGAGCGGGGTCAGGACCCCGAGGGGCGCCAACCGCCGCTGCGCGGCCAGGACGTCGTCGATGCCGACCTGGGTGCGCCACACACCGCAGACACTACGGGCGCGGCTACCCCAGGGCGTCGACAAGGAGGGGGACGACCTCGTGCCAGTCCCCGACGATGGCGACGTCGGCCCAGTCGAGGATGAGGGCCTCGGGGTCGGTGTTGATGGCGACGATGGTGCCCGCCCCGCGCGCCCCCACAATGTGGTTGAACTTGCCCGACACGCCGATGGCGACGTAGAGGGCTGGGGCGATGCTGTGCCCGGTGATGCCGATCTGCCGGGCCCGGGGCAGCCACCCCTTGTCGGTCACCTTGCGCGAGGCGCCCAACTGCGCCCCCAGGACCTTGAGCAGCGGGTCGAGATCGCCGTACTCCTCGGGGGCCACGCCTGAGCCGACCGCCACCACGGTGCGGGCCGCCAGCAGGGACTCCACCTCGTCGTCCCGCCCGGCGTCGAGGACCTGCACCCTGCCCCGGGTGGTGCCCACCACCGTGTCGAGCGGCGGGTCGGCGTCGACCGGTCGCGGGGCCCGGAGGGACAGGACACCGGGTCGGACCGTCGCCATCTGCACCTCGGAGCGACAGGCGATGGCCGCCACCAGGCTGCCCCCGAAAGCGGGTTTCCACGCCACCAGGCGGCCGTCCTCCACGCCGAACCCCACGGCGTCGCCGGTGAGGCCGGCTCCCAGTCGCGCCGCGGTCCGGGCCGCCACCTCGCGTCCCCACAAGGTGCCCGGCACGAGCACGGCCCAGGGCGGGGTCCTCTGGCTCCAACCCGCCAACGCGCCGGCGACGTCCTCCTCCACCGCCGTGCCCGTCAACGACACCACACCATCCGCACCCCACGAGCCGAGCTCGAGGAGGTCAGGCAGCTCGGGACCGATCGCCACCACCCGACCCGAGATGTTGCGGGCGATGTGGACGGCCTCGCCCAGCAGCTCGCGCGCCACGCGCAGCCGGTCGGGCTCGATCACCACCGCCACCACCGGGGCGGTTCCCGAACCAGGTGCGGCGGCGGCGGGCACGGCATCGACCTCGGGCTCGGCGCTGCCATCGGCGTCGGCGGCCGAGGTCCCCGCGGCGTGCTGGTGCCGCACGGCGTCGAGCGCACCCCAGGTCCGGAGCAGCTCCAGCGCCTCGTCCACCTGGGCGGCGACGTCCCCCGACAGCACGACGCGGTGGCGGGCCACGTCCAGGGCCCGCACGTCGCCCACCGTGGTGGGGCTCCCGGCCGCTCCCCAGGGCCCGGGACCCAGATCGGCGGCCGTCAGCCGCCGGATGCGGGTCACGTCGACCGCGGCGCGTCCCTCGGGGGGCACCTTGCAGGGCTCGGTCAAGCGCTCGGCCACCGACAGCACGGCCGGGAGCTGGACGCGGACGTCGCGCCAGCCGTCGTCGAGCTCGCACCGCACCGCCACACCGGGCTGGGCGCCGTGCTCGGTGAGAGTCAGCTCCTTGACCCCCCCGGCGAAGGGGAGATCGAGCAGCTCGGCCACCTCGGGGCCGACCTGGCCGGTATCGGCGTCGATGGAGTTGCGCCCTACGAGGATGAGGTCGAAGGGGCCCTCGCGACGCAGGGCGGCGACCAGGGCCGACGCCGTGGCCAGGGTGTCGGACCCGGCGAAGGCGGGGTCGGTGACGAGCACCCCCTCGTCGGCCCCCCACGCCACCGCTTCGCGCAACGAGTCCTCGGCCACAGGAGGCCCCAGGGAGAACACGGTGCACGTCCCGGCGCGCTCTTTGGCGATCTCCACGCCCTTGCTGACGGCACGCCGGCAGTAGGCGTTCATCTCCAGCTCGATGCCGTCGCGCTTGAGACGGCCGTCGGGGAGCAGCTGCATCTCCTCGGCGCGCGGCACCTGCTTGACCAGCACGGCGACCCTCATGGCCGGCCCGCGAATGCTGACGCCGGCGTCAGAGTCATCGTCGTAGCGTAGCGAAGCCTCATGCGGGAGAGACGAGGCCGACACGGTCCGCGACCTCGGACATCTCGTCCCGGGCAGCGGAGAGCTCCGCCTTCCCGCACGTGACCACCAGGCGGTCCACGCCCAGGTCGACGAGCTTGTCCACGGTGTCGGGAGTGGCCTGGGTCGACATGGCGCTGATGGTCAGCTCGAGGGCGTGACGGTCGCGTCCCGCCGCCTCGGTCTCCTGGTGGAGGCGGTCGAGGGCGGCGGCGAGCTCCTCACCCCACAGGCCCAGGGGCTGCCACCCGTCGCCGCGTCGCGCCGCCCGGCGGATCGAGGGCGGGCTGTGCCCGCCGATGTGGATGGGCACACCACCGGGCCCGAAGGGCTTGGGATGGGTGTGGGCATGGGAGAACGAGAAGAACTCCCCCTCGAACGACGCCCCGTCGGGCTCGGTGTCGGCCCACAGGGTGCGCATCACGTCGATGCACTCGTCGGTGCGCCGCCCCCGGCTGGCGAAATCGATCCCGCACGCCTCGAGCTCCTCGCGCATCCAGCCCACGCCGATGCACAAGCGGACGCGGCCCTTCGACAGCCGGTCCACCGTGGCCAGGCGCTTGGCCATCACGACGGGATGATGCGCCGGAAGGACGAGCACACCCGTGGCCAGCCCCAAGGTGGAGGTAACGCCGGCCAGGAAGGCCAGGAGGTCGATGGGGTCGGGGACCGCACAGTCGTCGGGCAGGGGCATGCGCCCCGACGGGGCGTAGGGATACCGGCTCGTGTAGTTGCCGATCACGAGGGGGTGCTCGACGACCACGACCGACTCGAAACCGAGTGCCTCGATGTGGGTGCAGAAGCCCGCCATCCAGTCGGGATCGGCACACACCCCCGAGCGCACCGGCGGCAGGGCCGCCACCTTGAGGCTGGTCATGCCCCACGCTCCGCCATGGGACGGTCGTCGCGCCAGTCGAGGCGCAGCTGGCGCTCGGCAAAGCGCCACCTTCCGGCCTGGCGCGCGTAGGTGTCCTGGTAGCGCACGGCCATCACGAGCAGGCGCCGGGCGCCGTCGCGCTCGTAGAGGTGGTGGGCCAGACACACCGTTTCGCCCGTGGCACGGTCCCCGTCGAGCTCGACGACCTGGCCGCCCACGATGTGGGTGGTCCCCAGATACGGCGCCAGTCCCGCCACCAGGACGGCGGCGATCTCGGCGCGACCGGTGCGCACCGGCGACACCCCGTCGGGACCGGCGTAGAAGTGGGCGATGAGCCGTCCGTCCTCGGTGAACAGCCCAGCCACAGCGTCGGTGTCGCCCCGGTCGACGTCTCGGGCATAGGTGTCGACGAGCTCCCGCAACGCCACCTTGTCGGCGACGTCACGCTCGGTCCCGTCCACCTGGGGCCCGTCCACCTTGGGCCCGTCCACCTTGGCATGGTATTCGTAGCATGACGACTGTGGGACCGGACTCGTCCAAAGGGTTGCGCATCGCCCCCCAGGGCGGGTACTTGGCCAAGCGCTGTCCCGAGGCGGTGCAACTCGACGTCCTGCGCCCCCTCGAGCCCCTGCCGAGCTCGGAATTCATGACCATGCTGGCCGAGGGGGGGATCTCCTTCGAGAGCGAGGTCTTCGAGGCCCTGCGCAGCGCCATCGCCGGCTCGGTCGAGGTGGACCGCTCCCTCGACCGACCCCAGCGGGAGCAGCGCACCGCGGCGGCCATGGGCGAGGGTGCGACACTCGTCATCGGTGGCCGCTTGCCCGTCGACGCCGCCGGGCTGCGCGTGGGCGAGCCCGACCTCCTCGTCCGGGTGGGAGACCGACCCAAGCCCGACGGGCGCTGGGCCTATGTGGCGGTGGACGTGAAGCACCACATCGTGCGCGACGGAGCCGACGAGCACACCGCCAACGCCGTGACGTCGTTGTCGACCGCACCTTGGGTGGAGACCGGCGGCGCCCACACCAGCGCCGCGGCGCGGTGCAACCAGGGAGACCTTCTGCAACTGGCCCACTACCAACGCCTCCTCGAGGCGGGCGGGCACGAGGCCACCGAGGGCCGGTGGGGCGGCATCGTGGGGGTGGGGCAGCTGCTGGCCTGGTACGACCTCGACGCGCCCCGGTGGGACTGGTCCGAGTACCTCGACGAACGCGTGGTGGGGTCGCTGTCGACGATGGAGACTTACGACAGCGCCTTCGCCCACCGGTTGGCGGTGCTCGAGGCGGCGCAGCGTCACCGACAGGACCCGACGGTGCCGTTGCTGGCCGAGCCGGTGGCCATCTCGGCCTGCCCCGAGTGCGGATGGCGGGTGTGGTGCTACCCCATCCTGGAGCAGACCGCGGACCTGAGCCTCCTGCCCGGTATGAGCCTGCACAAGCGCCGCCTCCACCACGACCGGGGCGTCGCCGACCTGCACGGCCTGGCCCGCCTCGACGAGCGCACAGCCCGAGTGCTCACCGGTGGTGTCAACGTGGCCGACCTGCTCGAACGCGCCGCCGAGGTGGACCGGGACACGCCGATCGCGCAGATCATCCCCCGCCGCCGCCGGCAGATCTCGGACCTGGCCGAGGAGGACATCCACGTGGCCGGGGACCTCGACCGCATCCTGGGGGCGACTTTCGCCTACCGCGACGCGGCCATGGGCGACCTCCCGGCGCAGATCGACCGGGCTCGGGCGCGCCTGGGAGCGCTGCCCGCGTACCGGGACCGGGGCGTCGACGAGCTCGAGGTGCCCCGGGCCGACGTCGAGATCGACGTGGACATGGAGAGCGCGGCGCTGGGCACCTACCTGTGGGGAGTGCTCGTGCAAAAGCGCGACCAGGAGCCGGGCCGCGGCCCCGACTACCTCGCCTTCGTGTCGTGGGACCCGTCGGCTTTCACCGGGGAGCTCGACGCCTTCGCCCGCTTCTGGACGTGGCTGCGTGACCGGCGGGAAGACGCCCAACGCCTGGGCAGGTCCGTACGCGTCTACTGCTACAACAAGGGCGCCGAGGGCACCCACATGCGACGCATCGCCACCCGCTTGGGCCTCGAGGACGAGGTGGAGGCCTTCCTCACCTCCGACGACTGGGTGGATCTCATGGCCGTGGTGCGCGAACAGCTGGTCACCGGCACCGCCATGGGACTGAAGACCGTGGCCAAGTTGGCCGGATTCCAGTGGCGGGGCGAGGACGGTGGGGGCGGGCTGGCCATGGTCCGCTACGCCGAGGCCGTCGACGATCCCGATGCCGAGGTCCGCGCCGCGGCCCGACGCTGGATCCTCGAGTACAACGAGGACGACGTGCGAGCCACCGCCGCGCTGCGGCACTGGCTCGACACCGACGCCCGGCAGTTGCCGTCGGTGGCGGACCTGTCTCCCTGAGACTCAGACTCCCTGAACGACGCACGCCCCGCTGAAAGATCCCCTTGATCTCCACGGCGAACAGGTGTTCGATTGGTCCGTCACCAACCGACACGCCTCACCGACCGACAAGGGAGCCACCCATGGGCACGATGCGAATTCTCGACCACACCGGCGACACCGCCGTGACCTGGGATCTCGACGACGAGACCACGTTGCGCGTCGCCGAGGAGATCTTCGAGCGCGAGGCGGCACAGTCCAAGATGGCCTTCGCCCGGCCCATGGGGGCCCCGGTGGAACAAGCCGAGCGGATCCGGAGCTTCGACCCCGCCGCCGAGGAGATCATCTGGGTCCGGCCCATCCAAGGGGGGTGATTCCGTCGCTCCATCTCGTCGAGGACATCCCCGACTGGGGGGCCCTGGTGGAGGTGGTGGGCGGCGAGCACCACGGCGCCCGTGTGCTGCTGGTGCCCGCTGCCCGGGTCCTCCCCCGGGTCACACCGGCACCGTCGCGCGCCGCAGGACCCCGACACCTGGTCCGCCTCACCCACCAGGGCCTCGTCACTGCCCACGACAGCCGGAGAGCCGAAGCCGACCGTCGGGCCGAGGGACTCCTCGAGTCGCTCCTCGACGACGACCAGCGGGAACAGTGGCGGAGCCGACGGCGGTTCTCGGTCCGGACCCCCTACGGCATTGTGGAGCTGGGCCGGGTCAGCCACCTCCGCTTCGACGACCTCGACGGCGGTCACCTGGTGCTGTGCGTGGTGCCCCTGCGCTCATCCGAGCTCCCTCCCGCCGACATCTGGACGAACTTGCTCCTGGTCCTGCGGGGCGAGCCCCGCCGGTTCTTCGACGTGGCCAACTACTGCGTGCCAGGGGGGCGTTGGCACCGGGGCCCGGTGCCGCTCCCCCACCCGAGTCCGGTCCCTCCCCTCATGGCCACCATCAGTGGTTGATTGATCCGCACACGGAGTGGGCATGTCCTTCGGCACAGGCACATCGGGGCCCGAGCGCCTTCAGCGAGGCGGGGTGAAGGCCGATGGGTGAGGGCAGACGGGAGGGGTCATCCATGGGGCTCGGGGAACGCTGTGACGAGATCGTCCGACTGATCGACGAGACGCTGGCCGCCTACGGGGCTCACACCACTGAACCGGCCCCCACCGCCGTCCCCGGCCCGGGGGCGACGGTAACAGCGTTGCCGCCCTCGAGGCCCCGCCCCGACCGGGCCGCATCGGGCTTCTGAGCTTCCGGACCGGCTCTCACCCGGGGCCAGAGTCCACAGAAAACTCACAGGATCAGGGCGCAAGCTGAGTGCGACCTATGGCCGAGCCCTCCCGCATCCTGGTCGTCGACGACGAGCCCAGCATCACCGACCTGCTGTCCATGGCCCTGCGCTACGAGGGCATGGAGGTGGAGGTGTCGCACCTGGGCCGCGACGCCCTCGAGGCCATGACGAAGTTCCGTCCCCATCTCGTGGTCCTCGACGTGATGCTCCCCGACCTCAGTGGGTTCGACGTCCTCGAGCGCATGGGCCGCGACCGCATCGGGGGGCGCCTGCCCGTGCTCTTCCTCACCGCCCGCGACACCCTGGACGACAAGCTGCGGGGCTTCACCCTGGGCGGTGACGACTACATGACCAAGCCCTTCAGTGTGGAGGAGCTCATCGTGCGGGTGCGCGCCATCCTGCGCCGGGCGCGCGGCGACGGGGACGACGGCCGGCTCAGTGTGAGCGACCTGCGCATGGACGAGGAGAGCCACGAGGTCCACCGGGGGTCGACGTCGATCGAGCTCACCCCGACGGAATTCAAACTGCTGCACTACCTCATGCTCAACACGGGGCGGGTGGTGTCGAAGTCCCAGATCCTCGACCGGGTGTGGAACTACGACTTCGACGGCAACGCCAACGTGGTGGAGATCTACATCAGCTACCTGCGCAAGAAGATCGACGCCCTGGGGCCCCGCATGATCCACACCGTGCGGGGCGTGGGCTACTCCCTGCGCCCCACCCCGGAGTAGGCCGTGACGCTGCGGCTGCGGCTGCTGCTCGTCCTCGTCGGCATCGTGACGGTGGGCCTGGTGGCAGCGGACGTGGCCACCTACGCGTCGCTGCGGTCGTATCTGTACTCCCAGGTCGACTCGCAGCTCCAGAGCGAGGTGGGGCCCGCCACCCAGGCGGTCATCTGTCTCACCGAGCCGTTCTGCGCCCGGCGCGCTCCCGGCGTCATCCCGCCCGTGGGCACCTGGGTGCAGGTGCGCGACCAGAGCGGCACCGTCATCGGGGGCACCAACCCCAGCTTCGACCCCCTGCCGGCCCCGAGCCTGCCCACCCGGCTCCCCACGTCGGGAACCTCGGGTGTGGCCGCCACCACCCTGTTCGACACCCAGGGCAGCAGTGCCGGCACCACCGTCAGCTACCGGGTGTACGTGGACACCACCTCCATCGACGGCGTCCCCTACACCGGGATCGTGGCCATCCCCCTCAACGACCTGCACCACACCCTGGGCCGACTCCTGCTCATCGAGGTGCTCGTCTCGGCCGGGGTGCTGGTGGGACTGGCCCTGCTGGCGTGGTGGATCGTGCGCCGCAACCTGCGCCCGCTCGACGAGATGGCCGCCACCGCCGGGGCCATCGCGGCGGGCGACCTGTCGCGTCGGGTGGGATCCACCGACGAGCGCACCGAGGTGGGCCAGCTCGGCAACGCGCTGAACACCATGCTCACGGGCATCGAGGGGGCCTTCGCGGCGCGCGCCGCATCCGAGGAACGCCTGCGACGGTTCCTGGCCGACGCCTCGCACGAGCTGCGCACGCCGTTGACGTCGATCCGCGGCTACTCCGAGCTCTTCGACCGCGGGGCGCGTGACCGGCCCGAGGACCTCGCCACGTCGATGCGCCACATCCGGGAAGAGGCCAATCGCATGAGCGTGCTGGTGGACGACCTGCTGTTGCTGGCCCGCCTCGACCGCGAGCGCCCGGTGGCACTCGACCAGGTCGACCTCTCCGCCATCGTCACCGCCGCGGTGGACGCGGCGCGCCTGCGCGCCCCGGCTCGCGTCATCGGCCTCGAGGCCCCGGGCCCCATCGCCGTGGTGGGTGACGCCGACCGTCTGCGCCAAGTCGTCGACAACCTGCTGTCCAACGCCGTGACCCATACCCCCGAGGGCTCACCCGTCGACGTGCGCGTGAGCACCGAGACGGCCACGGCGTGTCTCGAGGTCTCCGACCGTGGCCCGGGCATCGCGCTGGACGAGCAGGCGCACATCTTCGAGCCGTTCCACCGCGCCGACCAGACGCGGGCGCGCGCCACGGGCGGTGTGGGACTGGGCTTGAGCATCGTCTCGGCCATCGCCCACGCCCATGGCGGCACCGTGGGTGTGGTGTCGGACCCCGCCTCGGACAACGGCACCAGCGGTGCCACGTTCTGGGTCCGGATCCCGCTGGCGAGCCCGCTGCACAGCACCCCGGAGCCCGCCGAGCGCTGAGGCCTCAGACCCGGGCGATGCCGGCGAAGCGGGTGAAGCGGTCCACGAAGGCGAGCTGAGTCACCCCGGTGGGCCCGTTGCGGTGCTTGGCGATGATGATCTCGGCCGTGCCGCGGTCAGGCGAGTCGGGGTTGTAGATCTCGTCGCGGTAGATGAACAGCACCACGTCCGCGTCCTGCTCGATCGATCCCGACTCACGCAGGTCGGCGAGCACGGGGCGCTTGTCCTGGCGCATCTCCAGGTTTCTCGACAGCTGTGACAGCGCCACCACGGGGATGTCGAGCTCGCGGGCCAGGACCTTCAACCCACGGCTGATCTCCGACACCTCGACCTGGCGGTTCTCGGCCCGGCTCTTGGTGTGCCCGCTCATGAGCTGGAGGTAGTCGACGACGACGAGACCGAGCCCCTCGCGTGCCTTGAGACGGCGGGCCTTGGCCCGGATTTCCATGACGGTGAGGTTGGGGTTGTCGTCGATGTAGATGGGCGCGTCGCCGAGACGTCCGATGGCGTCGGAGATCTTGGGCCAGTCCGACTCGAGCAGGCGGCCGTTGCGCATGCGGGTGGCGTCGACGTGCGCTTCGGAGCACAGCAGCCGCTGGGTGAGCTCGAGGTGGCTCATCTCCAGGCTGAACACGAGCACGGGGACCCGGGCGTGCACGGCGGCGTGCTGGGCGATGCCCAGGGCGAAGCTGGTCTTGCCCATGGCGGGACGGGCCCCGACGATGACGAGGTTCGACTTCTGCAGGCCGGCCAGGCGCTCGTCAAGATCCCCGTACCCGGTGGGGACACCGGTGATGGTGTCGCCCCGCTCGAAGAGGTTCTCGAGGTGGTCGAGGCTGGCGGCCAGGAGCTCGCGCAGCGGGGCCATGGTGTCGACTACGCGTCGCTGGGCCACCTCGAACACCATGGCCTCGGCGCGGTCGATCACCTCCGACACGTCGTCGGGAAGGCTGAAGCCGAGCTCGGCGATCTCGCCCGACACCACGATGAGCCGGCGCAGCAGCGCGTGTTCCTCGACGATGTGCGCGTAGTGCGAGGCGTTGGCAGTCGACGGCGTGTTCACCTGCAGGGAGATCAACACCGACGCGTCGCCGACGGCGTCGAGCAACCCGGCGCGGCGCAACTCGTCGGCCACGGTGACAGGGTCGGCGGGCTCGCCGCGCGTGTACAGCGCTGTCACCGCCGCGAACACATGCCCGTGGGCCGGCTTGTAGAAATCCTCGGCCACACAGCACTCCAGCGCCGCCGCGATGGCATCGCGTGACAGCAGCATGGCCCCCAGCAGGGACTCCTCGGCGTCGAGGTTGTGGGGCGGGACACGCCCGCCGACGGGGTGGAGTCGACGGACAGGTGCTTCTTCGTACGGCTGGGCCATGGTCCTCTTACCCTGGCCTACGCAGCCTGTGGGGAACGAGAGGCCAACCCTGCGAATTCAAGGTGGACAACCCTCGGTCTGAGGTGGACAACCATGTGGACGACCTGCACCCTGTGATGCACCGGCTGGGGATAACCCACAGGCCCGGCCGTTGCTCGGGAGGTCGCACCCCGCCCAGCGTCGCGGACGGGTGTGACAGCACCGGCGCCCCGGAGCGCCGGGACGGGTCAGTCGCCGGCCACGACCTCGACGGTCAGCTCGGCGTCGATGTCGGTGTGCAGCTTGACGGGGACGACATGGGTGCCCACCGACTTGATCGGCTCGCCCAGCACGATCTTGCGACGGTCGAGGACCGCACCGGTCTGGGCTTCCACGGCCTCGGCGATGTCGGTGGTGGTGACCGAGCCGAACAGGCGACCCTCGGCCCCGGCGCGCGCCGTGATGGTGATGGTCCCCGCGCTCAGCACGCCGGCGACGGTCTGTGCCGATTCCTTGTCCTGGGCGTCGCGCAGGGCGCGCGACTTCCGCATCGAGGCCGCCTGCGCCTCGACGCCACCCGTGGCCACGAGTGCACTGCCGGTCGGGAAGAGGAAGTTGCGGGCGAAACCCTTGGCCACCTCGACGATGTCGCCCTTCTTCCCCACACCGGAGATGTCACTACGAAGCAGGACCTTCATGACCGACCACCCCTGGTTGCGCCCGCCATCTCGAGGGGCTCCGATGTTGACTTCTTAGGACGCGCTATGTCACCGCGCGGCAGAAGCACGAGTTCGCGTGCCGTCTTGATCGCCACCGAGACCTCACCCTGATGCCGGACGCAGATCCCCGTGGCCGCCCGGGCGCGGATCTTGCCCCGGTCGCTCAGGTAGCTGCGCAGCAGGGTGACGTTCTTGTAGTCGACCCACTCCACTTTGTCCCGGCACAGCGCGCACGGCTTCTGCGCCGTGTGCGACGCCGTGACATGCACGAGGCGCCGAGCGGGGGACTGGGCGTGACGACGGGTCGATCCTTCGGTGCGACGAGCCATGGATCAGAAGGGTTCCTCGTCGAAGCCGTAGCCCGCACCGCCACCGCCACCGCCGGCCGCCTGGGTCGCGGGCTGCCGTTCGGCACCGCCGCCACCGCCACCGCTGCGGGGAGGCGCACCCTCGCCGGGGCCGCGCCGCTCGTTCTTGGTCACCTGGGCGGTCGCCCACCGCAGGCTGGGCCCGATCTCGTCAGCCACGATCTCGACCTTGGAGCGCTTGTCGCCGTCCTGGGTCTCCCACGAACGCTGCTCGAGGCGACCGGTCACGATCACGCGCGAGCCACGAGCCAGGCTCTCCGAGGCGTTCTCGGCCATCTCGCGCCAGCACACGACGTCGAAGAAGGACGTGGCCTCTTCCCATTCCTGGGTCTGGCGGTTCTGCCAGCGGCGGTTGACCGCCACCCCGAAGGTGGCCGTGGCCTGGCCGGTGGGGGTGAAGCGGAGCTCGGGATCGCGGGTGATGTTGCCCACGACCGTGATGTTGTTGCCGTTCGCCATGTCTCTTCCTCCTCCGCTGCCGGCTCAGCCGGCGCTGCGGGCCGCGTCCCCGGTGGGCACTTTGACCTGGGCCCGATCCTTGGGCTGTGCCCTGCCGGCGACCTTCTCCGGGACCCTGATGATCTTGTGGCGCATGACCTCGTCGGCCAGCACCAGGAACCGGTCGAGCTCGGCCGACGCCTTGGGCTCGGCGGTGAACTCTGCCACCACGTAGTAGCCCTCACGCTTCTTGTTCATCTCGTAGGCCAGGGTGCGACGGCCCCAGCGGTCGACGGTCCCCGTCGTGCCCCCGTTGGTGCGCACCACCTCGAGCGCCCTCTCCAGGGCTCCCTGGATGGCCGCTTCTTCGACCTCTGGGTCGAAGATGATCATTGTCTCGTACGGCCGCACGCGCGGCTCACCTCCCTCTGGACCCGAGCCACTCGGCATGCGGGGCTCCGCCCCCCGGCGGAGCAGGGTGCTGTCGGTCGCCACGATCCGGGTGGTGACCCGGTCCGTGACCAGCGGCCATGGTACCTGACGGGTGGGTCAGGGGCCCCCGGGCCCCGGGTCGGGGGGCTGGTGATAGGTCTCGGCGTCGGACGGAAAGGCCCCGGACCGGACATCGGCGGCCCAGGTCGAGACCGCCTCCACGGCCAGAGAGGCCAGGTCGGCGTACCTGCGGACGAACTTGGGCACCTTGCCCACCCCCAGGCCGAGGAGGTCGTGGAAGACCAGGACCTGGCCGTCGCAGCCGGCCCCGGCTCCGATGCCGATGGTGGGGACGTCCACCTCGGCGGTGATCCGATTCGCCACCACGTCGGGCATCCCCTCCAGGACGATGGCGAAGCATCCCGCCGCGGTGATGGCCTTGGCCTCGTCGACCAGGGCGTCCGCGGCGGCGGCCTCTTTGCCCTGGACCTTGTAGCCCCCCATGGTGTGGACGGACTGGGGGGTGAGGCCCAGATGGCCCATGACCGGGATCTCGGTGGCGACCAGGGCTTCGATCATGGGCACCCGGGGCCGACCCCCCTCCAGCTTCACGGCCTGGGCCCCGGCGCGCACCAGGGCCGCGGCGTTGCGGATGGTGTCCTCGGTCGACACGTGGTAGCTCAGCCAGGGCATGTCCCCGATGACCAGGGCACGGGGCGTGGCCCGCCCCACCGCGGCGACGTGATGGGCCATGACCCCCATGTCCACCTGGAAGGTGTGCTCGAGGCCCAGGACGTTGTTGGCCAGGGAGTCGCCCACCAGGATCATGTCCACCCCGGCGGCATCGGCGATGCGGGCCCCGGGGGTGTCGTAGGCGGTGAGCATGACCAGAGCCGGGCTGCCGCGCGCCCGCTTGCGGGAACGGACCTCGGGGACCGTGACCTTGGCTGGCATGTGAGGCCTCCTTGCCGTCCAGCGCACGATGGCTGCCGGCGGCGTCGGGACCGGGTAGTAGGTCCCAGTGTACCGTTCCCCCGTGGCTAGGAATGGGTCGTCACCAGGCGCGACGTGCGGAAGTTGCGGCCACGCGAGCGGGCCTTTCGCCCCCGTGCACCGGGTCTACCTGGAGACGGGCGAGGACGGGGGGCTCCGGCCCGCCACGACCATGCCCGAGGTGGAGCGGTGGTGCCCGGCCTGCCGGGCCGTGTACCCCAACGAGCCGGCCCGGGACTGAGCGCGTGGCCCGGTCCAGCGCGGTGATCGACTACCGGGGCAGCTTCGACTTCGACGTCGCCCCCGAGGTCATGTGGCACTCGATCGAGCACGCCGAGCGGTTCGAGGGCTGGTGGTCGTGGTTGGCCGAGTTCCGCCTCGACGGCCCCGGCCTCGTGGACGGGGCGGTGCTCCACGGGGTGGTGTCGCCGCCGGTGCCCTACGCCATGCGCATCCGGGTGGTCCTCGACCGCTGCATCGCCCCCTCGAGCATCGACGCCACCGTGCACGGGGACCTCGAGGGCGATGCGCATCTCGTGCTCGAGCCCACGCCCCGGGGCACGCGGGCCGAGGTGTCGTGGACGGTCGAGATGACCCAGCGCGCCATGCGCCTGGCGGCGCGCGTGGCGCACCCGGTCATGCGCTGGGGCCACGATCGCGTCGTCGAAGCCACCGTGCTCAGCTACCGCCGCCACCTCGCCGACGAGAACGCACCGGACAGAACAAGGAGACGACCATGACCGAACGACTGGATGGCACCGTGGCCCTGGTGACGGGGGCCTCGAGCGGCATCGGGGCGGCCGCGGCCACCGCACTGGCCGCCCAGGGCGCGACCGTGGCCATCGCGGCGCGGCGCAAGGACCGGCTCGAGGCGCTGGCGGCGGAGATCCGGGGCGCGGGTGGCACGGTGCTGGTGCTCGAGTCCGACATCACCGACGAGCAACAGGCCACCGCCGCGGTGGGGCGCACGGTGACCGAGTTGGGACGGCTCGACACGCTGGTGAACAACGCCGGGGTCATGTTGCTGGGCCCGGCCGTGGGCGCGCCGCTGTCGGAGTGGCAGCGCATGGTGGAGCTCAACCTGCTGGGCCTGTTGTACTGCGCCCATGCCGCCCTGCCGCATCTCCTGCACGCGGCGGAGGACGGCCCGCGCCAGGTGGCGGACATGGTGAACATCAGCTCGGTGGCGGGCAGGGTGGCGCGTACGGGTAGTGGTGTCTACAACCTGACCAAGCACGGGGTGGGCGCCTTCAGCGAGTCGTTGCGCCAGGAAGTCACCGAACGGCATGTGCGCGTCTCGCTCGTCGAGCCGGGCGCGACATCGACCGAATTGGCCTCGCACAACCGCCCCGAGGTGCTCGAGGCCATGCGGCCCCGGTTCGCCGGGGTCGAGCGGTTGGAGGCCGAGGACATCGCCGATGCCATCACCTACATCGTGACCCGGCCCCGGCGTATGGCGGTCAACGAGATGCTCGTCCGCCCCACCGAGCAGCCGCAGTAGGGCCGGCGACTCTCGAGAACCGCCTCAGGTCAGTCGCGCCAGGGCCAGGCCGGCAGCGAGGGTCACGAGCCCCCAGGACAGGGCCCGCAGGGCGCGTTCGAGCGGGGCCAACAGGAAGGTGTCGTCGAGGTGCCGGACGGTCCCGTCGGCCAGGGTCAGGGTGCCGTCCACGGCGCGCACCGAACGTCGCAGCAGGCGTGCCGGGGTGCTGAGGCTGCGCTGGGCCCACGACAGGGCGAAGGCGCCCACCGCGACGAGGGCGGCCGCCCAGGTGAGGGTGCCCGCCTGGGCCACATAGGCGGTCAGCACGGGGAACGCCCCCCAGGCCGCCGCGAAGCCGGCGTCGGTATGGACCACCCCGCCGAAGAGCTCGGCGTTGTACGCCATGACGAGCAGGGGGCCCACGACGATGAAGGGGACCAGCACCGCGCCCACTGTCACCACGCCGACCACGCCGACCGCCACGGCCCCCGCCAGCGACACCACCGTGGCGCCCACCAGGGCGCGCCCGGGGATGAGGGTGCGCAGCGGGCGGCCGTGCAGCTCGTCGAGGCAGTGGGCGGCCACCCCCACGGCCAGGAAGAAGGCCAGGACGCTGGCCACCAGGCGCGCCACGTGCACCTTGGGGGCGAGCGACGCCCCGATCACGACGTAGGAGAGGTGCCAGGCCGTATAGGGCGGGTGCAGGATGGTCCACCAGTCGCGCCATCCGCCGCGCGTCGCCGCGTAGAAGGCGGGGCGGGGCGCCTCAGCCATGGGCCCGCCTGCCCCACATGACGAGCCCGCCGCCCAGGCTCATGGTCCGGACCCCGACGTCGTCGATCCCCGCCGTGCGCCATGCCTCGACCGTCCACGACAAGGGGTAGCGGCGGTAGTGCCCCGAGATGTTGGGCCCCAGGAAGCGTCCCACCGTGAACCACTCGCGCCCGCCCGTGACCGCACCGCCGAGGGGGAGCACCAGGCGGGTGTAGCCCCACCACCAGAACCGCCAGAACCGGCTGGAGGGGACGAGGAACTCGAGATTGGCGATGGTGCCACCAGGCCGCACCACCCGGGCCAGCTCCCGCAACGTCTCTTGGGGGTCCTCGACGTAGCGGAGGAGGTAGGTGAAGGTGAGGGCGTCGAAGGTGGCGTCGGCGAAGGGGAGCTTCTCGCCCTTGCCCAGCACCATCTGCACCTGCTTCTCGGCCCCGGCGCGCGCCACGTTGGCCTGGCCCTGGCGGATCATGGCCTCGGTGACGTCGACCCCGATGACCTGGCCCCCGGTGCGGGACGCCAGCTGCAGGGCCACCCCCGCCGGTCCCGTGGCCACGTCGCAGACCAGATTTGGCCCGCCCGCCACGATGTGGTCCACCATCTCCCGACGCCACCGGCCGTTCTGGCCCATCGACAGCAGCTCGGCCAGGCGGTCGTAGCGCTCCGGGAGGCCCGTGAACAGGCGGCGGGCGAATCGGCTGTTGCGGGCGCCGGTGGTGAGTGTCTCTCGGCGCACGGTGCGACAATCTCACAGAACGCACCGTCGATGTCGGAGGTTTCATGGTTTCAGAGCACTTCGACGTGGCGGTGGTGGGATCGGGCCCCGCCGGTGCCACCGCCGCGCTGGTGCTGGCCCGGGCGGGCGCCCGCGTGGCGCTGGTGGACAAGGCCACCTTCCCGCGCGACAAGGCGTGCGGTGACGCCATCGGGCCGCGCGGCGTCGCCGTGCTGCACGAGCTGGGCCTGGCTCCCGAGGAGACGGGGGCGCCCCTGGGGGACATGGTGGTGGTGGGCCCGTCCGGGCGCCGCCTCCGGCTGCCCTGCTTCGAGGGACTGGACTACCCGGGCTACGGCGTGACCGTCCCTCGCCTGCGGTTCGACGCCTGGCTGAAAGAGCAGGCCCTCGATGAAGGGGCCGAGCCCTTGACCGGCCGCGTGGAGCAGATCGGCCCGGGGGACCCCGGTGATGAGGGTGCGGCCGACGCGCATGTGGTCGAGCTCGACGGCGACAGGACACTGCGCGCCGATGTGGTGATCGGCGCCGACGGGGCCACGAGCCGAGTGGGGGACGCCGCGGGGTTGGTCGACCCCCGCCGGGTGCTGTGGGGCTTCGCGGTGCGGGTGTACCTCGACGAGCCCGTGGCGCTGCCCCACATCGTCTTGTGGGAGCGCGAGCCGCGACGCGTGTTCCCCGGCTACGGCTGGCTCTTCCCCGGGCCCGACGGGCGCGCCAACGCCGGGCTCGGCATCGGCACCCTGGCCGACCGGCGCGCCGGGGCCGGTGCGGTGCGGCTCCTGCCGGCGTTCCTCGAGCACCTCCGGCGCATCGGGCTGGTGGAGAAGCCCGGGGACGGGTCGGGGCCGGGCCGGTTGGGGGGCTGGCTGAAGATGGGCATGGTGGGCACCACGCCGGCGGCGGGGCGCGTCCTGCTGGCCGGGGACGCCGCCGGGCTGGTCAATCCCCTTCAGGGCGAGGGCATCTCCCACGCCATGACGAGCGGCCGTCTCGCCGCCGAGGCGGTCCTGGCCGGGCCGGGCCGGGCCGCCGCCACCTATCGCGCCGCGCTGGGCCGGGACCATCTCGCCTACCACCGGGTCGCCTCGGCCGCCCACGTCCTGCTGGTGAGCCGGCCCGCCGCCGTCTCGGTGGTGGGCAAGGTCCTCACCCACCCGCTCGTGGGTCGGCCCCTGGCCAGCGGGTGGTCGGTGTATTGGAACGAGCTCCTCGACGGCACCCCGCCCGGAGCGGGTCGCACCGTCGCCGTCGCCGCCTCGGTGATCGGCCGCGCCGTGACCCGGCGCAGTGCCACGGGACGCTGGTTCGACCGCGTCTGGCCCGCTCTCTAAACCTGTACTCAGGAGGCAGACCGCACTGCCGCGGGGGTGCAGTGCGCGCACGGCCTGTACCCGGCTCCCAGTGCGGCGGCCTCGGTGCGGAAGCGCACCTCGTGGGCGGAGCGGATCCGGCGGGCGTGCACGCACGAGGGGACGCAGAACACCTTGGTGGTGTCGCTGCCGATGTACCGCACCCCGGCGTCGGCGAGGCGCTCCAGGCGGGTGATGTCGACACCCTCGGCGCTGAGCAGCGCCCGCTTCATGGGGACCCCGAGGCCGTAGTTCCCGATCTGCCCGTCGCTGCGCACCACGCGGTGACAGGGGATGAGCACGGGCACGGGGTTGCGCCCCAGGGCCGAGCCCACGGCGCGCACGGCCTTGGGCCGGCCGATCTGGCGTGCCACCCATCCGTAGGGACGGACCTCTCCCGAGGGGATCTCGAGCGTCTTGGTGAGCACGGCGCGCTCGAACGGGGTCAGGCCCGACAGGTCGTACCGCAGGCTCGTGGCCCGGCCACTGCGCAGTGCGGACACCAGCCCGGCGGGGGGTCGGATGCCCGCCACGACCGGGCGTCCCGTCTCCTCCCGGTGCTGCGTCGCGAACTTCTCGGGGTCGCCGCCGAACAGCGCCGTCGGCATCACCGCACTGATGCCGTCGTCGCTGAAGGCCACGAACAGGTCCCCGGCCGGGCTCGTCACCGTGACCAGTTGGTCCGGGTGGTGCAGACCCAGGGCGTCCAACACGGTGTCGACGAAGCCCTCGGGCGCGTCGATGCGCAACCGGCGCAGGGCGGCGGCGTCGACGGTGGACAAGGTCTTGGGCGACATGATGTTGGGGGACACGGTCTTGGGGGTCATGGGGACTCCTTCTTGTTCTTCTTGGCCGGCGGCGCGGGGGAATCGGCGAGGCTGCGCAGCCGGTCGAGGCCGCGCGCCACGTTGGCCTTGGCGGTGCCGACGGGGCAGTCGAGTACCGAGGAGATCTCGGCGTAGGAGAGGCCCACGACGTGGCGCAGCACGACCGGCACGCGGTGGTGCTCGGGAAGGGCGCGCAGCAGGCCAACCAGGAATTGCGAATCCTCGCCGTCCTCGACGGCGGCCTCGGGGCCGCGGCGGCGGTCGGGGGGCTCAGGGTGCGTCGCGTTGGTCTCGCGGGGTCGCCGAGCGGCGCGGCGCAGGCTGTTGCGCCACAGGTTCAGGGTGATGGTGACCAACCACGGCCTCGCCTCGAGCAGGAGCACGCGCTCGGAGTCGAATCGGCGCAACGCCTTGTAGGCGCGGATGAAGGTCTCCTGGGCCAGGTCGTCCGCCTCGGCGCGCGACCCGCTCAGGCGCAGTGCGGTGCTGAACACCGCGGTCGAGTGGGCGCGCACGAACGCTCCGTACCCGGCGTCGAGGTCGTCGGCCATGCCGTCGAGCACGGCCGCATTGCTGGGTTGGGCCATCACACCATTTCAACCCCGCCCGGCCCGATCCGGTTGCACCGGGCCCCGGGGTGATCAGGCTTCGTTTCCCTCCGCCCACTCCCGATACTGCATGGCCCGCGGCGACATGAGGGGGAACGACACCACCACCAGGACGAAAAGAATGAACGTGGTGATGTGCACGCCGGTGCACCACAGACAGATGGCCTTGATGCTGAAGAGCTCGGCCGCCAGCAGGTAGAGGACGAAGCAGATCCCGCTCGCCACCATGGCCAGGCGCGCCACGGCCACCCAGGGGGACCGGGCCCGCCACAGGGGAGGGAAGTTGATCCCCACCATGGCGGTGAAGAAGAGGAGGCCGAGCAGCGACACCGGGATCTTGAGGATGTAGGAGTAGGTGCTCTCGGTCACCAGCTTGCAGTTCACGAAGCCCTGCGACGAGCAGATGGGCGCCACGCCCTGGAAGTGGTCGATGGTGAGGTACATCGAGATGCCGAACCCGATGATCGACAAGGCGAATGCCGCCCATGGCCGCCAGCGCGGCAACGCCGGCAACTCGTAGTCCTGCTTGACGCCCACGTCGGCCATGGCGGTCTGCTCAGCTCGACTTCCCGGTCATCGCAACTTCTCGGTCAGCTCAATTTCATGGAGACGGCCGCCTTGTGGGTCCCCGACGCCGAGCACACCGCCGCGGGCTGGTTCCCCGTGATGGCGCAGATCGAGGCGGTGAGGTAGTTGGCCGTTCCCACGATGCGCTGGGTGACGACGTCCTTGGGGTTCGAGAGCTTGGCCGCGATCTCCTGCTGGTTGAGCCCCTGCATGACGTCGGGGACGTAGCTTGGCCCGAGCACGAAGACCTTGTTGTCGAAGTCGAGGAAGGGGTATCCGGTCTGTTCGCCGAAATGGGTGGAGTACTTCGACCACAGCTTGCCCTCGGCGGTGGTGAGGGGCTGGAACAACTTGCGGGTGCCCTGGCCGTTGTTGTCGTTGGTCTCGTGCTCCACCGACACGAACGAGAAGTACGGGCTTGTGAATGACACGTCGCGGAAGCTGAACGTTGCGGTAGCGGGGTAGGCGTCCCATAGCGACGATGTGGTCTCCTCGAGCCCCGACCACGTGCCGAAGCGGCTCATCGCCATCACCATCGACCACCGCTCGGCCGCGCAGTACGGGCAGAACTCGGCCCCGATGAACAGCAGCTCCGGCTTGCCGTTGCTGGTGAGCTTGGGCTGGTTCTTGAGCACCTGCGGGGGGGTGACGCTCGTCCCGATCCCCACCGTGTTCGCCTCGGCGAGGGTGACGCCGGTCACTTCCGATACCACCTTCGCCGATGCCGGGGCGGGGGGCGGGAGGATCGAATTCTTGCTGGGTGTGCTCGGCCCGGCCGTGACCTTCACCACCACGAACACGAGGATGATGAGCACCACCAGGCCGATGGAGGCGAAGGCCATGGTCGAGGGCGAGAAGCGTCGGGGGGGAGCGGCGGTGATCTTCATGTTGGGTCGCGGGGCGCGGCCCTTGGCCCCGCCGGACGTGGGGGGACGACCCTTGCCACCGCCGCCGCCACCACCGCCGCCACCACCGCCGGCTGGACGGTTCTGCCCGCCGGTGGGATTGCGGGTCTTGCCACTGGTGGGGGGACGCTTGGCTGCGCCTGACGCCGGACCCGCCTTGACCGCCGCTTTGGCCGGGGGTCGCTTGGCAGGGGAGCCCTTGCGCGCCGGAGAACCGGGGCGCTGCCTCGTTCCGTCGTCGCCTGGTGACACCTGGCTCATGAGTGTGGGTCCCCTTGGTTTTTCCCCGGTGGTCTGGTCACGGGTGGTCCGATCAATGGTGCACTACGACGCGTCGGAAGTGGGCGCGCCGGACAAGCAAGGCGTCGCGGCCCGTGCGCTCAGCCGTTCCCCCGCCGGGCGCGCCCCGCGGCCGCCCGGTGCCGGCCGCCAGCGGGATACATGCGGGCGAGGTGGTTCCACGAGCAGGTGGGGCACACCTCGACCACGTACACGACCACCTCGTCGGTGCGTCGGCACAGGCGGGCGAGCTCGGTGGGATTGGTGGGGCAGCGGCCGTTCTTGGGCAGTCGCGAGCCGAACACATAGGTCACGTGGACGACCGGGGTCTCCTCGCAAATGGGACAGTCCTCGGTCAGCGCCACCCCGACGTTGCGGGCCGCCCTGAGTAGTTCGGGGTGGGCGTCGCACACGTCGAGACGCGACAGCCGGCCCTTTTTGAATTCGCTCACCACGGCGTTGCGGGCGAGGCGGTACTCGACGCGCCCCCCGGAGCCCGACACGGAAAACCCTTGCAAGGCCGACGGCCCGAAACTCATCGTCACAAGGGTACCGTCGGCGCCACTTGAACCACTGGTGAATGACCGGGTGGACCACATCTGGTTTCCCGAGCCAATCCTCGCGCTGATCGGTGGATCTCGACACCGGACCCGTCGGCTCACGTCCCGGCACTCGAAGGGCGTCGGCCGACCGCCCGACACGGGATGATCGCCGGCCTGTCCCCCTGCCTGGCCCGGCGTCTCCGCCTGCGGAGCCGGGCCCACTCCCGGGGTGTCACTGGTCGTGACTTGAACCGGCGTCGATGTATCGATACGATACATCTAACGATGAATTCGAACCTTCCAACCCTGCCTGGGGCCTGCTGATGCTGGAGCTCGCCATCCTGGGCCTGCTCGAGGGTCAGGCCATGCACGGCTACGAGATCCGCAAGCGCCTGCGGGACGAGCTGGGCCAGCTCTCCAACGTGTCCTTCGGGTCGCTGTACCCGGCCCTTTCCCGGCTGGAGCGTTCGGGAGCGGTGCGGGGCACCGAGGACGTGGGGCGCAGCCCCGCGGCGCCGGTCCCTATGACGGGCTCGCTGTCCGGCGAGCGCGCCGCCCTCCGGGCCCGGCGCTCGGGCACGGGCCTCGGGCGCCGGAGCCGCAAGGTGTACGAGATCACCGACGAGGGGCGCCGCCAATTCGCCGAGCTCCTCCACAGCGAGCAGGCCGGCGGCAACGACGAGGCCCGCAATTTCAGCCTGCGCCTGGCCTTCGCCCGCTACCTGCCTCCCCACGCGCGCCTACGGCTGCTCGAGCGCCGCCGGGGCCAGCTGTACCAGCGCCTGGCCGAGTCCCGGGCCGCCGCCAGCGCGGCGGAGGGGCGCCTCGACACCTACGCACATTCGCTCATGGAGCACACCACCGAGTCCACCGAGCGCGACATCGCCTGGCTCGACCGGCTGATCGAGGCCGAGCGGGCCCGCGACGGTGCCACCCCGGGATCAGCCGGGCCGGCGCTGGTCGGCAATACCGTTCACACAGTTCAGGAAGAGGGAGACACGACATGAGCACGGTACGGGTCGCCATCGCGGGCGTGGGCAACTGCGCCAGCTCGCTTGTCCAAGGCGTCGAGTACTACCACGACGCCAACCCCGAGGACATCGTGCCCGGGCTCATGCACGTCACCCTGGGCGGCTACCACGTACGCGACGTCGAGTTCGTCGCCGCCTTCGACGTGGACGCCGCCAAGGTGGGCGTGGACCTGTCCAAGGCGATCCTGGGTGGCCACAACAACACCATCAAGTTCGCCACGGTGGGCCATCTCGACGTGACGGTGCAGCGCGGCCCGACCTTCGACGGGCTCGGGACCTACTACCGCGAGATCGTCGACGAGTCGCCCGCCGAGCCCGTCGACGTGGCCCAGGCGCTGCGCGACGCCGGTGCCGAGGTACTCGTCAGCTACCTGCCCGTGGGGTCCGAAGAGGCCCAGCGCCACTACGCCCAGGCCTGTCTCGACGCCGGTGTGGCGTTCGTGAACGCCATCCCCGTGTTCATCGCCAGCGACCCCGTGTGGGCACGCAAGTTCCGCGACGCGGGCGTGCCCATCATCGGTGACGACATCAAGAGCCAGGTGGGCTCGACCATCGTGCACCGGGTGCTCACCCGACTGTTCGAGGATCGGGGCCTCGCCCTCGACCGCACCTACCAGCTCAACGTCGGGGGCAACATGGACTTCAAGAACATGCTGGAGCGCCAGCGCCTCGAGTCCAAGAAGATCTCCAAGACCCAGGCCGTGACCAGCCAGGTCGAGAACTACGTCCTCGACGCCGACGACGTCCACATCGGGCCTTCGGACCACGTGCCCTGGCTGAATGACCGCAAGTGGGCCTACATCCGCATGGAGGGCCGCAATTTCGGCGACGTGCCCATCAACATCGAGCTCAAGCTCGAGGTATGGGACTCGCCCAACTCCGCCGGCGTGATCATCGATGCCGTGCGCTGCGCCAAGGTGGCCCTCGACCGCGGCATCGGCGGCCCGCTCGTGGGGCCCTCGGCCTACTTCATGAAGTCGCCGCCGGTGCAGTACCACGACGACGAGGCCTACCGGCTGGTCGAGTCCTTCGCCGCGGGTGACGCCGTCCCCGTCTACCCCGAGGACTGATTCTTCTCCCACCAGGCGTCGAGGCGGCGGCAGGCCTCGATCTCGCCCAGGGGGCCCTCGTCCAGCCGGAGCTCGAGCAGGAACTCGAGGGCCCGGCCCACGATCGGGCCCGGGGGGACGCCGAGGTGGTCCATCACCTGGCGACCGTCGAGCTCGGGGCGAAGTGCCTCGAGCTCCTCTCGCTCGCGTAGCTCGGCGATGCGGGCCACGAGCTCGTCCATGCGCCGCTCGAGGGCCCGGGCCCGGGCCGCGTTGCGGGTGGTGCAGTCGGATCGGGTGAGCTCGTTCAGCCTGTCCAGCAGCGGCCCAGCGTCGCGCACGTAGCGGCGCACGGCGCGGTCGGTCCATCCCAGGCGGTAGGTGTGGAAGCGCAGGTGGAGCTCGACGAGCTTGGTCACGACCTGGATGTCGTCGTGTGGGTACCGCAGTGCCGTGAGGCGGTCACGGGTCATGCGGGCCCCGACCACCTCGTGGTGGTGAAAGGTCACCCCGCCCGACCCGAAGGCGCGCGTGCGGGGCTTGCCGATGTCGTGCAGCAACGCCGCCAGGCGCAGCAGACGGTCCGGGCCCGTCTTGTCCACCACGGCGAAGGTGTGGGCCAGGACGTCCTTGTGGCGGTGGATGGGGTCCTGCTCGAGCGCCAGCGCGGGGAGCTCGGGGAGGAACTCGCCCGCCAGGCCCGTCTCGACGATGAACCACAGGCCCGGGGAGGGCTTGTCCACCGACACCAGCTTGTCGAGCTCGTCGCGAATGCGCTCGGCGGAGACGATGGCCAGGCGGTCGTGCATGGCCTGGATGGCCAGGGGGATCTCGGGGACGGGCTCGAGGCCGAAGCCGGCCACGAAACGCGCCGCCCGCAGCATGCGCAGGGGGTCGTCGCCGAACGAGATCTCCGCCGACAGCGGGGTACGCAGCCGGCGCGCGGCGAGGTCCGCCATCCCGTCGTAGGGGTCGACGAGCTCGAGGTCCGGAAGGCGCAGCGCCATGGCGTTCACGGTGAAGTCGCGCCGCGACAGGTCGACGTCGATGGAGTTCCCGAACGAGACCTCGGGCTTGCGCGAGTCGGGGACGTACACCTCGGCGCGATGGGTAGTGATCTCGTAGTCCTGGTCGCCCTTCCTGAGCCCCACGGTGCCGAAGCGCTTGCCCTGAAGCCACACGGCGTCGGCCCAACCCTTCACCATCTGCTCGACCTCGTCGGGGAGGGCGTTGGTCGTGAGGTCGAGGTCACGGCGGCCACGCGGGGACTGGTCGCCGGCAAAGGCGTCGCGCACCGGTCCCCCGACCACATACAGGCGCCGTCCGGCCTTCTCGAACCGCTGCGCCAACTCGGCGGTGGCCTGGACCAGGGGCTGGAAGCGCTCGGGGATCACCGGCGTCGAGGGTAGTGCGGCGTTGACCGCACTCCGGTGTGGTCGTAGGGTCCGCCGCGATGGACAGGACCGCTCCCCAACAAGCCGAGCGCGCGGCGGTGTGCGATCTGTTCGTCCATGTCGGCCCCGACGCCCCCACGTTGTGCGCGGGCTGGGCCACCTACGACCTGGCCGCCCATCTGGTCATCCGGGAGCGCAAACCACTGTCGGGACCGGGCCTCGTGATGGGAGGGGCGGCGGCACGCTTGACGGCCCGGATGCTCACCCGCGCCAAGCAGACGCACTCCTATGCCGAGCTCGTCGCCCTGGTCCGCGCCGGACCGCCGGCGGTGCTGCGGCCCTTCGACAAGGCCATGAACCTCACCGAGTACTTCGTCCACCACGAAGACGTTCGGCGCGGCGGAGGGGACACCACGGCGCGTACCGGTGCCGAAGCGGTGACGATCGAGGACGCGCTGTGGACCACGTTGCACCGCAGGGCCAAGTTCATGACCCGTGCGGTCAAGACCACGGGGATCGATCTCATCAGGCCCGACGGTGAGGTGATCCACGCCCGACCCGGGACCCCCGTGGCCACGTTGACCGGGAACGCGGCCGAGATCGTGCTGTTCCTCTCCGGGCGCGGCGACGCCGCCCATGTGGAGCTCGGAGGCCCTGGCGAGGCCGTGGCCGCGGTGCGCGCCGCCGGTTTCGGCATCTAGGGCGGTGGCACGGGGCCAGGGTGGCGCTGGGCCCGGGTCGCGGCCGGCACTCGCCTAGGCTGCGACGCCGAGGTGGACCGGACCGAGGCGAGCATCGCCCCCGCACGCGGCGGTGACCGCACTCCCGATTCGCAGGCACCGGACTCCCGATACCGAACGTCACGTCGGGTGGGTGCCACCCTCCTGAGCGCGGCAGCGGCGGCGGTGTGCACCGTCACGCTCCTGGCCGGATTCCTGCCCGGACTGGCCGCGCCCGCGGCAATGGCGGCGACCCGCCGAGCCGACCACATCACCCTCGTGCGCCAGTCACCGTGGGTGGGGCCCAACCTCCCGAACCAGGACCTCACCATGGGACTGCGCATCCGGAGCAGCTCTCCGCGCGCCGCGCTGAAGCTCACGTTCACCGTGTACCGCCCGATCACGACGCGCTCGGCCTTCGACGAGACGCTCACCGGCCGTTCGCTGGGCTCGGTGGCGGCGCAGTCGCCTTCGATCCCCCTGACCGGGCTCAGCACCACCTCGGGGGTGACCAACGTCACCATCCCCGTCGACGGTGACAGCACCCCCACGGGAACGGGGGACTGGACGGCGGATCTCGGATGCCAGCCCGGAAGCTGCGCCGATGTCTACCCGGTCCGGGTCACCCTCACCGACCCCGACGGCCCGGGGCCGGGGACCGCCGCCGCGCAGCTCGTCACCTATCTCGTGTACAACGACCCGGCGTCGACCAGTCAACCGCTGCGGTTGGCGCTGGTGGTCCCGCTCGGGCTGGCCCCGCCCACCGCCGACGGGGGCGGCCACGTCGCTGCACCCAGCCCCACTGCGCTGCGCACCCTGGAGGGAGTGCTCGGTGCCGTCGAGGGATCGCCCACGGTGCCGGTCACGCTGGAGCCCGATGCGGGCACGCTGGACCATCTCGCCCACACGGGGCACGCCCACACCGTCTCCGAGGTCGCCTCGCTGTCGGCATCCACGACGCCTCAGACCCTGGCGGGGCCCTACGTCCCCGTCGACGCCGGCGCCCTGGCCGGCGGCGGACTGGCGGGCGAGCTGCGGGCGCAGCTGCGGCGCGGCGCCGAGGTGCTGGCATCACCCAGTGTCGGGGTCCACGCCACCAAGGGCACGTGGGTGGCCCGGACCGCGCTCGACCAGACCGCCGTCGACCAGCTGGTGCCCGACTACGCGCACCTGGTGGTGCCACCGGGCACGGTGTCGGGCCCCACGGGCCCCCTCACGGTGAGCCAGCCCTTCACCCTGTCCCCGGTATCGGGGTCGACCGCGGGCGCCCCCACGGCGATGGTGTCGGACGCCGGGCTCGGAGCCCGCCTGGTCGCGGCCAGGGGAGCCGACACCACGCTCAACGCCGTGCAGCTGGTGGCCGAGGCCTCGCTCGTCTACTACGAGGCACCCAACCTCCTGGGGCCGGGCGGCACCCCAGCGCCGCGCGGGGTCGTGGCGGTCGCCCCCGCGGCGTGGGCGCCGGGCGCCACCTTCGTGTCCACGCTTCTCTCGGACCTCGAAGGCGACTCCATCATCCAGCCGGTGACCCTCGACGAGCTCTTCGCCCAGGTTCCGGTGGGCGCGGACCGCGAAGCGACGGCGCGACACCTCCTGACGCCGACGACGACGGTGACCGTGTCCACGCGCGCCGTGCACGGCGCCCGGGCCCGCCAGCAGGGCTTCACCAGCGCCGTCGGGGCCAGCGCGGCGGGAACCACGGTGGCGCAGTCGACCGACGGCCTGCTCCTGGCGGCGGAGTCGAGCCTGTTGTCCGCTCGTGCGCAGCAGGCGGCGCTGGTCGGGTTCGAGGCCGCACTCAATTCGCACCTGCACGGCTTGACGGTGCGGACCGACACCATCCGACTCACCGCCGGCACCGCCAGCGTGCCCATCACGCTGCTGCGCAACACCTCGTACCCCGTCACCGTGGTGGTGCAGCTCACGAGCGACAAGCTGCGGTTCCCGATGGCCCACACCCCGGTGGCCGGCGCCATCTGCAAGGCCCCCGAGGTGCGGAGCTCGGCCGGGGGTTCCAGTTTCTCGGCACTGTGCACACTCGACCACGCCACCAACGCCGTGTACGTGAACATGTCGTCGCGGGCCTCGGGGGACTTCCAGATCGCCGTGGCGCTCAAGAGCCCCGAGGGGAACCTCGTGTTGGCCAACGGCCAGCTCACGGTGCGCTCACTCTCGACCTCGGCCGTGGCCATCGCCCTGTCGGTGGGGGCGGTCATCGTCCTGTTCTTCTGGTGGGGGCGCACCCTGTGGCGGGGCAAGTTCCGCCGGGGGGCACACACCGTGTCCCCGGCCAAGGAAACACCGTGACCGACCCCCCCGACGACCTGCCGCCCGGGGACCTGCCTTTCGAGGACCTGCCGCTCGAGGATGGGGAGCCCGAGGGTTTCGGGCCCGAAGAGCCAGAGGGAGCGGAGCCAGAGGGAGCGGAGCCAGAGGAACCGGAGTCAGAGCCAGAGCCCGAGGGGTCGGACGGGGACGGGCCCGATGGAGAGGAGCCGCAGGACCCGGCCGTGGACGCCGTGACTCCGGGCACCGACACTTCCGAAACCGGGGCCGCCTTGGCGCCGGTGACCGGAGCCCAGGAAGGGACCGGGCTGCGTCGGGCCACGGCCGTCATGGCGGTGGGGACGACGTTGTCGCGCGCCACGGGGGTGTTGCGCATCTTCGCCCTCACGTACGCGTTGGGCACCCTGAACCTGGCCGACTCCTACAACCTCGCCAACACGATGCCCAACATCGTGCACGACATCGTGCTCGGGGGGGTCCTGTCGGCCACGTTCGTGCCCGTGTTCGTGCAGCGCCTGACCGCACGCGCCGACGACGAGGCCTGGGACGCCATCTCGGCGGTGGTGAGTGTCACAATGATCGTGATCGCGGCGGCGTCACTCCTGTTCCTCCTGGCGGTCCCGTTCATCGTCGACGCCACCACGTCGCTCAACCACGGCGTCGAGGCCGCCCAGAGCAGGGCCGTGGCCAAGGACCTGCTGTTCCTGTTCGTGCCGCAGTTGACCTGTTACGGGTTCATCAGCGTGGGCACGGCCCTGCTCAACGCCAGGCGGAAGTTCGGGGCGCCCATGTTCACCCCCGTCGCCAACAACGTGGTGCTCATCGCCGTGCTGCTCATCTTCGGCACCACGGTGCGCCACGCCTCGCTGGCCGGGGTGGCGGCCCACCGGGGCCAGTTGCTGCTCCTGGGCCTGGGGACCACGGCCGGGGTCGTGGCCCAGGCCGGGCTCATGATCCCGAGCCTGCGGCGGGCGGGCCTCGAGCTGCACTGGCGACCGGACTTCCGGCACGAGGCGGTGCGGACCATCCTCCGGTTGTCGGGGTGGACCTTCGGCCTGGTGCTGGCCAACCAGGCCGCACTGGTGGTGGTCCTGGCGTTGTCGGAGAAGGTGGGCCCGGGGGCGGTCTCGGCCTACACCTATGCCTACATCTTCTTCCAGCTGCCCTACGGCGTGGTGGCCGTGTCCATCATGAGCGCCACCGCCCCCGAACTCGCGGCGCGCTGGGCCCAGGGCGATCTCGTGGCGTTCCGGCGCCGCATGGGCACGGGGCTGCGCGCCATGCTCGCCATCGTCATCCCCGCCGCCGCCGCCGAGCTCATCCTGGCCCGACCGCTGGTGGCGCTGGTCGCAGGCCACGGCGCCGCCCACAACACCACCGCCACGGCCGAGTCCCTGGCCATGTTGGCCCTCGGGCTCCCGGGGTTCTGCGTCTTTCTTTACGCCGTGCGGGTGCTGCAGAGCGTGCAGGACCTGCGCTCGGCGTTCTGGCTTTACGCCTTCGAGAACGGCGTCAACATCGTCCTGGCGGTGGCTCTGGCCGGGCACTTCGGGGTGCGCGGCATCGCGCTGTCGATCAGCCTCGCCTACACCGCCGCCGCCGTGGTCTCGCTCGCCTATGTGCGGGCCCGCTTCCAGGGGCTCGCCGGCGATGTCCTGGGCCGGCCGCTCGGGCACGTCTTGTTGGCGACCGCCGCCCTGGTGGTGGGGACCGTCCTGGGCAGCAACGTGTCGGGATCCGAGTCCACTCCCATCCTCCTGGCCCGGGTGGCGCTGGGCTCGATGGCGGGTGGGGCGGCCTACGTGCTCGCCGGTGGCGGCCTCGCCGAGCTGGGACGACGCCGACGGCGCGCCGCGCGCCAGCGCGGGGACGGCCCGCCGGGGACGTACCCACCCGATCCAGGCGGGCGGCCGCCCCGTGGCCCCCGGCCTCCACAGGGCCCGCGGCCTCCTGCCCCCAAGAGCGCGTCCCGACGCCGATCGGGTGCGCCACCGCGGCCCGCGCCTCTCCCGCCCGCGGGCCGTCCGCCCCTGCGACCGGGCCGCCTCGGGCCCACCCGGGCCCCCGAAACGGGCGGGTCGCCTCGCGGTGACGCCGGGCTGTAGCAGACTCTCGGATGCCCCACCGTGCAATCCACCGGGCACCAGTCGGCAACGCCGTGAACGAGGAGGACTGATGGCGAGCATCCAGGTCGTCACCGACAGCGCCTGCGACCTGTCGACGACGACGACCGAGGAGCGCGACGTGCGGGTCGTCCCGCTCACGATCCGCTTCGGTGCAGAAGAGCTCGTCGACCGCGACGAGCTGTCGGGCAAGGAGTTCTGGGACCGTGTCATCACCGGGCCCGACATGCCCGCCACCGCGGCGCCGTCTCCGGGTGCCTTCCAGCAGGCGTTCCTCGAAGCGCACGACGCCGGGTGCAGCGGCGTGGTGTGCGCCACGATCTCGTCAGGCCTGTCGGCCACCTACCAGTCGGCGGTGACCGCGGCGGAGACCGTGGCCGACCGCATCCCGGTGCGGGTCGTCGACACCCAGAGCGTGACCGGCGGCCAGGGGCTCCTGGCCCTGGCCGCCGCCGACATGGCGGCGAGCGGGGCCGCCCTCGACGACATCGTCGCCGCCCTCGAGGACATGAAGGGCCGCACCCACGTCTACGGCGTGGTGGACAGCCTCGACTACCTGCGACGGGGTGGGCGGATCGGCGGTGCCGCCAAGCTGGTGGGCTCGCTGCTGTCGATCAAGCCCGTGATCGAGGTGCGCGACGGGGTGGTGGAGGTCGAGTCCAAGCAGCGCACCCGGTCGCGGTCGCTGCAGTACCTGGCCAACAAGGCCATCGAGTTGGGCCCGCTCGACCGCCTGGCCGCCACCAACGGCGTGGCCCCGGATTTCGACCTCGTGCTGGACATGCTGCGCAAGGCCACCACCGAGCACGAGCTCGTCATCGGCGAGCTCGGCCCCGTCGTCGGCAGCCACACCGGGCCGGGGTCGGTCGGGGTGTGCTTCATCACCAAGGCGCGCTGAATCACCAAAGCGTCAAGCGGACTGCGCAGGCCCGGCGACTAATCTCCCCCCCATGGAAGACCAGGCCGCGAACCGATCTGCTGCTCCCGGCGCGTCGTCGGGGCCCAGCGCGTCGGGGCCGGCCCTGTCGCAGGCCGACTGGCCCGCCAAGGTGGCCGACACCATCGAGGACGTGGTCGAGGCCGTCCAGGACCGGGTGGTCCGACCGCTGATCCTCGTGGCCCGGGGCCTCGTGTTCGGGATCATCGTCGCCGTGATGGCGCTCGTCGTGAGCGTGGTCATGGCCATCGCCGTGGTGCGGCTGCTCGACGTCTACGCCTTCGGGGGCCGGGTGTGGGCCTCGGACGCCGTGCTCGGTGGGCTCCTGGTCATCGGGGGTGCCTTCGCCTGGTCGAAGCGGAGCGCCCGGGGTGCCGAGGAAGCCTGAGGTGCCCGACCGCCACCAGGTCGTCATCCTCGGGTCGGGCCCGGCGGGGCTCACCGCGGCGATCTACACCGCACGCGCCAATCTGCTGCCCTTCGTGATCGAGGGAGAGCCGTCGTCCACGGGCGACCAGCCCGGTGGCCAGCTCATGCTCACCACCGAGGTGGAGAACTATCCCGGTTTCGTCGACGGGGTCCTGGGACCCGACCTGATGACCCGGTTCCGCGACCAGGCGGCGCGCTTCGGGGCGGAATTCCTGACCCGCAAGGCCGTGCGCGTCGACTTTTCGTCCCGGCCCTTCCGGATCTGGACCCACTCGACCGACGGCGAGCCCGACGTCCTGGCCGAGGTGCTGATCGTGGCCACCGGAGCCCGGGCCATCATGCTGGGCGTCCCCGGCGAGGCGCGCCTGCTCGGGCACGGGGTGTCGACGTGCGCCACCTGTGACGGGTTCTTCTTCCGTGACCAGAAGATCGTGGTGGTGGGCGGGGGCGACTCGGCCCTCGAAGAGGCGTTGTTCCTGACGCGCTTCGGCGACAGCGTGACCGTCGTCCACCGGCGCAAGGAGCTGCGGGCCTCGAAGATCATGCAGGACCGGGCCTTTGCCAACGACAAGATCGAGTTCCTGTGGGACACCGTCGTCACCGAGGTGCTCGGGGACGGCAAGGTGAGCGGGGTGGCCCTCACCAACACCGTCACCAACGAGCAATCCACCCTCGACGCCAGCGGTGTGTTCGTGGCCATCGGGCACGTGCCCAACACCGCGGTGTTCGAGGGCGAGCTCGACATGGACGAGAACGGCTACATCAAGACGTCCCTCGGCACCCGCACCAACGTCGACGGCGTGTTCGCGTGCGGGGACGTCCAGGACCACATCTACCGCCAGGCCATTACGGCGGCGGGGACCGGCTGCATGGCCGCTCTCGACGCCGAGCGGTGGCTCGAGGCCCTGGGCGAGGCCTGACACCTCCCTTCCGGGAATGCGGGACCGAGCCGAGGTGTTTCCAGTACGTTCGAGAAAACTGCACCTGACCAGGTGCCGGAGGAGGACCGTTTCATGAGCGAGGGGATCACCGCGCTGAGCGACGCTACGTTTGACGAGCATGTCAAGGCCGCCGACATCCCGGTGCTGGTGGACTTCTGGGCCGAGTGGTGTGGCCCGTGCAAGATGATCGCCCCCGTCCTCGAGGAGATCTCGGCCGAGCACAAGGGCAAGATCTCGATCGCCAAGCTCAACATCGACGAGAACCTGGACGTGACACGCCGGTACGAGGTGATGAGCATCCCGACCCTGATGCTGTTCAAGGACGGGGAGCCCGTGGAGCGGATCATCGGCGCCCGGGGCAAGGCGCAGCTCCTCCAGGAGCTGCAGGCGTACCTGTAGAGCCGGGCGACAGCCTCCCGCTCGTCTCGGGCGACAAGGGTGAGGCTGTCGCTGACCTGCAACGGCGGCTGACCCAGGTCGAGTTGCCCACCGCCCCCGACGCCGAGGGGGTCTTCGGCGTGGGGACAAAAGCTGCGGTGGAGGGTTTCCAGTACCGCCGGGGCCTGCGCGTCGACGGCATGTGCGGTCCCCAGACCTGGGCCGCCCTAGTCGAGGCCGGGCTTCGCCTGGGAGACCGCTTCTTGTATCTCCGCCGACCCATGTTGCGCGGTGACGACGTCGCTGACCTGCAACGACGCCTGTCGGCCCTCGGGTTCGACACCGGCCGCGTGGACGGCATCTTCGGCGAGCTCAGCTCCCAGGCCCTGGCCGACTTCCAGCGCAATACCGGTCTGCCGATCGACGGCATCCTGGGGGCCTCCACCTTCCGCGAGCTGCGTCGGGTGGCGCCGCGCCACGGTGATCCCGAGCTCGTGAGCACGGTCCGCGACCGGGACCGGCTGCGCCGGGCGCCGCGCACGCTGCTCGGGCGCCGCATCGCCATCGGCGAGGAAGGCGGCCTCGACGCCCTGGTGGCGGCGGTGAGACGGCCGCTGGTGGCCACCGGCGCCCAGGTCATCCCTCTGCTGCACCCTGACGGTTCCACGAGAGCGGCGGCGGCCAATGCCGCCGGCGCCGACGTCTATCTGGGCCTGCGGCTCGATCCTAACCGCACAGGGTGCACGACTGCCTACTATTCGGGGTATCGATACGAGTCGGCGGGCGGGCGTCGCCTGGCCGAGCTCATCCACGCCCTGGCCGCGGCGGCACTGGGCGTCCCCGCCGACGGGGTCCAGGGCATGACCCTGGCCGTGCTGCGAGAGACCCGCATGCCAGCCGTGGTGTGCGAGGTGGGCCCACCCGCCATCGTGGTGCGCCACGCCGGAGCCCTGGCCGAGGCTCTGGTCAGGGCACTCGTGGCCTGGGCGGCCACCCCCGTCGACTGAAGCTGTCGCTGGTTGTCGAGCCGTGGTGGGGCAAGTCTCGATGTCCCCTCGAGCGAAGCAGGCCTGACCCCGCCAACTCTCAGCCTCATCTGATCGGGGAGGATTTCCACAGCCTCATGCACAGGGTGTGGATGAGGCTGGACATCCCATCGAGGGTTAGGACACCACACTCCGTGAGAAAGCCCTGGTAGACGCGGGCTTTTCCCGAATTGCACCACCGCCTGTGGGATACCCTCGGGGAGGTGGCCCGTACCTAGGCGATGACGGCCCCCACCATGAGCTTGTAGATGCGCTCGAGGTCCTCCAGGGTGGCGAAATCGATCACGACCCGCCCTCGTTTGGCCCCCATCTCGACCTTGACCCGGGTGTTGAGGTGATTGGAGAGCAGGTCCTCGAGCTCGAGCACACCCGGCGCGGGAAGCCGGCGGCGCACGGCGGGAACCCCGGGCCCGGTCTTCACGGCGTCAGATGCGGGGGAGACGGGCACGACCAGGCTCCCGTTCTCGGCCGCCTCACCACCGGGCTCGGTCCCCGAGCCGTGCTGGCGCACGCCCTCCTCGACGGCCCGGACGGTCAGGCCTTCGGCCACGATCCGCTTGGCCAGGTCCTCTTGAAAGCTCCGGTCCGGGGTCCCGAGCAGAGCCCGGGCGTGCCCGGCCGAGATGGCACCATCGGCCAGGGCCCGCTGCACACCGGCAGGGAGCTGGAGAAGTCGCAGGGTGTTGGTCACCGCCGTCCTGCTCTTGCCCACCCGCGACGCCACCTGCTCGTGGGTGTAGCCGAACTCGTCCACGAGCTGTTGGAAGGCTCCGGCCTCCTCGAGCGGGTTCAGGTCCTCGCGATGGAGGTTCTCCACCAGGGCCTGCTCGAGGCTGTGCACGTCGGAGACGCTCTGGACCAGCACCGGCATGGTCTGCAGCCCGGCCCGCCGGGCCGCTCTCCACCGGCGCTCGCCGGCGATGAGCTCGTACTCGTCCTCGTCGATCTCCCGGACCAGAATGGGCTGGAGGATCCCGACCTCGCGGATCGAGGACGCAAGGCTGGACATGGCCTCCTCGTCGAACCGGGTCCGAGGCTGCAGGGGGTTGGGCTTGATGCTGGTCATCGGCACCACCCGGAGCGCCGAGTCTCGATCCCGGGCCTCGGTCGGGATCAGTGCCCCCAAACCCTTGCCCAGTCCGCTACGACGCGCCACCGCTGACCTCCTTGGCTAGCTCCCGGTACGCGATCGCCCCACGCGAGGTGGGATCGAACGTCGTGATGGGTTGACCGAATGACGGTGCCTCGGAAATGCGCACCGTCCGTGGAATCACGTTCCGACAGACCTTGTTGCCGAAGTGGAGCCGGACTTCGTCCGCCACCTGCTCGGCCAGCTTCGTCCTGGCGTCGTACATGGTGAGCACGATGGTGGACACGTCCAGCTTCTCGTTGAGGTTGGCCTGCACCAGATGAACGTTGCGCAGGAGCTGGCCCAGACCCTCGAGGGCGTAGTACTCGCACTGGATGGGGACGAGGACCTCGTCGGCGGCGGCGAGGCCGTTGACGGTGATGAGGCCCAGCGACGGGGGACAGTCGATCAGGATGTAGTCGAAGTCGTCGATCACGGTCTCGAGGGCCCGGCGCAGCTTGAGCTCCCGGCTGAAGGTGGGCACGAGCTCGATCTCGGCCCCGGCCAGGTCGATGGTGGCGGGCGCCACGAAGAGGTTCTTCATGCTGGTGGGCTCGATGGCGTCCTCGAGCTTGGAATCGCGCATGAGGACGTCGTACATCGACAGCTCGAAGGACCGACCGTCAATCCCGAGGCCGGTGGTGGCGTTACCCTGGGGGTCGAGGTCCACCACCAGAACCCGGAAGCCGATCTCGGCCAGACCCGCACCGAGGTTGACCGCAGTGGTCGTCTTCCCCACCCCACCCTTCTGGTTGGCCACGGCCATGATGCGGGGCACGGGGCGGGGGATATAGGCCGTATCGGCATCGGGCTCGGGTTCAGGTACGTCCGACCAGTCCACCGCCGCCCGCTGGGCCTTCTTCCCCGGGGGTCGGGGGGTGTCGGCCACCTCGACTTCGGGAGCGGTCACGTCCTCGTACATCTCGTCGGCCACCGTGATCGGGTCCTCCGAGACGTCCGGTGCCGGAGGCTCGGCGGCGGTCGGCTGTGTTTCGACGATCTGGGTTTCGACGATCTGGGAGCCGGCTTCCCCGCCCTGTGGCTGGGGTGTCTCCTGAGGCTCCTCTGGCCAATGTTTTCCCTGCTCAGGCCGCTGGTCCCTGCCCCGAATGCGGACGCGCACGGTCAGCCCTCCAAACGGTTGTGGCTCACGGTCCCCCATCCTCGCCATCTGCGAACCCGGGGTCAATAGTCGCGAGGCGAATCTCCGGTGTTTTCGCGCGATCTTCCCCTCCCGGGGCTTGCCGGCGGGGGCTCAGCCCGGATCGGGATCCGCCTCGGGCACCGCCGTCCGCAGTCGGCTGGAGTAGCGCTGCTTCATCTCCACGAACCGTTCCAGGCTGGGGGCGTCGAGCTCGGGTGACAGCCCGGCCTCCAGCATCGGCAACAGATGATCCCGCAGGTAGGAGCCCCGGGCCATCCATTGGAAGTAGTGGCGGCCCCCATGGTGGTAGGGCCCGTAGAGCCTGCCCCCGGGGAACGTCCGCTCCAACCAGTGGAAGATGGATTCGTGCCTGGTATGCATACGGAGGGTCACCTGCGGCTGTCGGCCATCTCCACCAAAATGGCCCTCACCGACCAGAAGCCCGATCAGCACGCCTTTTT